>JAFUVF010000100.1 GCA_017483735.1 Lachnospiraceae bacterium | reverse complement strand
CGTATCGTTTGCCAGACGCACCTGCATGCCTGCTTCTATGGGCTTTGTGGATGTGGTGATGACAAACTCATTGCCGTACAACGCTCCGCTTATTGCGGACTTTGTATCATCCGCAGCCAAAACATCAATATCGTAGCGCCTTGCGATATAGCGGTTGCTTAGTGGCGTGGACTTCGTCTCCACGACAAGCACAAACTTTCCGTTATTGTCCTCCCTTATAGCGGAATTAGGCACGACGGTGTCATAGGTTGCGCTCTTTCCGCCCACGGATACATTTATGGTCTGTCCGGGAGTTACCTCCCCCTGTATCTCGAAGGTAAGAAGCTTCTTTTGCCCCGGCTCCTTCTTGTCCGGCTTAATGCTTGTAAGGGTAATATCCATCTCCTCATAGCGCCAGGAGTTTACGATCTCCGCTCTGTCTCCCACGGAGAGCCTCTTTGCCTGTTCGTTTGTGACGGTAAAGCTCATAGAATAGCCCTTGTCCGCAGGCTGTATGACCAAAAGCGTCTCTCCTGCCCCGGCTTCCTTCCCTGCGGCGGTGTTTATCTCGGTTATTGTACCCGCAATCTTGGCGTCGACTGTGGCTCCGATTGCCTTGTCCTTCTCCTTGTTGAGCTCCTCCAGTGCATCGGAAACATCCTTGTAGGCGTATTCGAGGGATATGATGTTTCCCACGTCCACGGAGAGCGTATCCAGGTTGTCCTTTGCGTTAGTCTGGTTGACTGTCGCAGAGGCAAGCTTAAGGGTTATCTCATCAAGCTCCTTTTGGAGATTCTTGATCTCATTCTTTCTGTCGCTCACGCTATTGTCGTCATCATCATCATCATCGAGAGCGTCCTCATACTCCTTTTTTGCCTTTTCGTAATCGGAAACTGCTGATTTATATTTCTCTTCAGCCTCAATTTTATCATTTTCCAGTTCATTTATGTCCGATTGTTTATAACCGCTATCTCCACCACTTACATCAAATTTTTTCTTTGCTGTTTCATATTGCTTAACTGCCGTATTTTTCACCGTTTCCGCTGTATTCAAGGCTGTCTTTGCATTCTTTTTTGCCGTTTCAAGCTCTGTCAAATCGTCCGAGCCTATCCTTGAATTCAGATACTTAATCCTTGCCTCTATCTCAGTTTTCCTATTGTTGAGCTGTGTATAAGTCTTCGTCGCATTCACATTATTGCTTATCGCATCCGACAGCTGATTTCTGTATGCCGCAGGGTCTCTTCCGGAGGCTGCGCCGCTCACCGCCGCCGCAGTTACCTCTGCGCTCAGCAAAAGCTGGTCATATGCCTTTACCGCCGCATCATACTTCTCCTGCGCCGCCTTTAGCTCCGTGCTGTCCTTATCCTCCAGATACAGAAGCACATCCCCCGCATTTACCTTATCCCCCACCTTCACAGGGACAGAGGCAATCTTTCTGGTCTGCTCCATAGTCACATTGTAAGGGTCTCCGCTCTCCACGACACCGCCTCCACGAATCTTTGCGGTAATGGTATCGGACTGCACATACTGTGCATTTACCTCCGGCAGGGAGTGGTTCATTATTGTATTGGAAAAAAAGGTAAGAACAAGCATTGCCGATAAGAATATTATCGCCGCCGTCTTTATCCATTCCCTTTTTGTGCGCTTCTCCATATTATGACTTCTCCAGATTAGTTAATTTAGTTCTTTATGCCGCCCTGAAACGTGATCCCCTCCACAAGATAATCCTCCCCGTAGAGAAACACAAGCAAGGTCGGCACCATATATATTGTCGCTACTGCAAAGGCAAGCCCTATCTCTGCGCTGTTTATCCTGCTTAAAAACACCGAAAGCGGATGTCTGTCCGCATCGGACAAAAGGATTAACGGCTGCTCCACCATATTCCAATAATCTATGAACACAAGTATTGCAACGCTCCCCAGCGCACCCTTGCATAACGGGAAGCAGATGCGCCTGAATATCGTCCACTCTCCGGCTCCGTCTATCTGCGCCGCCTCAATGCAGGATACCGGTATTCTCCTCATAAATTTGGTAAGCAAAAATACCGCAAAGGGGGAAAATATTCCCGGCAGCCATATAGCCCTGTATGTATCCACAATCCCCAAAAAGTCGCTCACAAGGTAATTCGGCACAAGCGTTACCTGATACGGCATAAGCATCAATATAATGTAGCCGAAAAATATGATGCTCCGTATCTTCCCGTCATATCTTGCAAAGCCGTAGGAGGCAAGGAAAGCCACCGCAAGCTGGAATACCACTATGGGACCCACAAGAAAACAGGAGTTCCAAAACTTGAAAAGGTAGTCCGGACTTTTAAAAAGCACAGTTGCATACTGCGAAAATGATACCATATCCGGAATAAATTTCAAGTTCACTTTTTCCGAAATATATACCTTCCCTCCCGTTTGGCTTGTGGCAAAGACAGAGCCGTAATTTGCGGATATCTCGGAGGAGGACATAAAGGAGTTTGTTATGGTAAGGATTATCGGCATAAGAAACATCACGGCAAAAAATCCCGCAATAATTGTGGCAATGCCGATTTTTAGCTTGACGCCGATATTTTTCTTTTTCCCTCCATGAATCCTGTTAAGCTCCACGCTACCCCTCCACATCCCTGCCAAACAGGTAATCCACCGCAAACAGCGCCCCTATTATCACTATCATAACTAGGGACATCAGTATTGCCGCTGCGGACAGAGTCTGATAGTCAAGGCTTTTAAACTTATTGTTCATAAAATGCTGCAGCATATACACGGAATCGTAGGGATAATCCGTGGTCAAAAGGTAAACCTCCCTGAATATCTTAAAGGAGTTTATAAGTGACATTATCGTCACAAATAATGTAGTGGACGATAAGTACCTTAGCTTTATATAGTAGAATATCTGCCATTTTGTGGCGCTCTCAAGCTCCGCAACCTCCAGAATATCCCTCGGCACGCTCGAAAGCGCCGCCATAAAGAGTATCATATTGTAGCCTAAATTTTTCCACAAAAAAAGTATCACTACGACGATTATTGAATACTCCGACTTAAACCAGTCTATCTTCTCTGCGCCAAAGAGTCCCAAAAAATCATTTACTGCGCCGTTATAATGGAACAATACCTGCCATATCAGCACAATGGACGCCACGGGCACCATCATAGGGCTTAAGAAAAATGTCCGAAACTGGCTCTTAAAGGGAATCCTTGACTCCAAAACCACCGCAAGAAGTAATGACAGTGCTACCGCCAGAGGCACTGCCACCGCAGAAAATATTGCGGTATTTCTGACAGCCGTTTTGAATGCCTCGTTCCCCAGCACATATTTGAAATTGTCAAAGCCCACAAACTCCGCATTTATCGGATTATCGAGAAATGAGTACCTTATTACCACCATAAACGGCAATATAAAAAACACCAAAACGCCAATGAAGCTCGGTGCTATATATAGTGCCGAGACCCATTGTACCCTTCGTGATGTCTTTGATTTTTTGTTGCTGTTTAATTGCACGCCGTTTACTCCCGTGCTATAATATACTTTGTGTGCTTGGCACAATACACACTATACAACATATATACTTCGATTTCAATTAAGCAAATGTTAAGATTGTTTTAAGCAAATGCAACAATTTAGGAGAAATATGCCTGCTATATACATCATTTCAATCATACTTCGCATAGTTTTCGGCTTCGTGTCAAAGGGCAACGAAACCGATATGAACTGCTTCGGCGCATGGTCACTTAGGGTTTTCGACTTTGGCTTTTCCGAATTCTATACCCCGGAGGTCTTTACCGACTATCCGCCGGGATATATGTATCTACTCTACCCGATAGGCGCTCTCCAAAGGCTTTTTAAAATAAGCTACAATACCGGCATATGGAGACTTATTGTTAAGCTTCCGGCAATAATCTGCGACATTATCACAGGCTCCATAATCTACCGGACCGCAAAGGATAAATTCGGGGATAAGGAGGCTGCGACAATCAATATTTCCGGTGCACCCTCACTTAAACTGACGAAGGCAGCGCTCATTTCGTCACTATATCTTTTAAATCCCGTCGTTATCATAAATTCTGCTGTATGGGGACAGGTGGACTCCGTGCTTACGGTATTTGTCATACTTGCCATATATAATCTCACAAAATCAGACCGCTACGGCTATACAAAGGCATGCATCTATTATGTGCTCGGTGTACTCATAAAGCCCCAGATGCTGATATTTTCTCCGCTTTTGATAATAGGCTTTGCTGAAAATATTATTGCTGAGAAGGCTGTCACGACTTCTGACAATACTGTCAGAAGCTTCTTTAAAACCCTGCTTTATACACTGCCTGCGCCCATTCTGGGACTTATCCTTGCACTGCCCTTCGGATTATCCAATGTATTCTCCCAATACTTTGAAACTGTGGGGTCATACAGCTATGCCACGGTCAATGCATATAATATATACGCATTGTTTGGATTCAACTGGTTCTCTGCGGATTTGACCTTTATGACGCTGCCCTTTGGTCTTTGGGGATTTATCGCCATATTCGCAATAACAATAAGCTCGTTCTTTCTCTATATTTTATTAAGAGCTTCAAGGATTGCAGAAGCCCGGTACTTCTTTACCGCATCATTTATAGTATTCTCCGTATTTATGTTCTCCGCAAAGATGCATGAGCGCTATGTATTTCCCATCTTTGCCCTAATGCTTTTTGCATACATATATGCGGACAGCCTCGATATAATAGGAATCACTATAGCCTTATCCTTTGTGAATTTCCTTAATGTATATCATATCCTCGTCTACTATGACCCCAAGACCTACGATACGGACACGGCGTTCATACGCTTTGTGGCTCTCCTTGGGCTCTTTACATATTCAATGTTTATAAAGCTTTTGTACGACTTAATCAAAGGAAAAAGCAAGAGCTCTGCGCCCGACCTTTTGGAAGCGGTGGCAGGACTTAAAAATACCGTAAGAATTACCCGGCTTGACATATGCATTATGGCAGGAATCACTATATTTTATACCTTTTTTGCCTTCTATGATTTGGGAAGCCTTACTCCCTTTAGTGCGCCCGACCCAGAGACACACAGGATTGAGGGCGGCACCTCCTATGACAGTATGTATTTTGACGAAATCTACTATGCCCGCACCGCATATG
>JAFUVF010000099.1 GCA_017483735.1 Lachnospiraceae bacterium | reverse complement strand
TGTTATATTTGGTTTCATAAGCAGTTCAGACCGTCATGCGGGAGAGCTTTATGCTCTTTTGCATGGCGTTTTTTTATTAAAATGAAGGAGGAGGATATCAAATGCTAAACATCAGCAAATAAACAAACGGAACCAGCCTTGTTGTTACTCTGGAGGGGTGACTTGACACAACTACAGCCCCGGAACTGGAAGGCGCACTAAAGGAATCGCTTGACGGTAAGACGGAGCTTATTATGGATATTAAGGAGCTTGAATATATTTCGTCTGCGGGCCTCAGAGTGCTGCTATCCACTCAGAAAGTGATGAGCAGACAAGGCTCCATGGTGATTAGAGATGCGTCAGAAGCTGTTAAGGAAATTTTTGGGTTCCCATCCACGCCGGTCATTTTTCCATTATAGAAAGGATCGGAGAACAATTATGACAAAAGATTTATTTAGAACGTTTGGCGGGCTGCCAATTATTCCAGAATGATTGCTTTTTTTCGTATAGGATTGTAAAATTATTCAGTTTTGATGGTACGGCAGTGGCGAAGAAATAGAAAAGGACCTGACTACTTGGGATATTCTATCCTATAGGGGTAAATATTATATTTCAAATTAAGAGGAGGTTATTATGTCGCAGGAAGAAATGAAGTCATTGTTGGCTGAAGCCTGGAAAGAGGTGTTTAAGGTCGATGAGGTTTCCGATGAGGCGGACTTTTTTGAAGCCGGGGGAGATTCCATCATGGCCGTTCAGATTTCCGCCTGGCTGATACAGAAGGGCGTGAAGCTGGATCTGTCGGATGTATTTATGACACCGACATTAGGGGCTTTGGCAGAGAAGCTTACCGAGACGGAGCCGGTTTATGTTCCGGAAGCAATGCTGACAAAGGAAATTGCAGCAAGGGAGATGGGTTTCTCGAGCGTTGAAGAAGCGGAGGCGGCTGAACGCCAGAATATGGGATTTATGGGCAACCAGCAGGTATGTACGCCGATGGGAAATCAACAGGTATGTACGCCGATGGGAAATCAGCAAGTCTGTACGCCGATGTATGGCCAGCAGGTCTGTACACCAATGTATGGTCAGCAGATATGTACACCCATGGGCGGTCAGCAGATCTGCATGCCCATGGGTTACCAGCAGGTCTGCACACCGGTATACGGTCAACAGGTCTGTGCGCCCATGGGTTATCAGCAGGTATGTACACCGGTATGCAGTCAGCAGGTCTGCACGCCAGTGTATAGCCAGCAGGTATGTACGCCGATGGGAGGGCAGCAGGTTTGTACTCCTATGCCTGCCCAGCAGATGATGACACCGCCGGCGGCTCCTCCGACGGCATCCCCGATTGCTCCCGGCATGGCACCGGGTATGGTTCCACCCCAGATACAGAAATACCTTTCCCATGGGGTTGATACACCTATTGAAAATCCGAATGTGATCAAGATTGAAAAGGCAAAGCCCGGGAAGAAGGAAAAGAAGCCCGATGTGGCGCTTATGGACGTCATGAAGGGCATACTGCCTGACTTTAAAAAGGATGAGGACTTTTTTGAGCAGGGACTGACATCCCTTGATACGGTGAAGATGGTCACCAGATGTGCAGAAGCCGGCTATACGGTCGAGCTTAAGGATATCTATATGCATTCCAACTTCAATGAACTTGTGGAGTGTATGAAGTAATTTTTAGTGAACGGCAAAAATAATATGCCGTAAATGTAATAACAGCGGATTTCCGGGGCGGTCCTGCTCCGGAGCTCCGCTTATGAGGATGCGATATGTACGGAAACAATCCTGTTTTTCAAAATCCGTTTTTCCCAGGGGACCAGGGAATTTCAAAAAAATATACGGCAGAGGTCTCTCCGGGTGACCTTGCAAAGATCGTTCAGAAATATGGGAGTCGGATACAGGATATCTATGATCTCGGCCCCGGACAGAGCTGGATGTTTCACGCGAAGAATAATAATCAATCCGCGTTTTTCCTGCAGATGGTATTAAAGGCGGAAATGAAGCTTAGGCCGGTTGATTTCAAACGAAGGGTAGACGCGGAGTGCGAAAAGAATGAAACGCTCCGGTTCGCATACGTTTACAGAGGTCTTAAAAAGCCATACTGCGTATGTCTTAAGGACAGAAGGGCAGAGCTGTCCTTTGAGGATCTCAGCAGCATAAAAGAAGACGACATAGACCGGACGCTTGAGAAGTACAGTGAGGCGGACAGAAGAAGAGGATTTGATCTGGAAAAGGATCCTCTTTTAAGGATACATATATATAAGCTGAAAAAGGAAGACAATTACGCCATTATCCTTTCACAGCCGCACATCAACAGTGACGGGACCAGTATCGGCATATTGATAAAGGAGCTTTTTATCGATTATGTCCTGAATATCGATCCGAAGCTCCAAACAGGAGGGAGTGAATATAAGAGCATTGCCGTGTCCAGGAACAAGGCCGATCTGAACCGGGAACTTTCCTATTGGAAGGAGTACCTCGAGGGTCTTACAGAAGAGATCTTTCTTCCCGGTATGCAGAAAAGCAAAGGGGAGTTTAAGGAGACCGTCTATACCTGTGAGGTGCCTAAGGCGCTTACGGATGCCATGAAAACGGCTTCCAAAAAACACAGGACTACGATCTACAATATCATGCAGGCGGCCTGGGGTATCATGCTGAACCGGCTTACAGGGAGGAAGGACATTATTTTCGGAGCGATAACCTCCGGAAGAGACGCGCATGTATTCCAGAGCATGAATATCCCCGGCGGATTTGTAAAGGTACTTCCCGTGCGCCTGCAGCTTGCGGATGATCAGATGTTTGGCGATGTAGTGTCTTCTCTCCAGAAGGATTTTGTGCATTCGATGGAGAATTCGGACTGCTCCGTAGAACAGATCAAGGAAGCAATCGGATACAAGGGAGAGCTGTTTGATCATATCCTGAACTGCCATAACTTTGAGGGGGCCAGGTCCTTTTCGGGAGATGGAGGCGGTCTGCCCGGTTTTCGGATCATGGGTGCCAGCGTTTATGACAATCTTTCAGAGGATCTTGCGGTATATATCCGCTCGGATAAGGAGGGTATGAGTCTGGGACTTGGATATAATGCTGCGGTTTTCTCCAGGGAAACCATACAGCTGTATGCGGAAAGCTATCTTGCGATACTGAAACAGATACTGTTTTCCGAGAACGATCCTGCGATCGGAGAACTGGCGCTCATTGACGCATCGCAGTTTGAACTTACGGCGCAGCTGCGTCAGTGCGAGGAGCTTAAGAAGACTATGCTTTTAAAGAAGCATCCCGTTTTTGCGTGCGCCGAGTGGGATGATCTGGCGAAAGCAGTACGTAAAGTTGAAATCCTTATGGTCCGCTCCGCGGATACCGTTTTTTTGGAGCACCAGATGCTTACAGACCTGTATATCGTGATTACGGGCTTTGTTGTCCTTAAGGCTACTACCGCTTCCGGCTGGAAAAACCCCGTAAAGGCGTGCGGACCGGGATCGTTAATTGGTATTTCTGGTATTCTGAAGGACATAAAAACAGGCTTTGAGGCAGAGGTGATCTCGGATGAAGCGACCATTCTCCGTGTTCCCGCAGAGGCTCTGCGTTATCTGATGAAATCCTATACGCAGATCGGTGAGGAGATCACCACACAGGTATATAGGGAATATAATAAATATATGAAAATGTGGCTGAACAGTTAAGCCGGGTGAAACACATGTGGCAGGAATGGTTCAAAAGAAAGATCGAATACTGTGAGACGGAAACCCTTGCGCATTTCTTTTTTCAAAACGCATACAGGATCCCGGAAAAGACAGCACTTGAATGGTATGACTTTGAGAAGGACTGCGTTACCGGCGTAACCTATGAGCAGCTTTTTTCGGATATAGTCTGTCTTGGGACGGCACTGTACAGAAAAGGACTGCGCCGGAAGACAATTGCGCTCATGGGAGAGAGAAGCTACGAATGGGTGCTTTTATTTCTGACCCTCCTGTGCAGTAACACCATTGTCCTGCCGTTAGATCCAAAACTTCCCGCGGATGAGTTAAAAAACAGGATAAGCTTTGCGGACACGCAGGTCTGTTTCGCGGAGGACGGTTTATCTTCGGATATAGAGGGAATCCGGCTCCCCGGCATAACGCTTTACAGATTGTCAGAGGTTATGGATCTGTTGGAGGAAGGCAGGCGGTACTTCTTAAGCGCAGAGGTCGGCAGAGAATGGATCGAGGATCCAATCTGCGAGAAACAGATGGTCATGATGATCTATACATCAGGGACCGGAGGCAAAATGAAGGCCGCGGTCATAAGACAGGAGAATTTCACGCTGGAGCGTTTCGTCTGGAATGGTCTTAAAATGCAGGAGTCAAAATGTCTTATCACGCTGCCGTTATATCACATAGCCGGCATAGGCGACCTGCGGGGAACCCTGCTTGTCGGAACGACTGCGTATCTGAGCGCAGGACTCCGCTATCTTCTTAAGGAATATGCGTATGTAAAACCCAAGGTGGGATTTATGGTACCTGCGCAGGCACTTCTTTTATATGAGGTTCTGTCGGGGAAAGAGAAAATGGAGGCCAGGGCGCTCCTTGGGAATCATTTTTCCGCGATCAGAGCGACCGGCGCGCCGCTTCCCCAGAATATACGGGATATGTTCCTTGCCTACGATATCAGCGTGACCTCGGATTACGGGATGACGGAAACGACAGGTCCTGTTTCCGTATCTATGGAAAAGGATGGAAGGATCTTTTCCAAGGAAGGATCGGTGGGACATATTTTAGACTGCCTTGAGGTCAGGGTAGACGCGCCTGATGAGAACGGCCGCGGCGAGATCCTTATATCAGGACAATGCGTTTTTGACGGGTATTATAAGGATCAGGAGGAAACGGATTCCATACTCATTCATGGGTGGCTCCATACAGGGGATATCGGATATATTGATGAAGACAGGTTTTTATTCATTGTAGGCAGAAAAAAGAACGTGGTCATACTGCCAAGCGGAGAGAATGTGATACCGGAGGAGATTGAAAAGCTGCTCTACAGGATACCGGAGATAGAGGAATGCCTGGTATATGAAAAGGGTGAGAAAATTGCAGCAGGGATATTCTGTGGGGACGCTGTGAAGCGGGAATATCTGGAAAGCGAAATAGATAAGATCAACCGCTCCCTTCCGAATTATAAGCGGATCGGTGTGATCGAGTTCAGGACAGAGCCCTTTCCAAAGACTGCCAGCGGAAAGATCAGGAGAGCATAGCAATGAGGGTATTTGAAAAAACAGATACATTGCAAAAGGCAGTACTTTCATGTGAGGGCCGTTTTCAAGGGACTGCCCTTGTCTGCGGAGATGTTTCCATATCCTATCAGGAATTCGATTCTGTTTCGGAGCATATCGCCTTTTACCTTCTGTCCAGAGGGATAGGACCGGGGGATGTGGTGGCGCTTTCCATGCACCGCTCGGAAAAAATGATGTCTGCTGTTTACGGGATTCTTAAGGCAGGTGCCTGTCTGCTCCCTATCCCTGTAAATCTTCCGGATAAAAGGAAGGAAATGATCCTTGGGGATACCGAAATCAGCCTGAACCTGACAGACGAAGTGTATGAGAAGGCGCTGCTGGAAGAGCTTATGGGGGAATATGTATACAGGCTTGCGTGTCCGGAGGATGAGGCGCTTATCCTGTATACCTCAGGCTCTAGCGGAAAACCGAAGGGGGTGTGCCACAGCCAGGCCTCTATGTTTCTTTCCAAAGACCAGTTTCCGCTTCATATTTCCGAAAGCCTGATGCCTGGTCTTTTGATAGAAACGGTTATTGCAAAGACAAACATAAATTTCATCAGCGCCTATATGTTTGAAGTTCTGACAGCGCCTCTTACCGGGCGTAAAATGGTCGTTCTGAAGGAGGATGAACAGAATTCTCGGGGAGCGGTAGGAAGAGCCATCTCCGCAAATAAAAACGCGAGTGTCTTTATCACACCGTCTGAAACCGTGAGCTTTTTGAAGGATAAAAGCTTCCGGGAGGATTTTAAGAAGCTGGGAACTCTTGTACTTGCCGGAGAGATACTAAAGCCGGAGGTAAGGGAGGAAATCCTTGCGTGTGCGGGAGAAGATACCGATGTCGTCAATATCTATGGCTCGTCCGAATGCCATGTGATCACCGCGGGCAACGTAAGAGAGGGGGATTACCCCTATACCGCTGTTTTGCCCGGTGTAGAGGCCAGACTGATCAATGTGGAAGAGCCGGACGGGATACGTGAGACGGGAGAACTGGCGGTCTCAAGCCTGTATCTGCTGTCCCGGTATACGAATGCGGTTGTCCGGACGGTTACAATTCAGGGAAAGACGTATTTCTGTACCGGCGATGAGGCAGTTTTGTCAGAGACAGGAAAGATATGGATCAAGGGAAGAAAGGACCGTATGATCAAGTATCACGGTCTGAGGATAGAGCTTGGAGACATTGAAAGCAATATCTGCAAATATCCGGGGATCCGGGAATGCGCCGTTTCGGTAAACAGGACAGATGCCGGCACCGAGGTGCTGTGCGCCTGGTATGCCAGTGATAAAGGGATCGCCCCCGGTAAGATCAGGGACTTCTTATCCGCATATCTGCCCCGGACGATCATTCCGGTAGGTCTGACACGGTTACAAGAACTGCCGCTCAATCCAAACGGGAAGATAGATTATCATGGTCTTTCTGAAAAAATGTTCGTTCCTGAGATTGTGGGTGAAAAAAACTATCCTGCAGAGCTTGCGACAGACAATGAAAGGCTTATCGCCTCGATCCTGAAGGAGATCTGGGAGGGCGCAAACTTAAGTCCCTCATCAAACCTGTTCCAGATAGGCATGGATTCCCTGACAGCCTTCCGACTGATCGGGGAGCTGAGAGAGAGGGGCTATACGCTTGGCATTGCCGAGATATTTGACCATCCTGTATTGGCGGAGGTTGCTAAGCGGATCCAAAAAAGAGAGGATGGGAATCTGCATAAGGAGGATGTGTCGGGCAATACGCTTCCGGCTACCGGGGTCCAGATCTATTGGGGCACCGATATTACGCAGGAGAAAAAAACGCACGGTCTGTATGTGACAAACACCTTTGTCTGCGAAATGCCCTATACGGAGAAGAGCTTTCAGAAACGGGTCGAGCTGATCGTAAAAAAGCATCCCGCATTCCGGGCAGCGATCGTCTTTGAAAATGAGAGACCAAAACAGGTGATCGCAGAGGATGCCGTCGTTAAAATCTTATATGAAGATCTTAGGGATATGAGAAAAGCCCAAGGGGATCTCTATCCCTTTGAACCGACCGGGGAGCAGATGGCTCTGATACGGGAACGAAGAGACGGGATACTGGAGGAGCTTTTCCGGAATGAGGAGCTTATGAATCTTCAAGCCGCATGCTTCCGGATCAGTGATAAGACCTGCGTCATCATCTGTACGGGCAATCATCTGAGCGTTGATGGCAGCAGCATGAATGTACTGATGCAGGAGCTGTCCCTGGAGACGATAGATGAGGAACAGGATCATTATCTTGATTTTCTGAGATATATAGGGAAAAAGAGCAATATAAAGGAAGCGGCGGACTTCTGGCAGGATTATCTTAAGGACGCAGATTTTTCGGCGCTTCCGAAAATAGAGGCTGAGAATTCAGAAGAAGCTGCAGAACCTTCGGATTTCAGGAGCATTACCATCTCTCTGACAGCAGAGGAGACGAAGCGGCTTGAGGAAAAGAGTCAGGTTGCCGGCATTTCCACGGTGGGTCTTATCATGTATCTCTACGGAGAGGCGCTGATGAGGATCCTTAAGAAGGATGCCCTTATTTTTCAGATATTGACCTTTGGACGGGGTGTTCCCGTAAGCGGAATGGACAGATCCATCGGATGCTTCATCGAGTATGTTCCGATCGTGATCAGAAAGGAGGGGTCACTTTCTGATTTCCGGACTGGATATCTTCTGGCCGAGCAGTACAGCTACCTTCCCGCGCCAATCCTCTGGAAAACGGCACTGGGACTCGATAAGCCGCCGGAGCTTGCGCCTTTTCTGATTTCTGAAATCTTTCCGCAGTTCAGAACGAAGGGATACTTTAAAGAGCTGACAGAGAGAAACTACGCAGATATGGTTATGAGCAATTTTGTGGTCATGGAGGATGACCACATAGCACTTTACTTTCACTTTGACGCGGCTAAGACAGCGGAGGGACCGTTTATACAGATGACCGATGAACTTAAAAGGCTGATCAAAGAAGAATGCAGGGTAGGTATATGAAGACGATAGTAGATATTTTTTTAGAGACTACGGAAAACTATCCCGATCATAAAGCCGTCTCCGATGAAGCGGGAAGTCTGACATACCGGGAGCTTGACCGGCTTTCGGATCTGGTGGCGGATGAGATCCTTTCTGTTCTGGACAGGGGAGAGTTTCAAAAGAACTCCACGGACAATTACAATATCGGCGTTGTGTATCCCCGGGAGAAGGAGGTGCTGGCCGCTTTTATGGGCATTATGAGAAGCGGCAACTGTTATTTTTTCGTCTCGCCGGATGTGCCGAAAGGGAGGCTTTCTTTCATTACAGAGGATGCGGACGCGGTCTGCCTGATCACATCAAGGAAGCTTGAAAGCATCATAGCCGGTACGGTAAAGGTCCCGGTGATCTATATGGAAGATATGCTTTCGAGATACCGGACGGAGAAGGTTTTTCACAATTACAATGCTTCGGATGAAAAGAAAGCCGCCTTTATAACTTATACATCCGGCTCTACGGGAAATCCCAAGGGCGTGGTGGATACCTACTATTATATCAGAAATCACATAGACGCAAGGCATCAGTATTATAAGCCGGGACCGGAGGAATGCATCGGAAATATCGTAAACTTCAGCTATGCCGCCTCTACCTATGACCTGTTTTCAGGACTTACGGTGGGGTGTAATCTCTATATTTTCAGCGACGAGGAGCTTTTAAATCAGACGCTGTTAGTGTCAAGGGTGATCGACAACAATATCACTACCATGTTTATGATCCCGAGCATGATACCGATCGTATTTGCTCCCGAGGCGGAGCTTCCAATCCGGTGCATCATCACCGCGGGGGAGAAGGCAAAGCAGATACCGGATATTTCCGCAAGGATGGTGGAGATCTACGGTTCCTCTGAGGCAGCGGCTGTCATCGGAAGAGAGACGAAAAAGGATGATCCCTGGAACCTTTTAGGCAGACCGTTTCCAGGGACGAACATTTATCTTCTGGATGAGAAGGGAGAGCGGATCACCGAACCGGATACGGTGGGAGAGGTCTGTATCGTCAATGATGCCCTTGCTATTGAATACAGGAACAGAGAGGATGAGACAAGGGAAAAATTTGTGGCCTGTCCCTTTGATGGACATAGTAGAATGTATCGGTCGGGAGATCTGATGCAGTTTGACAGGGAAGGGAACTATTATTATTGCGGTCGTAAGGATAATATGACCAAGATCAACGGTCAGAGAGTAGAGATGGGTGAGGTGGAAGCAGCCATGGTAAAACACCCGGATGTCGATGATGCGATCTGTGTTATAAAACAAAGAAACAAAGCCGATATGCTGGTCTGCTATTACCTTCCGAGGGAACGCGGTAAAGCGCTTTCATCCGATACCCTTGCTTCCTTCGTTGCGGAAAGCCTTCCGAAATATATGGTGCCACGTTACTATATCGCCATGACCGCCTTTCCGAAGAATGTAAACGGAAAGGTTGAGAGAAAGGCGCTGCCGGAGCCTGATTTTGACAGCTATACAGAGAAGGTTCCGCCAGAAAGCTATGAGGAGCGGCGTCTCCTGGAGGCGGCCAGAGCCCTTCTTCCCGATATCGAATTCGGCGTAACCGATGATCTGATGCGTCTTGGGATGGATTCCATCCTGGCCGTGCAGTTTGTGAATCAGATAGAAAAATACGATGGCAGGATCACGGTATCGGATGTGATGAAGCAAAAGACCATACGGAATATACTGACCGCGAAAAAGGAGATCATCTGGTTTACGGCGCCCTTTGACGCGAAAAAGCCGACGATGGTCTTAGCGCACGGGATCGTGACCGTAAGCGCCTTTTCCATGCTCTATGAGGAGTGGGGAAAGCAGTTTAACCTGCTTTCGATAGAACCCTTTCCGGATCATATAAATGAGTCTGTCGGCAGATATGATTATGGTGCCCTGATCGATTTTTATATGGACGGGATAAGCAATTCTCTTGAAGGGAAGGAGCGTACGCTTTGGGGCTTTGCGGGGTTTTCGTTTGGAGGACAGATAGCCCTCGAACTTGCTGACCGGTGGCAGAAAAAGACAGGGGAGTACAAATGGGTATTCATGGGTGATACCATCATCCCGTGGATTTATCCCGGAAGAGTCTTTCCCGTACTTACGGAGGATGATCCGTACATAAGGATGGTCTCGGAGCGGAGCAGAATGTACGGAGATTCCGTTGTCAAGGAACCCATAGAGCTTATCATCCGGAAGCAGAATCTGGTACTTGACCTGATGCGGACCATGAAGGGCAATACGAAATACGACGGTCCGGTGCTGTTTATTGACGCGAAGAAGGACTATGACGAAGAAACGGAGCAGCTTAAGCTTTCCGTAGTGAGCGGTCTGTTTCCGAATGCAAGGGTCATGGAATTTGCCGATTATTTCCATAATGACCTGTATATGAAGAAAGAGATGTTTACCTTCTATAAGAATTATTTTGGGATGCTTTTATCGCAAGCGAATCAGACAAATTAAGAGGGAGTAAGAATGGAGAGCAGGACGGATGCGCTTGTACTAAAGCTTAATCAGATCTATGCAAAGGTAAATTCATTATCCGGAGAAATAAATGGCAGGCCTCTTGCCGACAGGCTTTTTGAAGGGGAATATTATAAGCACTTTCCGGTCTGTGATGAGGATATGCCTGATTTTAAGGAAAAGTTCCTTAGGCTCACGGCAGGGCTTGATCCAGATAGCGTGAAAACGGTTGTACTTATGCTTAAGCGCCTTAAGCTGTTAAAGGCATCGGGGGAGCGCACTTTGCCTTTGTTTACAAGGGAGGAGGCGGATGAGATCCTTCGCATTTTGGAGGAATTTGACAATGAGATGCTAAGGCTTTCGGAGGGCTGTTTTTACTGCCGGGGTTATATGCTTCCGGTGCCGAGATTTGAGGCAAGTGTTTTCATAGACAGATGCGGGCTTGGGTCTATAGAGCATCCGGAGAGCTTTGCACATAAGGATATCATAGATGCAGGCGCCTTCATCGGAGATTCGGCGCTCATCCTCTCAGAGCTGACGGACAGAAGTGTTCACGCCTTTGAACCGACGAAGGAAAACTATGCTAACATGCTTAAGACCATAGAACTTAACGGACTTGCGGGTGTGGTCCCAAGGAGGCTTGCCCTTGGAAGAGAGAAGGGTCAGGCAGAGATGACAAATGCCTATGTAAGCTCGACCAACGCTTATGTGGAAAACAGTACAATGCCCTACACAGCCACAGAAACAGTTGATGTTGTCTCATTGGACGAATATGTTAAGGAGAACGGACTGACGGTTGGGCTGATCAAGGCAGATGTGGAGGGAGCGGAGCAGGAGCTCCTCCTTGGCGCGATGGAGACGATCAAAGCCCATAAGCCGACACTGCTTATCAGCATTTACCACAATGCCTCTGATTTCTATGAGATCAAGCCGATGTTGGAAGGCCTTGACCTGGGGTACCGCTTTAAGATCCGGCATCCCAAGATAGGTACGGTTATGATGGAAACCATGCTGATAGCGGAAGTAATGAATGGATAAAAAAGAGGAGAGAGAAGATGGGAAAAGAGCATTATTCTGAAGAATCTAATAAGGCATTTGAGACCGCAAAGCTTACATCCTACTGGCTGTATCTTGCGGGTATTCCCGAAGCCGTAGAGTACGGTAAACTGATCGATCTTGAAAACGCAATCGATCCGGGGGTGATCCCCCACAGTAAGGATATGTGCTTCTTAAATCCGATCATACATGAGATCCGGTATGGCTCGATCAATCATTACATCAGGGAGTCAGGATGTAAAAATATTCTGGATATTGCCTGCGGCTATTCCCCGAGAGGGCTGCAGTTTGCGAAGAATGGATATCATTACGTTGGTGCGGATCTGCCGGTTGTTGCTAAGGAGCTTGCCCCGATAGCAAAACAGACGGAACTCGCCGGTTATGAATATGCGGGTGTCGATGCAACGAACTATGAATCCTTAAAGGAAGCTGCGGATAAGCTTGCGGGTCCGATCTGTATCGTGGTTGAAGGATTGGGTATGTATTTAAGCTCACAGGATGCTGCCGCAGTCCGCAGGAATATCGCAAGGATCATGCATGAGCATGAGGGCTCGGTATATATTACGACCGATCCCGGAAACGGCTATCTTTTCTTTGACGTGATCACGGCCAATTATCCGCCCGAGAGAATGAGAGAGGCCTTTGGCATGCTCTTTGAAATGTATAACTGGGCGTCAAACGGCGGTATCACCATGGAGACAGATAAACGACCGCTGGAAACGGACGCTGCATTATTTAAAGAGGCAGGACTTATTGCGAAGATGTGTCCGCTGCTTCCTGCCGGTACGGCGCTTTCCACCCTGAAAGGACTGGCGTCTGATGCGGCAGAAAAGATCCGCAATGCGATCAGCCATCCTTATACCTTTGTAGCTGTTTTGTCTGACGATTATAAAGCGGAGGATGAAACGGAACAGGCTTTCTCTATGGAGTCGCGTGTCGAAAATGATACCCTGATCATGTCTGTGTCGGGAAGGCTTGATACTTTGAGCTCTCCCGGGCTGCTTGAATGCTTTGAACAGAATAAGGACAGGATAACATCTGTCGAGATCGATGCAGAGGGGCTTACGTATCTTGCGGCATCGGGCAGCAGGGTTTTACATCTGATCAGAAAACAGCTGGCAACTCCGGACGCTCTTATTATAAAGAACTTAGATGGAGATATTGAAAATCAGCTTGCGGATGATGAGATTATAAAACATCTATAGGGGAGCGTATCTTATTTTGGAGACAGTTCAGAGCATCGTGCTGAGAAAAACCGGCGCCTTTTCGGGGGTGGCAATAGAGACAAGTGAAGGCAGTATCACTTACCATGAATTTGACCGAAAGACAGACAGATTTGCGGTCGGCCTTATGGAAAGGGGGATAGGACCTGGTAGTGCCGTCATCCTTCATATGAAGCGAAGTATCGGAATGGTCGTTGCCATGTTCGGGATATTAAAGAGCGGAGCGGCATTCGTACCTATCGTATGGGATTTCCCGCTAAAGCGGTTCAATGAAGTCAAAAGGTCTTCCGAGGCCGTTCTTGTGGTAACGGATGGGGTTTACAGAGAACTGATGGACGGCGCAGACGAAGCCGCAGTCCTTTCACCGATCATGGCAAAGGAGCAGGATCCGGCTGTCATACTCTATACATCAGGTTCTACAGGGGTTCCGAAGGGTGTGGTTCAGAACCAGGCATCTCTCGGGTTCCTTTTCTTACAGTATCCATACGGGCTTTCAGAGGCGGGGATTGGGGGCATAGAGTTTGAAGCTGTCATGGCGAGACTGAACCATGGCTATGTCGTGGCATATCATTTTGAATACCCCATCGCCCTCTTAAACGGCAAACGGCTACTGTTGTTATCAGAAGAGGAGCAGAATTCGATAGCCGATACTTGCGATTTTCTCGAAAAAACAAAGGCCTGTTCTGTGGCAATTCTCCCTTCTCAGCTGAATATGTTCCTGGAGGAGGAAAGATTTGTCAGGTCACTCAGGAACGTGGGCTGTCTCTGCTTTTTTGGGGAGCCGCTTTCTGACGCATTGAAGCGCCGTCTGTTGGATCTTACGGAGTATAAAGGGGAAATCATTTCCGTGTATGGTCAGACAGAGGTGTTTGGCATCGGATGGCAGGATTTCAGAGGCGACGGGAGAATGCGTTTTTCCCCTGGGACATATATATGTACGATCGATGGGGACGGCAATATATTAAAGAAGGGGGATAAGGGTGAGCTTGCCGTAAGAACGCAAAGCGCCTTTACCGTTTATCTTCTGGGAGACGATGAAAAGTCAAAGGAAGCATATGACCAGAAGAATATATGGATCGATGGAAAACGGTATGTAAGGACCGGGGATCTGGGAGCTGTCACTGAAAACAATGAGATACGGCTCTTTGGAAGAAATGATCGCATGGTAAAATACCATGGGCAGAGAGTGGAGCTTTCGGAAATCGAAAAGGTCATGAATGACTGTGCCGGGATCCGCAACAGCTGTGCCCTGGTAGTGAAGAGCAGTACCGGAAACGACGTCCTTGTGGCCTATTATGAGGGAGAACATGACGAGGACGCGGATATTACGTTGGTAAGGACGCATATGGCGGAAAGGCTGCCTGCGTTTATGATCCCCCTGTATTTCATAAGGCTTGCTGCGCTTCCGCATAATACAAACGGAAAGGTGGATTATACCGCACTTAGGAATATGCCGCTAAGCTGTGAGACGGAGCCTTTAACGGGAAACGGCAAGGCATCTGACGACAGGAGCCTCAGTGAAAAAGAACTGCTTATCGTAAGAGTATCCGCGAGGCTCCTGAAGGTAGATGAAAAGAAACTGTCAGCTGCTTCAAACCTTATGGCCCTGGGGATGGATTCACTGAAAGCTGTTGTGCTGCTCAATGAATTATCCAAGGAAGGGTATTTCATTACCATAGAGGACTTTATTTCGTCTGCGGATATTCATGCGCTTTCGGAAAGGATAAAGAAAAGAACCAGAGCTGCCGGCGTGAAAAAGGATGTTTCCGGGCTTGTGAGATGTACAGACATGCAGAGCACTTATACAAAGGAGATATTGCAGATCGTACGTGGTATCGTGTGCAAAAGAAATATCGACGAGGGGGAGCTCCACCGGAAAATAAAGCAGCTGTCAGCTGTCCATCCGGTATTCAGAAGCAGCTTTATAGAGGATAGCGGCAGGTTCTTTACGAAAGTACTGAAAACACGGCCGATTCGTTATGATTATGCGGATATACGGGAGTTTGGAGACGAGGGTGATGATCTGTCGGAGCTGCAAAGGGAGATGATCCGTAAAGAACGTGTCGCTCTGTTCCTGCATCCAGATCCGGCTGACCTTATCTATGTGAAGGCATTTTGGACGCATCCGGATAAGACCGTTATTCTCATAAGATTTGACCATAGAGCAGTTGACGGCATGACAGAGAGACTGCTTTTCAGGGAATTTGCCACCGGAGAGGCTGCGGCTTATGTTGATCATTACATCGAATATCTGGATCATACCGGTGATGAGAAGGTAATCAGGGAAGCTGTGGATTTTTGGAAGGATTATCTGAGCGGAACAGAGGCTGCTTGTATACCTAAGAACAGGCTGCGCTTTGGCATCCCGCGGTATAAGCGGTACAGCTGCACCATTGCGGGTTCAGACTTAAAGAGACTGAAAGAACTATGCACAGAGCGGCGGATTTCCCTGTCGGCCTATATCCTGTGCCAATACGGAAGGGCTGTTATGGATGTACTCGGCAGGGATGATATTATCATACCGGTAGCGGTATCGGGAAGGAGCGTACCTGTCCCTAATACGGACGGGATCGCGGGGTGTCTGGTGAATGAGGTGCCCGTAAGGTTGAAGAAGAATTATACGGAAAGAGATTTCATGGAGTCCTATCTTAAGGCGGACAGGTACGGCTTCCTTCAGAAGGACATTATCTTTTCCGAATGCTTCGGTATGTCCGAAGTACCGCAGATCGCTCCGTTTATTGTAAGCGAGATATTCCCCGATGATACGGATGAGGCGGGATATGAATTGTTTGAGAGGGAATCCTTTGAACTGTTTAACCGGGGAGAATTTCTCTGGGAGGATCATAAGGGAGTGCATCTGATCCTGCATCCGGACGTGGATCTGTGGGAAGAAGGGTATATGGACAGGGTGCTTGAAAAAACCGAAGCGCTTATAACTGAAAACCTGAAATAGAGACAAAGTATGGGAAAAATCTTAAAAATGATCATAGTAGAGGAGAAATCGCATTGAAAGCTTCATCTGACAATAGAATGCTTTCCATTATCACACCGTTTCATAATCAGGATACGGATATCTTTAAACGCACAGCGGATTCCGTGCTGGAAGCAACCCACGACATAAGCTGGGAATGGGTCATCATCATGCACAATACGGATACGTGTACGCCTAAGAATATTGCCGCCCTTACAGGAAATATCCCCAATGTACGGATTTATGAGAAAAAGGATGAATGGCATTCCCCCAGCTCGCCAAGAAACGAGGGCATAAAAAAGGCTTGCGGGAAATATCTGTATTTTCTCGATGATGATGATGTCTGTGAGAGGGAATTTTTCAGAAAGGCCATCGATAAGATGGAAAGAGACGACTGCGACATCCTGATCGGAAGAGCGGAGAATGTCTGCGATCAGGACAGCCTGTTTGCGGTTCCAATGCCGTTACTCTTTCCTGAGACAAAGGACGGATATATTGTTCCGGACGATCCCGACATCAGGGGAAATCTGTTATACGGTGCATGTACCTTCCTCGGAACGAAGCTGATTCTTACGGATATAGTGAAAAAGAACCATGTAGAGTTTGATAAAGACATTATTCTTACCGAGGACCTTTTATTTGAACTGAAATGCTATAGTAAAGCGCGAAAGATATGCGTTATGTCTTCACTGGTAAGCTATACCTATATCCAGAGGGAGAATTCGTTGCTGCAGAGGATGATGCGCGACGATTCCTTTGATGAGGCAGTATATCTGGAGCCCCTTAAGAGGATCGTGGAGTTGGCTCTTGCAAACAACATTTCTCCGAGTGCGCATGTTTGGAACATGATGGGAATGTTCGGGGTGATCTACGCACGGGGCGGAATGAGCAGGGAGAAGAAAAACAGGCTGTTTTCAGAATCCCACAAATATATACCGACGCTTAACTTCGATTTTCCGAATTGGATATCGGATAAGAGGATCCGGAAGGAGTTTCTTCTGGACAGTATTCCAGGGGAGCAGGTTCTTAAGGAGAGGCTGAAAGTCATTACCCGGACAGGGGAGACGGTTATGCCCTTGTACTATAAGGACATATCGGTGCTTGACGGTAAAAAACAGACAGCCTTTATGAAAGGCTTTTGGAGAGTGCTTGAAGGAGACGGGTATGCAGTCAATATGGCAGCCTTTTTACTTGGAGATGACAAAACCATGCTTCAGTTAAGCATGGACAGGAAACTTTCGGAGGACATCGGGCTGGGTGCCATACGAAAAGCATTGATGATGTGAATGATCAATGGAATGAAAAGGCAGAGGGATGAACAAAAGAAATGATTTTATAACAAACAAAATGCTCACAGCTACCATGATGGTAATCGCCATTGCAATGTTTGCAGGCTCCGTGGGTTCTGCTGTGGATGAAATGGTCATCGGTAAATTTCTAGGACAGCGTGAGATAAGCGCATCAGGTATAGTTTTGCCTGTGATCGGGATTTTTTCGGTGATCGCGACTATTTTCGGAAACGGTATGCAGCTGATCCTGTCGGAGGTCATAGCAAGAGGCGATAAGCAGCGGACTTCGGAGGTATTCACTACGAGCCTTCTGTCCGTGCTTGTGATCACAGTAATTGCAGCGGCATTCTTATTCGCAGAGAGTCCTACGATATGCAGAGCGCTTGGAATGGCCGGAAGATACGCGTCTCTTGCTCCGCTGGGAATCGCATATTGCAGAGGATATGCCATAGGAATCCCCTTTTTCAGTGCCGCAATATCGGTCAATCAGTCTCTTCAGCTTGACGGTGACAGGACGTTAGGGCTATGGGCGGTGCTTATTTCCACGGCGGTCAATATTACGGGAGATATCCTGTGTGCCACGGTCCTTCACACGGGTTTATTCGGGCTGGCACTGGTCACATCCATCAGTAATATTGTTATGTTTGCG
>JAFUVF010000098.1 GCA_017483735.1 Lachnospiraceae bacterium | reverse complement strand
GAGCTTATGAAGGAGAATAACCGACTCCGCAAGGAATTGGAAGAAACCAGAAAAGAGAACCTCTTCCTAAAAAAGCGTCGGCATTCTTTGCAAGGGAAATCGATTAGAGGCATATCGATTTATTGATGAGTATAAGGACGATTTGGGCGTAAGGTGGATTATTACACCCAAAAGCAAGCCATTCTTACGGAGATAGAACATATCTATCATGACCAGAACACTTTATTCCTCCATTTCAGCCACGTCATTTCCTATATGTTCTATTTCTCAGCCTTTCTTCAAAGTCAGACGACGGCATAGGTCTGTCGTAATAGAAGCCCTGAATTATAAAGCATCCGGCACTGTTTACAAACTTAAGCTGGTCTTCCCGCTCAACTCCCTCCATTATGATATCCATTCCAAGCTCCTGTGCCATATGTATGATATCCTTAAGGATCACTTCATCCTTCCAGGTAAAACTGGTAGTATTTATAAACGAACGGTCAATCTTAAGAGTCTTAACCTTGAACTCCCTTAATGTTGCAACAGAAGAATATCCTGCTCCAAAGTCATCTATGGCAACCTTTATCCCATAATCATAGAGCTGATCTATGAACTCCCCAAGAATTCCCTGCTCTTCCTCATCGGCAGTTTCGGTAACCTCAATCTCTATCAGCTCCTTATCAACCCCTGATTCTTCTATCATATGATTGATGTTGTGTGCAAGATCCTTATCCTTAAGATCCTTTCTGGAAAAATTCACCGATGTTTTAACAGGAACAAGCCCCTCCTTTTTCCAGTGCGATATATCCGCGCAGACATGGCGAAGGACATAATAATCAAGCAGAAGTATTTCCCCGCTTTCTTCTAATGGTGGAATAAAGATTCCGGGCGAAACAGTCTCATTGTTACGGATCCATCTCACAAGACCTTCAGCCCCTACAAGCTCTCCACCTTTAGAATCTACCTTTGGCTGATAGAATACCTTAAACTCTTCATTTTTAATTGCTTCCTTATAATTGGCAAGCACCGACTTCTGCTGTCTTATCCTTGTTATCTGATCATCTGTGATAACAACAACGTTCTTATGCCTTACATTTCTCGCCTGATTTAGAGCCATCGACGGCCGGGAAATGATCTCACCGGTTTCTATGTTGTCATCATCGATCTCCCATATGCCTATGGTGGCAGCCAGTTTGAATATGCGGGTTGCACCGTTTACAACCAACTGTGTCTCAACCCCTGACAGAAATTCAACCATATCCTCCTGCCTCTCCCTGCGGATAAGCGCCATGAAATTATCACCGCCAAGATGTCCGACCACCTCATTCTCACGGATAAATCCTTTAAGCATATCAGCGTAATCTCTTATCAGCTTATCTCCATTTTCCTGTCCCACATCTCCATTAATGCTGCCGAATCTTTTTATATTAAAGTAAAAAGCCGAATACTCCGATATGTTCTCCCTGCTCTTAATCTTCTCAACTTCCTTCATATACCCGCTTGCATTGGGAAGCTTGGAAAGTACCTGAGTAGTGTCATTGAACGGGGTAACTTCTGATTCAACCATGCTGACGATCTGATTCTTACCATGGGTTTTACCGTAATACAGGCATTTGTCTGCCTTGTCCATCATCTCCTGTATGGTATCTGTGCTTCTGTACGGAGCAACTCCGATCGTAACCGTAACAGACAGGCTGTCATCCTTATATTTAATGACAGTCTTTTCAATCTCTTTCCTTATTCGGTCTGCGATGAATACCGCCTTATATTCCTCCGCGTTCAGCAACACAAGTATCTCTTCACCACCCCATCTGAATACACTGTCATTCTTATCAACACCACAGGAAACAATGTTAGATACGGTTCTTAATACCTCATCCCCGCACTCGTGGCCATGTGTGTCATTAACCTTTTTGAAATTATCGATATCCATTAACAGAAGGCAAAATGTACTCTTGCCCGTTCCTGCCTTTTTATACGCACTCTGAAGATAACCATCCATGCTTCTCCTGTTGAGAAGATGAGTAAGTGTATCGTAATTTACGAATTTCTCCAGCTCTTCTACAAAGAATTTCCCACCGAAGTATGTGATCATGTTGATAGACAATATCATCAGGGCAAGACCTACGAACCGGAACACCATATTTGCATTAAAGTAGGTATCCTGATGCGGCAGGAGCAGATCTCCCTTTATGATCCAAGAGGCGATCATTGAAATGATTATTGCAAGTGAAGTGATCTGAACGAGCTTTGTGTCAAAAAATAGTGCGAGCACTGTCGTAAACAGGATGCAGTATGCCCACATATCCCTGAACGGCCAGATATATGATATGGCATTCCACTGCACAACCACAAGAACCGCTATGACTATCTTGGCATTTCTAAGTTTCTCCGGTAATACGATACCGTTATCTCCGATCCCTGTCCTTGTAAAATAAATACCGATAAGCAGATAAATCAGTACCGACAGGTCAAATACGATCAGCATGGGTATACTGGTAACATCATAAAGTCCCAAAGCATTCAATACAGTTATTGTTATTCCTGCACATACACACAGTATGGGAACAAACAGAACATCAAACTTGTATACCTTATTTATGTATGCATCCAGCGCAGACATTTCCCACTTTTCTTTAGCCATATATTATCCTCTGTACTATGCTCTGTTTGGCAGCAGTCCGAACGCCAGTGCCGGAGTTTTTATGGTATTCTCATTCTTATCCTTTTTATCCCCGCCATTACCACCGTTTTCATCGGGCAATACACCGACCACCTGGTTCTTCCCATGCTTCTTGCCATAATAAAGCTTGGCATCGGCATCATCCATCATCTGCTGTATTGTTGCGCCGGCAGTATAAGGTGATACGCCGATAGTTATCGTCACCGGAACCTTCGTTGTTCCCCGGTAATCAACCGGATCTCTTGCTATATCCGCTCTGATCCTTTCTGCAGCAGCCAAAGCCGTATCAAAATCGGTGTTCAGCAGTACAAGTATTTCTTCTCCGCCCCAGCGGAAGACATAATCATTCTTTTTAACCCCTGAAGATATCGTATGGGCAACATACTTCAATACTTCGTCACCGCAGTCATGACCATAGGTATCGTTTACTTTCTTGAAATCATCTATATCCATCATCATAAGGCAGAATGTGGCCTGTCCCGTTTTAGCCTGTCTGTGTGCTGCCTGAAGATAGTTATCCATGCTCCTTCTGTTCAAAAGATGTGTAAGGGTGTCATAATTAACGTATTTTTCCAATTCTTCCACAAGAAAATGTCCGCCAAAATATGTGATTATATTTATCGACAGCAACATGAGCACCAGACCCACCATACGGAAAGTCATATTTGCAAAGAAATAATTATCCTCAGTTGGAAGCAGCAAGCCGCCTTTTAAGAACCACGAGATAAACATAGATACGCTTATACCTACAGTAGAAAATGCTACCAGCTTTACATCAAAGAAGAAGGCCTCGACTATCGTAAACAGCAGACAGTATGCCCAGAAATCAGTAAAGGGCCAGATATATGAAATTGCGTTCCACTGGATTATTACTATCACCGCCATGGTATACTTGGCAGCATGCAGCTTATCAGGATAAACAATGCCGTCTTCTCTAAATCCGGTCTTTATAAAATATATCCCTATGGAGAGATATATGACATCCGACAGGTCAAAGAGCCACATCGCCGTTTCGTTAATATCCGGATACCAGCCTATAAAGTGAAGAGTTGTGATAGTCGTGCTTGCACATAAACAGAAGATCGGTATGATCAACACTATAATCTTATACACTCTGTTTGTGTATGCGTCCAATGCGGACATTTCCCATTTACCCATGAACAGCGTCTCCTTTCCTAATAACAATCTTCTATAGCAAGAAGTTCCGATCCGGTTTTCCGTTGATTATACTCAAAATAGTATGTATACCCCCACATTTTACAATTTTACCAAAAATAAAGCGATGTCGCAATTAATTTTCTGCATTTTGTCGCATTGTTTTCCAAACTCTTTACAGCTTGGATCCATCAACTGCGTACCGTCTATTATCAAAAAAATAAAGAGCCCTGTTCATATTATACAAGACTCTTTCACGTATTCCTGCATTCTCTTTTCAGTTGATCACTCCTTAACAAATGACTTCGACCCCTACACTTCTTTATGCGATTTTCAAATCAGTTGTAAATAATTGTGAATAGCTGTAAACGCCTTGCTTACATTCCACATTCAAAACACAGCCCACAGAAGGGATGCTTTGAAACTATATAAAAATCATCATAATCGCTTATTTCTCTTTTCTTTTGAAGTCTCGAAACAATTCTTCCGATATCTTTAGGAATAATATTACCGGCAATATAGTTTTTATTAAAATACGACACAACATCCTTATGCCGTTTAAAATCTATTTCCTCCAGTGCCAAAACGGCTTTTATTGCATAAAATGCCGCATAATATGAGCGGTTAATTGCGTCCTTGAAAAACCCATTATCAAAGCATAGCTTGGCGCTCTTTAAAGTTTCATCTGCCTTTTCCAGCCTATATTTTCACAATTCTTCACGCTTATCCATCAAGCCACCTTTATTCCCTCATTTAGAATATTTTTATAGAAAGGAAGCGTATCAGCCCAATAATATCAATATCCGAATTTTCCGAATAATCGCCTCTGGCGTATGAACCATAGATGATTATACTGTCCACGCCGTTACCGACAATCCTGTTTATGTTATTTATAAAATCATTGATTATATCGTTTATTTTTTCCATTTATTGCCACCTTAACACTTAAATCTACAGCTTCCTAAACTCTGCCACCCTCTTTTCGTAGACGGAATAATAATTAAATCCGCAGTCCTTCAGGGTTTCACAAGCCCTGTCAAAATATTCCCCGATATTTTCCGGCTTGTGCGCATCGGAGCCTATGGTTATTATCTCCCCTCCCAGCTCTCTGTATCTTTTTAATATATCCTTGGATGGGTGCAAATCCTTAAGTCCGCTCTTTAATCCTCCGGTGTTCAGCTCAAGCCCCTTGCCCTTATCTATCAGAGTCCTTAATATCTCATCAATCACATCCTTATATTTTTCGTAGGAATAATCCCTGTCCTTATTCTTTCCGTAGCGCACCACATAGTCGAGATGCCCCGCCACATCATAATTTGAATTCTTTTTTAAATTTACAAGCGTCTCTTCAAAGTACTTCCTGTATATCTCATCATCATTCTGACCGTCAAAGCTCTCCGCATAATATGGGTCCTTCCCGTCCACCAGATGTGTGGAGCCTATGATAAAATCATATTCGTGCGCCTTTGCAAATATGGCGTTTTCCCTCATATACTGCGGCTGTAATCCAATCTCCACCCCAAAGAGCACCCTTATTTTGTCCTTATATTTTTCCCGCATTTCAAGAAGCTCATACAGATACGAATCCGCATTGAGCTCCCATACCTTTCCCGGCAGCTCATAGCTTTCCGGAAATCCGAAATCATTGTGCTCGGTAAAACATACCGTGTCCAGCGAAAGCTCTATGGCTCTCTCTATCATAGCCTCCATTGGCGTATCCGTATCCGCCGAATGATGCGTATGCAAATGACAATCCGCCTTAACAGCCATTTTTCCTCCTGTGCCTGCCTCTTCTTAGTCGTTTTAACGCTACAGTATCTTAAGTATCCTCTGCCTTGCCTCGGAAATACTCACATCATTGTCCTTGGCATACTTCGCCACATCCTCGTATTCAAGCTTGCTCTTCGTGGCACCGTACCCCATTGAAAGCTTGTTTCTGATTACATTTCCTCCAAAATTGAACTCTTCTTTTTTCCTTTCGAGAATATATCTCGTGGTTTCTACCTCCCGAATGCCTATAGTTGAGGTATGCTTGAAGAAGGCTTTGATTATAGCCTCCTTTTTGTCGATATTGCAGAGCGCACGTATCATTGTGCCGGGACGTCCCTTTTTCATCCCGACGGCAATGGTATACACCTCAAAGGCTCCCGCCTCGAACAATCTCTCGCAGGCAAAGCTTATCTCCTCCGCCGTCATATCGTCCACATTTGTCGAAAGCTCATATACCTTTTCGGATTTGTCCGCCTCCTCTCCCACAAAGACCCGGATGCAGTTGGCAACGGTAAAATCCTTCTTTCCCATGCCGTAGCCTATCTTCTGGGCACTCATGGCGGGCATATCGCCGAATTTGTTTACGAAATATTTTAAAAGTGCCGCTCCCGTGGGTGTGCACAGCTCTCCCTTTATGCTTCCGCCATACATAGGGATTCCCCTTAGGATATTCGCCGTTGCAGGCGCAGGCACCGGCAATGTCCCGTGAGCGCATTCCACGGTTCCGCTCCCCACATGTACTGCGGAGGCAACGACCTTGTCCGGATTTATCTCATCCATCAGCATGCACACCGCCGTCACATCAGCAATGGCATCCAGATTTCCAACCTCGTGGAAATGTATCTCCGTGACGGGTACATTGTGCGCCTCGCTCTCCGCCTTGGCGATTATATTGTATACAGACACGATATCATCCTTCAATCTGCTGCGTAACGGCAGTGACTCAACAATCTCCTCGATGTCTCCCATAGTGGTATGATGATGGGAATGCTCATGTGAATGTGCATGCTCGTGATAATGCTCATTATGGCTGTGCGTATGTGTGTAACCGTAGCCTTCTTCCTCCTCGCCGTTTATAAACATACGCACGCTCGTCCCGGTAATACCGCATTTTTGCGCTGTCTCACGCTTCATTATGATATGCTGTCCCCACAGTCTGTTAAATCTTTCAACAAACTCATCCGGCTCGTCTATGAGTTCCAACAAAGCTGCCGTAAGCATATCTCCGGCAGCTCCCATTCCCAAGTCCAAATACAAGGTTTTCATACTCTCTCCATGTTATTTTGTATCATTCAAAAGTCCGCTTTTTATAATTGCTATCATCACAAGAGGAACTATGATCAGGCTCGATATCGTACCGGGCACCTGATTTACAAAGCCCTTTGCGATAAATATCGAAAAGCCGTATTCCGCTCCTGCGATCCTGTATGTTGCGATACTTACAAGCCCCCACACAATCCGCCCCGCAAGCATTGCAATTATGAGGCTTAAATAGATTCCTAGGATGCCCTTTCTTTTAAAGACCGCATACACAAGCCCTATGACAGCGCCGTAAGCTCCAAGCTCAAACGCCATCCCCACGGCGTTCGGCATCATTGCAGGCATTCCAAAGAGCACCGACCTTAGAAGCGGCGTGATTATTCCGGCTATCAATCCGTACTGCCATCCGCACACCATTCCGCAGATGAATATCGGGATGTGCATAGGAGAAAGGATTCTTGCAAGAGTCGGATTCTGCCCCGTGATGAAGGGAAGTACGAGACCTATCGCAATAAACATTGCGGTCAAAACCATTTTCCGTATATTTACGCTTTTCATAATCCTATCCGTATCCTATTCCCTATCCCTGTATTTCTCTGCCCTTCAGCACATTTTTCAATTTGCCCTCGGGATCCTTTACAAAAAGCACAACGAGCCATATGATAAGCCCCAAAGCCACCACAGATAGTCCGAGGAAGCTATCGTTCAGCATATCGCCTGCTGCCGGCTCAAAGAACTCGCTGCCCAATTCGGCGTACTCAAAGATTGCATCCACAAGCCACATTATGGAAGCTCCCCAAAACATCAGCGCCAGGGTTCCCAGTCTGTAATCAGCTTTCCCGATACGTGCATACCATATTATTGTCGTCGCTATTGCCGCAAAGCTTGTTATGAGTAAAGTCATTATCTGCGCTCTCTTTCCGGTCTTTTCTCTATGTAAGTCGATACAAGCACCATTGCAAACCAGACTACAGTCACAAGCACCGCCATAGTCACACCCACAGTCGACATCTCATGAAGCATTTCCGCCCTGTCCGCAGGATTTGCCGCATTGGTAAGGAACGGGAAAAAGGGTACAACCTCTCCGTGCCAGATATGCTCGAAAGCAAGAAGCGCCGCTCCTCCCCAGAGCATGGTAAGAAGCCATTTGAATTTCATAAGAAATACATTGCCGCTTCTCTTTTCTGCGCCCTCATTCTTTTCAATCTGCTTTTCCACGGCTGTGGCTACAATCGCCTCCGCCGCAGGTACTATAAAACATGCCATCTCAAAACCCTCCTATATTTTTTTTAATCTTTTTTTATTATACCATAATTTCTCGGCGCTCACAAACCATTGTTCGCTGTCCCCTCGAAATTACGGCAAAACATCCGTGTTATATCATTCAAACCCCTTTCTGCTCAAGCTGTATCGTCTTTTTTATATGATTTCCGATTATTTCCGATACATCGCTGACTGCAATGAATGCCGAGGTGTCGAGAGAATTTATTATATTCTTTAACGTATGCACCTCAAAGCCTGTAAGTACACAGTATAACACAGCCTTCTTTCCGCTTACGAGCCCCTCTCCCTCCATAATGGTAACAGTCCTTCCGAGGGTCTTGTATATGAGATTAGCCACTGTGTCAGCATCCTCTGTTATTATCATTGCCGCCTTCGTCTTGTTAAGTCCCGTCTCCACGATATCTATTACCTTGGATGTGATGAAATATGTAAGAAGGCTGTACATCGCCCTGTCAAAGCCAAAGAGAATCCCTGCGACGGAATAAATGATTATATTCATCACAAGCACCATCTGTCCCACAGACAGCTGGAATTTGCGGTTTAGGATTATCGCAACCGTCTCCGTTCCGTCGAGACACCCTCCCGATCGGATTACAAGCCCCACGCCCAGACCGAGTATCACGCCTCCGAAGCAGACGGCAAGAAGATATTCCTCCGTGGCATTCGACCATGGCTCAAAGATTTCGATCGCAACGGAAAATACAACCATTGCGACAGCAGCCTTTATGATAAAGGTGTTTCCAAACCTTTTTGCACCCGCTATCAAAAACGGCACATTTAGCACTATCGTCAGTATACTCAAAGGTATCCCTGTGAGAGTATTTATCATTATCCCGACACCGATTACTCCTCCGTCCAGGATCGTATTCGGCACAAGAAATTCTTCAATCGCAAATGCGGCGATGACCGCCCCTGCTATCAATGTAAAAAAGCTTACAAAATCATCCTTATTTATTCTTTTCTTTTTATCCATAATAATCCCTCATATAAATTTAATTTACGCATCATTCTCCGACTGCGTCCTTCAATAATCGTCATACACACGCCTGCACAGCTCCTCGCAGTATGCCTTTGAAAAGGCAGCGTCCTGCTTTATTATCTCATTCTCTGCGCCCAACTCGTCCGTATATTCATCAAGGGGATATACCGTAACATTCCTGTCTCCGCTCTTGACATGGCAGACATAATTTTCAACCCTGTAATCATCGAGAGAGACCTCCCCGCTCTCCTTGCGGCTTATGATAAAGTGCGCCATACCGCCGACCATTCTGTTGGCGACACCCTCTCCCTTTCCCGATGTCCAGTTCACGAAATTTCCGAGGGAATAATATACCAGCATATCGCCGTTGCCATGATTGTTCGAGATGCTCTCCGTATCCTCATCATCATAGAAAACATAAGGCTCTATGACATGCGGATGAGTACCTATTACGGCATCTGCGCCGCACTCTCTGAAAATCTCCATCCACTTTTTCTGATCTGCGGATGTTTTCAGATTGTACTCTATCCCCCAATGCGGACACACTATCGTAAAATCAGCCCTGCTTTCCGCCTCCGCAAGCTGCGACCTTACCCTGTTTTCTTCAAGAAGGCTTACCGCATAGGGCATATCGGAGGGAAGCGGGATCCCGTTTGTGCCGTAGGTATAATTTAATATTGCGACCTTTATTCCGTTCACTTCCCTGATATATATTTCATCATAGGCTTCCTGTTCGGAATACACTCCCACCACTCCGATTTCGGGATAGGATTCCCGCCTGAAATCAAGCGTATTTATTATTCCCTTTGCGCCCTTGTCCAACGCATGATTGGTTCCGTGGCATATCACATCAAAGCCTGCCTTTACGAGGGCATCGCCTATCTCATACGGCGCATTGAACGCAGGGTAGCCCGATATTCCAAGCTCCTTACCCCCGATTATGACCTCCTGATTTACAAGCGCAAGGTCTGCCGCCGAGATTTCATCCCTGCTGTGCTCAAAGATAAAGTCAAAATTGTATTCCCCCGTCTCGTCATCCTGCGCCGCTTCCTCCACCGGAGTGTGGAGCAGGATATCTCCCACCATTATGATTGTGGCAGACTGCGGTATATCACTTTCGGCTTCATCCGAAATTGCAGCCGTATTTGTCGGTTCGGCTGTCTGTGGCTTGGGTACGGGACTTTCAACTACAGCCTCGGTATCTTCTGCAATATCATTTTCTTCACGCTCATCTTTCGCAGAAAAAAATCCCGCCATAAGAATTATTACCAGAGCAATAATCCCAAAGGCGCATAATATGCACGCAATTATCCTGCGCTTATATTTTTCCCCATTTCTATTTTCAGCCATATATTCTTTATCCTTAGCTCCTTATAGGCTTCAATCAGGCACCACCTCCGTATAGAGCGTAAGATTTTCAATTACTCCCCCGTCTTCTGACACCCTCTATGCCGGACAGGTCTATATCGTTTTCAAGCACCGCATCAAGCTCTTCGCTCCCGTTTCCCACAAGAAGCGTAAAGCGCATAAATTCATCCGCAGTCCATATATGCATCACTCCCTCTGTATCCACATTGGAATTGCTGTAGGGGTCTGTCGCATACAGGATATGCAGACTGTATAGAAGCACGGATATAGTGAGGCATATTAAAATCATTGCGGAAAATATACGCTTTTTCATAGGCGTATCAGCTTTACCAGCTTTCAGCAATAACCCCCCCAAGCATAGAAATCTCATGACGATTTATCAGTGTGATCAGTTTAGATACATCCGTCCTCTTTGTTTTATCCGCCATACATAGTATCAGCACTCCGTCAGAGGCTGAAAGACTGTTCATGTTTTCAGAATTACACAGAACTCCGTCCAGAATATGTATGTTCTTTGAGAATTGCAATGCCTTTTCTGCAAGCAGCTGTGGCAAATTATTATCTGCAAAATCATTTCCGGGTATTGCAATCGCAAGCGAGGAGATGTTATTCTTCAAAATCAGATTTTCCACCTCTGCGCATATCATATCAACAGAACCGTCAAAGCTGTTCTTATTCTTTGTTGCAAGCGAATATATCCATTTATCCGGAAGAGACTTCAAAGCGATATCCTTTGCGGGGATATGCCCCAGCTCCTGTATTCCGTATATATTGCTCAGATCATCAGCATTATCCACCCTGTCACGCATTATATACATAAATGCGACAAAGCACACATACACAAATAGTCCAGCCATCCCGCCTGCGAATACATACCGGAATATATTGACATTTGGCTTTTCTACAGCTTCATTTACCGCTTCCGCATCCTTATCATTTTCTGCCGCAGCAAGCTCCTGCTCCTTCGCCTCTTTGGCCGCCAGAAGCGCAGCTTCTCTTTCCTCTATGCGCTCCTCCAAAAGCTTCTCCGCAATATCCTGATACTCTGTTGTATCCCAGCTCTCCTTTTTTAACAGCTCAATATAGTATTCCAACTGCTTAATACTCAGAGCATTCCTGGCATTGATGCTTTGATTTCTGTAATCAGCCGCAGTCCTTACCATACTGCTCTGGGACGAAAGAATATTTTTGTCCCTGTAAACCGTGGTTCCGGTATGTAAAGTATTGATTTCATGTGATCCAACTATTTTTTCAATTTCTGTCTTTTTTGCCTCGGCGTAAGCAAGCATCGCTTTAATGATTTTTTCGGCGCTATCCTTATTGTTATAGGTAACCGTGATTTTAAATATTCCATCCGTTGAATAATAATTAGAGCTTGACTCATCTGCGAGCGTGACGATATCAGACTCCGAAATATCATATCCTTCAGATGTCAGGACATAGTCCTTACATTCGGAGCCCAATAATATTGCTTTATATAATTCCTTAAGCGGCAAAATATTATTTTCATTCGCCGCCTTAATGATAAGGACAGCTTCGGAATATGCTGCATTATTGGAATCTATGCCTGCTATTACGGATTTATCCAGATATTCCGTATATTCATAATATTCTCTTGCGTACTTTACCGCATCATGTACAACAGCCACCTTGTCTGCATCCAGTTCATCTTCTTCCTTTTCGGATTCTGTCTCCTCTGATTCTGTCAGGATGTCCGTAGCCTTGGCGTCCGCAGCCTGCATATCCGAAGAACCCGCATCTAAAGTTGCATATTTGTATATCCCGATGCATAACCCCAAAAGAATACCGACGATAAGCGCCGCCAGAATTTTCCTCCACTCCCTCAAAATATGAAAGAAAAGGCTGATAAGATTAATCTCTCTGTCCTCATTCATTGTTCTATACCCTCCGTAGTGATATATCAATATGAGGATAACATATTTTTTTATACTAGTGAAGTATTACTGACATATTTTTCTTATTTTTTGATATTCTTTTCGATCCTCACTCCCGACTCTGAAAGCGCTTTTGCCCATTCCTCCGAAATTACCTGCTCATCAAACACATTGTGAATAGTATACAGACCATCCCCATAATCCGTGATATAGGAAGCGTC
>JAFUVF010000019.1 GCA_017483735.1 Lachnospiraceae bacterium | reverse complement strand
CTAAGATACGTGACACCGGCTCGGCAAAAACAATCCCCACTACGCTTAATACCGCCCCTATTCCTGCAACCAGATATATAAAGAGAGAAAATAGCTCTCCTGCTTGCTCCTTTTTACCCATGCCGAGAGTTACTGCAACAAGCGCACTTCCGCCCGTACCGAACATAAAACCCACGGCGGAGAGTATCATTATAAATGGGTATATGAGGTTGAGCGCCGCAAATGGCGTACCTCCCACATAATTGGACACGAAAAATCCGTCCACTACGCCGTATATGGAAGTAAATATCATTGTCGCAATAGAGGGAATAGTAAAGCGTATGAGCTTTTTGTATGTAAAATGGTCTGAGAGACGGATTGAGTGCTTTTGAGTTTTTCTTGTAATCATAACATTGTCCTCGTTGATACAATTCCAAAATATAACATGGGTAAAATCTAAAGTCAATACTGGGTAAAATCCAAAGTGACACTAAATATGCGGTAATTGTCTTTATAGTTCTATATGTAGCAGCACCCATTTGTTTTCAAATTTTCTTCAAATTTTATGTAAGATTCCAGTCAAAAAAGTCATATATATTATAGAGATATTTATTTCTCGTATTGCTTTTTATGTCTCTATACAATTATAATGAAAGGAGAAACACTCTATGACCTTTGTATGGGATGAGGCAAAGAACTCTGCAAATATTGCAAAGCACGGCTTATCATTTGAAACTGCTTCTTGCGTGTTTGATGACGAGAACAGAGTTGAGTTATATGACTCATACCACAGTATCAATGAAGATAGATATATTACTATCGGATATGTTAATGAAATAATATATGTCGTATATACCTGCAGGCAAAAGTATACACGGATTATTTCTGCTAGAAAAGCTAATGTAGCTGAGAGGAGATTATATTATGGATATTATTTATAAACGTCAAAAAAATGAAGCTCTGACACCATCTCAGATTGCTGAGCTTAATGCATTAAAGGAACGCCCTATTGAATATGATGAGGATGCACCCAAGTATACATACAAGGAATTATTGCACCTAAAAAAGCTTACCCAGGATAGAAATATAAAATGATTTGCTTATTCTTTAATTTGGAATAGTTTAAACAGCGCTGATATGCTATAATTAACGAGATAAACCAAAGCCTGTTATGGCATGAAAGGAGCAAATATGGACGATATTAAAAAGAAAGTTGATGAGGTTGTCGCAAAGCTTAAGGCTGACCCCAAGCTCATCGAAAATTTCAAGAAAGAACCTGTAAAAACAATTGAAGGATTATCCGGAATAGATATTCCCGACAATATTGAGGACAAGGTTGTCGCCGGAGTAAAGACCGCCCTTGCAGGCGATAAGCTGGGCGGAATCGCAGACACCGTAAAGAAACTGTTTTAATCAAGATTATTTATCCAATACTCTAAAAACTTTGTATAATGTCAAATCCCCCGACTTTGCCGGGGGATTTGTCTTATCTTTTCAGATTCAGCAAATGCATTTAATTATTTATTTGCCAGCTCTTCTTTCAGCTTCTTTGTAAGCTCGGGAACAATCTTATTGAGGTCGCCCACGATGCCGTAATCAGCCACATCGAAGATGGGAGCGGTGTCATCCTTGTTTATCGCAATGATAAGGTCTGACTCCTCCATACCTGCAAGGTGCTGGATTGCGCCGGAGATACCGATTGCAAAATATACATTGGGTCTGACGGTCTTTCCGGTCTGTCCTACCTGCAGCTCCTTGGGCTTCCAGCCTGCATCCACAACCGCACGGGAGCAGCTTACGGTTCCGCCTATAGCCTCTGCGAGCTCATCCAATATCTTGAAGTTCTCGGGGCTCCCGACTCCTCTTCCTCCGGATACGAGAATCTTTGCATCCATTATATCTACGGTATCGGATACAGCCTTTACGACCTCCAGAATCTCCACATACTTATCGTTGGGTGTAAAGCCGGGATTGAACTCCTCAACCTGTGCCTTTCTTCCTGCTTCCTTGGGAAGCTTCTGCATAACGCCGGGGCGTACCGTTGCCATCTGCGGTCTGAAATCAGGGCATGCGATGGTTGCAATGGTGTTGCCGCCGAATGCAGGACGTGTCATAAGGAGCTGATTGTGCTTAGTTTCCTTCCCGGGGATGGGATTTATCGGGAAATCTCCTATCTCAAGCTGTGTGCAGTCCGCAGTAAGTCCTGTGTGTATTCTTGCGGAAACTCTGGGCCCTAAGTCACGTCCAATCGCCGTAGCGCCTACAAGCAATACCTCGGGCTTATACTTCTCGATAACGGAAGCAAGTGCATGCGCGTAGGGCTCTGTTCTGTACTCCTTAAGCTCTGGGTCGTCCACAACGATTACCTTGTCGGCACCGTACTCTCCAAGCTCGTCTGCGAGGTTCTTGATATTGCTTCCGATAAGGATAGCAGTAACCTCCGTATTCAAATCCTTTGCAAGGTCTTTACCCTTTCCGATAAGCTCAAAGGAAATGCCGTTGAGCACATTGTCAACCTGCTGGGCAAAGACGTATACGCCTTTATATTCTTCCAAACTCATTTCTTATTCCTCCTTCACACTCGAAAGCTCGTCGCTATGCGACTTATCGTCCGCCAATGCGGACAGCTTTCTCGTTAATGGCGCAAGAAAAGCTAGCAAGCTGCTTTTCTTATGCGCCTATTATATTATATGCTTTTCTTTAAGCTTACCTACTATGTAATCAACTGCTTCTGCGGGGTCATTGGGGGTAACCTTCTCGCCGGCGCCCTTTCTGACCTTATCGGAAGCCTTTGCAATCTGAGTGGGCGAACCCTTAAGTCCGAGATTTGAATCATCAACATCCTTAAGATCCGCTCTGCCCCATACGGTTATCTCCGCCTTGAAGGCATCGAATATTCCGCCGGGAGTCATATATCTGGGCTCATTAAGCTCTGAAAGCGCAGTGATAAGGCAGGGCATCTTTGCCTTAAGCACATGATATCTGTCATCATACTGACGCTCAACGATCACGGAATCTCCCTCAATCTTTAAATTCTGCGCATAGGATATTACGGGAATGCCTAAATGCTCGGATATCTGAGGACCTACCTGTGCGGTATCTCCGTCGATTGCCTGACGTCCCGTGATAATGAGGTCATAATCGATATTTCTCAAAGCGCCCGCAAGGGTCTGGGATGTAGCCCAAGTGTCCGCACCGCCGAGCACTCTGTCGGTCACGAGTATTCCCTTGTCTGCTCCCATTGCAAGAGCCTCACGGAGAACATCCTCCGCCTTGGGAAGTCCCATTGTGAGTACCGTAACCTCTGCGCCGTACTGGTCCTTAAGCCTTAATGCCGCTTCGAGTCCTGCCTTGTCGTCGGGATTCATTATAGTCATCATTGCGGCTCTGTCGAGGGTGCCGTCGGGATTAAACTTAACGCCGCCCTTTGTATCGGGAACCTGTTTGATACATACAACTACTTTCATTGTATTTTCTCACTCCTTTACTCTAATTTACTTTAACAATGCTGCGGAGATGACCATACGCTGAACCTCGCTGGTTCCCTCGTATATCTCGGTAATCTTGGCATCTCTCATCATACGCTCCACATCATACTCTCTTGTGTAGCCGTAGCCGCCGTGAAGCTGTACTGCCTTGGTGGTAACCTCCATAGCGACCTCTGCGGCATAGAGCTTAGCCTGTGCAGCCTCGAAGCCGTACTCCTTCTGTGTGGCCTTAGCCATTGCAGCCTTGTAAACAAGGAGCTTTGCAGCCTCTACCTTTGTAGCCATATCAGCAAGCTGGAACTGGGTGTTCTGCTGTGCTGCGATGGACTTTCCGAACTGCTTTCTCTCCTTGGTATATTCTATTGTTCTCTCAAGCGCTCCCTCTGCGATTCCGAGTGCCTGCGCAGCGATACCGATACGTCCACCGTCAAGTGTGTGCATCGCAATCTTAAAGCCCTGTCCTACCTTGCCCAAAAGGTTCTCTGCGGGAACCCTGCAATCGGTAAAGATGAGCTCATAGGTGGATGAGCCTCTGATACCCATCTTCTTCTCCTTCGTTCCGAAGGTAAATCCGGGTGTGCCCTTCTCTACTATGAATGCGGATATCTCCTTCATCATCCTGCCACGCTTCTCAATCATTCCGGTAACGGCAAAGATTACATACACATCCGCCTCCTTACCGTTTGTAATGAATATCTTGGAGCCGTTTATCACATACTCGTTTCCGTCGAGAACAGCCTTGGTCTGCTGTCCCTGTGCATCGGTTCCTGCGCCGGGCTCGGTAAGTCCGAAGGCGCCCAGCTTCTCTCCCTTTGCAAGGGGAATCAGATATTTCTGCTTCTGCTCCTCGGTACCGAAGGTCATAATGGGGTCGATACAGAGGGATGTGTGCGCCGATACGATAACTCCTGTCGTACCGCAGACCTTAGAAAGCTCCTCCACGCACATTACGTAGGTCAGAGGGTCGCAGCCCTGTCCGCCGTACTCCTTGGGAACGGGAATACCTAAGAATCCGTTCTTTGCCATCTTGTTTACAGTCTCTCTGGGGAAAACCTCAGTTTCATCCACTTCCTGTGCAAGAGGCTTTGCTTCCTTCTCCGCAAACTCTCTAAAGAGCGATTGCGCCATTTCATGTTCTTTGCTCAAAGAAAAATCCATGATATTTATTTCCTCCGTTTATTTATTATAATCAAAGAATCCTGCTCCGGTCTTTCTGCCAAGCTTCTTCTCGGCTACCATCTTCTTAAGAAGTGGTGCGGGAGCATACTTGTCGTCTCCGGTCTCCTTGTGTATTACTTCCATTATTGCAAGACAGATATCGAGTCCGATGAGGTCTCCGAGATGAAGAGGTCCCATGGGATGTGATGCGCCAAGCTGCATTGCGGTATCGATATCCTCTGCGGATGCAGTGCCTGCGTCAAGCACGTTTACAGCCTCGTTTATCATGGGGATGAGTATTCTGTTTACTACAAAGCCGGGAGCCTCCTTTACTTCCACGGGAGTCTTTCCAATCTCCGTAGCGATGCTCTTAATCTTCTCAACGAGGTCGTCGGGAGTATTTGCGCCCTTTATAACCTCGACAAGCTTCATCCTGTCAGCAGGGTTGAAGAAGTGCATGCCAATCATGGGTCTGTCCAACCCCTCGCCAATCTTTGTGATTGATAAGGAGGAGGTGTTGGATGCAAAGATGCAGTCCTTCTTTACGATACCCTGAAGCTCCTTAAAGATATTCTTCTTAATTTCAAGGTCTTCCAAGGCAACCTCAATGATAAGGTCACAGTCTGCGCAGATAGCATTTAAGCCTGTGGTAATCTTAGCCATTATGCCGTCAGCCTGCTCCTTTGTGATCTTCTCCTTGCCTACGAGGAAGTCCATATTCTTCTGAATCTTTGCCTTGCCGCCGTCTGCAAACTCCTGCTTGATGTCGCAGAGAGCTACCTCGTATCCGTCGGTCATTGCAAATGCCTGTGCGATTCCGGAACCCATGGTTCCTGCGCCGATAACGCCTACTTTCATAATTCTAAAGTCCCCTTTCTATTTATTCTTAAACGCTTCTTTTACTTTTTCTTTGTTCTTGTCAAGAAAGAATGCCATACCGTACTTCTGATCCTCCGTCTCAAAGCAGTCTCCGAAGAGCTTTTCCTCTATAACGAGAGCATCATCCATATTTGCCGCATCAAGTCCGTCATTTATAGCCTTCTTGCAATTTCTGACTGCGATGGGAGCGTTCTTTGCGATGCCGGAAGCCATCTTTTCCGCTGCGGGAAGAAGCTCCTCCATGGGATAGAGCGCATTTACAAGTCCTACCCTCAATGCCTCGTCCGCCTTGATATTCCTTGCGGTATATATCATCTGCTTAGCCATTCCTGCGCCGATAAGCCTTGCAAGGCGCTGCGTTCCGCCAAAGCCGGGAGTAATGCCCAAGCCCACCTCGGGCTGTCCGAAGACAGCGTTCTCGGATGCGATTCTTATGTCGCAGCTCATGGAAAGCTCACAGCCTCCGCCCAGCGCAAAGCCGTTTACCGCCGCAATGACGGGGATGGGGAAGGTCTCTAGCTTTCTGAATACATCATTGCCCTTCTTTCCGAAGGCTTCTCCCTCCGCCTTTGTGAGGGTACTCATCTCGCCGATGTCTGCGCCTGCGACAAAGCTCTTCTCTCCTGCGCCGGTTATGATGAGGGCACGTATCTCATTCAAATCTACATTGTCGAGGGTCTCATTAAGCTCGTCAAGCACCTGCGAATTGAGAGCATTAAGCGCCTTTTCACGGTTGATCGTGATGATGGCGTACTGACCCTTTACTTCATAAAGAATGTATTCCATAGATTTCTCCTTAATCTTCTATCTTAACAACAGTAGCGCAGCCCATTCCGCCGCCTATGCAGAGCGTAGCAAGTCCGGTCTTTGCGCCCTTTGCCTGCATCTCATGAAGAAGTGTTACGAGGATACGGCAGCCGGAGGCTCCTACGGGGTGTCCAAGAGCGATAGCTCCGCCGTTGGGATTGAGCTGCTTGTCTACATCAATTCCAAGATCCTTTCCTACAGCTACGGACTGAGCCGCAAACGCCTCGTTAGCCTCGATTATGTCAAAGTCCTCTATCTTAAGTCCGGTCTTTGCCAATACCTTCTTGGTAGCGGCTACGGGACCGATTCCCATTACCTCGGGACGAACACCTGCAAGTGCGCCTGCTACAAATGTCGCCATGGGCTTAACGCCAAGCTCCTTTGCCTTCTCCTCGCTCATAACAACTACTGCTGCCGCACCATCATTTATTCCGGAAGCGTTGCCTGCGGTAACGAAGCCGCCCTCGTTGATGGGGCGAAGCTTCTGCAAGCCCTCTATGGTAGAGCCGTGACGAGGACCCTCGTCCGTATCGAAGATAATGGTCTCCTTCTTTTTCTTAACCTCTACGGGAACAATCTCTGCCTTGAAGGCGCCGCTGTTCTGTGCAGCCTCAGCCTTCTGCTGGCTCTTGAGCGCAAACTCGTCAAGCTCCTCTCTTGTGAGCTTCCACTCCTCTGCGATATTGTCCGCCGTCTTTATCATGTGATAATCATTGAATGCATCCCAGAGAGCATCCTTTATCATAGTATCAACAAGCACTCCGTTGTTCATTCTGTAGCCGTAACGTCCCTGCATTACAGCGTAGGGAGCCATGGACATATTCTCCATACCGCCTGCGATCACAACATCGGCATCCCCTGCCATTATCATCTGGGCCGCCTGATTGACCGCATTGAGTCCGGAACCGCATACGACATTCATCGTAACTGCGGGTACCTCAATGGGAAGTCCTGCGTTTATCGATGCCTGACGCGCCACGTTCTGACCCTGTCCTGCCTGAATTACGCACCCCATATAAACCTGGTCGACATCCTCGGGCTTGATCCCTGCACGCTTTACAGCCTCACGGATCACAATCTCTCCCAGCTTTGCCGCCGGTGTGGTGGAAAGGGAACCGCCCATAGTGCCTATTGCGGTACGACATGCGCCTGCTAATACTACTTTTCTTGACATTCTTTTGTCCTCCAATCGTTTTTTGCTACATTTATATGTAATGAAACACCGCTACGTTAGATTGTAACATAGCGGTGTTTTTATTTCAATGATAATCTGATAAATTTTTAACGAAATCTTATTTTTGTATATTTTGTCAGATTTCCGGCTCAATTAAGCCATAGGTATCGCCCTTTCTCTTGTACACAACATTTATCTGGTCTGTCTCGGCATTGTTGAATACGAAGAAGTTGTGCCCCAAAAGCTCCATCTGTATGCATGCGTCCTCAACGTACATAGGCTTGATGTCGAATTTCTTCGTGCGGACAATCTTTACCTCGTCCTCGTCCATATAGTCGTTCTCCACATACATCTTGCTGAAATACATCTCAGCCTGCTGCTTGTCCACAAGCTTGTTCTTATATTTCTTAAGCTGTCTCTCTATTATCTCCTCCACAAGGTCTATTGATACATACATATCGCTGCTGGTCTGCTCCGACCTGATGATATTGCCCTTTACAGGTATGGTAACCTCTATCTTCTGCCGCTCCTTCTCGACACTGAGTGTAACCTGAACCTCCGTATCAGGGTTGAAGTACTTAGAAAGCTTTCCTATCTTCTCCTCCACAGCCGTTCTCAATCCCGGTGTAACCTCGATATTTCTGCCAACTATTGTAAACTTCATACTGCCTCCGATCCGAAGCAATTCAAATTGCTTCTGTGTAATTGTATTTATTATTTTATCATAAGAGCATTTATATTTCAATAATTTTGCGTTTATTCAGCGAATTTTCAGTATTTTCTATAAATGACTTGTCAAGATTGTTTTTCAAAATCGTCTGTCATAAGCTCATTTTTGTGCAAATTTACCAGAACAGACATTCTGTGAGTTTCCATAAAACTTATTCTCAAATTTACATAAAAATCCGTGGATAATGTGTATAAGTCCGTGCATAATTTGATTATTTAGACATTATGTGAAGATTTGCCTGTGGATAACTTCACATAATATTCCCTCAAAAATTTTCATTTTCCCTCTTGATTTTGTATTATTTGTGCATTTTATCAAATTACTGTACATAGGTGTCAGTTATGACACTAATGCTTTGTACTGTAAGTCAGGTAAAATTCTGCGTATTTACGGCATTTTAAACTACTCTGTCAGTGTAGGGATAAAAATGAGGCATTTTTCATTGACCGTTTCAGTCTATATTTTAATATTAAAAAACCGGTACCTTTTCAGGTACCGGCTCAATATTTTCGTTTCTGCCTTCTACCCCGGCTTAGAAGATTCTTCTTACTGCCAGAGGACTTCTGTAGGTTGCGCTGGATACTATTATACCCGTCTTTGCCGTGGAGGCATGTACTATCTGTCCGTCGCCCACATAGATTCCCACATGACCGGAGTAGCACACTATATCTCCGGGCTGTGCATTGGCGATACCGCCCTCTACCGCTGCACCCTGCTTTCTGTCTGAAGCCGAGGAATGCGGAAGACTTACGCCAAAGTTGGCATACACACTCATTACGAAGCCGGAGCAGTCAGTTCCCTTTGTAAGAGAGCTTCCGCCGTATACATAAGGGTTACCCACGAACTGCAGCGCATAATTGGCAACTGCCTTGCCGAGCTCGCTTCCCTCTCCCGATACTGTGTAGGTAACTGTGCTGCTTGAGGATGAGGATGACTTAGGTGTGGAGCCTGCTGCCGCTGCGAGAGCTTTTCTTCTCTCCTCGGCTTCTTTAGCCTTTCTAGCCTCTTCCTCAGCCTTGCTCTCCGCCTTTACAAACTCGGTATGGAGATCCACATAATCCTTGGAAACCCATCCAGTACCTTCCTCGACATCAACCTTTACCCACTCATCAGTCTCGTCCGTAACAACAAGGTCATCTCCTAGTGGTACAAGTCCAAGTACAGGTGCATCAAGACCGGGCTCGGTTCTTACCTTAAGGGTAGTGGTGTTTACCGTTGCGATCTTGGTGCCGACTTCCTTTGCCATCTCAACTGCTTCTTCGCCGGTCACACAAAACTCGCCCTTTACATATCCTGTCACGGAGCCTGAAGAAATCTTATACCAGCCGTTCTCCTCCTCTATAAACTCTCCCACAGAATCATCATAGAGCTTTCCTACAATATTTCCGATATGCTCATCGGGATAATCCCTGACATTTACATAGCTGTTCACATCCGCTATAACGAGATTCTTAAAGGACTCCTCCTCGGAAATCTCTATTGAAGCCGCCTCTGCGATCTCCTCGATACTGATAACCTTTTCAATCTTTTCCGTCGCAGCCCCATCATCACTGATATTCTGAAGCTCAGTGCCCGTAGGTGCTATAGCGAGAGCTATTCCGCCGCCGGGAAGAACTGCGGGAGCAGCCTGTGCATTTATGGATACGCCCCCCAAAAGAAGCGCCGAGCTCAATGCGTATGCTGTCAATTTAATATATCTGCTGTACATCATATTCTCCAAAATCCAAATCTTTTCTTAACAATTATTAAGGTTTAATGATTATTTGTTACAAATTTGTTACGCTTGTTAAGAAATATATCACGGAGACAATACTTTGTCAAGTAGATATATCATTTTTATAAATGCCGATTTTTCGGGCTTTATTCAACAAAATGCTGTACTGATTTCTTATGTCAACCACAAGATAATGTGCGTAATTTTTTCGTAACATTTAGTTTAAGTCCGATATACTCTTAAAAAATTCGCAATTCTATGTCCAACCCCCGTCTGCGGTTATTATCTGACCGGTCAAATATGACGGAGATATTGCGACATTGTATACTACCTCAGCTATCTCTGCGGGCATTCCCATCCTTCCGGCAGGAATCCCCTCTATTATGGAAGCTGTTTCTTCATTATTATATATCCTGTTCATATCCGTATCTATCATTCCACAGGCTATGGCGTTTACTGCAATGCTGCTGGGGGCAAGCTCCTTTGCAAGCGCCTTCGTAAATGCATTCATCCCCCCCTTTGACGCAGAGTAGGCTACCTCCATGGACGCTCCCACATTTCCCCAGACAGAGGAAATATTTATGATACTGCCGGATTTCTTCTTTAATAATATAGGGATCGCTCCCTTGCACATATTGAAGCAGGACGTAAGGTTTACCGACAAAACCCTGTTCCACCCATCAATCGACATATCCTGCAAAAGTCCGATATGTGAAATGCCCGCATTGTTTATGAGCACATCAAGAGCTTCCACATTATTATAGAAGGAACGCACCTCATCCGCATTGGATACATCAACAGCAAAGGTATGACCTTCGGTTCCGTATTTTTCCTTAAGCTCCGCAGCAAGCCCATTTAAAATATCAATATTTTTCTCGCAGATCAGATAAAGAGAAAAGCCTTCTTTTGCAAATTTCTCCGCTATGGCTCTGCCGATTCCCCTCGAAGCGCCGGTTATTACGGCGGTTCCTTTCCCCAAAGCATTCATACGCACCTCACAAAACTTAAAAAATCTTTTGGAGAAGTATAGCATATTTAAAAAAATTATGATATAGTGTAAATTAGATTGTGTAAAATTTAATTTATACTGCTTACAGGAGGTTCAAAATGTATGATTTGATTATAATAGGCTCTGGTCCTGCGGGACTTTCGGCTGCGGTATATGCAAAGCGCTCCGGCTTGGAGCTGCTTGTTGTTGAGGGCAACGCAATGAGCGGCGGACAGGTGCTTAATACCTATGAGGTGGACAACTATCTGGGGCTTCCGGGTATCGACGGCTTCGAGATGGGACAGACCTTTAGAAAGCATGCGGACAAGCTGGGTGTTACCTTCAAAAATGCACAGGTTACATCGATAGAGAACAAGGGTAATGTCAAGGTGGTGCATACCAGAAAGGAAGATATAGAGGCAAAAGCTCTCATCATTGCCACCGGCGCCGAACACTCAAAGCTTAATATCCTCGGAGAGGATAAGCTTACCGGAAAGGGCGTATCCTACTGCGCTACCTGCGACGGCGCATTTTTCAGAGGAAAGACTGCTGCGGTTGTAGGCGGCGGGGACGTGGCATTGGAGGATGCGATATACCTTACGAGAATGTGTGAGAAGGTTTATCTTATCCACCGCAGGGACGAGCTGCGTGGAGCTTATGTGCTGCAGGAGGAGCTAAAATCGCTTCCAAACGCCGAAATTCTCTACAGCCACACAGTGGAAAGCATAAACGGGGATGCAGCCGTATCCTCCATTACGATAAAGGATGTAAAGACCGGAGAGACGAAAGACCTTCCTACATCCGCTCTCTTTGTCGCAGTAGGAATCCATCCCACAAATGACCTCGTAAAGGATATCCTCGATTGCGATGATTCCGGCTATGTCCTTGCGGACGAATCCGGAAAAACCAATGTTCCGGGTATATTCGTCGCAGGAGATATACGAAAGAAGCCCCTCCGTCAGATAGTTACCGCTGTCGCCGACGGTGCAAACGCCGTGACCAGCGCATTGGAATATTTAAAGAAATAATAACGAAATAATAAAAGCCTCCGCAGGGTATTGTAAAATTGCGCACAATTTGATACAATGCTTATTCGGAGGCTTTATGTTACGATTTGTATATTGTTGCACTGTTGGATTTTTCCTGATTATTTTTTATCTGTGCAAGCTTAATTACATAGAAAAGCATTCCGAAAGGTATGATGAGCTTTCCCGCTATCAGGTGGCAAGGGATCTCATACGGGATGTTAAACGCAAAGGACGCATAACGACGGATGTCTACGGTCTTGAGAATCTTCCTAAGGAGGGCGGATATGTAATGTATCCGAACCATCAGGGAAAATATGATACTCTGGGTATAATCGATAATCACGACAGACCATGTACTATTCTGATAGATGAGCAACGCTCCAAAATGATACTCACAAATGAGGTAATACGGCTCATCCGTGGCGCCCGTCTCGACAAATCCAGTCCCAAAAAGCAGGTGCAGACCATCCTTGATGTGGCAGAGCAGGTAAAGAACGGACGTATATATATAGTTTTCCCGGAAGGTGGATATCGTCACAACAGAAACACCGTGCAGGAATTTATGCCCGGTGCGTTCAAATGTTCAATGAAATCCCGCACCCCCATAGTTCCCGTGGCTCTTGTGGATTCCTGGAAGCCCTTTGAGGTGAACAGCTTGAAAAAGGTCAAGACTCAGGTGCATTTTCTTCCGCCCATTCCTTATGAGGAATATAAGAATATGAACTCCAGAGAGATTGCGGATATGGTGCGTGGAATCATCTCGAGGACTGTTGAGCAGTATGCTTAAGACCGCTTAAGATTACCGGAAATGCCAGTATCATAGGAAACGCATATCTTACAAGTACCGTAGGTCCCAAAAGCAGCGTCAGAAAATTTCCCGTCAAAAGTCCGTACATGACTATCTGCTTCTTATCCCTCTTATACATTGCATTCATTATTCCGAAAAGTATTATCCAAACATAGAAAGCAGGCTGAAAAAGTATGCGGAGCAGAGGAATTTTCAGACAGATATCATCATTTACAAGGCGGTTAAGAAGCTGCTTAAAGCCGGGCAGCACGGGAATATCCTTTATTTCCTCATCCAGCATATAATTGTCACTTGCGTTGAAGGTATAGAGTACGCCCTTCCCTATGTCCGCTCCTGCCCCCAGGCTGTTTGCAAAGCTGTCGTCAAAAATATCCCAATAACCCTTTGTCAGGGCAAGAAACGCATCCAGATACTCATTTGGATAGTGCATTCCAAGCTTTACCCAATCGTATGTCATATCAAAAAAGGTTCCATCTCCTCCCGCCTCTGTGCTTCCCATTATTCCGAACTTGACTGTGTCAGCCGTTGCGGGATTATAATTTTCCCAGTATTCCTCCGGTATATATTTGTTCAAAAGCTCATAGTCCTCGTTGCTCATATCATTGCTTCCTTTAGCGCCGTGCCGGTTTCCGACTCTTGCCATCTGCTGGATCGGAACTCCCAACACCTCTATAATGCCGTTTCCGACAAAATATTCGAGGGTAAGCTTGATTATGCCAAGCGCAGCGACCCCTGCCACAAACACGCCAAGAAGCAGCAAAAGAAAGCTCTTTCTCTCCTTCCCTCTTAACAAAAGGACAGCCATAATAAGGAGCACCGTCATGGCAAAAATGGCGTTCTTCCTGAATATTATGACAAGCACCCCAAAAAACACCGTATATACATTAAGCCGCTTGATATTTACATTCTCAAAGCAGAATCTCTCTGCAATAAGCAGGGTAAATACAAGGACAAATGCGGAAAATGGCACATCCTTTGTGACAGATACGGAAAGGATCGAAATATACGGGAAAAATGCAAAAAAAGCAAACGAGAGTATTGCCGGCATTTTTCCTGAAAGCCTGTAGACAAAGCCTGTTGCATAGGATAATGACGCAGACAATAATAGCATCTGAATGATGGAATACATAGCCATTCCTGCCTCGTAGGAATTGACTGCCTCACCGAAGGTTACGCATATCCATATGAAAAGCGTGTGTATCTGCGGATGCTGTGAGCTGAAATACGGCACCCCCCAGAGCGCCTGCAAGAGCTGCACATTCGTATCATATGCCATTACTGCCGGAAAATATGCCAAAAATACCGGTATCCAGCATAGAAAAATAACCCCACACACTAAAAAAAATTTCTTCTTCGTCCATTTCCGCAGACCTTTTATTTTTTCCTTTGAATCAGTCTTTAGCCATCCCAAAGCAAAATAGACGATTGCAGAAAAGGGCAGCGCAAGCAGTATTGACAAAATGAGAGTAATAAGCTTCCCCCTTACCCCCGGAGAGGTATATCCCAAGGTGCTTAGCTGATGTCCCCAGATAAGCCCTGCCGCAAACAAAACAGAAAAAACAAACGAATAGATAAGCCTTCTTTTTTCCGCTTTAAAGCCCTTCATCTGATCCACCCCCATGATATGCAGATGAATTCTCCCATCACATACATTCCCTTAAGCCATATGAGAATGAAGGGAATGCACAGCGGAACAAAAAGCTCCCCTCTTTTCTTTATTATTTTAGATGCCACGGAAATAATCACAGAAATCAAAAGCACCATCGTCCCAAAGGTCGCCCTGTCCGGATAGTGTGGCGAGAGCGCCATTGCGCCAAATGAGAGAAGCGCCGTGAATAAAAGCAGCTTATCCTGCACAGAAAGCCTGATTTCCGGTATCGTTTTTGCCAATATGAGGATAAATACGAGGACTGTGATTGTCGGAAACAGGTATTCCAAAAATGCCTTGCTCTCCGCATATCCCCGAAGGAAAACACGCCACAGTACACCATAGCTGTTCTCTGTAATCTCTGCATTTCTCACAAAATTTCCCGGAGCGAGTATCACAAGCACGCTTCCGATGCATGAGGCAAAGCTTCCCAATATCATCCACAGCTTCGGGGTTTTCTTATTTTTAATGAGTATTGCCATTGCAATGATTGATGCGACAAACACCGCAGGGCCCATATTCTCATTGCTCCAGCCTGCCATGAGCCCCAAAGGGAGCATCAGGATTGAAAGGAGCACATTGCCCGTGGCTTTATCCGCAAATTTGGAAAAAGCGTTTTCATCTCCGATACAGGCAAGATACATTGAAAGAAAAGCCATTATGAACACTGTGATATAGAGGTAATTGGCTGCGCCGGCCTGCCAGCACATGCTCATTTTAAGATTGGCGTTAAGCCCGCATATAAGCCCTGCTGCTGCGGGGATAAAAAACAGGATATTTTTATCCCTAAGTCGTATTCCTGCGGCAAATACGGTAACTGCGGAAAGAAGCATAAGCGCCAGAGTGTTTAACACATCCGCCGTCCGCTCCCCTGCAATCAGAATAAGCTGCAAAAGTCCGTGAGTGATGCTTCGTCCGCCCCAGTTGTTGTAATGCCAGATTTGCGCATCTACTATGTCGGAAAGACCTCTTACCGGCTCTTCATTATAAAGCTTCGTAGCGTACCACTCATCATCCATCATAAACGGCACGTACCTATTCATTGTAAAAAAAACAAGAAGAGAGACCGCCATAAGCGCTATGGATATACAGAACGCAAGCTTCTTAGTCCTGTTTTCCTTCAAATCCTTAATAGCGCTCATAGGGTCTCCTTTACATCAAATATCCTTCGGACATTATAACCCTAAACTCTTTATCCGGTCAACTGCCTCCACCGTATTCTCATAGCTTCCGAAAGCCGTGAGCCTGAAATAAGTCTCTCCCGATGGGCCAAAGCCCGATCCCGGAGTACCCACTACATTCGCATTCTCCAAAAGATAATCGAAGAACTCCCAGCTGGTCATATTATTCGGAGCCTTCAGCCATATATATGGGGAGTTCACGCCGCCGGATACCGTGTAGCCGCAGGTCTTAAGACCGTCATATATGTACCTTGCGTTCTTCATATAATAAGCAATCTGTTCCTTTATCTCCCGCTGTCCTTCTTCGCTATATACCGCTTCTCCTGCCTTTTGCACGATATAGGGCGCTCCGTTATATTTCGTGCCGTGTCTTCTCGCCCACAGAGGATGCAGAGGAGTTCCCTCCGCCTTTAAAGCCTTGGGAACTACGGTGTAGCCCAGGCGAAGCCCCGTAAAGCCTGCATTTTTTGAGAAGGAATGAAACTCTATGGCACATTCCCTTGCCCCCTCGCACTCATAGATACTGTGAGGAATACCCTCCTCCGAGATGTAGGCCTCATATGCCGCATCATACAGGATTACGGCTCCTGTTTTTATTGCATAATCCACAAATTCCTGAAGCTTAGCCTTGCTTATGACGGAGCCGGTGGGATTGTTGGGGAAGCATAAATATATCAAATCCGCCTTTTTATCCGGAAGCTCCGGCGTAAAATTATTCTCCGCCGTACAGGGCATATATACCACTTTGCTCCATGTTCCCTTCTTTTCGTCATAATCCCCGCATCTTCCGGCCATCACATTTGAATCCACATATACCGGATATACCGGGTCGCATACCGCAATAACATTGTCCGTCGAAAAAATCTCCTGTATATTTCCGCAATCGCATTTTGCGCCGTCGGATACAAAGATTTCATCGGCGGAGATATCGCAGCCCCGCTTTTTGTAATCATTCTCCGCAATCGCAGTTCTCAAAAACTCATAACCCAAATCCGGCGCATAGCCCTTAAAGGTTTTTGCTGCGCCCATTTCATCCACTGCGGAATGCAATGTCTTAATTAAGCTTTTTGCGATGGGCTGTGTCACATCCCCTATGCCGAGCCTTATTATCTTTTTGTCCGGATTTTTTTCCGAATACTCCCGTACCTTTTTTCCTATGGTAGAAAAAAGATAGCTCCCCGGAAGCTTTAAATAATTGTCATTTACCTTTGCCATTTTCATACCTCCCCTTCAAAAACGGTCACCGCAGGTCCTGTCATATATACCGTATTATTTTTTTCGTCATATTCTATTATGAGCTCTCCGCCCAAAAGCTTAACCGTAATCTTATTCTCCGTAAGACCGTTCAAGACACCCGCAACACACACGGCGCAGCACCCCGTTCCGCAGGCAAGCGTCTCCCCGCTTCCTCTCTCCCAGACCCTCATAAAAACGGTTTTCCGGTCTATTATCTCCACAATTTCAGTATTTACTCTTTTGGGAAAGCGCCTGTGATTTTCAAACTTAGGCCCTATCTTTTCAAGGTCAAGCTCCTTAACGCCCTCCGTAAATATCACGGCGTGAGGATTTCCCATCGAAACGCAGGTCATACGATATTCCTTGTTACCCACGATAATGGGCTCATCCACCGCTCTCTCCCCGTCTGCTTCAACAGGTATCAGGGATGGTGTGAGTATAGGGCTTCCCATATCGACGGTTGCGCTTGTGACCTCGCCCCTTCCTGCACCCTCAGTATGGAGCGTGAGGTGCTTTATCCTTCCGCAGCTTATGATATCGACATTTTTCTTGTCGGTAAGGCGCTTGTCATATACAAATTTCCCGACGCATCGGATACCGTTGCCGCACATCTCCCCCCTGCTTCCGTCGGCATTGTACATCTCCATCTCAAAATCCGCCTCGCTGCTTTCATTTATAAAGATGACTCCGTCTCCGCCTATACCGAAATGCCTGTCCGAGAGAGCCTTTACAAGCTCCGGCTTTTTGTCGTTATCGATTTTCTCCGCCGTACCGTCCACATATACATAGTCGTTTCCGGCGCCCTGCATTTTCGTAAATTTCATAAAACATCCTTTCCTAATGATTGTCCAAAAGAAGCACCATCTGAGCCGCTTCCACGATTCCGGTGCCTGTGTCCATACTGCTCTTTTGGAGATATCTGTGAGCCTCCGGCTCCGTCATATGGTTTCTGTCCATCAAAAGCTCCTTTGCCCGCTTTATGATGCTTTCCTCCTCGGCACTTCTTGCCTTCGGCTCCGCCCTTTTCTTCCTGCGCCGCCTTTCGATGGTCTCCGTCATCATATCCACTGTGGAAAGAAAATCCTCCACATTGAGCGGCATGGAAAGACACACTATATCATTGTCGTAGCACTCCTCTATCGCCTTTCTTCCTGCCAGAAGCAGCATATCGAAGCCCTCCGGCAGATATTCCGAAAGCTCCGAATATACCATATCCGCAAGCTTGTAGCCCGAAATGATAAGAGCATCGCTTAAATCATCCAAAAGCGCCACCGCCTGTGCTCCCGAGGTACACACCGAAAGCACGTTGTAGCCGTTTCTTGCGAGGATGGACTTTAGGGTCTTTCCTTCCTCGGACTTTTGAAAAACTATTATTATATTTGTCACATCCCCGCCCCCTTTCTTGTATGATAAGGAGGTCTTATCAGTATTTGTTCAGATATTCCGTAAGCTCCCACCTCGTGACATGGTTTAAATATCTCGTCCATTCATCCTGCTTTGCGGTAATATATCTGGAGCCCACGTGCTCCCCCAATATTCCCATTATAAGCTCATCCTTCTTCAATTCCTCCAAGGCCTCCATGAGGTTGCCCGGGAGTCTGTCAATTCCTGCCTTCTTCCTCGCCTCATCAGTCATATCGAAAATATTGCCGCTGACACTCTCGGGAGGAAGTATTTTGTTGCGGATTCCTTCGAGCCCTGCCCCCAGCAAAAGCGCCAGAAGAAGATATGGATTGGCACATGAATCTGCACTCCTGAGTTCAATCCTCGTATGCTCTGCGTTCCGCACGGAAGGAATACGCACAAGCGCACTTCTGTTGGTCGTGCTCCAGGCGATGTACACCGGCGCATCAAAGCCCGGAACAAGGCGCTTGTAGGAATTGACAAGAGGATTGGATACCGCCGCAATGGCTTTTATGTGCTTCAATATTCCTCCAAGGAAGTAATACGCCTCGTCCGAGAGACCGTTTTTGTCGCTGTCATCACGGAAAATGTTCCTGCCGTCCTTTGAAAGAGACATATTAATATGCATTGCTGAGCCGTTTACGTTTTCATTGGGCTTGGGCATAAAGGTGGCATGAAGGCCGTGCCTCTTTGCAATGGTACGGGTCACAAGCTTGAAGGTCATTATCTTGTCCGCAGTCCTTAAGGCATCATCATATTCCAAATCGACCTCATGCTGCCCGCAGGTCTTTTCGTGGTGGGATGCGTCAACAACATATCCCATTTCCTCCATATTCATTACAATGTCACGCCTTGCGTTCTCCCCGGAATCCAGAGGCCCCACATCAAAATATCCCGCCTGCTCCTTTGTGCTTACTGTAGGAGCGCCGTTTTCGTCCGTATCAAAGAGAAAAAATTCACACTCCGGTCCCACCTGAAAGCTGTAGCCCAGGCTCTTTGCCTCCTCTATGACCTTCTTGAGCACCTGTCTCGAATCCCCCATAAAGGGCGTGCCGTCGGGACGATATATATCACAGTACATCCTTCCCACCTTGCCTCTCTGGGGTCTCCATGGCAGTATGGCAAAGGTGTCGCAGTTAGGATGCAGCACCATATCCGACTCATCCACCCCGACAAATCCGTCTATCGCAGAGCCGTCAAACATCACACTGTTGTCGAGAGCTCTCGAAAGCTGGCTCTTTGTGATTGCCATATTTTTGAGGCTTCCGAACATATCCGTAAATTGCAGGCGGATGAACTCAACATCCTCCTCCTCGCATATCCTCAATATATCCTCCTTGGTATAGGTACTCATTTCTTCTCCCTTCCTTTGTGAAAGCTTTTACATATATTTACACATAAAGGTATCTATGCCGACGCCATTGCCGTTTCATAGATACCTTCAAAAAGGGATTATAACATAATTTCTCCCGTATGTAAAAATATATTTTTATTGTGCTTGTTATATGCCATTCCCTTGTGCTAAAATGTATAGAGTGTATTAAAAGGGGAGCTGCATCAAACTATGAATAAAAAGGTTAAATTGCTGATATTAGCAGCGATTGTTATTATTTTTGGCTTCATACTGAATTTCTTACTGGCCTCGTATATACTGCCGGCGGACAAAACTCTTACCTACAATTGGGAATTTCCTACAAATTCTGCTATTTATACCACAATGTTCGTCTCCAAGGAATGGGATGATTCCGTAGATACTGTAGGCGCACAGTATGACTGGGTCATCTGCAATACCACCAAAAATGATGTTGAAAAATGGACTGTATCCTTTGAGCTTCCCGAGGATACCTATATTGACAGCATATGGAATGTGGATTATAGAATTGTCGGCACGACTGTCGAGCTTACCCCGCTAAACTATGATGATGTAATAAAAGCAGGCTCCGACCAGACCTTCGGTATGATACTTATCGGAAAGGATGAGTTTGTACCCGGTCCCGTAAATATCGGATATTCCGTAATATACTCCGCCACCTCCCTGCCCCTGTTCCCCATAATGTGCTTCTTAAGCTTCCTCTGGGCGCTGTTTTTTGTGCAGATACTTAGCGAGGAGCGCATACGCAGACAGGAGCGGGCAAGAAAACAGCAGGACAAGGAAACCATAATCCAGTCCATGAGCACCTTCATAAACTTTATCGACGCAAAGGACCCTTATACAAAGGGACACTCCCAAAGGGTTGCGACGATTGCTTCCGAGCTCGGAAAGCGTATGGGACTTGATTCCGAGATAACCTCCCACCTCTACTATGCGGGAATACTTCACGACTCCGGAAAAATAGGAATCCCCGACAATATACTTAAAAAGGTCGGCATACTATCCTCCGACGAATATTATGTAATACAGCAGCACGCCATTATAGGCGGACATATGCTCGAGGGCTTTACCGCCATAAATGGCATAAGGGAGGCTGCAATGTATCATCATGAGAGATATGATGGAAACGGATATCCCGAAGGACTTAAGGGCGACAATATCCCTCTCTTCGGAAGAATCATATGCGTGGCGGATACCTACGATGCCATGGCAAGGGATCGCTGCTACAGAAAGCACCTCTCCAAAGAAAAAATGCTGCAGGAATTCAAGGACAATTCCGGCACCCAGTTCGACCCCGATATAGTTAAGATCATGATTGCCATGGTCGAGGACGGAACGGCGGAGAAGCTAACTGCGAAGCTGTGAAGTGATATACATTTATCACTCCTCTAATTTCCTGATTATTTTTTCGTTCATATCTCTATAGGAATTCCAATATTCTTTCTTTATATTTATGCCTGTATAGGCAAAGCATTTTTTTATCCTTTCCATAATATCATCCGAATTGCACCCTGTCTTTTTGCGGATTATATCGTCGGTAATTGATACTATCTCATGGGCGGCTATATTACGGATTTTCTCTTCTATTTCTCTCAATTTTTCTACATTATCAATTATTTCCTGTTTGTTGGCACAGAATGACTTTATTATCTCCACAAGGTGCACCGAATACACATTCGATGGCTCAAAATTATCCCATTTGCCATATAATACACTGCCTATACCACCTGTACGACTTAGCTTTTTCCTATCCCACCTTCTGCCTTTTTTTGTTTCTATGCAATAATCATTAATATCAATATTACATTGTTCCTTCAATGTCAATTCAAACAAGTCAAAGTCACGTACCACCAGCTCTGCTGGTGGTTTGATGTTGGCCCTACGGGGCCAATATTACTATTCCGCCTAAAGGCGGTCCGACAAACCATTGCCTATTACTGGAAACCGCTTAAAAGCGGTTCGCTACTTTTCTCCT
>JAFUVF010000097.1 GCA_017483735.1 Lachnospiraceae bacterium | reverse complement strand
TACCGGGGCGATAAGCTCCTTCAAAAGACTCATCCGAAGGATCTGATCACAAAGCGGCCCGATCCGAAAGTCCCCTTTGAAAGCAACTACCTTGTAGACGATCATGTTCCCATTGTGGATGATGCCCTGTGGAATAAGGTGCAGGCAAGGATAAAAGCGAATGCGGAGAGCTTCGAGGCATCTGGAAACCTCAATGGGAGACGGCACTTCCTGTATGGGAAAGTCTACTGTGCGGACTGTGGAAGCCTGATGCTGAGGCGCACTGTCACGGGGTATAAGGGCGTGAAGTTCAAGGCGTGGAACTGCAAAGACCGCCAGCAGGGAGCGATGGGGAACGGCTGCAAGATGCGGATCATAAAGGAGGACGCCTTGCTGGCAGAGATCGCCGACCAGATGGGCTGGGATGAATTCGATGAAGAGCGGTTCCTGGAAGAGGTCGAGCGCGTGGATGTGGGAACGGATGAGATTACGATTATCAGGAAGATGGCGGCTTGATTATGGCCCGCCTGCTTTGTTTTCAGGTTTGGGAGAATTCCAAGCTTGAAAAGAGAGCAGGTGGGCCTCTTTTTTGCTGTTCCGGCCGATTCCAGCGTGGTAGAAGAAGGCGTAAGCGAGAAATTTTCGATGTCATCGAAAAAATGACTGTTGCTGCGTGCTCGACATAAATTTGCTCGACAGCGTCTAACAAAAGGCTGATCAGCGGAAGAGGAACCCGTTCACAGAAAGTTTAGAGCCGGGAAACATTGAAAACCTTGACTTTTCAGGGCTTCGGCCTTACAATAGTACTTAAGATAGGAGTGGTATGCACACCTGTCGACAGAGCCTTGGAAGGAGGCGGTTGCGGATGGCTGAGATAAAGCCTGCATTTTTTGAGTTTTCCACAAAGGAAGCTCAGATTGCGGCTGCTCGGGAAATGAATTTGTTTAGCAATGTGTTTATGTCGGTTGCGTTGGATGACATCCCGACTTGCACTTATGTCCTTCGGATTCTGACCCGCATTTCGGATCTTGAAGTTGTCGAAGTTAGGTCTCAGGAGCACATAGCAAAGCTTGTGTCTAGGGATGTGATCTTGGACATCAAAGCCAGAGACAGTAAGGGTAGATTCTACAACATCGAGATTCAAAGAGCAGACACGATTGACCATAGAAGAAGAGTTCGACTGTACCGTTCTGAAATTGATAGCGAGCTTCTTCGTAAGGGTACAGATGTAGATGCACTACCAGAACTTTATGTGATTTATATCAGCGAAACTGACATTTTTGAGTCTGGCTTGGCTTGGGATGAGGTTATCCAAAAATTCAGAAGAGCTGGAACAGACTACGATGATGGTTGCCATATTATCTACGCTAATGCAGAAGTGGATGAAGGTGATCAGATTTCTGGACTTATGAGCTACTTTAAGAGCGCAGACCCTGATGATATGAACCACGGAGAGTTGTCACAGAGACTTCATTTCATGAAACGTGAAGCAGGAGGTGAGGAAATTTTGTGTAAGATTTCAGAAGGCTTCATCAAGGAAGGAAAGCGTGAAGGAAAGCTGGAGGTAATCCTTTCTGTTATGAAAAAGCAGAACTGGGATGCTGATCGGACAATGGAATTCCTCGATATCGAGAGAGAGGACAGACCAACCTACGCTGCTTTCATAAAAACTGCTGTTAGTAACGCAATGCCCGCACAGGTGTAGTTTAACAGAAGCGACAAGATTGCCCTCCTATCCCTATCCCAAGACTCCAACCGGGGTAGCGGGTCGGAGGGCTTCTTTTGTTCCTGCGGATATTTTTTTGCATTTCCAAGTGCAAAAATGGCGGGCATTTGGACTTCTGGGAACTGGGAATCGACACATAACACGGTGTGTCGTCTGAAATTGCGAAGCGATTTTGAAGAGGACGGACGTGGTTTTGAAGAGGAAGGGGCGTTCCTCGTCAAAAATCAGAGGCTCCTCTTCAAAAAATACACGCAAAACCATGATTATCTTTTGAAGAGGAATACCCAGCTTTTGAAGAGGACAGGGCACTCCTCGTCAAAAATGACATTATGCCCGCTTACTTCCTTTTCCAGAGGGAGGCAATCTTTCCCCGCCCGAAAACGGAGTGAGTGGGCTTCTTTTGTTTCTTCCTTACAAAAATCGGTTTTCCCTCTTCCAATGTGCGGAATCCTGAGCTACCCTTTCTTCTTGAAAAAACTGGCCACGACACGACCACAAAACGGAGGACAATCACATGACAAGCCTAACATGGATCAAGCGGATAACGGGGATCGGCCTGAGCTTCATGAGCCCGGACGTTCAGAAGGAGCGGATGAACCGTGTGTTTGATGGGGAAAAAATCAACGGCCCTGCACTGGCGCAGCTTATTGATGAGTGCAAGAACGCCGCCGGCGCCTTTCTGGAAACAGGTTCCATCGGCGAAGAACAGAAAAACATGATCGCGGATGTTCTTCGGCAAACCGACGGGAAGCAGATCGTAGCGAATATGGCTGACGATACGGACGCCGCCTGGCTCCTTGAGCTGAAGAAGAGAGTGGCCAGCGGAGGTTTGGGCGTTGGGGATTTGCTGAAACTGTAATTGACCACTACAGAGCCGGAGAAGTATAATAGCCCCGCAGGATAGAAACAGAATAGCCGGACGTGGGCGCAGAGAGGAGGGATGGACGCATATGGATTTGCTGCAGCATAATAGAATAGCGTATGAGTCTGTAGTAGAGCACCTACAGCATTCCGACCGCACATGCGTCATCCATCCGACTGGGACGGGAAAATCCTACATCGCCCTCCAGCTGATCGAGGACAACCCGGACGCACGTATTCTGTACATAACGTCTGTCGCCACCAACCTTCTCGAATTATAATGTACCCCAGAAACTGAACAGCAAACAAAAAAATTATCGTGACTTTTCCGAGGAAATATGATAGAATAATAACAAAGCAATCAACAGGAGGAAAAGTCATGGGAAAGAAGAATGTATATTCAGCAGAATATAAAAGCAAAATAGTCATAGAAGCGCTACAGGGAGAGAAGAGTATTGGAGAGATCGCTACTCGTGAAAACATTAATCCAACTATGCTGAAGAATTGGAAAACTGAGTTTATCGCAAATGCTGCAAATGCATTCAACGGCTCCAAGAGTGAGAAAGAAGCAAAGCGGATAGCTGAAAAGGAGAAGAAACATAAGGAATCACTTGAACGTGAGGTAGGCCATTTGACTATGCAGGTCAATTGGCTCAAAAAAAAATCTGATGAATTGTTCGGATCCGGCTGGGAGGAGAAGTATGATTACCCGGGATAACGAATTGTCGATATCTGAACAATGCAGATTGATCGAAGTGAACAGGACATCGTATTACTATAGACCGGTGATCCCCGCAGAAGATGCAATAGTAGAGGAAGAACGCATCAAGGCAAGGATAGACTATTGGCACACAAAGCTTTGTTATCTTGGTGTCAGAAGACTCAGAGAGAAGCTGAGAATAGCAGACAATATCTATATTGGCAAGAAGCTGTTAAGGAAATATATGGCAGAGATGAATATCTATGCCATATATCCCAAGCCCAATCTATCAAAGGCAGACCAAAAGTCCATAAAGATGCCATATCTGCTGAAGAATCTGAATATAGACCATCCCAACCATGTGTGGTCTATAGACATCACATATATAAGCATGGGTAAAAGCCATATGTACCTGACTGCCATTATAGATTGGAATACACGATTTGTAGTGGGATATGAACTATCCGATACTCTGGAGACAGCCCCGGTATTAAAGGCAGTCGAAGATGCAGTCGAAAGGTATGGAAAGCCAGAGATAATCAACTCCGACCAAGGAAGTCAGTTTACAAGCGACGAATACAAATCAAAGCTAAAGGAACTTGGAGTACGCCAAAGCATGGACGGCAAAGCACGTTGGGTGGATAATGTGATTATCGAGAGATGGTTCAGAAGTCTTAAATGTGAATGCCTTTACATTACAGAATATACATCACCTTTAGAATTAAGACAGCTCGTTAGTACATATATCGAAACCTACAATTATGAAAGACCTCATGAAGCCTTAGGATATATGTATCCGGTAGATCTGTATCTTGCAAGTTAGTCCATGAAAATTGTAACCGACGTCCACCATTGACAGGCTTGCGAGATGTGCCCTGTGCCGAATATGAGGAGAAGCCCCCTCTATGCTGCAGCGGTCTTTCTACTAATGAAAGCACTAATTTGATGATTAAAGACTCTTCACTTTGTATGGGGCTTCTCCTCATATTCTATGGTGGCACATCTCGCTTCACCTATCAATGGTGCTTCGGTTACAATTTTCAGATTCTCTATTGCAAAAACCACAATAAAGTTCATATGATTTTATGTAATCATACAATCTTTGGAAGTCACGATAATTTTTTTGACAATTGTCTTGACAAGGGGGATACTTTAT
>JAFUVF010000018.1 GCA_017483735.1 Lachnospiraceae bacterium | reverse complement strand
TGTGTACTCGTATGAGGCACAAACCCCGGATGGGATCGCATATACCAGGTCTTTTATAGTGATCAAGAATGGATTTGATGTAATCGTGAAGTTTACAAGATTTCATGAGTACGCCGGGGTTTACGACAGAAGAACTTTTCTTCCGATAAGCGCAGATCCGAAGAAGAAACTGTCATACATATGTATGATGCTGAATTATGTTCTTGTAGAGATGGGTGAGGCATACAACATTAAACATGTTTTTGATATTACAAAGGACATGCTGACAGATTTCTTTGAGGATTATGCTTTATCCCCCAAGGACGATGGAAGCCATCGTAGCAAGGATACAGTAGAACGGTGTATGGACAGGAAGGCATCTGATCCTCAGAAGAAAAGAGAAGAAGTGATAGCGTAAAGACTTAAAGGGCTTCGGAGAACAATCTCCAGAGCCTTTTGGAAAGGAGCGAAAATGGCAAAAGACGATAATGCAAGCGAAAGCCTCAATGATGCGGCTGTCATAAGCGCATTTAAGGATAAGACCAAGGAAATGTTTCATGAGCTTGGCGGTATGGATTCCGAGAGCATAGAAGCCTTTGTGAAGAACCATGTGGAGGAGATCATAAAGGAATATGGGCTTGATGTTGCGGTCTTGGATGTGGTGGTATCCGGGAGCAGGTGCAGGGGAATGGAAGCGGAAGGGAGCGACCTTGACGTGGTTCTGTATTTCAGCGGCACGGAGCGGGAGGACGATCTGTTTAACATACTCCATGAGAACGGAGTCGTTATGGGCGGCGTATCCCTTGATATAAACCCTGTATCACAGGAGCAGACCGGGAGTCTTTCGGAATATCTAAGCAGCGTGGAAGCCTACCTGTCCGAAAAGCAGGCTGAGACATTACGGGAAGCGGAACAGCAGATGGTCATAACTTATACCGTGGTGGAGTGCGGCGAATTTCATAGTATGGGAGCGTTTCATGAGGGCATTGCCACCATAGACGAGGCAAAAGCTCTATATGATTCCCTACAAAAAGACCATAATAATATGATCCCAGCTCTTGGTATCAATATACATAAGCAAGGCACTCAGACCATGGATGATCTTCAGTCCGATATCCTTTATGGTAATACCATAGACCTTGATAATCTGCGATATATTCCTGAAATATGGAATGATCAGCAGGCTATATCCAAGGTAGGACAGGTCATTGAAGCGTTTCCTGATGCGAAAATATACGGGAAACTGCCGGGATTTGAAGTGCAGGAGAGTCGGATGGCTGATATGGATGCCATCAAACCGGTATATGTTGACGAAGCTGCAAAGTTAGCAGCGGAGATCGACCGCTTCTCCAGTGATTTTGACCCGTATGAGTACAAGGATACGGTCGATAACTGGGAAGTGCAGGTGCAGAACATCGCTGATGCTATCCGAAGCGGTAATTCGGCAGACTATAAGAAGTACCTTTCCGATGTGGTATCGGAGAGTAATAACATCGAAGATGTTCGTAGAGCCGCAGAACTGCTTGTAAAACTGGCGGAGTATAAGCCGCTTGCCAAGGTGGAGGAGCTGGAGGAGGAAAATCTGAATCAGATCGACAATGTTCTGAGCAACACGGTTCCGAAGGCTGAGGAACGCAAAGAAGCCCGAAACATCGAGCAGGAGCGAATCGAGGAAGAGGAGCGAAGACGCAGGGCGAGAGGAGAACGCCCATCCCTCCGGGCACGGCTGGCGGAAAAGAAAGCTATTGTAGCGGCAGGAGGTGGAAGCCCCCAAAGAAGTAAACAGCGACAGGCGCAATATGAAGCAGTAGCTTCGCAGAGAGACTTATAATCACAGGGGTGTAGGGCTTCGGCTCTGCACCTTTTTTCGCACATTTTTGAAGTCAAGAAATTGCGAAAACATCTTGAAATCTTGCGGCGTCTCTGTTAATATAGAAAATGCTATTGTTGTGCGTATTTGCAGGTGATGGAGGCGATTAGATGGCAGTATCTTATAACAGATTGTGGAAACTATTGATTGATAAGAAAATGAGTAAAGTGGAACTTAGAAAAAAGGCAGATATCGCACCGAACACTCTTACGAAACTGAACAGAGATGAAGAGGTTTCTATGACCGTTTTAGGAAAGATCTGTCATGTCCTCGGGGCGGATTTTGGAGATATTGTCGAGTACATTGATGTCGATACAAAGGATAAACAGAAATGAAGGGAGATGTAAGAAAGTGGCTGATGCTATGAGAACAGAACTGAATATCCTTGTTCCGCTCTGCTTTTGTCTGCTCGGGCTTTTTTTAGTGGTGCTGATTGATCCTTATATACAAAAGACCGAAAGACGGATCATGCTTATAATTATGGCGATGACAGGCGCACTGATGATAGATCAGTTTGTATCTTTCTATTCCGAAATCGTTGCCCCTAATTATATTATGAGAGCGATTACCAGTATTATAGCCTATTCACTTAGGCCGGCGATATTGGTGATGTTTTGCCGTATTGTGGACAGGGAGAGCAGACTTTATTTCGAGTGGGGACTTGCTATAGTCAACATGCTCATACATATGACTGCTTTATTTTCGCATATTTGTTTTTGGATCACGCCGGACAATTTTTTTTTGAGAGGTCCCCTTGGGTATACAAGTCATATGGTAAGTGCGGTTCTTATGTTTAGATTTCTTGTGTTGTCTCTTCGTGGGTATAGGATCAAGAAAATGATGGAGTCGTTTGTTCAGCTATTTATCGCACTTTTGATCATCGTGGCAACTATGCTTGATTCTTTCGGAGGAGAATGGAGGTTTTTTCAGGTTTCGTTAATCCTGCCGACTATAGTTATCTGTGTGGTGTTCGAGTATATTTGGCTCCATTTGCAGTATGTAAGGGAGCATGAGCAGGGAATGATGGCGGAACAAAGAATTAAGATGCTTGTTTCTCAGATACATCCGCATTTTATATATAACTGTCTCACAGTAATCAGTGCTTATCTGGACGAGCCTGAAAAAGCAGAAGAAGCGCTTGAGAAATTCACTTCATTTTTAAGAGGGAGTATTGATCATTTGGATACTTCAGAATGTATAGAGGCAGGGAAAGAATTTGAGACTGTCGAGCATTTCCTGTATTTGGAGAAAGAACGTTTTGGAGATAACCTTAAGGTTGAGTATAACGTCACGGATATAGACTATAAACTGCCGGCGTATACGGTGCAGACTTTGGTTGATAATGCAATCAGACATGGGATAGCGAATAAAAAAGATGGTGGTACACTGACGCTCAATGCATACGAAACAGGCAGATATCATGTGATAGAAGTTGGAGACGATGGGATGGGTTTTAGTATGGAGGAAGACAGGAGTAGGGCACACATAGGTCTTAATAATGTAAAGGAACGCTTGGAGTATATGTGCAGAGGCAGTCTGCTTGTTGAGAGCCGAAAGGGAAATGGAACAGTAGTAATCGTAAAGATACCAAAATCTAAAGAAAGGAGAGCGGACTGATGGATGTTTTGATCGTAGATAATGAGAAGACAGCCCTTAAGCAGGTATCGAGGGTTTTAAGAAGAGTTGCAGCTGATGCAATTATAAAGGAGACAAGTGATGCCTACGACGCTTTGCAGCTTTGCAGGGAGACGGCATTTGATGTGGCTTTTCTTGATATTGAGATGCCGGAAAAGGACGGACTTGCGCTTGCCAAGGAAATAAAGGATATAAGACCGATGACTAATATTGTGATTGTAACGGCATTTCCGGAATATGCTTTGGAAGCTTACAAATTATATGTCAGCGATTATGTGCTAAAGCCTGTTACGCATGAGGATCTAAAAAATGCCCTTAATAATCTAAGAAATCCCATAAGAGAAAGGCGGAAAGGATTGTATGTCAGGTGCTTCGGAGATTTTGCTGTTTTCTATGATGCAAAACCTCTGCATTTTGGAAGGACAAAAACAAAAGAGATGTTTGCCTATCTGATAGACAGAAAAGGAGCAGAGTGTACAAATGCGCAGATTCGTGCAGTACTATGGGGTGATAATGTGAGTGATGACGACAGGCAGAGACATTATTTTGCGCAGGTTGCTTATGAACTGCGTGCCAAATTGGACGAATTGGGTCTTGCTGATATCTATGTACATAGCAGGGATTCCTATGCGATTGTTCCTGACAAGATTGCCTGTGACTATTATGAGGCACTGCAATCAAAGGATTTTGCGGGATTTGAGGGCGAGTATATGACACAATATGAATGGGCAGAGTTCAGAATAGGAACACTTCAAAAGGATAAATAAAAAACGGAAAAACTGTGACTGTGATGTGATAGTAGGGATGTTATCATTAACCCTATATGTAAATGAGGTATTCGGTACATACAGATAAATGACATCCTTTTTTATTTACTATATACAGATGCGTTCAGGCGGAGGTGCCTATGCTTAAGTCAAAAAAGATGGGTCATGTACAGATAAGGCAGAATTCTGTGACAGCCCTTGTCTGTGCAGCAGGGATTGCACTTAATATGATACTGAATGCTGCGGTTGTTGCAATGGGGCTGCCTCTTTATCTTGATACGGTAGGGACTGTGCTGGCAGCAGTGTTAGGAGGATATCTTCCGGGCGTTATTGTCGGCTTTGCCACAAATATTATAAAAAGCATCTCGGATCCGTCTTCGTTCTATTACGTATCACTCAATGTATTAATAGCTTTCTTTGCAACATTTCTTTACAGGCGGGGATGGCTGAAAAAAATATACGGCATTATCGGAACAATAGCAGTATTTGTTTTGATAGGCGGAGGACTTGGCACGCTGATACCATGGTTTATGGAGCAGCTTACATTTGACAGCGAATCTTTAAGCGCAAGGATATATGGAACAGGATATTTCAGCGAGTTTTCATCACATCTTTTGTCAAGTCTTATTATGGATATACCTGATAAAGCAATCACAGTACTGATAGTGCTTGTTGTACTGCGTTGTATTTCTGAAAAGCAGAAGCAGAATTTAGGGTTTGTATTATGGGCACAGAAGCCTTTTTCCTATAATGATGCGGAACAGTCAGCCAAATCAAGACCACGGATTGCATCCCTTAAGGCAAAAGTGATTATATCACAAAGCATCTCATTGATCGTTATATCCATTGTCGGAATTGCGATAGGTGTTCGAACGTACCGCACAACTATCATTGAGGAACGTTCCAGAATTGCTATGGGAACCGCAAAAGCAGCTGCAGCTGTTATTGACGGAGATAAGGTGGATGCTTTTCTTGAGAAAGGCGATGCTGCGGAAGGATATGCTGAAACCCTCGATATTTTAGACACTATGCTTCGTACCTCGGAGGACATAGAGTATTTATATGTATACAGGATTCTTGAGGATGGTTGCCATGTTGTTTATGATATTGAAATCGACAATGCCGAAGCGGCAGAAACGGGAACCGTCATAGAATTTGATGAGGGCTTCAGAGAGTATATCCCGGATCTTTTGGCAGGCAATGAGGTTGCTCCCATCATTACAAATGATACATGGGGGTGGCTTCTTACAGCGTATTATCCGGTTTATGATTCGGAAGGGATATGCGTGTGTTATGTGGGTGCAGATATTGACCTTGAATTGATCAATAAGAAAGTTCAAAATTATGTGACAGAGATAGTCTCGGTATATCTTGGTTTCTTTATAGTGCTTAGCGTGCTTCTTAATTGGTTGGCTGAATATACTTTAAGCTTGCCTCTGAATACGGTTACAAAAAAAGTCAATGATTTTATCAATTCCGATAAAACGCAGCAGGAATTGGATAAAAATGTCAAACGTCTCAGGGATATAAACCTTCGAACCGGAGATGAGGTGGAGATGCTGTATGATGCTATATGCAGCATGTCTTCTAATGAGACTGAATATGTACGAAGCATTCAAAGACTTGCGGATTCCACTGCAAATATGCAGGACGGACTCATCATTACCATGGCGGATATGGTGGAAAAACGCGATTCGGATACCGGGGCTCATATTCAAAAGACGGCAGCTTACGTCAAGATTATCGTGGGAGGCCTGAAGAAGAAAGGATATTACGCTGAGAAGCTGACACCCAAATTCATGTCTGACGTAGTACGTTCCGCACCTCTCCATGACGTGGGTAAGATTAACATACCGGACAAGATTCTTAATAAACCGGGAAAGCTTACAGAAGAAGAATATGAGATTATGAAGACCCATGCAACGGCAGGAAAACACATTATGGAGAGTGCCATCACTACCGTTAATGGCGACAACTATTTAAAAGAGGCCAGAAACATGGCTGCATATCACCATGAAAGATGGGACGGGAAAGGATATCCTGAACAATTGCACGGAGAGGTGATACCGTTGTCTGCGCGAATCATGGCAGTTGCGGATGTGTTTGATGCGCTTACATCCCCGCGGGTTTATAAACCGGGATTTCCTCTTGAAAAGGCTCTTTCCATTTTGGAGGAGGGTAAAGGTACGCAGTTTGATCCGAAGTGCGTGGAAGTGTTTATGGATGCTTTGGACGAGGTAAAGGTAGTTCTTGCGAAGTATAATCCGGAATCATTGTGACTGGAGGGAAATTTATGCGAAGATATATGACTAAAAACCGATTCCGGGCATCTTTTGCGGCAGTGATTATTGTACTGTCTCTATTCTCCACTGCCATATACGCAGCCGAGGGGGAAGAAACCGCAGATATATCGGGCGGAGGTTATGCCGCAACGGGTCAGATCGAGAATGTCGGATATACATCAGAAATCTATGATGCGACAAACGGTCTGCCTACTTCCGACGCAAACTTCATTCTCGGAGCGAGCGATGGCTATATATGGATTGGCGGCTACAGCGGAATCATACGCTATGACGGTTCTATATTTGAAAGGCTTGATACTTCGGACGGTCTGACCAGCGGCAGAGGACTTTTTGAGGACAGCAGGGGCAGAATCTGGGTTGCCACAAATGATAACGGAGTTGTAGTTATAGACGGCGAGGAGAGGGTGCATTTCACTTACAAGGAGGGATTGCCTTCCTCCTCTGTCAGGATATTTACAGAAGCTCTAAACGGCGATATTTACGTTGGGACTACAGCAGGGGTCTGTTATGTAGATTCACTGATGGAGCTTCATCTGATCGATGATGACAGAATAAATGAGGAGACGGTGTTAAGGCTTGTTTCTGACTCTGTCGGCCATATCTATGGGCAGACAAAGAATGGAATCGTCTTTTCTATAGAGAACCATGAGATATCAAGGGTTTATGACTCAGATGAGCTTGGTGTTGAGAAGATAACCTCAATTCTGGCTGACCCCGATAATCCGGGAAAGCTGTATTTCGGTACGGGAAGTGAAAATATATACTACGGCAGTTTCGGTGACAGCGCAGCGGATATGAAGCGCATCACAGCTGCTCCCATAGAGAGTACCCACTGGCTTTCCTATGATTGCGGAAGAGTATGGGCGGCATCTGAAACCATTGCCGGATATATCGAAAACGACAGCTTTTATGTATTAAAGGACATCCCGATGGACAGCTCCATTGAAATGATGACGTCCGATTATCAGGGGAATATGTGGTTTGCGTCATCCACACAGGGTGTAATGAAGGTTGTAACAAACAGCTTCGTTGATCTGATGAGGATTTCCCCGCTTCAGAGGGAAGTGACCAACGCTACCTGTATTTATGATAACAGGTTATATATTGGCACAGATAAGGGAATACAGATCATTGATGAAAACAATCAGAGGGTAGAAGATAAACTGACCGAATACATAGGTAATGCCAGAATCAGATGCATCAGTGCGGATAGTGCCGGAAACCTGTGGATATCCGTATACAACAATGATCTTGGGGTTGTATGCCTGACAAAAGATGGGAATATTCGGAATTACACCACGGACGACGGGCTTTTAAGCAATCAGATAAGGTGCTGTATTCCCGCAAAGGACGGCTCGGTTCTCGTCGGAACAAACGGCGGACTCGCAATTATCAGAAACGGCAGAGTAGAGCGCACGGTCGGGAAAAGCTCCGGAATAGATAACACGGTGTTTCTGACCGTGGCGGAGGGTGATAACGGCGAGATGTTTGCCGGTTCCGACGGTGACGGTATATATGTGATAGGGGAAAATTCCGTAGAGAGACTTGGACGGGACGAGGGTCTTACCAGCGATGTTGTCATGCGAATCAAAAAGGATGAAGAAAACGGTGTATACTGGATCGTTACATCAAATTCCATTGAATATATGAAGGATGGTGAGATTCGTCAGGTAAGCTCATTCCCTTATAACAATAATTATGATCTGTATTTTGATGACGATCACAATATGTGGATCCTTTCATCCTATGGCCTGTATAAAATAAGCACGGATTCCATGTTAAAGGATGACGTTACGGATTACAGGCTCTATACGATCGCAAACGGTCTGACAGCTACACCGACATCAAACTCCTACAGTGCGCAGGGGGAGGATGGACACCTTTATATTCCCGGCAGGACCGGCGTGTGCAAGGTAAATATCAACAATATGACAGAATCGGATGCGGCGGTAAAAACAGCGATCAGTTCTGTCTATTGCGGTAATGAAAGAATACTTCCGGATGAAAACGGGACATATACTCTCCCTAAAACAGCAGGGCGCATACAAATCATCCCTGCGGTGATGGATTATACCATGATGAATCCTCAGGTACAGGTATTTTTTGAAGGAAAAGAAGAAGAGGCTCTTGTTATGGATAGAGCAGGGCTTATGCCGTTAGAATATACCGGCTTGAAATACGGATATTATACTCTCCATGTGAAGGTTATCGATAGCGAAGGAATAGAACTTGCGGATGACACCTACAGAATCGTTAAGAAAGCGAGATTTACCGAGCTTCGCGCATTTCAGAGCCTGCTTATGATTACGGTCGCTTCTCTCGTCGGATTTATAGTATGGAAGACAATGAAGGGAACCATCGTACAAAGGCAATACGAGGAAATCAAACAGGCAAAAGAGGAAGCGGAGCGGGCAAATATGGCTAAAACGCATTTTCTCGCAAATATGTCGCATGAGATTAGAACTCCCATCAATACCATCATGGGTATGAACGAGATGGCTCTGAGGGAGGATTCGACAGGCGTTCCAAAGCCATACTTTATGTCGATGATGAACTATGCCTTCGATATAAGGAATGCATCAGAGTCGCTGTTGTCTCTGATCAATGACCTTTTGGATATGTCGAAGATTGAATCGGGTAAAATGCACCTCGTGGAAGTGGAATATGATACGCAGGATATGTTAAGGTCAGTCGTTTCTATGATCAGGGTGCGGAGCATTGAAAAAGAGCTTTCCTTTGATGTAACCATAGATGAGCTGCTGCCCGGCCGTCTTTATGGCGATATGGGCAAAATAAAACAGATTGTATTAAATCTTTTGACAAACGCTGTAAAATATACAGATTTCGGCGGTTTTGCGCTCAATGTTTCCATGGATGAAAGAAGGGATGATAAGTGCAGGATACGCTTTTCTGTAAAGGATACCGGTATCGGTGTAAAAGAAGAGGATATGGAGAAGCTGTTCACTGCTTATGAGAGGCTTGATGAAGTGAAAAACAGCGGAATCCAGGGAACCGGTCTGGGACTTGACATTTCCAGAAGATTTGCAGAGCTGATGGGCGGAAGCCTTATCTGTGAAAGTGAGTATGGTAAGGGTTCCGAGTTTATTCTTACTATAGATCAGAAAATCATAGATAAGAAACCAATCGGTGTATTTGCAGAGCATGACAACAGCAAGACTAACGGACCGTATGTACCGAAGTTTATCGCACCGGATGCGGATATCCTTGTGGTAGACGATACTCCCATGAATCTCTCTGTTATAAAGGGACTTTTAAAGCCGACAAGGGTATTTGTATCCACTGCGTCAAGCGGCATGGAGGCCTTGGAGAAGATAAAGGATACAAAATTTAATGTGGTTCTTTTGGACCACATGATGCCCGGGATGGATGGAATCGAAACTCTGGAGGAAATACGAAAGACAGATGCAGAGCTTCCGGTATACGCACTTACCGCCAATACCGCTGTTGATGAAGCGTTTTACAAGTCAAAGGGCTTTAACGGATATCTGTCAAAGCCGATTGATACGGATACGCTTGAAAGGACTATCATGAAGCATATTCCGGAGGAGATGATGGAAAAGCCGGACAGCAGGGATGCGTATGTGAAGCTTACGGAAATTCCAGAAGAACTGCTCTGGATAAATGATACGGAAGGCATATCCGTTTCCGATGGAATTACAAATTCCGGCGGGATTGAGAATTTTATACTGTCGCTGAACATGTTCCTTGACACAATAGATGAGAATGCAAAGGTTATAAGGGATTCCTATGAGAGCGGAAATATAAGACTTTTTACCATAAAGGTGCATGCACTGAAAAGCTCAGCAAGGATAATCGGGGCAGAGCTGTTGTCAAAAATGGCGGCGGATATGGAGGCTGCCGGAAACAGGGAAGACAATACATATATTGATGCCAATGTCGACAGATTGCTTAAAAAATATTTAAGCTATAAAGAAAAGCTTGAAAGACTCTATGAGAAAGCAGAGAGTACGGATAAAGAGATGATACCGGAGGATGTACTTAAGGAGGCATATTCTGCGCTTTCTGATGTTATCCCGCAGATGGATTACGACTCTGTCGAAATTATACTTGATAATCTGAAGGAGTATGCTATTCCAAAAGAGGATGAGGAGATAATAAAGGAAGTGCATAGAATGCTTAAAAGCTTTGACTGGGACGGCATGGAGGCTTTGATCAGTGGATTGGACCAAAAACGGAGGGATGATACAGATGGAAAAGGATAAAATGATTGTTATAGGAGAAAAGGAATCATTTATATCCCGTGTACTTATCAGCAAGATAGCTGCCACAGGAGCCGAGTGCTCTTTTGTGCACTGGACTGTAGATGAAATATGCGGCGCTTTGGATGGCGTGTCGCTTGTAGCATTATACATGGAGAACGAGGAAAGACCCGAGGGGGATATCCTGCACTATCTTACAGATACGCTGGAGGAGAAATCACTGCAGATGATTCTTATAGGGGAGCGTCAGGATATACAGTATGTCTGTGACAATATACCGGGAGATTTAATCTATGCAGTATTTTCGAGACCGGTAGATAATACGAAATTTGCCGAGACGGTGACAGAGTATTTTTCAAAGAGGAGTTCAGGTGTATTTAGGAAAAGCATCCTGATCGTTGATGATGATCCGCAGTATCTTACTCTTGTAAGGGCATGGCTTAAGGAGACCTACAAGGTGTCCATGGCAAATTCGGGGCTCCAGGCCATAAAGTGGCTCGGAAATAATAAGGTGGATCTTATCCTTCTGGATCATGAAATGCCTGTGACCAGTGGACCGCAGGTGCTTGAAATGCTTCGGAACGACCCTGAGACGCAATCCATCCCTGTAATGTTTCTTACAGGAAAGGGAGACAAGGAAAGTGTAATGGCGGTTGTTGCACTCAAACCGGAGGGTTATTTTTTGAAAAGCATACAAAAGGATGAGCTGCTTGAAAAACTGCAGGAGTACTTCACTCTGCATAAGTAATAAAAGCGGTATCAGAAAAGGGGCGCATTATGTTTGATTTTATAAGGAATAATCAGTTAAATATCATGCTTTTGCTGTGCGGAGCCTGTGCGATAATCGCGCTTCTTTTGTTTATGACGAGGTTCCTTTCGGTTAGCAGAAAGAAATCTCTGCTTCTTATGGAATTTGTTGCTTTTTTCCTGTTATGGTTTGACAGACTGGCGTATATATATGCCGTAGATCCGAGTCATACCGGATATATTATGGTCAGAGCAAGCAACTTTTTTGTGTTTTTTCTGACATCAGGCATTGTATTCGGATTCAATATATATCTGACGGACTGGCTTATGCATGAGGGAAGAATGGGAAAGCCTCTGTTAAGGCTTAAGCTGGTACAGTATGTGTCCATGATAGGCATGCTGCTTGCTGTTATATCCGCATTTACGCAGATTTACTATTATTTTGATGAAACTAATACTTACCACAGGGGTCAGTTCTTTTTAATAGCGTATATCATCCCTGTTATTTGCCCGCTGATTCAGTTTTCAGTCATACAGCAATTCAGAAAGGTTTTTGGCAGACTGATATATATTTCGATGGTTTTATATATCTTTGTTCCGATAGCCTGTGGGATTATCCAGATATTTGCTTATGGGATATCCATAGTAAATATGGCCATGGTGCTTGTGTCGATTTCCCTGTATTTCTTCACTTATCTGGATATCAATAATACCGTGGAGCATGCGCATGAAATTGAGATTCGGAACATGCAGGGGGAGAATTCAAGAATGCAGAGGCTGTTTGGTCAGACAGTGACGGCTTTTGTAGCTGCTGTTGAGAGAAAGGATGAATCCATAAAGGGCTGCTCCGTACGGGTGGCGGAATGTGCAAAGAGGATTGCACAGCTTAGCGGGAAGAATGAGGAGGAATGCGAGAAGATTTACTATGCAGGCCTGCTTCATAATGTGGGATTAGTCGGGATTCAGGATGATGAGTTTTTTAAGGATGGCGGCGAACCGGAGAAAACAAAAGAAATCGCCGCAAGGATGTCTGTAATCGGAGAAGAGATATTATCCAATATTGAAGAACTGCCATATCTTAGTGTCGGTGCCCGTTATTGCCACGAAAAATATAACGGGACAGGATACCCTGAAGGATTAAGTGGAGAGGATATCCCTGAAATCGCAAGGATAATAGCGGTTGCAGATGCGTATGTGCTGATGAAAACAGACACCGCCTTCAGTCACAATATGCCGGATTTTGTTGTGAGAGAGGAGCTTCTAAAGGGCAAAGGAGAGGCTTTTGATCCGAGGTTTGCCGAGCTTATGATAAAGCTTATAGATGAAGACGGGAAGGATAATGAATCCGGGACAAATGAGGTTGAAACAGCTGTTACGTGCGAGGGCTACAGAGAACAGATTACAATCGGAATTCCGATAGAAAATGAGGTTACAACTGTCACCTTCGATTGCAAAGCGCTGCGCAATGACGAGGACAACGATTTTTCGTCCCCGTCCATCATTCTGTTTGATTCCTATGACAGGCGTGTTCATGACAACGAGAGAGCCATAGAGGCTTACAAATATTTGGAATACGGGGAAATCTGGTTTGAAGACCATAGCATACAGACCGCTGCCAGGAAGCTTCAGGAGACGGTAAAAAAACGAGAAAACATTGCGTTGTCACAGGATGGTTCATTTACCTATGAAATCCGAATGGGAAGATATGACGATCATCTGAAGCTTGTGATGATAAGCCCGTTATTTGAAAAGGAAGTAATCGCTGCTCTTCCGGACGACTCGAAATCCTCATATATTGGTATTACCGGCGAAAACTGTGAGATAAAGAATATTTCTGTAAATAGAACAGGGCATGTGGTAGGGCAGGATGATATACCGAGAATTGTAGACAGAACAAGTTATATTGACCGTATGGAATCGGATATTAAGAATATCCAGATAGACACGCCCCGATCAGCCGCAACTGGGGGAATTGAATTAGTAGATCGCCTTAAAATCAATTTCCATACGATGAGCCTGCCGGGAGCGAATTTGATATGGCACTGTCCCTATATTGTTTTATTTTATTCAGAGGATGGGAAAGTAGGCGGAAGGAATTACCGTGAATATGATCTTATCAAGCTCTGCGGTGAAAATGAAGGGAACAGTACGTTCGCACGCAACAGTATTTATATGAGGAAAACAGATGATTTTCCGGGATGGGATGCCTGGAAAAAGATAAACAAAAACGGCTTGGAGTGTGAAGTGGCGATAAAGAGGAGGGATAACCGGATTGTTATAAAGACTATGAATCTTGGAATTGAAATGGAAAATACAACGACAGTAATGGATGGGCTTGACAAGGTATATGTAGCGCTTACAGGGGATCAGGTTGCCATTACGGATATTAGAATAAGATAAAAAATTTGCATTATACAAGGAGGAAAGAAAATGAAAAAGAGAAATCTGTTTTTTACGGGTGTCATGCTGGTGATGACAGCATTGGCAGGCTGCGGGAACGCAGCAGAGCAGAAAGCGCCCGCAGAACAGGCACCAGAGCCTGTGGTTCAGGAAAGGCCTGCGGAGCAGGAAGTCGGCATGGCGAATCCTTGGAGAGAGATTACTGCAAAAGAGGCGGCAGAAGCAATTCCCAATCTGTTCAAGGCGCCGGATGGAGCTGAGGTTCTTGCATGGACCATGCTGGATGATGCGGCTGAAGCAAACGGCAAGCCCGGTTCTTTGGTGGATCTGCAGTTTTCAATGGACGATCTGATCTTTGATGCCAGAGCACAAGTAACAGGTGACGAATATATGGATCTGTCAGGTCTTAATTATGAATGGACCGCAGAGGATGAGACTACGCTCTCAGGCTGGGGCGGCGGAAATATGAGCGCAAAGACATACCGCAATATAAATGACAGCGGTATGATAGATCTTATTACCTGGTATGATACAGAGGTAGGAATATCCTATTCCCTTTCGGTGGCAGCCGCTGATCTGGAGGGCTTTGATATACAGGCAGTTGCGGAGCAGATGTATGATCCCTCAAAACAGGCAGGTGCGGATACCCTCGATGAGGCAAAGGAGCATATCCCCAGAGATATTTCCGGCTGTGATACCTTTACGCAGATCGTCAATACGCTTGAAAACGGAGCCGGATATGCCAATACGACTATAGATGGTGTGGATGTGATACTGATAGCAGATCAGGTGTATGAACTCGACGGCGGAGGCACAGGCAGGTTCAACGCTATAGATGCTGAAGTATATTATTACAGTGAAGACGGAGTTCCAACCTACGCAGGATATGTAGCTGCAGCCGGAACAGCTTATCCTCTCGCTGTCTCGGACGGCAAGCTCTTTGTGTGCAGCGGGCATTTTGTAAGGAAGATGGTTATTGCTGACGGCAAAATGGTATCTGACGAAGAAGTGAACAGTCCTGATGACAGCAGATTTAATGAGCTGTTTGGACAGTATGAAAAGGCAGAGGTCATCGAGTTTTCAAAGGTACAGTAATTGTCAGGTAGCCGGAGAGTGTTGAGAGTATAAGAAAGCTTATGAGACCAGAGAGCTGACTGAGGTCGAAGTGGATGCGGTAATTCAGAATTAAGCATTTCTTAAGCAGCATTAGCCAAACGCCGGGCCGGCAGCCTGTTCAAGCCGGCATTTTTACAAGATGAAGGAGGAGCTTTGTATGAAGAGTAAGCACAGGTTTTCTGATAAACACCCTGTTTTGAGTCTGCTTATATTTACGTTTGGAGGCTTTCTGGTTTCGGAATTCGTGATCGGAATCATAATTATGATGGCGCTCAAACCGCTTGGACTGGACACAACTACAGGAACTGCCATAGGAGGGAGCATAGGGGCAGCAGTGGTATTGCTTGTATGGTACAGATGGTTTTCGCCGGAGTATCGTTTTCTGCCGCAAAAGGGCGACATCAGGGGTTCGTTTGTGCTGATAGCCCCAATACTTATCTATTGGGTGCTGCTGTTTGGAATGTTTGGATACCTTGCCGGAGGAATTCCGTTTAGAGCAGCGGGGCTTCAAACAGTCGTACTTGCTCTTATGGCAGGTATGGTAGAGGAAGTCTGCTTTCGGGAGATTGCAATTTCATTCATGGCGAAGAAGCTGATGAATGAAAAGAGAATACCGTTGATGGCGGTTGCGTCGGGTATTCTTTTTGGATTTACACACCTCACGAATCTGGTAAACGGAAACCCTGTGACGGATATCTTGTATCAGGTAATTTTGACGGTACTTACAGGGGTCTTTTTTGCCGCCGTATATCTGCGGAGGGGGAATGTATGGGTAGTCTGCCTGGTGCATTTTGCTCATGATCTTTTAGCATTTATGGCAATTAAAGGTGTTGATGAAAACGGCGTGAAGGATATACCGAACTGGACGGCTGTTTGTATTGCAATCCTGGAGGCGGGTCTTTGTGTGTATGGCTTTTACCTTCTCAGAAAGTCAAGGAGAAGTGAAATCAGAGAGCTGTGGGATTATAAGTGGAGCCGCAAACAGTAGTCTTTGTAAAAGAATATACGAAGGAGGTAAAGATTGTGAAGGACTATGTGGAAAGGAACCTGAGAAAAAATGAACAGGTGGTGGCGAAGTGCCATATCACGTGGGTGGCGCTCGTTCCGATCATACTGAGAACCATTCTGCTGATCGTGGCGGCATGGGCAATAGCGGAGCTGGTTGTGGAAATAGTTGTTGATTTCAGATGGACGGTTCTTTCGGAGGAGGAACAGCACCTATATTTTGGAAGTGACGAATGGGGCGTCATCAACGGAATAGCCACTATATTTTTCGCTGCTGTTATAATAGGAAGCCTTATTGCCGCAGCGATCTCCATCATCAGGCTGTTTTGCATAGAGCTGGTGGTTACCGACAAAAAGATCATAGGAAAGACCGGAGTGATCTATTCCAACGCCATTGATGCCTATCTTGAGAAGATAGACAATTTCGTAATAGACGAGAGTCTTTTGGGCAGGATATTCAGGTATTGCACCATTACGATCGGCACTGCATCAACCACGCTGAAGTTTCCGTATATGCAGGATGCAGCCATATTCAAGAACAAGGTCATGGACTGCTATGATGCCAGAAGGACATCCCTGATGACGGAGCAGGCCGCACTGATCAAAGCGCAGGAAGCTGCGGATTAGAAAAACATTTTAAACAAATACGAAACACGGTACGTCCATGAAGAAGAGGGCGTTACCATTATACAGGAGGTATAACAGATATGAATAAAGAGTATAATACTCATAGAAAGCATTAGAATGGCATATTCAGGATTCTTGTAATGGCGATAATCCTATACGATTGATAAGAGAAATCCATATCCTGCTATGGCTTTCATGGTCGTTGCAGATGACGACGTGCGTGAATGGGGAACTCAGGACTGGGAAGAGATCAGCCGCTTATTCAGAGCAGGGATATGTACCTGTATCCATGAAGAACGATTTCTCTCAGGAGAATGGAAAGGAGTCCGCTGCAGGCGGACTCCTCAAAACAGTCTGTCATATAATCCGTAAGCTCCCCGGATGAATTTAGCGATCGTCCGGATCATCACCCCGCTGTATCTTTATCGCTCTCTTATCCATATACATCCGCCGGTCGGCCTTGTTCAGAACGGCTGTCAGATCATAAGGTTTTTTAGCATAGGCCATGCCGCAGGCTATAATACATTCCAGCTTTGTTTCGGCTCTGTTAATCCGGGCAAGCTCCTCCTGCCAGCCGGCCTTTAACTCATCTGCGGCCTTACGGCTTAAATTGGCAGCCACAATCAAAAACTCATCACCGCCCATCCGAAAGCCATAGATATTATTACCAAGAACCGCCCGGATACTGTCTGCCGCTTTGACAAGGAGCCTGTTGCCCTCTTCATGTCCGAAAACATCGTTGGTACGCTTCAGATAATTCAGATCCAGATAATACACGGCTATGCTGTCAAAGCTTGCAAACTCGGTCTTTTCCAGCTCCATAAACTTCCCTCTGTTATACAGCTCTGTCAGGGAATCATGTTCGCTTTCGTATACGATCTTGCGGCGGAGCCGATCCATTTCAGCGCCATAGTCCGCCATCTCCTTGAATAATTCCGCATAGATGCTGACATCATAGAGGACATGGATAATGAACCGCTCAGGCAGAGGCTCTGGACAGGTTATTATGTACTCTTTTTTTGCGTTATCAAACAGAAAGGAATGGACATCATAATATGCGTCTTCTTCCCTGTCGGCGAACTCCCATTCGATTTCCCGCTCGCACCGGATGCCCGGAAGCTGATCCGCAAGGGAAGACTGCCATTTTTCCATTGAAAGAGGGAGGTGCTTGTTCTGATACAGGAATACACCGTCCTCATCCGTTATGATCAGTCCCACCAGCCGATTTAAAATAAGTTCATTAATATCAAAAGTATTCATAAAAAAATATTCTAACATATATTCTATCACAGTACTGTCACAAAAAGATTTTGTTGAAAAATATTTGAAATATCTTCAAACAGGGCCCGTTATGTGACAGTGGCGTGACATAAGATGTGGTATGGTAACAGACAAAAGTTGTACAGCTGCTGTCAATGTTGCGTATTGCGGCAGCGACGGCGGTAAATCAGCACTTCAATTTATTATTTTATTTAAGGAGGGCGATTATGAAAACAAGAACATTTGCAGCTCTACTTGCGGCAGGTCTGGTTATTTCTATGACTGCGTGCACGTCATCAAGCAGCAGCACGACGACCATCACTAGTAGCTATACGGATGCGAACGGTGAAACAACGACCCATACGACGACAACGACGGTCGAAAATGGACAGACCTCGACGGAGGAGACTGTTACCTATGAGAAGGATGAGAGTGATGTCTCTACTTTGAGGGATGTGTGGGCGGATTACTTTGAATATGGTGCGGAAGGCTATACCAATGAGAAGGAAATGGTATTCTTTACCTACGACGATCCGGACAATATGTCACAGGCGGCACTTATGATCGTAGATTCGGAAGGAACTGTGACGATTTATGATATCGGCAACGTCAGAATGGATGGAGATTATTACGTGATTGAGGATGTCGACGGGAATGAAGAGCTTCCGTTCCTGGTTACGGATGCGCAGGACGATCACTTTGAGATGACCTTCCAGGACAACAGCTACGCAGAGCTTTATTACGTTGATAAGAATCAGATCATCAGCGATATGGTATCCATTATTGAGGATATAGAGAAGTCGCAGGGAAGTTAAGCGATGAAGAGGATGCCCGGAATGTGAAAGTATGACGGGTTCATTTTCATAAAAAAGACGAAAACAAATCTATATTTTAGGAGGAAAAAAAATGTCTGGTAGTCAAAAAGTGTTGAAAGTATTTGGCGTGTTTGAACTGTTGATCGCAGTCTTTTATGTGATCCTCGGAATTTCTGGAGGTTATCCTTCGACGTTTGTCAGTGCGGCTCTCTATCTTCTGGCGGGGTTCCTGCTGTTTGTTGCCGCAAAGGATGCAACAAAAGCGGGCGGTGCATGGCTGATCACTTTGATTGACCTGATTCTCAGCATATTCGAGTTGGTATTTGCCGTGACAGGCGGTGGAGACGCAGGCATATTCATTGGCTGCGGTGTTGCTATCGTTTTGAATCTCATCGCATTTATTGCGGCTAACAATGTAAAGCGGCAGGGAAAGCAGCAGGGCTGAAGAGGAGTCTATTCTTATGATAAAGAAAATATCCATGGGTCTTGCCGGCATAGCATTGGCGGCCTCATTAGCAGGCTGTTCTACAGAGTCTACATCCACCACGGAGTTCAAGGTAACAACAACCGAGGATGATTCTGCCAATGACAAAGCTGAGGCTCCCACTGAGATTGATCGCTCCGGTACCCTGTATACCGACGACGAGCGCGGCAAGATGTCCATAGTTGGCGACCCCGACCATTACGACATCGTAGTCGAATGGTCCTTCAATCCCGGCGAGATGACCGTCTGGACCTTCAGCGGCACATTTGACACCTCCGGAGCAATGCATTTCGAGGACTGTGGCAGAGTTACCACAAGCTATTTTGAAAATGGTGAAGTCAATGAATTTACCACTGATTTCTTATATGCCGTCGGCTCCCTGTCCGATGACGGAAACGGAGGACTTGTCCTGAACATTCCCCAGGACAGTGACATCTCCGGTAGTGTTTTTAGGTAAGAATAATAACCCCGGTTAAATCAGATATGATTCCGGGATGTGCCGTAATGACCGGCTGCGGCAGGCGAAGAACTGGTCTTCACGGGGGCTTTATACAGAAAAAACGGATGCAAAAAAAAAGAAGCCCCCGTTGGTTCTAGGCTTGTTGTCAGCAGATGAATAACCATTTTTTTTTAAAACATCATCCAAAAGCTGCTTAAGGATAGAAGAATAGCAGATATCTACCAGAATAGCAAACCGATTTTGGACAGCATCGTCATCATGGCCTTTGTCTATCGTGACAAGGATAGGGAAAAGCAGAGGGTAAGAGTGAAGGTGAAAAAGGAATAAAGTGACAAGGCAGGCGGGCAAATTGCCCGCCTGTTTGTATGGTATGACGGGCATGCCGCCAGTCTGTGGTGAAAGTCCACGAGGGGCGTAGTTGCCGACGAACCCCATAGCGACTCCCAAGGTTTACATCGTGAGTTGTAGGCGAGAAGATGAAGTGATATCAAAATCAAAAGGAAAGTGATTGTTCGATATTGACTTGCGGAGCCATTTCCTGGCAAATGAAAAGCCGCAGCCTCTTTATGGGACTGCGGTTTTTATTGAAATGTATAAGGAAATATCCCGGCTTTACTGCCAGATTCCGCCGTTGGAATCGATGCCGAAAACATAGCTGCAAACACATTTGTAGAAATTGGCGTTCAGCTTCGTGGTTTTCCTCATAACCCGTGAAATCCGGTTGGCAAAGGATGCCGGATATCTTAAATGTGACAGTAGTGTGATATTAACGATGTTATAATTCCAAAAATTTGTCAAAAATCATGCTTCCTTAATGTTTATCCGTACAGTCAGTCTATAACGACGGGAGGGACAAATGATAAAAAATGAGAAACTGAAATGGCTGAATGTTTTTTTATGGCTGGCATCTGTTGTAAGCATGATCGGACTCATAATAGGCTGCGGCAGATACCTGGATGAGAGCGATATAGGACTGTTTATTGAGTTTGTCATTATCACAGTAGTGACGCTGGGCTTTTTGTATCTGATATCGGGAAAGAAGACCTTTTGCTGTTTAAACAATAAAACCGGCTATACGGTCAAAATGCTGCTGCCGACCCTGATATTCTCCGCTGTCTTTGCTTTATTCGGAGTGATGAGCTTGTTTGCTGAGAAGCCGCCTCAAAAAGAAAACTGGGTTCTGAGTCTTATCATATCAGCTGCCTCCATGTTTTTGGTCGGGGTGTATGAAGAGGGCTGCTTCAGAGCGTGCGCATGTGATGCGCTTTTGCCTGTCTTAAAGAAGAGAAAGCACCCTTTCTTATGGACAGCACTCATTTCGGGACTGGTATTCGGCTATGTTCACGTAGTCATTGTTGATTTTACGGACCCGCAGATGATATTACAATTCATTCTGAAGATTGTTAATCTGTTGGTTTCCGGTGCAGCATTCATGATATTATACTGGAAAACCCGAAATCTGTTGGGGCTTGCGATAGTACATGGATTAAATGATTTTCTTCCGGAATTTTTGACCCAGATATTTCAATTTAAGGATATGGACAATGCAGGCACATATACTACCGGAGAGATTTCTACCACCGTCATATATGGGATCCAGTTTATTGTAGAGGTGTTATGCTTCGCATATGTATATAAAAAGGTCGCTAGAACGATTGATTATGAGAAAACACTTGAGGAGTGGTGACACATTCCTTTTGGCGATTCGTGTAAGACATGGAGCCTGCCTATCGTGATATATCCTCTGCGTTTGCACATTATCTGGAATATGAAAATAAGGGCAGACCAATCATCCAATGTCAACTCAATTAAGATATTATAAATTAAAAGTTGCGACAGTGGGGTGGTAGTGCAGTTGGTATAATTCTTAACTGTTTCAGAAAATTATAGGATATGACCCTGTGTCTAAGGAGGAAAAATGTCTGGCAGTCAATATCTACAGGTATACTCTAAAGGTCACAGTGAAGAAGGAGGATCATGAGGATGAAAATGCTAAATAATAAATTGGGTAATATGTTTATGGATCGACTGATGTGCCATTTTCAGGGCCAAAGCGACAGAAGCGCCCTGGTGGACGCTGCCACGGGAAAGACGATCTCCTACGGCGCACTGGACGAGGTGACAGCGAAGGTCTATGCGTACCTCTCCGACCGGGGGATCGGCACAGAGGATTTTGTTATGATCAACCTCCCGCGGGGGATCTATGCCCTGGCGGCGGCGCTGGGCGTATGGAGGACCGGAGCCGCCCTTGTGATCGTTGAGGAGGGTACCCCCGCAGAAAGGAGAGATTACATTTACCGGGACTGTGGCTGCGTCCTGCTGCTGCGCACAGAGGAATTTGCCGCCATCCTGAAAACCCCCTGCAGGGAGGGCTATGCCAAAGCAGGCATGCACGATGCGTCCTTTGCCGTATATACCTCCGGCACCACGGGGGATCCCAAAGGCGTGATCCATGAATACGGCACGATGGAAGACAGCCTTTCCCATTTCCGCTACGAGGGGGAATTGCTGGTTCGGGAGGACGAACGCTTTTTTGTCCTGTCCCCGCTTTCCTTTGTGGCATCCATTAGTGCCCTTTATCTTGCGATGGACATCGGCGCGACACTGGTCCTTGCGCCTTACGCGGTAGTGAAGGACAGGAAGAAGCTCCTTGCGTGCATGGCCGATTATCAGATCACTGCAACGTTTTTCACGCCCTCTCTCCTGCAGTTGAACCCGAAGTTTCCCCCGCAACTGCGGACACTTCTCCTCTCCAGCGAACCGGCGAAAAATATCTATCAGGACGGGGTAACGCTCTACAATGTATATTCCCAGTCGGAGACTGCATATCTGGCCGGTGTGTTCAAAGTGGATAAAGCCTATGATATTACGCCCATTGGGAAGTCGCAGTGTCCGGGCCATGAACTGCTCATTCTTAATGATGAGGGAGAAAAAGCAGGAGTCGGGGAAATTGGGGAGCTCTGTTTTGAAAACTCCTATTTCAGGGGCTATATGCACCTGCCACAGGAGACTGAGCGCGCATTCAGGGGAGGCGTTTACCACAGCGGCGATATGGGAAAGTACCTGCCGGACGGTAACGTTGTTCTCCTGGGTCGCAGCGACGACATGGTCAAGGTCAACGGCAACCGGGTGGAGCCAGGGGAGATCGAAAAGGCCATGAAGGAGATTCTGGGCCTGTCCTGGGCTGCGGCGAAGGCCTTCGTGGATGAGGAGAGGGTCTATATCTGCGGCTACTACACAGAGGACGTCGAGCTGGACCACTTCGAGGCGAAAAAGGCGTTGAGCCGCTCTCTCCCCTACTATATGGTCCCATCCCATTTCATTAAGTTGGAGCAGGTCCCCCTGAACGCCAATGGGAAGCTGAGCCGCAAGAACCTTCCCCGGCCCGATTTTACCGCAAGGCGGGGGGCATATGTCCAGCCGGAGGGCGACAGGGAGGAGCGACTGTGCGTGGCCATGGAAAAGATCTTACGTCTGGAGCAGGTGGGGGCGCTGGATGATTTCTATGAGCTGGGAGGGGACTCCATCAGCTCCATAAAGCTGCTCATGGAGTCCGGTCTGGAAGGCCTGACTGCGGATATGGTCTTCCGCGGGCGCTGCGCCAGGCAGATCGCAGCGATCTACCAAAAGGAGGCCGGATCCGCCGGTGCGGCGTCCCTGCGGGAGAGAGAGGAGTTGGAGCGGCGCAGGGATCATCCCTTGCTCATGGAGCAGCTCGCCTCCTTTGACTACCAGCTCTACGCACCCCTCTCCACCATGTGGAACCTGCCGTTTTTCTTCCGCTGGGGGAAGGAGGTGGATCTGCTGCGCCTAAAGGCTGCCGTGGAAAAGGTGCTCATGGCGCACGGCGTTTTCTCCATGGTGTTGTCCTTCAATGAGAAGGGGGACCTCATCCAGAGATATGCGCCCGATACGGACAAGAGCGTGGAGATCGAAAGGCTCTCCGAGGCGGAGATGGTGGATGTGCGGGAGGAATTGATCCGGCCCTTTAAGCTGGTGGGCAGCCCTCTTTTCCGCTTCCGGATATTCGAGACGGAGCGGGGCGGGTACTTCTTTTTCGATCTCCACCATCTGATCGGGGACGGGACCTCCATGTTCATCCTGATGCGGGACATCACCGATGCCTACCGGGGGAAGGAGCTGCGGGAAGATCATTATTTCGCTAACCTGGCCCGGCTGGAGAGGGAGGCGCTGACGGAAAATTATGCCAAGGGCAGGGAATACTATGCGGCGCGGGAGGCTGCGCAAGAGTGGTCCTCCTGGCCTAAAACGGATCGCGAGTCCCCCATCATGGATCTGGAAGGGATCTCCTTCGTCCTCCCCGTGGACGAGGAGGGGTACGGCAGCGTGCAGGAGAGGTATTCCATAGGGAAGAACGCCTTTTTCACCGCTGCGGCTGCGCTGGCCCTGGCGGCCTATAATGAAACGGAGCATATCTCCATCCTCTGGACCTATAACGGCAGGGAAAGCAGGGAGGAGGACAACATCATCGGCATGCTGATCCGGGACGTTCCCTTTTTCATCGACTTGGATGAGGGGATGACGGTGGGCGCTTTCTTTAAAGAGGTCAGAGAGCAGATGGTCCTGGGGCTCTCTTACAGCAGTTACCCCATGCCAACTTCATCGACACGCCGAGCCTTTGCGTCCTTTACCAGTCGGGCCTGGGGGAGACCGATCCGGACAGCCCCCTAAGCTGGGAAGGGGAAGAACTGCCCGATCCGCACGCAGCCAATGAAAACCTGATCGACCTGCAGATCTTTGACACGGAAAACGGGACAAAGGTCGAGCTAGACTACATCCCCTCCCGCTATGAGCAGGAGAGTATGCAGCGCTTCCGCCGGATGTTCATGAAAGCGGCCTGCCTGATGGTGCAGTATGCCCCGGAGAGCGAACTGCCTCTGGAGGAGGTCATAGGCCGCATAAAGGAGGAGGTGCAGCGATGAGCAGGCACGAGTTGAAACGCCCGGATATTGGGGAGAACGAGCGCTATCTGGAAAAGCTGAACCAGTGCCAGCAGATCGTCAGCGACCTGGGTCCCATGGTGGCCCTGGGATATGGATATGGACGGTTTTTTTCCGACGGCCTGTACTGGAGCCGCGACTTGGCGAAGGGCGACTGGCTCCCGCCGGTGGGGGACTGGGACAGCGTGGACTGGCCCGCCGCGATGGAGGGGAACATGCCCGACGGTGCGGAGATCTCCTGTGTGCCCGAGTACCTGCTGAAGCTGTGGCAGGAGACGATCCCGGACAGGATAGAGATCGCCGAGAGTCGGGACCAGTGGGACTACATCCTCTATCCCGACCGGATCGATAGGATGGAGGGCAGGATCTTCAAAAGCTTCCGGCAGGCCGCCCATAAATTCATCAATAGCTACCCTACCGCACAGGCCGTCCCCATCGGCGAGGGAGCCTTGCCGGAGCTTCTGGTCTTCCATGAAAAGGCGGAAAGAGAACTGCAGGAGAGGGTGGAGAACCCTTCGGAGGCCAGGGCGGAGGATGAGGCGATCCGGCGGATATTGGGGCACTGGGCAGATCCCAGGAGCCATCTTTTTGGATATCTGATCAGGGTGGACGGGCGCATCGCCTCGGTCATCGTCAACGAGAGGATCAATGAGTTCTCCAGTATCGGCATCTATCAGAAGAACGATTATACCTACGCTGGGATCAATGCCTTTGCCACCCTGACGGATGCCCGGCTGCAAAAAGAGATGGGCGTCATAACCATCAATGTCATGCAGGACGAGGGGGTGGAGAACCTGCGCAACGCCAAGGAGCACCTGTCCCCCCTGGTCTATATCCGCAAATACACCGTCGTCTACCATGCGTCGGACCCCACTGGCGAGGGGCAGTCATGGAGGAAGGGCGTTTTGCGGCTGGTGCGGGAGGCAGAGGGGAGCGAGTGCCGCTTTCTCGTTTACGGGAGGGTCATGTCGGACAACGTGGACCTGCTGGAGGAGAAGTTGTTGGAAGCATGCCGGGGGGAGCAGAAGATCCTGCTGGATCTGTCGGAGCTGGAGTATATCTGCTCCGCAGGGCTACGGGTGCTTTTGTCCGTCTTTAAGAAAAAGGGCGCAGAAGGATTTCTCATCAGCGGCACCTCTGGCTATGTAAAGGAGATCCTGGAAATGGTCGGCTACGACCAGATCCTTCCGATGGCAGACGCTCCCCGGGCCCCATGGGCTCCTGGTTCGATGAATACTATTCCCTGTGTATGTTCCAGCCGTTTTTTTATGTGACCGGGATCGCCCTTTCCGTCCTCATGAGCGGCGAGGGCAGGGTGATCCGTTCAAGCCTCTTTACCATGGCAGGGGGTCTTGTGAACGTGCTGCTGGACTACATCTTTCTCAAGCACCTGCGCATGGGCATCTCCGGGGCGGCGCTGGCGACGCTCATCGGAACCGTGCTCACGTTCCTGCTTTTTTTTATCCATTATCTCCCTTTATGGAAGGACAGGCGATGCCTGCGGCTGCGCCCCGTAAGGCATTTTTCCAGTATCGGGAGAATCTGCGCCAACGGGAGCTCGGAGATGGTCTCGACGCTGGCGCTGAGTATATCCGTCCTCCTCATGAACCGGCTGATGGCGAGGATCGGGGGCGAGGATGGGATCAGCGCTCTGCTGATCGTCTCATATGCCTCGGAGTTTTTCCTGACCGTATTCAATGGCCTGAACGTGGTGGTGGAGCCGCTTTTTAGCTTCCATTACGGGAAGGGGGACAAGCGGGCGATCCGGCGGCTCTATAAGCAGTCCTTTGTATGGACCTTGCTGAACGCCTTTGCGGGCATCCTTTTGCTCTGGATATGCCGGGAGCCTTATGTGGACGTTTTTTTTGACAGGGGGAGCGAGCTCTATGAGCTGGGGCTTCGGGCTCTGGTACTGTCCCTGGCAGGCATCGCTCTGCAGGGGGTCAATGTGTATATCCAGTGTTTATTTACTGCGTTCTCGGACGCCCTGGTGTCAGGGGTGCTCTCCGCCCTAAACACCTTTGTCTTTATGATCGGTGCGGAGCTCGTGATGGCGTATTGGTGTGGGGAAAGCGGGCTTTTCGCCGCACAGAGCGTAGCGGAGGCCGCGACGCTGTTTTTCTCGGCCTATTGCCTCTGGCGGTTCCGGGGGAAGTATGGGTATGGAGGTTGATCTTGCTCCTCTGTCTTATCCGGATTGCAGATATAAGCTACAGCTTTTGTAACGGTGCTTTTGATAGCGTGGATTCGTGTGTATGCCATATTTTTTCCATCAGCTCCTTTATCTCTTTCACATCGTCCTCGTAGACATTGCCGGTTTTCATGATCCGCTCCCTGATCATGTTTATATTTCTGCCGATTGCGGAGAGCTGTCAGTTATATTCCCGAAGCTCGTCATAGTTGCAATCATAGGTGTAGTTGTAAAGTATCATGTGACGGATATACTCCAATCTGCTCAGCATTCCGGAAGCCTTGACTTTGTTATCAAAGACATATTTCTCGTCATCGCTGAGGAACACTTTCAGCTCATTTGTGCGCTCACGCATGCCACTCATCAGCTTCACTTCCTTTCTGATATTGCCGCTTCCGGTGGGAGTGTCTTTTGGCAAAACAGCTCAATCTTAACAGATTGCATTTGGATCGGTTTTGCATTTACGGGGGTCAGGGGGCGTAGCCCCTTGCAAGCTCATTTGCTGTCATTTTGCCGCTAGGGAAAATGGCCAGTAAATGTGAATGTGTCATGACACATTCAGTGCTTGGTATTCTTCTTGCAAATCGGTCCCGATTTGCGCAAGCGACGAGCCAAGTGCTATGCTTGCATGAGCATTTGGCGACCGATGCGACAGACATATGCGGAGCATATGTCCTGCGGATTTAGACCGCCATAGGGCGGTCGGCTTTGAACCCATAACGCCGTCTCTGGCGATTGTATTTGTACTGTGGGGATCGGATGGAAAAAGAAAAACTGCCACAGTACGGGCACATGGGTAGTGCCGATAGCTTTAGCAGTTTTGGTGTTTGCGGTAACAATAGCAGATACAGTATCTCAGGTCAACAGTGGAGAATTTTTTTTCACACAAAAAAACTGAAATTCATATGGAGTTTTTCGTATAAATGCTTTATACTTATCGAGGTCAAAAAATTTTACCTCGATAGGAGGGTACAAAAGATGGCTGAAAAAGAAAAGATGGAGATAGCTATCATTTCTGAGGAAGAGATAAAAAGTAAGATTTTTATCATAAGAGGACAGAAAGCGATGTTGGATGAAGATCTGGCCATGATTTATGGATATACGACCAAAGCATTCAACCAACAGGTAAAGAATAATATTGCCAAGTTTGATGAGGATTTCAGATTTCAACTTACCAATGAAGAGGTTGAGGAATTATCGAGATCAAGAATTTTGACCTCGATGCAGGAAAAGGGAACCAAGGGAGGTCGAACATATAATCCTTACATTTTTACTGAGCAGGGTATTTATATGCTAATGACAGTTCTGCGTGGAGATCTTGCAGTAAGACAGAGTAAGGACGGTGGGAGAAGAACCACATTGCTGTCGAGACTTGAAGATATCCAGTTATATGATGATATGATTAAGCAGTTGTTAGGTAATCCTGTGCTAAAACTGAAATAATGTAGAAATACTTAAAATAAGAGAAAAGCGAACTATAATCCATAGAGCATTTATTTATCCCTGGTGATATCCTCACCGGGGATTTTTTTATATTTTTCAAATTTTTTTCATAAATCCGCTACGTTTCACCACCTCAAAACACAGTTAGTAAATATAAGGATGTTTGGAAAGTCCCTCACGGAAAGGATGGGACTTTGAAACAGTACACAGACGAGCGGGAACGGGTTGAGGCAGAGTTTAACAGCTTCATGTATAAGGCGATCCGTAACTGCGCATTGAATGTGACTAGGAAGGTAACGCTGGCGGAGGACAGCAACAGCGGGTTGTCACTGGAGACATTGGACGAGGGATGTTTCGGGGAGTATCTGGCGGTAGAGGATGAGCAGAGCATCGAGAGCGGAATAGAGCTTGAGCTTACGAGTCTGAAAATCAGGGTAAATGATGATCTGCTCAAAAAACTGCTGAATGGTCTCACGGAACGGGAAAGACAGGCTTTGATACTTCATGAGGCATTCGATTTTGATTATGCCCAGATCGGAAAGCTTCTGGGGATATCCCCGGACAGGGCAAAGGCATACAAGTATCAGGGGCTGAAAAAGGCGAAAGCAGGTGCAAAGAAACATGGCAGGAAAAAACAGGGTTATCTATGACATGATCGTGTCGGCAAAACAGGGGAATATGGCTTCGATAGGGTACATCCTTGAAGCATACAGCCCACAGGTGGAGGCAGTCCTTTACAGTATGGCTCCCTGGCTTTCGGAAGAATGCCTTAAGGATTGCAGACAGGAGGTCTTGATCAGACTGGTAAGGGTAATACCAAAATTCAAATTGAAATACTGATAGTGAAAGGACTTTCTGACATTCTTACACTTTATGTATTTGTCATTCTCATAAAGTCCATAAGAGTTTGGTGTTTTAGCAGGCACGGTGTCTCTTATAGGCTTTTCGGGCTGACAAGTCCGGTGTAAGAATGCCGCATAGCGGTGGGTTGTACTTTGAAAACTGAATATCGTTGATCCTGCAAGACGTATGGGACAGTCGAGCTTGCCGGAGGACACGCCATGATAGACCTGTCTGTATATATTAAGAAGAGATAAAAAGCGAGGGAATGCTGTTTCGGGCATTGAAGCAAAGGTAAGAAGCGGTATCGTCCGTTCCGGCGGCAGAGTGGAAGGTACTCTGTGCGATGATGCTGTCCATTGATAATGATACTTGCCGAAAGGCGCAATAGACGAAGCCGGTGCGAACCCGATGCGGGCCGTTATCCTGACGGTCGCTTGCAGGATCTTTATATAAATGTGCTGGAATTTCTCTCATTATGGAGATTTTCAGCACAGTCTCATGGGACGGAGGAGGCTCCGCCCTGTGATACTGTGCTGAAAGGAAAGGAGTTTGGCTTATGACTTTAGAAGAAATGAGAGCGGTCGATGTGAGAACCGTTGACCGGAGTTCACTGGTGCAGAGGTCGTCCGTGAAGATAGATCCAAAGAAGAGCAAGAGGGAGAAGATTGAGGACTATATATCCCAGATAGGCAATCCCTATTGCTACCTTGACGGGAAAACCGTAGTGAAGATCAGCTTTGCCGATACGGATAGGACGATTGAGGACTGCATCCATGCATATTTGAGCGGAATCTGAAAAATCAGATTGCAAAACATATTTCGTTATGTTAATATGAGGGCGGTCAAAGAGATAGATAAATACTGCACCTCGGTTTTTCTGGTTTGAGATTTTAGCAAACATCAGAGAAACGGAGGTATTTTTATGTCTGAAAGAGTTTACCAGACAGCCATCTATGCAAGGCTGTCCAAGGACGACGGAGACAAGGCAGAGAGTAACAGCATAGTAAGCCAAAAGGCGATGTGTGAGGAGTATATCTCAAGACATGCCGATCTGGAGCTTGTAGACACGTTCGTTGACGATGGATACAGCGGAGTGGACTTTCACAGACCGGATTTTAAGCGTTTGGAGGAAGCACTGCGGGAAAAGCGCATTGATGCAATCGTATGTAAGGATCTCAGTCGTTTTTCGAGGAATTACATCGAGGGCGGACGGTATCTGGAGAAGATTTTCCCGGCACTTGGGATACGCTTCATAGCTATCAATGACGGCTATGACACACTGACCGGAGATCCATCGTCGGATTCCTTTATCATCCCATTCAAGAACCTTATAAATGACACCTACTGCAAGGATATATCCGTAAAGATTCGGACAAACCTTGATGTGAAGCGACGCAAGGGCGAGTATGTCGGTGCTTATGCTCCTTACGGGTATATGAAGGATCCGCAGGACAAGAATAAGATCATTGTGGATGAATATGCCGGGGATATCGTAAGGCAGATATTTTCCTTATATAAGGACGGTGTGAGTATCTGCCGTATAGCTGATCACTTAAATGAGCTGGGGGTGCTATCTCCCATGGAATATAAGATTTCAGAGGGGCTTCATTATGACACGGCTTTTCGTACCGGAAGTGCTGCCAAATGGTCATACAAGGCAGTGAAGCGGATACTTACCAACGAGGTATATATCGGCATACTGGCGCAGGGCAAGCGTGGAACACCGAATTATAAGGTGCATACGGTACAGCCGAAGGAGGAAAGCGACTGGATTAGGGTTGAGGATGCCCATGAAGCACTGATTACCTACGAGGATTTCATGTCGGTAAGGGTTATGCTCGGTCGGGATATGCGATCCACAGGAGTAGATACGGAGGATAACCTGTTTTCGGGATTCCTTTACTGTGCAGACTGCGGACAGCCCATGATAAGGAAAGTGGTGCCAGGCGGCAAAAAGCGTTATTACTACTATGTATGCTCGTCCAATAAGCGGCATGAGGGCTGTACAGCGCACAGCGTGAG
>JAFUVF010000017.1 GCA_017483735.1 Lachnospiraceae bacterium | reverse complement strand
TGAAATGCTTATTAGAAATGATAATTCACTCCACTTTCTTTAAGTACAACATTTGCCATATGTCGAGATTTAATCTTAGAATCCACCGCTACTGTGCGTCCCGTGATAGGGCTATACCAAACATCATGATCCCCTTTCCCATGGCGGACGAAATAGCATCCGGCTTCTTTCAATATTTCTCTGACTTTCTTTTCATATTCTGCCATAGTTAAACGTAAGCCAATTGCCTTCTCAGATTGCATTTAAATTCCAGATTTTTAGCGGGTGCTTGAGAATTAAGCTCTAATAACTCTGGTACAGCGAGTTCAACTCGTTTCATTAACTTATCCAGAGACTCGCTTTCCAACGCAAGCCCAATTATGTCGTCACTTAATGCAATCCATACATTAGCTTCACTATCCCATAGAAAATTAACCGTGTAGTCCATAACGATTCCTTTCAGCATTTGGCTTCCTCCTTTCCCATACTTTTGTATGTAGTAACTTAAAGACATGGTACTCGGATACGGGCTACCGCCCCAAATCTTTTGTATCAATGTGATACCTTTTGAATGGAACGGTGTTCAACTTTTCCTTACTTTATTTGTTTAATATCTAAAAGATATGAGAAACACTCGCACATTCTCATTTTCTTTACATTCTTGTATTATTATATTACCTCAAATGCCGCATAAAATCAACATTTTTCCAAAATTCAGTTTTTTCGTTTTTTCGCATTTCTCCTTTTTTTCTTTAATAGCTTGTTTTGCCGTACCTGAAACCCGTCTTTCGGATTTAGCACTATAATTCATAACAGGGGTTCAGAATAATCCCAGTTTTGCCAAGTCAGCATAATTGCTGGCTTTTTTATTGTTTCAAAAAGATTGACAAATCGGTTTATTTCTACTTGTTTAAATGGTGCTAAGGTGTTGTAATAGTAAAGGGTAATTTTTATGGCTTATTTTTTAAAAAAATCTAATTTCAAAAAAGGTACTTACCTGCAAATTTATGAAAGTTATTATGATCCTGAAAAAAAGGGGACAGCCCACAGGTCTTATCGTGCTAAAGATGTCTGATCGGGAAATATATAAGGCCTATCATAACCTATGGATAATAGAGGAGTCCTTCAGGATTATGAAATCCGAACTGGATGCACGCCCTGTATATTTACAGAAAGAGGAAACGATAACCGCTTACAGACTTGCAGAGAAGATAATGTCATATTCAAATGGTGCAGTACCTTATGAAACGGCAATCTCCAGTGCAAGGAATTTCTATCGTCATAAGCCTCTGTTTTGGGGATGGTCGCATGTAGGTAATGATTATATTGCCTCTGAAATGGCTAAACGCTATCCCAAAGTACAGGCATAGATTTTCCCAATGTGGTAAAGAGTGCCCTGTCAGCGAACCGGAATGCACACGCACCGGTAACGGAGAGCAGCAAGTACGGATACTGACAGAAAACGGCGTGGAAAACCACGCTGTTGCTATAATCTATGTTGCCTGAAGTCAAATGCCCGAGTTATTCTCTGGGAGAAGTTAGTGAGCCTTTTGCGGGAATAACTCACGCAGAAGCTGTGACTGATACGCAATATCCGTAGCCGCACGACGGAGATCCTCGATGCGATTCTCGCTTATAAGACGGATATTAAGAGCATTTATTTCTCCCTGCATCTCGGAGCGACCCATGTTGCGCCCTACTTCAAGACCTTCCTCTCTTGCTTCGGTATTAAGCCTTTCCATTATTTCGCACATGATATCCTGACCCTCCTCTGTCTCTTTGTATCGGCGTTTGCTGGCCGATGTGAGCGGGAATTTATCGTTGTATGCCATATCGCTAACGAAAACCTCCATAAGTTCTGACACATCTGAGCTGTCCTTAACGGCAGCGTTCACGTAAATCTCTTCAAATCCATTATCGACAACTTTTCCGGTTTCTCTTACCACTCTGTCAACATGATAGAGTGGTATGCCGTCCTCAAACATATCAAATCTCGATATAAACACCACACAGACATCCGGCACATTCTCAAATTTTTCGCCGGGATCCATGATATTTGCAGTCAACACAGAGCCATTGTAGCGAACACGCTTCTGATGATTGTCATCATTAGCCTTTTGAACCTCTATATCAATCTCACGACCGTCTCCGAGCTTACAGTGAGCATCCAGTATTACCGAGCGTCCCTGCAGGTTCGTTACAACATACTGCGGAGTGTTATTAATTACCTCCAGCGCCGGATCATTCATAATCACTCTTAGGATCTCCTGACAGAATTCGGGATCCTCCGCCATCTTGCGGAACATCACATCATCTATCGGCACCAGTTTCTTGGCTTCTTCCCGTATTTTTGCCTTATTAGCCATTTTTCTCCCTCAACACACTCCTTCTCAATTTTATTTTACCACTTATAGGGCGTTTTTCAAGAAATTTTTGAACTCTTCACTTGACAATGTTGCAGAGAAATACATGATTTTACCAAAAAATTTTCAAGACAAGAAAATATACGAATCATTTTACTATTTTTTCATACTACCACCATACTTATTTGAGAACCATTACGAGAAATCAGCCTATATTTGCAATCTCTATCTAGTAAAAATTCTCGTTGTTTAGGGAGCACAATTATCTGTTTAATATATGCACCTTGAGGTTGGCACATCTTTTAAATGAATTATTCATTCAAACCCTTACAACAAAAGTCCCAGAACCAGCTTTCAAAACAGCATATGGAATGTTCTTTTGGATCGGCAAAATTGAATTTTGTTTTATTTCAGGCTTGTGGAAATAGGTGTGGCAAAAAAACTGATGAAAAACTTAGTTATATGATATAATATCTTTATAAAATATTGTAATAATGTGGTTTTAATATATAATTAGCCGCAGGAGGAATATATGTCGGAAGAAAAGATTGCAATTAGCCTTCATGCCATAACAGGTAATGAAGATAAAAATATGGCAAATGGAATGCGCAATACTGCGGGTACGCAACTCAATCTAGGGCTTACTGAAATGGACAGGCGAGATTTGGTATTGGACGCAGTATACAGAGCAAAAGAATTTGGACAACTTATAGAAATGAATGATTTTATGAAGGAGGCAATCTATGGATACAATAGCAATGAGCGAAAGATTACAAGGGACATCGAGCACCCCCGGTACATTAGCGAAAGAAGCCAAGAGAGAGATACGGCGGATGGGATTCACAAACATAAAGTGTCCAAAGTGCGGCGGATCACCAGAGATTTTGATGACTTCGAGAGGTGAAAGAACAATCGTTTCATGTAGTTGTGGATTTATTCATGATGTCGAAATCAATTTTTGATTCTGTGGGAGACCAGCTATGAGTAATGTATCGGCAAAAGAATACATTTTGTCGCAATTAAATATGACAGAAAGCGATTATAACCATTGGCAGAAACTGATGCGGGCTATGACAACATCTGCCAGAATGATGGGCTTAAAGAATAATGCTATGACAAGGCAAGTCTTTAACACTGCCCTGTCAAACCTGATAAACTTCGAAAAGGAACATCATATACAGTTCTATGGACTTGGAGTATCGCTCGATAATGCTGAAGTACATCTGAATTATCCTTCGATGGAAATTATATTAGATACCACAGGGTTTTCCCATTGTAATTGGATGGAAACAGGGGATCGGAATGCAATTAGACCACACCCAATTTCCTATACGCTTTATTTCCTTTCAAGGAGGCTACTCCAATTTCTGCAAAACTCATCAACCGATATTTTAATTCCCGCTTCTAAAAGCATTTTTCTAAATGCTGTCTCTTGATGTCTGTAAAAAGGATACCCATGCTCTGCCGCAAATTTTTTGGGTATCATATAGTCTTTTCCAAACCAGACCTCCAAAACCTGACTATACTTAACAGGTGCAATTACCTGTGTACTTTCAAAGTTCAGCTTTATCGTATCTGAAAACCACTCCGTTTTCATGCATTCAAACCCATGGAAAGCATCCCTATTTTTCGGACAAGGCAAATCCTGAATCACAACAACATTATTTCTATCCACATACTGCATTGAGCTTACTATTTTGTCCATGCAAAGTCGTAGATAATGTTTTTTAAACACATCATTACCAATGTTAAAATTTCCATCTTCATTTCCCGATAAACTCTTCAATCTCGTATATATCGGAGCTGTATGTTCCTCCAATGTTAAATTGTTTTTATATTCATCCCATTTTGCCAATAAAATATTTATCTCTGTGAAAAGTTCGACAAGTTCATATTGTATTACTGCATCAGATGGCAGATAATCCAGTGGGAAAATATCAATTCCTATTCTCATATATGGAAACCCGTGAAAATATGACATATATTCTGGAAGCGTAAAGAATTCCTCGTCAGCCATGACTCTCGCCTGAAACGCATCTCCATTCGCTTCCCATAATCTAGGTTCTTTTCCATATATTCCGGTAAGCACAAAACCTTCCGGAAGTTCTCTATCGGCAATAGCAACAAACCTGTCATAATCCTCTCTCAGCATGCATATATCTATATCATCATCCCACGGTATATATCCCTTATGCCTAACTGCACCTAAAAGAGTGCCGTATGCTGCATAGTATTTTATATTATGCTTTTCGCATACACCTTTTACTACTTCCAGCACCTCCAATGCAGCAGCCCAAGCACGTTTCATCATTTCTTCTACGGCAAAGCCTTCTCTCTCTTCTTTTTCAAAAAAATGCTTATCAAAATTCATACTATGTCCTTTATTTACCCCAATATCTCATAGTTCTGTATCATCATTGGTTTTCCCGTTTCCCGATATGCCGTTTCGACAATCCCTCTGTCACCGTAAAAGCATGTGCTCATACTTATAGCAGATTCTATATTTCCGCTTTCATCTAGTAATATATTCTCATCATTTCTGAATTTTTCCATAATCTTATCATATCTAACCATAAAATCTGGTACCACTCTGTCAAAAAAGAACCTTTGGGATTCACATACACCCAACGGAATCCACCAAAGAAACAAGTCATCATTTGACTTTACAAGGTCTATTACCTGTTCTATCTTCTCTGTTACTCGCTCACTGTGAAGCATATACTCTCCTATGGTAGTCGCATACAAAAAAATTTTTTTCCCCGCCGTCTTGTTTTGCATTTCTTCTGCGCATTTACCTGCATTTTTTTTCTGTTTGTTCTCTATATCCATCCTTTCCAACATTGTACTCAATGCATATGCAGCTTCTTTATATCCCGGATATTCATGCACAGCCGAATATTTAACCGGTATCATATAATCCCCGAATATCTGCCTTAACAGCGTATCATATTCTGCCGGTGCGTTAACCTCTATATTTTCAAACGGCAACCGTATTGACTTTTCAAGCTTCCATTTTTCCACTTTATATCCATTCTGGGAATATTGCAGAAATGATGTATAATAGTCACTATCCTCTTCCGGATACATCCGGCATATCCTATCATACACAATTCCTGCCTTCATAAACAAAGTTTCATCGCCTTTAAAGTCATATGATATTATACTGTTAAGCTGATCAATCCCTTCGTCAATTGCTTTACGAAGCTCGGCATTCTCCGAATTATTCTCCACATCTTCTAAGGCTGCAGCATACTCCATCATTTCCCATGCCGCTTTTACATATGTAAGCTGTTCCTCAGCCAACACCTCATTTCTCGGAATACAATAAAATGGGAAAATATCCAATGTGACCAAAAAAGGGAAATTGTGCCATCTGTCAAGATACTCATTTGATGTATCGACTTCCTTTATGCTTGCAATCTGCGTAAAGTGGTATCTCCAATCAGGACGGTTATATATATTAAATATTCTGTAAACACTTTTATCCAGCTCCATATCTGCAACATCCAAAAAGCGAATATAATCATCCCTTTTCATCATTATATCTATATCATCATCCCATGGTATTATGCCTTTATGACGTATGGCTCCTATGAGTGATCCATAAAAGATATAGTATGTTATCCCATGTCTTTCACATATATCGATAACATCGGAAAACATCTGTAAATTAGCAGCAAAATTTCTCTTTGCCAACTCGTTTACCACAAATCCATCCCGTTCTTCATCCTTAAAGTAGTTCTTTTCAAACTCCAGCATATAATTCTCTGCCTTTTCCTTAAGCGCTGCACAATATTGTTATAATTACTTCAAATTCCCATTATCTTCCTTACAAGCTCAGGATGCTCTATTTTTCTTGAAAATTTAAGTATTGCATCCTTTGCGATATCCGAAAGTCCTGCTCCAAGGAGATACTCTATCATATTCTCATCCGCTGTTCCCGTTTCCAATGCGTGTAATATATCCTCAAGATATTTGAAATGCCCTACAATCTCCTTAAGTTCGGATGAAACCCGTGCAAACCCACTTATTCCAGCTTCTTCCTCTTTTTCAAGTATATACAGTATAACCTCTATTGCGTGTATTTCATCATTCAGGTCAGAAACTGCCAATGCCACATCGGGACGCATCTGCATACATTCGAAATATGCCTTTCTTGCTTCTGTATATCTGCCTTCTCTTACATATTCCGCCAAAGTATTTTTGAGTTCTATAGTTTCTACCTTTTCTCCTGCAAGTCTCACTTTAGCACCATATACCTTTAATTTCTTATATTCTATCCACACATCCATCAGTATTTCGGAAAGAAATCCGTATATGCGTTTGTGATAGCCATCATATCCAGTAACATCTATAGTTTTTTCAGCTTCCTCCAATATCTTGAAAAGCCATCCACAGTACTCATCAAAAAGCTCATGCCCAATTACCATAAGATTTGCGCCAAATGCTGTATTTCCATTTAATACCATTTCGAGGGTTTCGCCATATTCCGGCGTTAGCTTTGCTACTGCTGCCTTTGTTATCTCAAGATCCTCTATATTATGGCATCTGGCGAAATAATCTCCTACTGAGATTGGAGTTTCTCCAGGATCTGCCACTATAACGTCATATTCCTTTAGGATATTTTCGAAATCCTTTTCCCTAAGTATCCGGTTATAGTCATTTTCATCAACATAGAATCTTCTGTAATGGCATATGCCTATATTGTCCGCATCATGATAGTGCTTCCAAAGCCAGTATATGCCGGTAAGCTCTCCGTATAGATAATTCTTGGCAGAGATATTATCCTCTCCGTCATCATCCCAGAGATATCCCTCTATCCTTCCGTTGGATGCAGCTCCTACCTGCAGGGATATATACGCCGGATCATTTACTTCATCATATTTTTTGTGTGTCATTACAAATATTTTTGTTGCCATTTCTTTCTCCAAAAAAAGGGCTCCTGTATGGAGCCCTTTTGATACTAATTTTTGCTGTCATAGATTCCTGACGGAATCTCGCTCTGTGCTGTCATCGTCTTATAGAAATTGTATGCAGCCTTTGAATTTTTTCTGTTCTCTCCGAGCTTCTTTCTCTCTTTGTCAAAGTAGTCCTCGATAAGCTTCTTGTTTCTGGCTTCCTCCGCCTGCACCGACACACTCTTGTCCGTAACGGCTCTTATGAGTTCCTGCAGTCTCTGTATCTGTGGCTTGTATTCTTCCTTCTTCCCTTCAAGCTCCTTTGCAACATTGGAATACAGGGAATCAAATCCCTCATCCAGCTGTTCCAGCCTCGTAATCAACACTTCCTTATCGTCCACATACTTGTCAAATTCTGAAAGCTCAGCCACACCCTCGGTAAATATCTTTGCCTGCTTCGCATTATACTCGGAAATTTCATCCAGCACAGACATTTTCTTAAGAAGGGATTCCTCCAATATCTTAAGATAGTTATCCATTGGCGCTTCCTTTCTCACGATTTACCCGCATTACCTCTTTCCAGTTGTCCCTGACCGCCCTTAAGTGATCATTGACCTCCTTCAAAATTTCTGCATCTTTGTGGATATTTGCCTCCACAAGCCTTCTGTCCAGATAGGAGTATATTCTCTCAAAATCCTGCGCTACAGAATATCTCATATCGAGAGTATTTCTAAGGTATGAAATGATATTCTGCGTTTTTACGATATTATTGTGAGCCTTTGGGACATCCTTCTCCTCTATTGCCACTTCCGCTATATTATTAAACTTTATAGCACCCTCATACAGCATCAGCGTCAGCTCTGCGGGGGATGCCGTCATTATCTTGTTATTGCTGTACTGTGCATATGGATTTTGTACTGCCATGGTTCAATGAATTCCTCCTAATCAGGCATATTCTATGAGGTTCCAAGTAATCCGGCCAACGCCGTCGTCTTTGACTGCATCTTTGCAAGCGCCGTCTCCATCTTGGAGAATTTGGAGTACATCTTGTCCTCGTAATCGTTGAGGGCTTCCTCCATCTCGGCAATCTTGCTTGTATAGCTGGAATAATCGCTTGCCATCTTCTTGTCATCATAGAAGTTGCCGTATGTTCTGTAACCCTGTACGGACTTGCTCATCTTGTCCATACTCGAGTACAGATTCTTCGACATCTCGGTAAAGAACGTTATAACAGTGTTAGGATCAGATGCGATAAGCCCTTTCAGTACATCTGCGTTGCCGCTGGTATTCTCGTCATCCGAATCTCCGTCTATGTGATATGCGTTCTTCTCGTTATCCGGAGCAGTAAAGTAGCTGAGCTTGTTTATTCCGAAGTCGCTGAGATAATATGTCTTTGATCCGATCTGTATGCCCTGAGACATTACATCCTTAAGGGTTCCTGCCACGGAATTGATATTCTCGTCTCTTCTTAACAGGCTGTCCTTAATCTTCTGCTCATATTTCTCCACCTCGCTGTCGGACATAACGCTCTTCTCATCTTCCGTGAGGGGCTCATATCCCTTTGCGGTATCGGCGTTATAGAGCTTATCCATTTCATTTATGATGGAATTGTACTCCTTAAGGAAATTCTTTACCATATCATAGATACCGTCAGTATCCTGCTCCGTGGTAATGGTTACCTTCTGTCCGTTAGTCTCTGAAAGTGCCGTAATGGTAAGCCCATTAATCTCAAAGGTATTTTTGCTGCTGGTAAATTCCGCATCGTTCAGTTTTATGATTGCGTCCTGTGCATATACCTTCTTGGCTCCCCCATCTTCCGACAGTCCCAAGCCCTTGAGTACATTCTCACCGTTAGAATCGGTTGCGGTAAGCTGAAACTCGTTTGCCTCTCCAGACTCCTTGGAGCTTATGAAAAATCTTCCATTCGCAGCATCAAAGCTTGCATTAAGCCCTGCATTCTTGAGCGCAGAAACCACATCGGATATCGTAGTGTTCTTGTCAATCTGTATATCGACGCCTGCACCTCTGGTATCCGCTGCACCATCCTTGGGAATTGCGCCTATCTTCAAATTGAGCGTGGTTGTAGAATCGCCTGTTACCAATCCCAACTCTTCCATAGTGGTAAGTGCAGCATTTTCCGAACGAAGTCCGTTATTAGTAATCTTACCACCGGTAAGATAGCCGTTCTTTGCAAGCTGTGTAACCTCCAACGTCTGCACTCCGTTTACCGCCTTATCGCCGGTAATAACGCTTGCAGCAGAGGTGTTGGATACCTTTGTCGTCTTCTTTGAGAACGAAGAGACAAATCTCATGTTTGAGATATATTTAGTCTGTAGATTCTTAAGCTTTGTATTTAAGTCCTTCCAGGCACTCTGCTTCCATTCCAGCTTGGTCTGTGCTTTCTTCTGCTTGTCGACCTTGGTCTGTCTTGCGGCTACCAGCTCCTGTACCAGACTCTCTGTGTCCATTCCGGACATCAGACCGCTCATTCTCATAGCCATACCAATGTCCTCCTTATCTCTTTTCGTCCACAAGGATTCCTGCCATATCCCATACCTTGGCAATCATATCGAGAGTCTTCTCAGGGGGAAGCTCCTTTATGACCTTCTTTGAATCCTTGTCCACAATCTTGATAGTTACTCTGTTAGTACCTTCATGAATACCGAATTCTGCCACAGAGTTCATCCTCTTGTTAAGTTCTTCGACAGCCTTCTTGATCTGCTCATTTGTAGACTGTGTCTGTTTCTCCTTTGATCTCTGATCTGCGGCATTATTCGACTGTCCTTTTTCGTCGGCATTTTCCACAATGCGTAAATTAGCATCAATTTTGTTAGACGCCTCCGCATTGGCATTCGAATACTCTTCCACAGGCTCGGCAGCTTCCGTCATCTGTCTGGGTGGCGGAGCAACAGTCTGTGCTTGAACCGACATCATACTTCCTAAAGGTTCGATTGCCATTTAAATCACCTCCATGTGTAGTTTCCGATGCGTCTCCTTCGCATCTAAGCTGTGTCTCTATGTATATCCGTGCGGACTATTCGGCTTATATCAGGGTTTCCGAGTTTTCCGGCACAGACAGTGCATATAAAGACAGTTATTAGTTTCTAATGTACCTATCGGCTACATTTATAAAAAGTTTAGCATTTTTTCAAAAAAAAATCAATTTATTTTGACCCGGAGGATAAGCATTGCCTCAATTCATCTTCGGATTCAGCTGTCAGAAGGCATATATACGGTTTCACGCTTTCCTGTTCTATGTAAGTATTATTCAGGAAATCAGGAAAAATTTCAAATAGCGTATTTTTCATAAGTTTATAATTATCATATGAAAAAAATTTTATATCAGCTTTCATCCTATCCATCTCTTCCACAAAGCCTTTTACCAGATACAGAATTTGAAATTCATCCCTGTATCCTGTCAAGAGATTCTTTTCCAATAGGCTTTTTGCTGTATATGATTGTACTCTATACGTATCCATATAATACTTTTGTATATCATCGGAAAACATTGTTGAACTCTCTCTTATTCTGTATCCATACAATTTTCTTTCAGCAAAAGCGCATTTATAAGCAGCCATCATTGCCGTTTCAGCAAAAAAAACATCCTCCATTTTTGTGTTTTCCGGGAAGTAAAGACTTGCCCGTTCTATAAAGCTTCTCTTATACAGCCTCCCCCATACTCGTGTATCCCAACCTTTTTCAATAATAAAGTGCTTTTTGGTAATTGGGTCGGAAAAATCGAAAACTTTCATAGCTGCATTATTATCCGTTAAGTTCGGTGTGAAAATAGGATACCCGCCATCGGCATACTTTACATATTCGCACGACGAATAATCACTATCGCTATTTACCTCTATGTCATACAATGTTTTAAGCATATCCGCTGCTATAACATCATCGCCGTCAACAAAGGCAATATATTCACCTGTTGCATATTCTAATCCGATATTTCTTGCTTTACCCTGTCCAACATTTTCAGACAGTTCTATAATCATTATCTGATCAGGATTATTCATTTCATATTCTTTTAAGACGTTTTTTGTTCCATCTTCAGAACAGTCATCTACACATATTATTTCAATAATTACATCTGTTATAGTCTGATTTAGCACACTTTCCAGGCATTCTGCAATATAATTTACAATATTGAAACATGGTATTATAACCGATATCCTGGGCTTATACCCCCCCCTCTGGTCTTCCGACAAAATACGGCATTTCCACAGAATTTGGCAGAAGAGCTCTGTCTAACGCAACACTACATATTTTATACATCATATCCGTAAGTACATACTCCGTTTCATACGGCATCGCTGACTTACGGCACTCAGACGGACTAATACCAATACTGTTTTCTTTTTCAATTTTCTTTATTATTGAATCCAGCTGATCTATATCCCCTATATCATATGTATAACCGTTTTTTCCGTCTTGAATTAATTCTTTTATGCCGGATACCCTGCTTGCGATTACAGGAATCCCTCTCGATAATGCTTCTATTGCAGCAAGTGGAAATGCCTCCGATATAGATGTTAAGATAAGCGCATCCACATCATCTGTATATTTCCATGGGTCTGTCTGCCAGCCGCACCAGCTAATGCGCTCATTGACGCCCATCTTTATTGCCTTTTTTCTTAATTCTTCCTCGTAATCATCTTCAGCCGATCCAATTACAGATATATGCCATTTTGTATTATTCTTCAATACATCCAAAAGCATCTCTGGATTTTTCTGGTATTCCAATCTGCCAACAAAGGCAAGTCTATATGAAAGCTCTCGAGAATCTTCTTTTCTGTATTCATCCGTAATATCTACTGGATTCTTTATTCTGTAAATAGGCCAATCTTTACTATACTCATATAAATTCCTGTGTATATCACTATTTATGGCAAAATGCGCATCTGCGTATGAAAGCCACTTAAAACTCTCCGGTACAACGCTTTCGTATTTTTCAATATTATGATGCATGTACGAAATTATTTTTACATTTCCACCCTTTTTTTCAATCGCACACCGTGCAACATAACAATTATATGGCCAAACTGTGGCAAGTATTATATCAGGAATTCCGTTTTTTTCAAGAAAAGCCGAATACAGAGATACAAACTCTTCAATATTATAATCTCCCTTCCCATATGCCAGCGGATAAAATGCTGCATTCTCAGGAAGCCAGCGTTCCCCCTCCCACACAAGCTGAACCACTCTGATATGGAAGTTTTCACTCTCCATAAATGTGAGCATTTTTTTTATTATATTTTCCACGCCTCCAGCCCTGGCAGTGGACAGAAGTATATCCATAATCATTTCCGCTGCTCTCCCATTTTTTAGTTCAAAATCCTCTCCAATATAGTATATCGGAGAGGATCTGACAAATCTGCTTATTGTTAATTTGATTCACATAATCAGTTCAAGTGAATGAACCTTGCCGACCACCTTTTCGAGAATACTGCTGTGCTCGATATCCCTTGAAATGCGGGATACTCCGTCGCAGAGCCTTTCTTTCAGGTTTTCTCTCTCCCCCGCAAGGAACAACACCATATATATCTGTATGAAACGCATTACCAGTGAAGCTCTGAAGAATTTGTCCATGATGTCTCCATCCTTGATTGCCGTCATAAAATATTCAAACATAACATATGAAAATATATTTCCAAGCTCCCTTTCCAGCCCAAGTCTCTTCAGCTGTGCTGCCCTGCTGTCCCATTCGGTCTTGTCACAGGCCTCCATTCTTTTAAGAATATCCTCTATATACAGGTTTTCTCTGACATTGGAAAGCCCTCCCAGAAACATCTTTGCATTCTCATAGGATATGCACTCAGTTTTCAGACTGTCCGGACACAGCTTTAATAGCTCCTTAAGATTGTCCTCATTTTCCATAAGTCCGATCTGCTCCGCATTCAGGGATGGATTTTTATTGTCTATCCCCTCCTGTATCAGCTTCGAAAGAAGGAAAAGCGTATATAGCTTCTCCCCGATACTCAGACTTTCATTCACGGCTATGGCGTCCGAGAGTACAAATCCGTCAAACAGCACATTCAGCAATTCCGGTTCAAAAGCTTCATGCTTTACAGGTACATCGTCCTCCTCATAAAGATAACTTACGTTATCTTTTCTGTCGATAAGGAGCCTTACCACCTCAGGACAGGAAAGATGCAGATAATATAATCTCATATCTCCGACATCCGTCCTGTCTCTCGGGAACATCTGGCAGACCTCGCCCATGGCGTCCGGCGATATCTTTATATATACATCGCACAGCCCGTCCTTGTTGAGAAAATCACAGTGCTTTGTTTTCTCATTCATGTTGAAGGCATATCTGTCCCCGACTTTCTCTATCTTCGAAAGCATCTCGCTCCTCAGAGGCTCGTCAAATGCCTGATATTTCCTGTATGTGGCATCATCTATATACACACGCCACCCCTTACAGCAGGTATTCGGACATGAACCTCCAAGGCACGAAAACTCTTTTACAATGTCAGCACGCAGATGTTTCATCCAAAATATCCCTTCAGATCTTTACCTTGTCAAGCTTCCAGATATCGTCCACATACTCCTGAATGGTTCTGTCAGAGGTAAATTTCCCGGCGCTTGCCACGTTAAGTATGGCCTTCTTCGCCCAATTTTTCTCATCCCTGTACCACTTTTCTATCTTCTCCTGCGCCTCCGCATAGGACTTAAAGTCCTTCAGGATAAAGTAGGTATCGGGGCGAGATGAATTCTCGGTATTTAGGAGCGAATTGTACAACGGGCGGAACTTCTCGGTATCAGAGGAATAGGTTCCGTTTATGAGCTGCATCAGCACCTTTCTGACATCCTGATCGTTATTGAATATCTCCATGGGATTGTAGCCGCCGTTCTTCTCGTAATTCATGACCTCCTCTGCGGTAAGTCCGAATATCACGGCATTGTCCTCTCCGACTTCCTCTACAATCTCCACATTTGCTCCGTCCATGGTACCCAAAGTAATAGCTCCGTTCAGCATAAACTTCATACATCCGGTTCCGGAAGCCTCCTTACTTGCGGTGGATATCTGCTCTGACACATCCGCAGCAGCAAACAGAAGCTCTGCATTCGATACATTATAGTTTTCTATGAATACAACCTTTAGCTTTCCGTGGATGGACTCATCGTTATTTACAACATCTGCCACGGAGTTAATGAGCTTAATGGTAAGCTTTGCAGTAGCATATCCCGCTGCAGCCTTTGCTCCGAAGATGAAGGTTCTGGGATAGAAGTCCATTCCAGGGTTCTCTTTGAGCTTGTTATACAGATACATTACGTGAAGGATATTCATCAGCTGTCTCTTATACTCGTGGAGACGCTTAACCTGTATGTCAAATATGGAATTGGGATCAACCTCTACGCCGTTGTGCTCCAATATGTATTTCGCAACACGGATCTTGTTCATGTGCTTGATATTCATGAACTCCTCCTGTGCCTGCTTCTTGTCCGCATAAACCTTAAGGCGGCTTATCTGGGAAAGGTCTGTGATCCAATCATCCCCTATATGCTCCGTTACCCAGTCCGCAAGAAGGGGATTCCCGTGGAGCAGGAATCTTCTCTGGGTAATTCCGTTGGTCTTGTTGTTGAAGCGCTCCGGGAACATCTCATAGAAGTCCTTAAGCTCACGCTTCTTAAGTATATCGGTATGGAGTCTGGCAACGCCGTTTACGGAATATCCCGCAACTATGGCAAGATGCGCCATCTTTACCTGTCCGTCGTAGATTATCGCCATACTCCTTATCTTGTTCTGCTGCACCTCCCCGGTGTACTTCTTCTCGATATCAAGGATGAATCTTCTGTTTATCTCCTCAACTATCTGATACACTCTGGGAAGAAGTCTTGAGAAGAGCTCAATGGGCCACTTCTCGAGAGCCTCCGCCATAATGGTGTGGTTGGTGTAGGCAACGGTCTTGGTGGTAACCTCCCATGCCTCGTCCCACTCGAGATAGTAATCATCCATAAGAATCCTCATAAGCTCCGCCACAGTCACGGTAGGGTGCGTGTCGTTGAGCTGGAAGGTAACCTTCTCGTAGAGCTTCTTTATATCATCATGCTTTCTCATATACTTCTCCACTGCTTCCTGCACGGAGGCGGATACGAAGAAGTACTGCTGTTTAAGCCTTAATTCCTTTCCTGCATAGTGGTTGTCGTTGGGATAGAGCACCTCAACGATGTTCCTCGCAAGGTTCTCCTGCTCCACAGCCTTGTGATAGTCGCCTCTGTCAAAGGAGTCCAGCTGGAAGCAGTCCACAGGCTCCGCATCCCATATCCTGAGGGTATTTACGATGCCATTGCCATAGCCGGGTATGGGCATATCGTAGGGGATAGCCTTTACGGACTGATAATCCTCCTGTGTAAATACATCCCTGCCGTTCTCATCCTTTCTCACGGATACATAGCCGCCGAATTTAACAATTTTTGCGTATTCGGGACGTCTTAATTCAAAGGGGTTGCCGTCTGCAAGCCAGTTGTCCGGCACCTCAACCTGATATCCGTTTCTGATCTCCTGCTTGAACATACCATAGCGGTATCTGATGCCGCAGCCGTATGCGGAATAGCCAAGGGTTGCGAGCGAGTCGAGGAAGCATGCCGCAAGTCTTCCCAGACCGCCGTTTCCGAGAGCCGCATCCGGCTCCTGATCCTCAATCACATTTATATCAAGTCCAAGCTCATCGAGAGCCTCCTTTACATCCTTGTAGCCTTGAAGATTTATCATGGCGTTTCCGAGGGCACGCCCCATAAGGAACTCCATTGACATATAGTACACGGTCTTGGGATCCTTCTTTTCATAGACCTTCTGGGTATTTATCCAGTTTTCCACAATCTGATCCTTTATGGCATAGGATACAGCCTGAAATATCTGCTGGGGAGTAGCCTCCTCAATGGTCTTCCTGTACAGGGTCCTTACATTATAAAGCACACTTCTCTTGAAAAGCTCCTTGTCGAAGCTGTTTTTCTTTTTCGAAGCTGCCGTCTTTGTCTTTACTGTTGTGCTTGCCGCCATTATTTTTCCTCCGTTCATTGTTTTTAAACAAAAGCTTTAATTATTTTACCACAAAATGCCCATATTCGCAAATTTTTCCGTGCCCTACTATTTGCTGCTATTTACCATACACATTTCCTGTCTTATGGAAGCCTTCCCTGTCACTGTTTGCGCTCTCCGTAGCATATTCCGTAAGAGGGTCCCCCTCGCCCAAAAGTATCCTTCTGGTTCTAATGTCTCCCTCTCTTGCGTCAAAGGCCTCCTCGGCATATGCACCGTCATATAATCTGTAGAATGCCTCGTAGAGATCTTCATAGGATATCGGCGCTTCGCTCGTCCTCATTTCATCATGCCGTTCTCCTATTCCCTTTACAAACAGTATGGGATCCTCCCTTCCCTGATGTGACGTGAGCATATCTCCCGCAATGCCGTGGTCTGCAAGCATAATTATGACAGAATTATCATATATTCCATCTGCCTTAAGCCTTTCTACATATGCCTTCATTATTGTATTTGCCGCCGCAACATTGTCCTCATAGGAGGAAATATTGGTCTCTGTCATATCCGGAAGAAACTGAAATGGTGCGTGGGCACCAGAGATATGTATCAGCTTGAACCATTTGTCAGATCCCGTATTCATTGAAAGATTCGTGCATTCCGCATAGAAGGGAATGTTTGAATACTCAAAGTCCCAGCGTCTTATCCCCTCCTGTATCTTAAAGTATTTTGAAAATTCTCCCGGTTCCACCTGAGTATAGCGCTTGACAAAATATGGCGCATATTTATAGAAGACCATTCTGAGCCATACCTTTGCAAATGCCACCGGCTCTGTAAGTTTTCCCTTACCGTCTATGATATTTTCGTATTTTTTCATATCAAATGAGGTCAACGGCGCATGATCCGAGTACGCCCCAAGCCTGTAGCCGTCGCTTTCCAACTTCTCAATGAAGGGGGAGTTTAAATACATATCCCTCTCATATTCGTCAAAATCCCTCTGAAAGGTAAATCTCTCGCCCCCGACTATATGTGGGAGGGCGTATTCCGTACAGATATAGCTTCCAACTGCATTATCAAAATATGTAAAATCCTTAAAGGCTTCCTTATATTCCGGATACTTATCCAGCACTATTCTCTCGTATTCCGCATCGGTACAATCCACAACAAGCATGATAAAATTTGTGTCGGAGGAATAATCCAGAACTGTGTGGGATGTATTTATGAGGTTAAGCTTCCTTTCAAAGCCGTCATTCATAACCCCGGTGGCAGCCGCAGTAAAAATAAATATCAAAATGAAAAATATGCCCGCCCATTTTATGACGGACAGCATTCTGTCCTTTTTCAGAAGAAATGCAGCCAGCGCCGTCAGCAAAAAAACTGCCGTCCAAAGGATTCCGCTCTGGATATACTGCCGTCTGTACAAGCTCCAGTCTATATACATTCCGTTTAATAACGGTAGTTCTTTAACAAGATAATTTCCCTGTATATACAAGCACAGAAATCCCGCAAAAAACACAGTAATATATGGAAAATACAATTTCTCTATAGTTTTTTTGAGCAGAAGCGTAATGGCAATCAAAGCAGCCAGCATACATCCGAACATTCCCGAAAGAACCGGAAACAGATCATAAAGGTCAAAAATATAGTCCTTTTTGTTCTGAAAATAGATGCACAGCGGTTCAAAGAAGCACAACATAAAGGCGGCAGCCGCAGATAATGCGACCCCCGCCCACACTTCATTGTCCGGTTTAAATTTTTTCAAGAGTGATTGTGACATCTTCTCCGTTTATATTCCAATCTCCCGAATTTTTAAAGCTCTCTCCCTTTGAGATACTCTCCGCAAGCACCTTTCTCTTTATGTCCTCGGCATTCTTCATCACTATATCATAGAGCTTATCGTTTCCGTTTATGGAAATCCTTATGTGATCCATTACCTCAAAGCCGGAATCCTTACGCATATTCTGGACTTTGGAGATTATCTCGTTCACATATCCCTCTTCTATGAGCTCGGGAGTAAGGTTCACGTCAAGCACAACTGTCATCAGATTGTCTTCCTTTGTGACATAGCCTTCCTTCTTTACGCTCTCTATCAGAAGGTCATCCTCCGAAAGCTCTATATCGCTGCCCTCGACATTCAAAGACAGCTTCCCTTCTGCCTTAAGTCCGGTATATGCAGCGCTTCCGTCAAGCTCAGAAAGGGCATTCTTTATGGTGCCTATGAGCTTTCCGTATTTGGGTCCCAGGGTCTTTAGCTGGGGCTTAAAGCTGTAGGAGGTAAAGCCGCTGACATCATCGGCATACACCACTTCCTTTACATTGAGCTCATCCTTTATTATATCCGTATAGAATTCGGAAAGCTTGTTTTCTGTCTTTATATACATACGGTTCAAGGGCTGGCGGTTCTTTATTACCGCCTCCTCCCTTGCGGCGTGTCCCATATTGGATGCATCCAGAACCGTCTCCATTGAAGCCTCAAGCTCCTTGTCGATGAAGGCGTCATTTACCGCAGGAAAATCCGTAAGGTGTATGCTCTCGGGTGCATTCTTATCGATACTTCTGACAAGGTTCTGGTATATCTCCTCCGTCATAAAGGGTATCATGGGCGCCGCAGCCTTTGATATGGTCACAAGCGCAGTATAGAGGGTCATATACGCATTTATCTTGTCCTGCTCCATGCCTCCTGCCCAGAATCTCTCACGGCTTCGTCTCACATACCAGTTACTCATCTCATCCACGAAGCTCTGAAGCGCCTTCGCCGCCTCGGGTATGCGGTAGAGATTTAAGCTTTCATCCACCTCGCCCACAACGGAATTGAGCTTTGAGAGAAGCCATTTATCCATTATAGGAAGCTTGTCGTATTCCAAAGTGTATTTCGTGGCATCAAAATCGTCTATATTGGCATACAGCACGAAGAAGGAGTAGGTATTCCAAAGCTTTGCCATGAAATTATTCTGTCCCTCGGTAACAATCTTCCCAGAGAATCTCTTGGGAAGCCATGGCGCAGCCGAGGTGTAGAAATACCATCTTATGGCATCCGCACCGTACTCTGCGAGCGCATCAAAGGGATCCACGGCATTGCCCTTGCTCTTACTCATCTTCTGACCGTTCTCATCCTGTACATGTCCCATTACTATGACATTCTCATAGGGGGACTTGTTGAAGAGAAGTGTGGATTCCGCAAGCAATGAGTAAAACCAGCCTCTTGTCTGGTCCACAGCCTCGGAGATGAATGCCGCCGGGAACTGTGCCTCGAAAAGCTCCTTATTTTCGAAGGGATAATGGTGCTGTGCAAAGGGCATAGCGCCGGAATCAAACCAGCAGTCGATAACCTCCGGCACACGCTTCATTGTCTTTCCGCAATCGGGGCAGGTAAGGGTAATTTCATCGATATAGGGGCGATGGAATTCCACGGTCTTTGCCTTTTCATCCTTGCTCATCTCATAGAGCTCGGCACGGCTCCCGATGGAATGCCTCTTTCCGCAGCCCTCACACTCCCAGATATTTAAGGGAGTGCCCCAGTAACGGTTCCTCGAAACCGCCCAGTCCTGTATATTTTCAAGCCAGTTGCCGAATCTTCCTTCTCCGATTGAAGGCGGTATCCAGTTGATGGTCTTGTTGTTTGCGACCAGATCATCCTTTACCGCAGTCATCTTGATATACCAGCTCTCACGGGCATAGTATATGAGCGGTGTATCACATCTCCAGCAGAAGGGATAGTCGTGCTCAAACTTAGGTGCCGCAAAAAGCTTGTTTTCCTTGTCAAGGTCTTTTAATATATCCGGATCCGCATCCTTTACAAACTTTCCGGCATAGGGAGTTTCCTCGGTAAGATTACCCTTGCCGTCCACAAACTGCACAAAGGGAAGGTCGTAGTTTCGCCCGATTCTCGAGTCGTCCTCACCGAAAGCGGGAGCAATGTGGACTATTCCGGTACCGTCCGTCATAGTTACATAGTCGTCAACCGTCACAAAATGCGCCGCCTTCTTTTGCCTGGCGGCTGCCTCCCCTGCGCAGGAAAAGAGCGGCTCATACGCCTTTCTTTCAAGCTCAGTCCCCTTGTAGGTCTTAAGCACCTCGTATGCCTTTTCGCCATCCTTTGAAAGACTGCCAAGAACATTGTCGAGAAGCGCCTCTGCCATATAATAGGTGTAGCCGTCTGCAGCCTTTACCTTTGCATAGGTCTCTGAGGGATTGACGCAGAGTGCCACATTGGAGGGAAGCGTCCACGGCGTGGTTGTCCATGCAAGGAAATATGCATCCTCATCCTGCACCTTGAATCTGACGACAGCGGAGCGTTCCTTTACATTTTTGTAGCCCTGAGCCACCTCATGGCTTGAAAGGGGCGTGCCGCAGCGGGGGCAGTAGGGAACTATCTTAAATCCCTTGTAAAGGAGTCCCTTTTCCCATATTTCCTTAAGAGCCCACCATTCGGACTCGATAAAATCGTCATTGTATGTGACATAGGGGTCGTCCATATCCGCCCAAAAGCCCACTGTGGCGGAGAAATCCTCCCACATGCCCTTGTACTTCCATACGCTTTCCTTACATTTATCAATAAAGGGAGCAAGTCCGTACTCCTCTATCTGCTCCTTTCCGTCCAGTCCAAGGAGCTTTTCCACCTCCAACTCCACCGGAAGACCATGTGTATCCCAGCCCGCCTTTCTGGGCACCTGATAGCCCTTCATGGTGCGGTAGCGCGGTATCATATCCTTTATGGTACGGGTCTCCACATGTCCTATGTGGGGCTTTCCGTTTGCTGTAGGCGGTCCGTCATAGAAGGTGTATGTGGGGCAGCCCTCCCTGATCTTTATACTTTTTTTGAAGATATCATTATCCTTCCAGAATTTTTCAACTTCCTTTTCCCTGTCAACGAAGTTTAAATTTTTCGATACCTGCTTGTAAACTGACATTACTTCCTCCTGTAAACGCCCTTTAAGTATGTGCGGGCTTACTGTACATAGCAATAATCTTAAGTCTTTTCCTTATATATTGTCAAGTTTTATCTTGTTGATTTTACCGCAGAATAATTATATAATCAGAGTATGAACAAAAAGAAATCAGGAAAACTTTTCATAAATCTTATGACACTAAGCGTCCTGCCGCTTCTGATACTGGGCGCCATCATCCTCGTGTTGGGAACGCACCGTTTTACCGGGGCTCTGTACGAAAATATCAAAAACGAGCTCGTACACACTGCGGCAGATGCCAATACCCTGATGGATACCCTGTATCCCGGCGACTATCATCTTGAGGGCACAAATGCGCTAAGCCTCTATAAGGGAGATGCAGATATCACAAATGACAATACCATAGTGGATATCATCCACGGTAACACCGGTTATGAAATTACATTGTATTACGCAGATACGAGAATTCTTACCAGCTTTGGCAGTGAATATACCGGCACTGCGGCCCCGGAGCTTATCGTCAATGATGTATTAAACACCGGAAAGCCTGCCTTGTACGATAATGCGCTTATAGGCATCACAAAGTATTTCGCATATTATATGCCCCTCATGAATTCCGACGGAAGTACAGTAGGCATGCTTGCCATTGCCGCCTCCCGGGACGAGGTGGACAGACAGGCAAGGGTTGCGGTATATCCCCTCGTACTTGCAGTCATTATAACCATAATAGTAATGATAATAATCATACACCTCTTTACCGGAAGCATAGTAAACACATTGATAAAAATAAGAAATTTTACCTCCGAATCCTCAAAGGGGAACCTCTCGGCTGAGCTTGCGCCGGATGTAATAAGCAGAGGGGATGAGCTTGGAGAGATAGGCGAAGCCGTACTTTCCATGCAGCGCTCCATGAGAACCCTTGTGGAGACGGATACTCTCACGGAGCTCTTCAACAGACGCAGTGCCAACAGACGTTTGGAGCAGGTAGTTGAGAGGGCTGCTTCCTCGGAAACTCCTTATTGCATATCCATAGGCGACATTGATTTCTTCAAAAAGGTCAATGATACCTACGGACATGATGCCGGAGACATGGTCTTAAAGAGGGTTGCTGAAACACTGCGAAAAGTAATGCGCCCATACGGCTTTGTGGCACGCTGGGGCGGCGAGGAATTCCTGCTTGTGTTTGATCATTTTAAGCTTGATGAAGCAAAGGAGGCTCTTGAAAACATCCTTGCCTCCGTCAGAGCCATACGTATCCCATATGAAGATCAGATATTGAATGTGACTATGACCTTCGGTCTGTCTCAGGGGCGCCGTTCCATCAGCACCAAGGGACTTCTCATAGAAGCGGATGACCTTCTCTACAAGGGCAAGGAGAACGGCAGGAATCAGGTGGTTGTTCCGGAGCATGACCCTCTGGATGATCCATATACACTGACAGAGGATCCTCTGACAAGGTCAGAATCTCAAACACGGAATTCATCTGATAAGCCCGCAAAAAAGGCACTTACAGATGAAGAAATAGTTGATTCCATCCTGCAGAGAGAAGATATCCCCGATGACCTTACAGGTGAAATATCTCTGGAGGAGCTTCAGGCGTCTCTTGATGAAATGGAAAAAGCGCTTCGTGATACAGGAGCATGAATCAATATCCGTAATCTACCCTCACACTGTCCTTTCCAAAGTATTTCGCTATCTTTATATTATTTTCGGTATCAGTTTCAGCCTGAAAATCTCCGACATAAAGCATATCCGGCGTTACCTTATAGGCTGGGAGTACTGCGTTTCGCACACTTTCGTCCGTTAGTATTTTATATCTTTCCAGATACTCTTCCTCGTACATAGCTGCTTCGCCGCTTGCAATGCTTCTTATAGCGGATATCATATTGGGGTATTTAATATTGAATCTTGATATAACAATCAGCATTATTGCTGCTGCAATGGCAATATATATCCCCTTTTTCTGCTTTCTGTACGCCCATCCCAGAACATAAAAATATATCATAGCAGTCGTGAGAAAGAATCCATAATATACAATGGCACATACTCTGGCTGGTCCCGAGGAGTTCATTGCATAGAAGGTGGGAGTCCCCATTGAACAGAAGAGTCCGTAAGCAAACATGGCAAAAATTATAGGATATTTAAATTTAAAATCAGATTTAATATTTTCAAGAATATTTATAAACGCTGGTGTGATAACCAATAAAAATATAAACCACCATATCCCTGTCCACCCCATCAGGTAACTCAGACCCTGAAGCAGGGATTTGGCAACTGAACCAAAACCGGAGCGTTCAAAGAGCGCCGCCTCCCTGATCCGATTGCCAGGAGCTATTGCACTTATTGCGAATCCAGTCAACATAACAGCAGTTATTATAGTGACACTCTTCCCGCAATTCGACCTTTTGTACAAAAGATATGCGGAAAGCAGGCACATTATTATAATACAGGGAAGCAGTGAGACGTAATTTCCTCCTGCAAGAAAAAAAGCGAAGATAAGGAGAAACACAAACCACCCTCTCCTGCTCTGCCTCTCTTTATCCCTTATGTATGCAATGATATAGCCGAGAAACAAGAGCGTGAGTGAATAATAACAAGTGTAATACATGGAACCGTTGTACCAATATACCGATTCTCCAAGGAAATCACAGCTTTGCAGCGAAAAGAAGACATATGCGGAGGCTATGAGTCTGGTATGTATTTTAAGCGCCTTCCCCTCCTGCCCGCACAAATGTTTAAGCATCAGCCTTACAAAGCAAAAAACACAGACGGTAAATATCAAGATCACGCAGAGCGTCACAAGCTTATACAGCTTCTCCGATACAACATTCGGAGGAAGAAACATAAAAAACATTGCGGAATAGGTTCCCTGCCAGTAGAAATATTCAAAGCCGGCTCCCTCTATGGCTTCCTTTATAAGCATCAGAGGATTTTTTGTTTCAAGAAAGGCTCTGTGCGCTTCAACTCCGTAGAAATAATCATCTCCAGTGGGATGATTGAATAAACCCAACGCAATGAGCGCAAATGAACCTGCGAGCATTATCGCAAACATAACATACGATATGTATTTTTCTGTTTTTAAAACCTTTTCTTTCATAAGCTATTTCAACCTGTGCCGGTAAGCAGCTTCTCCGACATATCCAAAAGGAGCTTCTCCGTAATATCCATCAAAAGCTCCTCATCCTTCTCCACCATTCCGGTCTGCCTGTATCTGTAGGTAAATACCGGAACCTTGCCGTTTGCGGAGAACGACAAGGTATCCCCGTAAAGCTTTAAAAGCGCCGGAATCCCCGCCGGATCCACACCGGCATCATTTTTGAAGGTAAAGGTAAGCCTGCCGTTCTTGCCCTTTATCTCCGTATAATACAGCTCATGCGCCCTCTGTCTCATAAGCGCGATCCTCAAAAGATTGTCCACGGACTTCGGGATCTTCCCAAAGCGGTCAATGAGCTCGTCCTTCATATCCTCCCTCTGGCTCTCATTCTCTATCCCGGAAATCTTTTTGTATATATCAAGCTTCTGGATCTCATTTACTATATATTCGGGCGGTATAAAGGCATCCACATCCAGGTCTATCGCCGTGAGGAAGTCAGTCTTTAACGGCACTCCCTTAAGCCCCGATACCGCTTCGGAGAGCATTTTCACATACATATCGTAGCCTACAGCCTCCATATGTCCGTGCTGCCGTCTGCCCAATAGATTGCCGGCTCCTCTTATCTCCAGATCCCTCATGGCTATCTTGAAGCCGCTTCCAAGCTCCGTGAACTCTCTTATTGCCTCCAGGCGCTTCTCTGCGGTTTCCTTTAGCATCTTGTCCCTCTTGTACATAAGAAAGGCATAGGCGTTTCTGCTGCTCCTGCCCACACGCCCCCTCAGCTGATAGAGCTGCGAAAGACCCAGATTGTCGGAGTCGTGGATAATGAGCGTATTGACATTGGGTATATCCATCCCTGTCTCTATTATGGTGGTGGATACCAGAACATCAATCTCCCCGTTGACAAAATCGTACATAATGCGTTCAAGCTCCCTCTCCTGCATCTGTCCGTGGGCAAAGGCAACTGTCGCCTCCGGCACCAGCTCCTCCACCTTTCTTGCGATGTCCGCTATGGTATTTACCCTGTTGTATACATAATAGACCTGCCCGCCCCTTGAAAGCTCCCTGCTTATTGCCTCACGCACCATCTCCTCGTCATATTCGCAGACGAAGGTCTGTATCGGCAGTCTGTCCTCCGGCGCCTCCTCCAGCATGCTCATATCCCTTATTCCCGTAAGACTCATATGGAGCGTTCTGGGTATGGGCGTCGCCGTAAGCGTAAGTACATCCACATTCTCTTTGAGCTTCTTGATCTTCTCCTTGTGGCTTACCCCGAAGCGCTGTTCCTCGTCTATTATCAGCAGACCCAGATCCTTGAATTTTACATCCTCCGAAAGCACTCTGTGGGTGCCTATGACTATATCCACCATGCCGGACTTAAGCCCCTCTATGGTGCTCTTTATTTCTTTAGACGTTCTGAAGCGGGACAAAAGCTCCACCTTCACGGGAAAGTCCTTCATTCTCTGAATAAAAGTGGCATAGTGCTGCTGCGCAAGGATTGTTGTGGGGACCAGATACACCACCTGCTTGTTTTCCTGCACCGCTTTAAAGGCTGCCCTTATTGCGATCTCTGTCTTTCCGTAGCCCACATCTCCGCAGATGAGCCTGTCCATAATGCGGTCGCTCTCCATATCCGCCTTGGTATCCTCGATCGCCTGCAGCTGGTCCTTTGTCTCCTCAAATGGGAACTGTTCTTCAAATTCCTTCTGCCATACCGTGTCCTTGCCATAAACAAAGCCCTTGTCCTGCTGCCTTTTCGCATAGAGCTCAACAAGGTCCTTTGCCACCTCATCCACGGCGCTCTTTACCTTTGCCTTCGTGTTGTCCCATTCCTTGGTGCCGAGCTTATTTAATTTAGGCTTCTTGTCCGTATCTGCGGAGGCGTATTTGTGCACCACATCAAGTCCGGTGGCGGGAACGTAGAGACTTCCTCCGTCCCTGTATTCCACCTTCAGGTAGTCCTTTACTATGCCTTCCATCTCCACCTTTTCGATGCCCTTAAAGACACCTAGCCCGTGGCTTATGTGCACTACATAGTCCCCAACCTTAAGCTCGTTAAAGTCATTTATCTTCTCTCCGGCAAAGCTCTTGTACTTCTTTTTCTTGTTTTTGATTTTGCCGAATACATCGCTCTCCGTCAGAACAACAAACTTAAGCAAAGGATATTCAAAGCCCTTTTTGATGCTTCCGTAATACAAAAGCACCTCGCCGGGCATTACCTCCCTGTCGGTATTTTCCGTATATACGGCGTTTATCTCCTCTTCCCGAAGGTCTCTTGCGATCCTCTCCGCACGGCTCCTTGATGATGACAACAAAAGTACCCTGCTCTTCTTTTTCTTGTACTGCTTTAGGTCCTTCACAAGGGCATCAAAGCTGCTGTTGTAGGAAGGCGCATTTCTTGCGGAGATATCCGCTTTATCCCCCACGGGAAAAAAGCCGCCCCTTCCCTCCAATGTGGAGAGGCTGACAACCGGGCTCTTCATAAGCTTGGCCGCCACATCCTCCCCCTTTAATATAATATCCGCCTGCTTTGGCAGAATATAGCCTTTAAGAATGCGGTTGTACATACTCTCATCAAATTCCTTTTCAACCGCCCTTGCCTCCTCCGTCACATGCATTGGCTCATCTATGAAAAAGCAGGTCTTATTTGACAGCTCCCTTATGAATTCCGCAAGACTTTTTTTCTCTTCGGAAAAATAATTCATAAAGGCTTCCACGTTTGCCCTGTTTCCGAATTCCGTGAGATTTTCCGCAAATTCCTTTACCGTCTCCTTTATCCTGTGGGCTTCCTCCGGCTTATGCTCATCACGGAAGCGCTTTTCCGTAAGCGCACTCTCCTTCTTTATGGCGGACAGCCCCTTATCAATCTGCTCCCTTGACAGGATATATTCCGTTGCGGGATAAATATCGATTCCGTCAAGCTCCTCAACGGAGCGCTGGCTTAATATATCGAAGCTTCTGACAGAATCCACATCATCCCCCCACAGCTCAATTCTGTAGGGATTGTCCTCCGAAATATCGAAAATATCCAATATTCCGCCTCTTACGGAGAATTGTCCGGGAGCCTCAACCTGATACTCCCTCTCATATCCGATCTCAGCAAGCCTCTTTGTAAGGGCGGATAAGTCCACGGTGTCATTCCTCTTAATGCTTATGATATCCCTCTCTGCATTCCACATATACTGTGGATTCATAAGCGCCGCAAAGGTTGTCACTATGGTAAATGGCTCCCCGGAATAGAGGCGCTTAAGCAGAGTAATTCTGTCCCTTGTAAGCTTGTTTCCGTGAATATCCGCCTGAAAGAAGATCAAATCCTTCGCAGGATAATATGCGACATTTTTGTCATAAAACTCGTATTCATCCGCCATCTGTCTGGCCCGTATATCCGAGTAGGTAACTATGACGGTGTAATCAAGCTCCCTTGAAAGGGAATAAATCATATGGAGCTTTTGGGAGTCCACGCACCCCGAGAGCGCAAAAACACCTCCGGGGATGGGCTTTCCCCCGGCGGCATATTTTTTCATATTATCAAAATCCGCAAGCTCCTCCATAGGAGCAAGTAATTCTCTCATAATATAAGGATTTCCAGATTTCAGATAAATTATGAGTTTTCCTTGCTTTGTCTCACTACCTTCGTTCAACATGCTGCGGAAATTCTCATAATTTATCTGGAATTCATTATTCTGCTATTCTGCGCTATTCTTTCTGTTATATGTATTCATCGCTTCCTGCACGCCCTCGGATATTATGCTCTCGCAGGCGTCCGCCGCAAGCTTATAGGAATCTGCAATGACCGGGATATCATCCCCCTGAAAATGTCCCAGTACATAGTCAACAAGCTTGTATTCCCTAGGTTTATTCCCTACACCTATACGCACCCTTGTGAATTCGTCATGACCCAGCATCTGTATTATATTCTTGAGCCCATTGTGTCCGCCTGCGCTTCCCTTGGGGCGCACCCTTATATTTCCCACATCCAGACTCACTTCATCGCTTATCACTATAAGCTCCGACCTTGTGTCTGTCTTGTAATAATCCGCAAGCTCTCTTATACATTCTCCGGAGAGATTCATATAAGTCAAAGGCTTTAGGAGCACACATTTTTCCCCCGCAATGATTCCCTTACCGTAGAGTCCCTTGTGCTTCTCCTCCGACAGGGATATGCCGTGCTTGTCAGACAATATGTCTATTGTAGCAAAGCCCACATTGTGTCTTGTATTTTCGTATTCTCTCCCCGGGTTTCCGAGTCCTGCAATTATGAACATATTCCTTCCGTCCGGATAATAAAAATGTACGAAAGAAAACGCATTGCGATTTCAAACGTACATTTATTATAATTGAATATTTTTTATTTTTCAACGAGATTAGTCACTTTCCAAAACAGGGTATCTTCATTATCTTTATGCATTCATCCACATCCGCACAGACCTCAGGATCATTCTGGTCAAAACAAAGGTACGGATACAAAACATCGATCATACAGATATCATCTCTCATATTCAAGTTACCAACCTCCATTTCAAATGGGGGTTTATTTTGATACTGAATTTTTTTAGAGCATTGTCTATAGAAGGTTAATAGATTCTGTTTTGGTATAATGCTTCACCTTGAAACCATCTAACTGCTTCTTATATATTTCTTCAACTTTTTCTTCTACACTTTTAGTCATTTTCCGCTCTCCTGCCATTAACTATTGCCTCTAAAAATATCTATTAGTTGTCCGTCCTCTGTTCTCCATGTATTCCATCCATTAGCAGCCGCACCTATAATAAAACTTGCCGCACCTGAAGGTGATCCCATTACAACATCATCTTGTAACCTGTTATCTGCAATATTTGCACTTTCTCTTTTAAGTCTTACAGCATCTAACAATCCATGTCCTTCATTAGGGCAAACATCGCTCCCCGCAAGTATGATGTATTTCCCACCCAAAACCTGCATTTTCCCTTTAGCGGTCTTATTACCCCATCTGTGCAACTTCCATGACATATTGTAGATGCCGTCCTGAACCGACCCTGAAGCGGTATCATCAGCAACACTATCCGCATCAGATGTATCCTCGGTATCCATATAAGTAATAAGATCCAGTCCGAGCACATCAAGCATTTCATATGCCTTTGAAAGATACTCGTCGCAATCCTCCATAT
>JAFUVF010000016.1 GCA_017483735.1 Lachnospiraceae bacterium | reverse complement strand
TCCACCATGGATCCGGATATTCAGAAGATAATGAACGAGGAATTTGCCAACGAGGACAATTTCCCCAAGTCCGTAAAGTGGTATCTGACCTATGCACTGACCATTACCGACAAGAGCGGAGAGAAACATAATTTCAGCAAAGAGAATATGATGACCTACTTCAAGGAGAACGGTCAGAGAAGCTTTAACCTCATATTTGCGTCGCAGGATGATGCATATGCGGCGGTTGACACCTACAGAGGTGCGATGATGTCGAGCCTCGGAATGGATGCAGGCTCCGATTCATATGAGGAGAGTATCTCCATGACACCGCAGCCGCAGTGCGCTATGGTGGTTGAGGATCAGACCACGGGCTATGTGGTGGGAATGGTGGGAGGAAGAGGCACCAAGGAGGGAAGAAGAACCTTAAATCGTGCCACCAATGCCCTAAGGAGTCCCGGCTCCACCTTTAAGGTGCTGGCAAGCTTCGCACCCGCCATCGATTCCGCAGGAAAGACACTGGCGACGGTATATAATGATGCACCCTTCAACTATTATGACGGAACTCCGGTCAGAAACTGGTACGACGGATACGGGCGTTTCGGAACCATATGCTCCATAAGAAAGGCAATAGAGCAGTCCTTAAATATAATCGCAGTCAAGAATATGACTGTGGTAACGCCGCAGCTTGGCTATGATTACCTTATAAACTTCGGATTTACCACGATAACGGACGGTGTGGTCATAAACGGAAAGCCCTTCGGGGATGTGAACCAGACCCTTGCGCTGGGAGGTCTTACCTACGGCGTGTCCACCTATGAGGTAAACGGAGCCTATGCAACCATAGCAAATAACGGCGTGTATGTGCAGCCTAAGCTTTATACAAGGGTTACGGATTCTTACGGAAACGTCATTATCGACAATACCACACCCAACTCCAGACGGGTGCTTAAGGAAACCACGGCGTTTCTTCTGACAAGCGCAATGGTGGATGTTGTTACCAGCGGAAGCGGGGTCAGGGCAAAATTTGACGGAGGAATGGCAATAGCCGGAAAAACCGGAACCTCCACGGACACATGGGATGTGTGGTTTGCCGGCTTTACCCCGTATTACACCGGTACGGTATGGACGGGATATGACAATAATGTGTCAATGAACACTGCGGAGGACGATATATCAAAGGATCTGTGGAGGAGCGTGATGAAGCGTGTGCACGCCGATCTCCCCGTGATGTCCTTCTCGACCCCCACCGGATTAACTCAGGTAACTGTATGCAGCCAGTCTGGAAAGCTTCCGGTTCCGGGACTTTGTGACGGAACCTTAAAGACCGAGTACTTTGAGCTTGGAACAGAGCCTACGGAAAGCTGCAATATCCATTTTCAAGGAGATATATGCGCATACGCTCATCTGCCTGCCGCACAGGAATGTCCCTTTAAGACCAATGGCGTAGGAACCTTCCCTCTGGCGGAGGAGCCCGAGCTTGTGGAGGGCTCAACCTCCATTATGGAAAATGAGGACGGAACAGTGACCATCACTACCCCCCTTGCCTCCAATACCTGTCCCCACACTGCGGAGTTTTTCGCAAATCCGGAGGCGCAGGCAATGATTGCCGCACAGGCTGCGGAGATAAACTGGACAGCCGGCGGGGATGATGATAATAATGATAATAATGATGATGACGACTGACATAAAAGGTTGTTGTAATTTTAAAGCCTTTATGCTAAACTTATGAATGTTTCGTTTTGAACAGAAAACATCAGAAAATATATAACGGAAGGAATTTAATGAAATGAGTCTGAAAAATCTTGAAAAGCTTGATGGAAATATGGCCAAGCTCACTGTCGAGGTATCCGTGGAGGATTTCGAGAAGGCGGTGCAGGAGGCGTATTTAAAGAACAGGAGCCGCATCAATGTGCCCGGCTTCAGAAAGGGCAAGGCACCCAGAAACGTTATAGAAAAGCTTTACGGCAAGGGAATATTCTACGAAGATGCCGCAAATGCGGTAATCCCGGATGCGTACGAGAAGGCAGTGGATGAGAGCAAGGAGGATATAGTTTCCTCTCCGAAGATAGATGTGGAGCAGTTAGAGGACGGAAAGCCCTTCGTATTTACTGCGGAGGTTGCACTCAAGCCCCCCGTTACATTAGGAACCTACAAGGGTGTGAAGGTGGAGAAGTTCGACACCGAGGTTACCGATGAGGATCTTGAAAACGAGCTTAAGCGTGAGCAGGAGCAGAACGCCAGAGAGATAGAGGTTACAGACAGAGCGGTGCAGGACGGAGACAGAACCGTTATAGATTTTGAGGGCTTTGTGGACGGCGTGGCATTTGACGGCGGAAAGGGCACGGATCATCCGCTTACCATAGGCTCCGGCTCCTTTATCCCCGGCTTTGAGGAGGCACTAATCGGAGCGGAGATTGGCAAGGAATTGGATGTAAATGTTACATTCCCCGAGGATTATCATGAGAAGAGCCTCGCAGGAAAGCCTGCGGTATTTAAGTGTACCGTAAAGAGCATAAAGGTAAACGAGCTTCCTGAGCTCAATGATGAGTTTGCATCGGATGTCTCTGAGTTTGACACCCTTGATGAGTACAAGGAGTCTCTTAAAAAGAGGGTTGCCGACAGAAAGGAGGCTGCCGCTAAGGAGGCAAAGGAGGATGCAGTAATCGCTGCAATAATTGACGAAGCGAAGATGGATATCCCCGAGGCTATGATTGAGACGCAGCAGCGCCAGCTTGTGGATGAGTTTGCAACCCAGATGAGATCACAGGGGCTTACCATGGATCAGTATATGCAGTATACAGGACTTTCACAGACAAGACTTCTCGATCAGGTTCGCCCTCAGGCAGAGAACCGCATAAAGTCCAGACTTGTCCTCGAAGCGGTCGCAAAGGCTGAGAACATTACCGTTTCCGACGAGGATCTGGAGAATGAGTACAAGACCATGGGAGAGGTATACCAGCTTGAAGCATCCAAGGTAAAGGAAATGCTCGGAGAGGCCGGAGAGAAGAATGTTAGAGAGGATATCCTCGTAAAGAAGGCTCTTGAATTTGTGACCGAGAATGCCAAGGAAGAGAAGGCAAAGAAGAGCACAAAGAAGGCGGCGGATGAGGCAGGCGAGGAAACCGGCGAAGAAAAGCCCAAGAAGACCGCCGCAAAGAAAGCTACTGCAAAAAAGACAAAGGAAGATAAGAAAGAAGAGGAGTAAAAAATGAGTTTAGTCCCTTATGTCATTGAACAGACCAGCAGAGGCGAGCGTTCATACGATATATATTCAAGGCTTTTAAAGGACAGGATCATATTCTTAGGGGAAGAGGTCAGCGACACCTCCGCAAGCATTGTGGTGGCGCAGCTTTTGTTCCTGGAAGCGGAGGATCCCGAGAAGGATATACATCTGTATATAAACAGCCCCGGTGGCAGCGTTTCCGCAGGCTGGGCAATATATGACACAATGCAGTATATAAAATGTGATGTATCCACAGTATGCATAGGTATGGCAGCCAGCATGGGCGCATTCCTTCTGGCGGGAGGAGCAAAGGGCAAGCGTTATGCGCTTCCCAATGCGGAGATTATGATACACCAGCCCTCGGGCGGCGCACAGGGTCAGGCGACGGAGATTGAGATAAACGCAAAGCATATCCTGCGCACCAGAGAGAAGCTAAATAAAGTGCTCTCCGAGAATACAGGACAGCCCATCGAGAGGATTGCGGAGGATACCGAGAGAGACAATTGGAAGACTGCCGAGGAGGCAAAGGAATATGGTCTCGTTGATCAGGTAATTACCTTCCATGAAGCAATAGACAAGGATAAGAAGGACAAAAAGGATAAAAAATAATGGCAACACGTATAATGGACAGGAATGTTAAATGCTCTTTTTGCGGCAAGCCTCAGAGTCAGGCGAGAAAGATGATCGCAGGACCAAACGGAGTGTTTATATGTGATGAGTGCATAGATATCTGCTCCGATATATTGGAGGAGGAAGAGGCTGAGGAGTTCGAGGATGCGGAGGCGGGTACTGCCGGACGTTCTTCGGGCAAGGAAAAGATTAACCTCTTAAAGCCAAAGGAATTAAAGAGCTTTATTGATGATTATGTAATCGGTCAGGAGGAGGCTAAAAAGGTTCTCTCCGTTGCGGTATATAATCATTACAAGCGTGTGCTTGCACCCAAGTCCATTGATGATGTGGAGCTTCAAAAGAGCAATATCCTGATGGTGGGGCCTACCGGCTCGGGAAAGACCTATCTTGCCCAGACTCTTGCGAAGATTTTGAATGTCCCCTTTGCCATTGCGGATGCGACAACGCTCACGGAAGCAGGCTATGTGGGAGAGGATGTGGAGAATATCCTCTTAAAGCTGATACAGGCTGCGGACTATGACGTGGAGAGAGCCCAGCATGGTATCATATATATTGACGAGATAGATAAGATCACGAAAAAGACCGAGAATGTTTCGATTACAAGGGATGTATCCGGCGAGGGCGTGCAGCAGGCGCTTCTTAAGATTGTGGAGGGAACCGTTGCGTCGGTGCCTCCTCAGGGCGGAAGGAAGCACCCTCATCAGGAGCTCATCCAGATAGATACCACAAATATACTCTTTATATGCGGAGGAGCCTTTGACGGATTAGACAAGATAATAGAGGCTCGTCTCGACAGGAAGGCTATAGGCTTCAATACGGAGATAACGAAAAAGTCCGATAAGGAGATCGGGGAGCTTCTAAAGGAGGTAACCACTCAGGATCTAATAAAGTTCGGGCTTATCCCCGAGTTCGTGGGGCGTGTGCCCATATGCGTGTCCTTGAACGGTCTGGATAAGGAGGCGCTTGTAAGGATTTTAAAGGAGCCCAAGAATGCCCTTATCAAGCAGTACAAGAAGCTCTTTGATATGGATGACGTGGAGCTTCACTTTGACGAGGAAGCCGTGGATGCCATAGCGGAGAAGGCATTGGAGAAAAAGACCGGAGCCAGAGGACTTCGCTCCATTATGGAGGATGTGCTTATGGATACCATGTATGAGATACCCTCCGATGATGAGATTACCAAGGTGACCATTACCAAGGATTCCATTGAGGGCGACGGAGATGTGAAGGTGGGTAGAAAGCAGTCTGCTTAAAGCCTATTACCGATTATGATAATTCGAAGCGTAAATCTTGAAACGGTGTGCGGAGTGACAAGCATTTTGCCGGAGAATCTCCTTCCGGAATTTGCTTTTGCAGGAAAGAGCAATGTGGGTAAGTCGTCCCTCATCAATTCCCTTATGAACAGGAAGAACCTCGCCCGCACATCATCACAGCCCGGGAAGACCCAGACTATCAATTTCTACAATATAAATGAAGAGCTGTACTTTGTGGATCTTCCGGGGTACGGCTATGCCAATGCCAATGAACAGGTCAAGGCAAAATGGGGTAAGATGATAGAGCGATATCTCCATACCTCAAAGCAGCTGAAGTTAGTCTTTCTGCTGATAGATATTAGGCATGACCCTTCTGCCAATGACAGAATGATGTATGACTGGATAGTAGTAAACGGCTTTAGACCGGTCATAATAGCTACAAAGCTGGACAAGATAAAAAGAAGCCAGAAGGATAAGCAGCTGAAGGCTGTACGAGACGGCTTAAAGGCTCCCGGGGATATAGTGATTATCCCGTTTTCCGCAGAGACAAAGCAGGGAAGGGATGATATCTACGGGGTAATAGATGGATATCTTACAAAGGATAATGCTCAATGAACAGGTATCTTAAGGCTTTGCTTCACATATTGACGATAGCCGCTATGTTTGCGCTGGCAGTGATTTTCCTGCCCAGACTCATAGTGTTTTTTTCGCCTTTTGTGGCAGGGCTTGTGATAGCTGCTATCGCCTCTCCGCTTGTGCGTTTTTTGGAAAAAAAGCTGAAGGTTAAGCGGCGGGCAGGGGGCGTTTTTGTTATCATTTTCGTGCTTGCTCTCGTCATATTTCTATTGTATCTTGCAATATCAATAATCATCGACGAATTTACTGGGCTTTTGTCGGAGGTTCCCGATATATGGCTGTCCTTAAGCCGTGAGCTTGACGAAGCCGGAAGGCATTTCGGAGGTATTTTCGATAAGCTTCCTCCGGATATGAGAAGGAATCTGGAAAATCTAAGCATGACCATCGGGGATTATCTGGGGGATATATTCAGCAATATGGGTGCGCCTACCGTTGAGACGGTAGGGAATATAGCGAAATCCGTGCCGGGTGTCTTCATTGGTGTGATTATGGCGATTCTTTCGGCATATCTCTTTGTTTCAGACAGGGACAGCCTAATAAACAGACTTATGGAAAAGCTCCCTGCGGGAATGAAAAAGAATCTGGAGACCGTGAAACGGGGACTTGTGGATGCCGTGGGCGGATATTTCAAGGCGCAGCTCAAAATAGAGGCGATAATGTATGTGCTTATAGTGATAGGACTCTTTGTGCTGGGTGTCAGATACGCCCTCCTGATAGCTCTGGGGATTGCAGTGCTTGATTTTCTCCCATTTTTCGGGACAGGCACGGTAATGGTACCCTGGGCACTAATAAAATTATTCGGCGGAGACATAAAAATGGCTGTAGGGCTTTTGATAGTATGGGGAGCGGGACAGCTCTTCAGACAGTTCATACAGCCGAAATTCGTGGGAGAGAGCGTGGGACTTCCGGCGTTACCCACTCTTTTTCTGCTATATATGGGCTTCAAGCTGGGGGGCGTATTCGGAATGATCATTGCGGTGCCGGTGGGGCTGATCCTCCTAAGCCTGTATGAGGAGGGAGCCTTTGACCCGGTAAAGCAGAGTCTGATTACTCTGGGAGAGGGCTTCGAGGAGCTTAAGGACAACGGGAAAAGGGATATATGAGATATTTAAAAAAAGGCTTTATTTCGGGAAGCACCCTTAAAATTATTGCCCTTGTGACCATGATAACGGACCATCTGGGCTTTGGACTGATATACAGGCTTCTCATGGCATATGGTAATGTAGCTATTCCGCTGCCGGACTATGCTAAGCTTTTTACAATTTACCGCATAATGAGGGCAATAGGGCGCATCGCCTTCCCCATATACTGTTTTCTTTTGACAGAGGGCTTTTTCCATACAAAGGACAGGAAAAGGTATGCGCGCAGACTTTTTGTATTTTCACTGATATCGGAGCCGTTCTTTGATCTCTGCTTCGCAGCAACTCCGTTATATCCGGGGTATCAGAATGTTTTCTTTACGTTGCTCATAGGACTTCTGACTATATGGGGTATAAACAGCGCATGCCTTTATATAAATGATAGATTTCTCGGAAGCAATTTCAATCTGGCGGCGGCGTTAAGGACTGCTGCGATAATAGGAAGCTCTCTGACGGGAATGCTTGTGGCGGCAATTCTCAGAACCGACTACAGCTATATGGGGGTTGCGGCAATAATAATATTGTATCTTTTAAGAAACAGGCGCATAGTACAGTGCATTGCCGGTGCAGCGGTCTTTGCCTACGAGATATACGCACCTGCAGCATTCATTCCGATATTATTCTACAATGGGAAAAGAGGGCTTAAATTGAAGCTCTTCTTCTATATAATGTATCCGGCGCATCTTTTTCTGATATATCTTGTAACCCGGTTTCTGGGAATCGGGAGCCTTTCGCCGTTGTGAGAGAAGATAAAATATGTTTTCTATAGTAACAAGCGTTATTCGTTGACAAGAGTATAGTCAATAGGGTACAATTTTTTTGAGTGCAAATAACGAAATAACAGGATTTGGAGAATTTTTTATGCAAATGCCCATTTTTGAAAAGTATATCGGAGAGCTTATCGAGAAGAGCACCCTTGACGTGCCTGTATGGAATATAGAGAAGGCTAAATCCAAGAAGGGAAGCGGCTGGAATTATATCGACGGGGTCATGATAATGGCGCTCCTTGAGATATATAATGCCACCGGCGAGACAAAATATTATGACTTCGCCGACGCCTTCATAGACCACAGGGTTTCGGAGGACGGCACCATCTCCGGTTATGATCCGCAGGAGTACAATATCGACAATGTCAATGCGGGGAAAACGCTGTTCCAGCTCTATGCCATAAACGGCAAGGAGAAATACAGAAAGGCCATAGACACCATATATGGACAGGTAAAGAAGCAGCCAAGAACTGCTGAGGGGAATTTCTGGCACAAGAAGATATATCCCAATCAGGTGTGGCTGGACGGTATGTATATGGGACAGCCCTTCTATATGGAGTATGAGACGAAATTCAATAACAAGGAGAACTATAAGGATATCTTCTCACAGTTTGCCAATGTTTACAAATATATGAGGGATCCGGTAACGGGACTCTATTATCACGGATATGACGCATCCAAGAGCATATTCTGGTGTGATAAGGAGACGGGACTTTCCAAGAACTTCTGGTTGAGAGCTCTCGGCTGGTACGGTATGGCACTTTTGGATACCATCACGAAGTGCGAGCCGGGGGAGGAATACAGGGAGGAATACGAGAATCTAAAAAGGGTTTTCGTGGAATTTATGGAGGATATGCTGGGCTTTCAGGACGGAAGCGGGCTTTGGTATCAGCTTCCCGCACTTCCGGGCAAGGGGGAGAATTATCTTGAAACCAGCGGTTCTGCAATAATGTCCTACTGCATAATGAAGGGTGTGCGTCTGGGCTTCCTTCCGGAGGAGTACAGGGAGCATGGTATCAGAGCCTTCAACGGAATATGCGATAAGTATTTGAAGGAGAAGAACGGAGAGCTGTCTTTAGGCGGAATATGCCTTGTGGCAGGATTGGGACCTGAGGATAATACAAGGCGTGACGGCAGCTTTGAGTACTATATGTCAGAGCCTGTGGTGGAGGATGATGCAAAGGGCGTGGGACCTCTGCTTCTTGCCTACACGGAGATGCGCCAGCTGGATAAATTCGAAGAGTAAGAAAGAAAACGCAAAAAAAGAACCTGTCATGCTGACAGGTTCTTTTTACGTTCGTTTTTAAGCTACAACCTTGACATTGACCGCACGAACCTTGTTGGAATTCTGGGGATCAGTCTCGGTATCAAAGGTAACCTTCTGGTTCTCCTCAAGGGTCCTGAAGCCGTCAGCCTGAATAGCGGAGAAGTGTACGAAAACCTCTTCCTTGGACTCGTCATTTACGATGAATCCGTAGCCCTTCTGAGCATTGAACCACTTAACTGTACCGTTGTTCATTTAGTGCCTCCTTCATAGAAAAATAATTAATGTATTTATCAAAAACAAAAAGTCTGTTTTACTTACATGCAAATGCGAGTCTTGAGGCTTTTAATTATTGATACTATATGAAATTATCATAAAATTCTGTCAAAGTCAACAAATTTTTGCAATAGTTGACAAATTTATATGTGATTTTGTATTGTAAAAAATTGAATTTTGTGGAAAAATAAAAGCAGTTGGATTTATGGTTCAGGATGACAGGAGGGATACCTATGAACAGAGCGGGCAACGGAAAAATGTGGATAGCGGACAATGGCGACGGAACCTATACCAATCCCATATTGTATACGGATTATTCGGATCCGGATGCCATAAGGGTGGGGGAGGATTATTTTATGATTGCCTCCAGCTTTTGCAATACCCCTGCGGTACCGCTTCTTCATTCGAAGGATCTGGTAAACTGGAGGGTTATAAACTACTGCATCGACAAGCTCCCCTTTGAAAGGTACGATACCCCGCAGCACGGGGACGGAGCCTGGGCACCCTCAATAAGGTATCATGAGGGTACATTCTATGTATTTGTACCGTTCCCGGACGAGGGAATAATGATGGTAAAGACTAAGGATCCCTTCGGGGAGTGGAGCAAGCCTGCCTTTGTCAGAAAGGTTACGGGCTGGATAGATCCATGCCCTTTCTGGGATGATGACGGCAAGGCATATATGGTATCGGCATTTGCCAGAAGCCGTATAGGCTTTAAGAGTATGCTCTATATGTCTCCCATTGAACCGGATTGCTCGGGGGTGCTGGATGACGGCAGGTTTATTTATGACGGACATGCAACCCAGCCCACCATTGAGGGACCGAAGCTTTACAAAAGAAACGGGTATTATTATATTTTCGCTCCAGCAGGAGGCGTAAAGCCAGGCTGGCAGGCGGTGCTTCGCTCAAAGAATATATACGGACCGTATGAGGAAAGGATAGTTCTTGCTCAGGGAAATACAGAAATAAACGGCCCTCATCAGGGAGCGTGGGTGGATACTCCTTCGGGCGAGGACTGGTTCATACATTTTCAGGATGTGGGTAATGCCGGGCGCATCATCCATCTGCAGCCAATGCGCTGGGAGGATGATTGGCCTATTATCGGAATAAATGACAAAAATGGCTGCGGAGAACCTGTAATTACACACAAAAAGCCGGATGTGGGAGCAGTATTCCCCATTGACGCACCGGAGGATTCTGATGACTTTACCGGGGATAAGCTCTCACTTCAATGGCAGTGGAACGCAAATTATAAGGATGACTGGTATGAGCTTAAGGGCGGACAGCTTGTGTTAAAGAGTCAGATTGTCGATGCTTCAACACAGCTATGCGATGTGCCGAATCTTCTTATTCAGAAATGGCCTGCTCCTGAGTTTATGGTGACCGCAAGAATGAATTTTGCCCGTCTTAAGGATGGGGATTCTGCGGGAATGGTAAGCCAATGCGGGCACTATACCGGGCTGTGCGTACACAAGGAGGATGGAAAGACTGTCCTTATGCAGCGCACCGGAAACTGGACTAAGAATGATGAGAGCGCTTTGAGCCTTACGGAGATATCCCGTGATGTTATATGTATCAGGATGAAGGTGCGGGATGAAAGGACAGTGAGCTTTGAAGTGAGTTATGATGACGATAAGTTCATTCCTATGGGCGAGCCAGTGGAGGCAAGCCCCGGAAGATGGGTCGGAGTAAAAGCCGGACTCTTTGCAGTAAATACAAAGGGCACGGAGGGCGGTGCCGCAATTTTTGATTATTTCAGATTCGAGATATTGAAATAAAGGGATTAAAGGGATTTGGGTAGGAAAGGAACCTTATGGAGCAATATAATGTAACCGGTATGAGCTGCGCAGCATGTCAGGCAAGAGTTGAGAAGGCTGTGTCCGCAGTGCCGGGAGTGAAATCCTGCGCAGTAAGTCTTCTGACCAATTCAATGGGAGTGGAGGGGGATGCAAAGCCCTCCGACGTAATAGAAGCCGTAGAAAAGGCGGGATACGGCGCAAGCAAAAAGGAAAGCTCATCCGGCGCCGGCAAGACCGGGGCAGGGCAATATTCCAAGGAAGAGGAGGCACTAAAGGATAAAGAAACGCCTGTTCTTAAAAAACGTCTTGCTGCATCATTAGTTTTTCTGATAATTCTTATGTATTTTTCAATGGGGCATATGATGTTAGGGCTTCCGTTGCCTGCATTTTTTGACGGCAATCATGTGGCAATGGGGCTTGTGCAGCTGCTTCTGACCGGCATTATAATGGTTATAAACCAGAAGTTTTTTGTGAGCGGGTTTAGAAGTATGCTCCATTTGGCACCAAATATGGATTCTCTTGTGGCTTTGGGTAGTGGGGCAAGCTTTGTCTGGAGCGTGTATGCACTGTTTATGATGACGGACGCACAGGTGCATTCCGGTGCAGAAGCAGCAATGATGTATATGGACGAGTTTTATTTTGAATCTGCCGCAACGATACTTACCCTGATAACCGTCGGTAAGCTTTTGGAGGCAAGGAGCAAGGGAAAGACCACGGATGCCCTTAAGAGCCTTATGAAGCTTGCTCCACAGACGGCTGTTATAATTACGAATGGTATGGAACGGGAGGTTCCCATAGCTGAGGTAAAGAAGGGCGATGTATTTGCAGTGCGCCCCGGGGAGAGCATTCCTGTTGACGGAATCGTCATAGAGGGAGTAAGTGCAGTAAACGAGGCGGCGCTTACAGGAGAGTCCATACCAGTTGACAAGGAAGCCGGGGATAACGTATCGGCTGCTACCATAAATGTATCGGGCTTTTTAAAATGTGAAGCCACAAGAGTGGGGGAGGATACCACTCTTTCACAGATAATAAAGATGGTTTCCGATGCGGCGGCTACCAAGGCACCCATCGCAAGGCTGGCGGATAAAGTATCCGGTGTTTTTGTACCGACTGTTATTGGTATAGCCGTATTGACAATTATTGTATGGATTATTGCGGGACAGGAGTTTTCCTTTGCTCTGGCAAGGGGCATTTCCGTCCTTGTGATAAGCTGTCCCTGTGCTCTGGGACTTGCAACCCCTGTTGCAATAATGGTGGGTAACGGAGTGGGTGCACGAAACGGAATACTGTTTAAAACTGCGGAAAGCCTCGAACGAACCGGAAAAACAGGCATAATAGCTATGGACAAGACAGGCACCATCACAAAGGGAGAACCGATGGTAACGGGTGTATTCCCTGCGGAGGGTGTTACTGAAAAAGAGATTATCCGGAAGGCTGCAGGTCTGGAAAAGCCGAGCGAGCACCCGTTATCGAAGGCTGTAACTGCGTATGCTGCGGAAAAGGATATTTTAATACCTGATGTTACTGATTTTGAGGCGCTGCCGGGAAACGGCGTAAAAGCCACCTTCGCAGATGGAGAAACAGCTGTTTCACTATCCGGCGGCTCCATGAAATATATGTCCACCATAATGGATATACCAGAAGGCTATATTGCAAAGGCAAACCAGCTTTCGGATAATGGATGCACACCGTTATTTTTTGCGGAGGACGGAAAGCTTCTAGGGGTAATAGCGGTGGCGGATGTCATTAAGGAGGATGCGAGGGAATCCATAGCCCAGCTGAACGCATTAGGAATACATACTGTTATGATAACGGGCGATAATGATAAGACTGCGGCCGCCATTGCGGCGGAGGCAGGTGTTAAGGATGTGGTGGCAAATGTACTTCCCGAGGGCAAGGAGGAAAAGATAAAATACCTCTGCGGACAGGGGACTACCGCCATGGTAGGGGACGGAATAAATGACGCTCCGGCTCTCACAAGGGCGGATATAGGCATTGCCATAGGTGCAGGAACCGATGTCGCCATTGATGCGGCGGATGTGGTGCTGGTAAAGAGCAGGCTTTCGGATGTTCCTGCGGCCGTGAGATTGAGCCGTGCCACTTTAAAGAATATATATGAAAACCTCTTTTGGGCATTCATATATAATATAATAGGGATTCCCCTTGCAGCGGGGGTATTCATACCGATATTCGGCTGGAAATTGAATCCCATGTTTGGTGCGGCAGCAATGAGCCTTTCAAGCTTCTGCGTCGTAAGCAATGCATTGAGGCTCAATCTTGTGAAGCTCTATGGCAAATCACATAACACAACAAATCATAACACAACAAATATTGAAAAGGAGAATGAAGGCATGACAAAGACAATTAGTATTGAGGGAATGATGTGCGCTCACTGCGAGGCTACAGTAAAGAAGGCATTGGAGGCATTGGAAGGAGTTTCGGGCGCAGAGGTAAGCCATGAGAAGGGAAATGCTGTCGTCACGCTGTCTAAGGATGTGGACAATGCCGTGCTCACAAAGGCAGTGGAGGATAAGGAGTATAAGGTTGTAAGCGTGGCATAACTGCTGTAATATAATCGGCAAAGCCGGAGTTTATGAATAATTTAGAAAATTTGTTAGCACTCGCCGTTGACGAGTGCTAATTTATGTGTTATAGTTCGGATATAACAAAGAGGAGTGGATTCTTATCAGAAAGAGGAGGATTATAGTATGAATATACAGAAATTTACGCAGAATTCTGTAAAGGCGGTACAGGATTGCGAAAAAATAGCCTATGAATACGGAAATCAGGAGATAGAGGAGGAGCACCTTCTCTGGGCGCTTCTGAAGCTTCCGGACAGTCTTATACTTAAGCTCGTAGAGAAGATGGAGATACAGACCGAGCATTTCCTTAAGAGAGTGGAGAGCGCTCTTGAAAAGAGGGTAAAGGTGCAGGGCGGTCAGGTCTATATGGGAACAAGTCTCAACAAGGCGCTTACCTGTGCGGAGGATGAGGCAAAGGCTCTTGGGGATGAGTATGTGTCCGTGGAGCATCTCTTTCTTTCAATGATAAAATATCCCAACAGGGAGATAGCTCAGATTCTCAAGGAATACGGCATCAGCCGTGAGAGATTTTTGCAGGCGCTCTCCACGGTAAGGGGAAACCAGAGAGTAACAAGCGACAATCCGGAGGCTACCTACGATACACTAGAAAAATATGGTCAGGAGCTTGTGGAGAAGGCTAAGAATGAAAAGCTCGACCCGGTTATCGGCAGGGATGATGAGATTAGGAATGTGATTCGCATACTTTCAAGAAAGACCAAGAACAATCCCGTCCTCATAGGCGAGCCCGGTGTAGGCAAGACCGCTGTGGTTGAGGGGCTTGCACAGCGTATAGTAAAGGGAGATGTGCCTGCGGGACTTAAGGACAAGAAGATATTTGCCCTCGATATGGGGGCGTTGGTTGCAGGCGCCAAGTACAGAGGCGAATTTGAGGAGAGGCTTAAGGCTGTTTTGGAGGATGTGAAGAATTCCAACGGGGAGATAATTCTTTTCATAGACGAGCTGCATACCATTGTGGGCGCAGGAAAGACGGACGGCGCATTGGATGCGGGCAATATGCTTAAGCCCATGCTTGCCAGGGGAGAGCTTCACTGTATCGGTGCAACCACTCTGGATGAGTACAGGCAGTACATAGAGAAGGACCCTGCGCTGGAGAGGCGTTTTCAGCCTGTTATGGTGGATGAGCCCACTGTGGAGGATACAATATCCATTTTGAGGGGCTTAAAGGAGCGCTACGAGGTATATCACGGTGTCAAGATTATGGACAATGCCCTTGTGTCGGCGGCAGTCCTCTCAAACAGATACATATCCGACAGATTTCTTCCGGACAAGGCGATAGACCTTGTGGACGAGGCGTGCGCCCTGATAAAGACGGAGCTTGACAGCATGCCGACAGAGCTTGATGCGCTCAACCGGCACATAATGCAGATGGAGATAGAGGCTACCGCACTTAAGAAGGAGGATGACAAGCTCTCGCAGGAGAGGCTTTCGGAGCTTGAAAGGGAGCTTGCTGAGAAGAAGGATGAATTTGCGAGCAAAAAGGCGGAATGGGACAATGAGAAGGAAGCGGTGTCAAGGCTTTCAAAGCTTCGTGAGGAGATAGATTCCGTAAATTCCCAGATTCAGATAGCCCAGAGGCAGGGAGATTATGAGAAGGCGGCAGAGCTTTCATATTCCAAGCTTCCTGCGCTTAAAAAGGAGCTAGAGGGCGAGGAGGAAAGGGTAAATTCCAAGGAGCTGTCCCTTGTGCATGAGAAGGTTTCCGAGGACGAGATTGCGAGAATAATATCACGGTGGACGGGAATACCTGTTGCGAAGTTAAATGAGAGCGAGAGAAACAAGACGCTTCATCTGGACGAGGAGCTCCATAAGAGGGTCATCGGACAGGATGAGGGCGTTACAAAGGTTACAGAGGCAATAATCCGCTCCAAGGCGGGAATAAAGGATCCGACAAAGCCAATAGGCTCTTTCCTGTTTTTGGGACCCACCGGTGTCGGTAAGACCGAGCTTGCAAAAAGCCTTGCGGCAGCGCTTTTTGACGACGAAAACAATATGGTCAGGATTGATATGAGCGAGTATATGGAGAAATACTCAGTGTCGAGGCTTATCGGAGCGCCTCCCGGATATGTGGGCTACGAGGAAGGAGGACAGCTTACGGAGGCTGTCAGGAGAAAGCCCTATTCCGTTGTGCTCTTTGACGAGATAGAGAAGGCTCATCCGGATGTATTCAATGTGCTGCTGCAGGTATTGGATGACGGACGTATCACGGATTCCCAGGGAAGGACTGTGGACTTTAAGAATATAATCCTCATAATGACCTCCAATATCGGCGCACATTACCTTTTGGACGGCATAGACAGCGAAGGGAACATAAGGGAGGATGCGGAGAAGGCCGTAATGGAGGAGCTTTCCGCACATTTCAGACCGGAGTTTCTAAACCGTCTGGATGAGACCATAATGTTCAAGCCTCTGACTAAGGCTAATATCGGCGGAATCATCAGGCTGATTGTCGCAGACCTGAACAAAAGGCTCGCGGATAAGGAGCTGTCGATAGAAATTACGGATGCCGCAGCCGAATTTATCGCCGACAATGCATATGACCCCGTATACGGTGCAAGACCTCTCAAGCGCTATATACAGAAGTACGTGGAGACTCTTGCGGGTAAGCTCATACTTTCCGATAAGGTAAGCGCAGGGGATGCCATACGCATTGTAGTTAAGGACGGGGAGCTAAGTGCGGAGGTGTAATAATTTCTTGAAGCTTTAAAAAAAGTATATTATAATTAAAAAGTAAACAGCATTTTTGAAAGATTCGAAAGGAGGGATGATTATGCCTACAGGAAATGAATTGAAAAATGATTTAAGGATTCAGCGTGATTATCTTGAATTTATAAAAAAATATCTCCAGAATGATGAAAAAGAAAATGCAATAGAGTACATTGACTCAATTCTGAAAAGAATAAATGAAAGCTTACAGGACTGATAATATTGGCACGCTGTGTAAGATTTGCACGGGCTGCGGCAGATGCCCAGGGGTAACGCCGCAGGATAAAAGAGATATAGATATAATCACAGGCTCGGAGGAGACCGAAAAAAAGGTCTCCCTCGGGCTTTATCTCATTACGGCGGATATAGGCACCACCACTGTGGCGATGAAGCTCTACGATAAGGAAGACAATTATCTCGAAAAATATGTATTTGTAAATCCCCAGACTGCATACGGGGCAGATGTTTTGTCAAGAATAAAGCTATGTGAGGATATTGATACTGCCAAGGAGCTTACAAGGCTTATCAGGGATGCAATCAGTGATGGAATAGAGTTTTTTAGAAGCAAGCTTTCAAGGGATACAGGGGATGAAAAATTTTTATTTTCTTCCGGCAATTCACGCCTTATAATAGCCGCCAATACCACTATGGTGTACCTTTTTATGGGAAGAGATGAGGGGTATGAGCCGGATGAGCTTGGAAAAGCGCCGTTTACGGCATCTAAGCTTTCGGAGGTAGAAAAGGAACTTGATTTTAATGAGAATAAAATTCCAACTGTTATATTTCCGGGACTTTCAGCATTTGTAGGCGGAGATATCGTTGCGGGCATATACAAAACGGATGTTATAAAAAGTAAAAAGCCTGTCCTCTTCATAGACCTTGGTACAAACGGGGAGATGGCGATAGGAAACGCAAACAGGCTTATCGCCACAGCCACTGCGGCAGGACCTGCCTTTGAGGGCGGACCAAACAGAGGAATCTGGGGCGCAGATATGATAAGCTTTGTCGCAAGGCTTAGAAGGGAAGGCTATGTGGATGAAACAGGGCTCCTTTCAGATGAGTATTTTGAGAGCGGCATACGAATCGGCAATGTAAATATCACGCAGGACTCCATAAGGGCGATTCAGCTTGCAAAGGCGGCAGTCCGGGCGGGCATTGAGATACTCATAAGGGAGTACGGTATAAGCTATGGAGAAATAGAGGGGGTCTGTCTTGCAGGGGGCTTCGGCTATTATCTTGACCCTGCGGATGCCGCATACATCGGGCTTATACCGGATGAGCTTGCAGAGAAAGCTGTAAGCGCTGGGAATACTGCACTTTCAGGAGCACACAGACTGGGAGAGGAGCTTGCGCTATATGGAGCCATCGATATATTGAAGAAGGCACTGCCTGTAAACAGAGAAGTCATAAACCTTGCAAATATCGAAAACTTTAACGATATATACATAGATAATATGGATTTTAAATAAAAAATATGATATAGTTAGTAAATACTTTTATTTACGGAGATAAAATAATGGATGATATGAATAAGAAAAAACCTAATATTTATGGGATAATAGCCACAGTCTGTCTTGTTGTGGCCGTGATTTCAGGAGGAATATATTTCGGCGGAAGGATGAAGGCGGCAAGGGCGGAACAGGTATATGAGGAATTGGCGGATGCTGTTGAGGCAACACCTACGCCGGAGCCTACACCAGCCCCCACGCCGGAACCGACTCCTGTCCCTACGCTTTCGCCCGAGGAAGCAAATGATGAGCTTCTATCTAATGCAGGAATAGAGATACCCGAGGATAAAAAGGTGGACTTTGAGGATCTTACAGCCAATGTCAATCCGGATATTTACGCATGGATATACATACCGGATTCGCCTATAGATTATCCGGTACTCCAGCACCCCACTGACGATGTGTATTATCTTGAATATAATATCGACGGCTCAAAGGGGCGTCCCGGCTGTATCTATACCGAAAAAGCCAACGCAAAGGATTTTTCCGACAGGGTTACGCTTATGTACGGACATAATATGAGAGTGGGCACAATGTTTGCGGGACTGCACAATTATGAGGATCCCGAATACATAAATGACCACAAATATGTATATATTTATATGCCGGATAAGGTTCTGGTGTATGAGGTTCTGGCTGCTGTCGAGCACAGTGACGAGCATTTGCTTCTGAACCATGATTTCAGTGATGATTATGAATTTACTTCGTTTATGGAGGAAACCATAACGACGACAGAGGGAAAGAGCAATACTTTTTCGGAGAGTACTGTGGAAGAGGATGATCATATTCTCGTTCTCTCCACATGTATTACCACAAAGCCTTCAAAACGGTATCTGGTGGTTACAAGACTTGTAAACAGCCCTGAAGCGATAGAAAGCTATATGGAAGAGAATTCATAAGAGGATAGAGGATGAAAAAGCCGATTTTTAACAGACTGTTAGATCTGTATTATGACGTGACGGACAGGATACTTGATTTCTTTTATTATGTCAAGGAAAAGATACTGAATCTGTGGTATGTAAATAAAGCGGCCGTGATAGTGCCTGCGGCGGTAAGTGTGGCAGCTATAGGAGGTATCATAGGCGGTGCAGTATATATGCACAGCACAAAGAATGTTACACCGACGGCGAATATAGAAGAATATGCAGGTATTTTCGTGGACTCCGAGGAGTCGGGAGAAGCTGTTGAGGTAAAGACAAATACCAGAGTCGTAGTGGATGAGAGCACAGGGGAAACCGTTGAGTTCCCTGTAGTGCTATCCGAAAACAAAAATACAAAAAGCGGATATATGAACAACTGCATCTTTCTGGGAGATTCAAGAACCGTTGCGGCAGTGAACTACGGCTTTATTTCTGATGAAGACGCTTTGGCAAAGGTCGGTGTAGCCCACACGGCGGTATTAAACACCACATTTACGCAGAATTCCGGCAAACAGTATACTCTTGAAAGCTATCTGAAGGCGAACGCAAAGCCTGTAATATATATAAATTACGGCGTAAACGGTATGAACGGCATATCGGAAAGCGATTACGAAAACGCCTATAAGAAGGTGGTTGAGCGCATAATGGAGCTTGCACCGGACAGCAGTATAGTCCTCATGGCGATATGGCCCGTGGATGATGACGGTCCTTACAAGGGCTCTGTAAAGAATGAATGGATAGACAAATATAATGATTTCCTGCTGGCACTGGCAGAATTTGAGGGAATATATTATCTTGATGTGAATACGGTGCTCAAAAACAGCAAGGGTTCAATAAAGAAGGAATATGACGGAGGGGACGGACTGCATTACAAGGCATCTGCGTATAATGTGATTATCGACTATGTGATACAACATCCCGTGCCCGGTGTTTCTGATGACGGCGAGTATGTGGTGCACTATGTACCGCCTTCAAAGGAGTATACAAATATTGTGAGCAACCCTCCATCCGCATCGCCTACGGAGGAACCAACTCCTACTCCTACGGTAACTGTGGAACCGACACGCACGCCTAAGCCTACCGAAACGGCAACGCCGACGCCTACACCCACACCCACACTGACGCCGACACCAACCGTGGTACAGACAGTGGCGCCTACTACAAAAGCTACAACAACGCCTGCACCTGTGGTACAGACAACGGCACCTGCGGTTACGCCCACTCCAACGCCGACACTAACACCAACACCTACGCCGACTCCCACTCCTACACCTGCGAAGACAGAGGAATCAACCCCTGCCAATTCCGGCGGAGAAAATACCGGTGCTTCAGGAACCGAAAATACGAGCGGTTCCGGCGATAGCCAATCAGGAGGAGCCGGCAGTTCAGAGCAAAACACGGAGAGCAGCAGCGAAGCGGGCGGAAGCAGCGGTACTGAAACAGGCGGTTCAGACAGTAGTACAGCGTCAGGTGGTGGCGCCGAAGGTAGTAATGAAGAAAATAACGATGCGGGGAGTACTAATGACGGAGATAATGCAGGTGCTGACAATAGCACGCAGGATACCAGCACCGGCGCATAGGACAAAAATGTTATAATAAAAAAGTGCTTGCTTTTTTCAAAGGTTCGTGTTAATATAACAAACGTGCTGTTAACAGCACGTTTCGGGGTGTGGCTCAGCTTGGTTAGAGCGCCGTCTTAGGGAGGCGGAGGTCGCGAGTTCGAATCCCGCCACTCCGACAAATTAAAGTCCGTTCACGAAGAAGCCCTTGCTTCGAGTGATTACGGACTTTTTTGTCGGAGTGGCGTTGCCACTTCCGAGAAATTAAAGAGTTCACGAAGAAGCCCTTGCTTCGAGTGATTACGGACTTTTTTGTCGGAGTGGCGTTGCCACTTCCGTGGTATTCAGAAAAATGATTGACGAAACCCTCAATGTAGCGACATTGAGGGTTTCTTGTTGGTGCGTAAAGTAAAAAGAGATATTAAGAATTCATGCCCGGCTTACCTAATCGGACAGTATGTCTATGTGCAAATTTCAGGATTATAATTATAACTGTAAGAAAGGTTAACATAATGCCTGTAACAAATCCCGGTGGCAAATATGGAATCGTTACTTTGTGTGTTCCGGCAGTTATTGGAAACATAATGAATGTTCCGAATGCTTCGCTGCATTTTGTTGTCTTACTGTCAATGTTTATGTAACGTCCCTTTATGGACGGAATGCTTGTAAGGATATAACCATCCGAATTGCTTGTTATTTCCCCTTTGAGGGTGCCATTTCCACGGTAATCTGTCTGCTTTAGACAATTATTGTCGATATTTGCCATAGCGCCTTCAAATAAATCGCCGTTAAGATAATACAATAAATATTGTGGAAGCTCTGAATCCGCATAGATTTCTATATTCTCACCCGGAGGGAAGGTTCCCAGATATTGTATATGGTCATTTTCGCCAGATGAAATAAATGCCAGAAATTGATTATTCACATAAAGAGCCGTTGCGTTATTCTGCGAGCCGAAATAAGCGTATAGTGGATTACCGTCGGAGATGAGGGAAATATTTGTATTTACGCCATCGGGATACAAAATGCTCTCTGCAGGATAAAAGACATCGTCATTTGAATTAGACATTATGCGGAAGAGAGAATTCTGATTTTCAAACGGATTGTTGCCTGACATGTATCCCGTGCCGTCGTAAACTGAAAAATAGCCAACCGACCCGGCATGTGCAAAACGGTACAGTCCGCCTAAATCGTTCTGTGCAATCAGAGTATAGCAGGACCCCGGGGAATCTTTTGATATTACATATCTGATATTGAGGAAAAGATCGGTTACAGGTGTGGAGCCGTAGTCACTGCTCCAAAACCAGCCCTGTCCCATTCCAAAGACCTTTACCCATTGATTTATCGTGGCAAGATATGATGAACTGTAGTGAGTGGTTCCGTTATAGTGAAAGCTGATTGCATCGTTTTTGCTTCTATCCTCGGTGGATCTGATGCGGTAAAATGAAGATTCTTCGGGAATATATGACAAAAGCTCAGCCTTTTTGTTTTGAAATGCAACATAGTCAGACAGAGACTCATAACCGAATTCCGCATCCAGTCCCTGAATGATAGTGATGCCGTTCCAACCGAGATTCACGATGCTTAACAAAAGCAAAAGTACCTCAACTAATTTTTTTGTATCCGTCTTCACAGAATAGGCCTTTGCCGCCGTCAAAAGCAGAGTGAAGGTAAAAAGAAAGGCATATCGGTACGGAAACCAGTTAGGATATCTAAAAGCATGCCATATCCTGTCAAGAGGGGATAGCCACATGCTTAATCCAAGTATTATGAGCATTGCTCCGTGACATAATCTGCTTCGCAATGAAATCCGCCCGCTGAAAAAGAACTTTAATGTAAAGTAAATGATTATTATTCCGCCGCATATAAAGGGAGCGCTGCTGTTGGTAAGGGAATCGTATTCTCCAAATATAAGTTTGGTCACAAATGCGGATAGTTTGAAGTTTACGAGGGAACTGTAATCCATCTGTGCGCTTACAAGCTTTCCCTCGAAATGTGACAAAAATACCGGTATAAGAAAAAAAGAGCCAAGTCCGGCTGATGTAAAGCCACTTCCCAGAAAAGCAAACATTCTGCGTAACAATTGTGCCTTGTTCAGGTTTTCTTCAATGCAGCGAAGGATAAAATAAATTGTGGAAAAAAGTACAAGCATATATGAAATGTAGTAACATGAAATAAGAGAGACTAAAAGACTTATACAAAACAGTCGTCCTCCTTTATCGTAAATTATCCATTCAATTCCGAGGAGGATTATCGGGAGCCATATCACGGCGTCCAACCATGTTATGCATATTGAATATGCGAGATTGTATGCCATAAGACTGTATGCGGTTGAAAAAATAAGGCTTCCTGCACAGGACAGTCCAAAACGCAATCTTAAATACAACGCTTCAGTAACGCCTGCACATCCAAGCTTTAAACACATCAGCAAGATGATGCAGTATGGCATGTATATGTTTGGAAAAAGCAGTGCCAAAAAATTAAATGGACTTGAAAGATAATAGGCAAATACACCAATGTAGCCTGTTCCCAAGGATTTTGCCCAGGAGAACCATATATCCCCATACTTTAAACCATTTAAGAAATCTATATACTGACCGGACATATCCATGATCAGCAATGATTTATCGCCAAACGGAGCAAATCCCTCTGCTGCAAGAATGTATAAATATATGAGCACAGGCAAAATAAAAGCAAAAACAGATGTTATGATGTTAAGCTTTGCATTAAAAGTTTTATTCTTCATTAAAAGAATTATCCCTGCATGTTAAAAAAGAGAAATATAACAACATCATAGCATATGCAATAGCTATGTTCAAGAATAAATATGCTTTTTTGACATATCAGTAAATCTTTGGTAAAATCTTGTAACAAAATTGAAATATTTTGCGGATTGGATGATGAGAAAGCTTATACCCGACAAAAGGCTTATAGGAATCGCACTTACCGCCAGTGTTTGTATGCTGGTGTTTTTAGTCGTATACAATGATTACAGGGACAAGGCTGAGGATGCGGTGCACAATATAAACGGGGAGACGGATGTGGATATTGTTTCCATCAACGAGCTTACTGAGGAGATGACGGATATATTCCGCCCCAGCGTCTATGATACGGTGCCGGAGGAGGAAGAGATTGTGGTTCCCGTGATAGAGAGAGTGGAATTTACTGTAACGGACATTGAGCCTGCAGTGACTATGTATGTGAATGACACCTTGAATGTGCGAAACGGCGCAGACATATCCTATGACAGAATCGGAAGGCTGTATTGGGCTTCTGCGGTAAATGTGACGGGAGAGACGGACACGGGGTGGTACAGGATTGTTTATAACGGGGAAACCGCATATGTGAGCGGAGATTATGTGCAGAAGGAATCCCCGGTTGTCACCAGCGCCGTTGTATTCGTCGGAGATTCGAGAACCGTGCAGATGTCCCGGGCTGTAGCAAGGAACAACTACACATGGAT
>JAFUVF010000015.1 GCA_017483735.1 Lachnospiraceae bacterium | reverse complement strand
GCCCTCCCGTGACTCTGATCGGCGCTCGGGTCGCTCCTCAGCGTTGCCCTATCCTCCGTCCGAGCAGGGAGAGTATAACACACTTTGTACAGTTTTAACCCTAACTAAATCAAAAATGTCCTTGACAAGGGGAGCACTTTAGGCTCTCCTGTTATCTCCTCATACTCCTCGGCGGTAATCCAAGGTGCCGATGCCGGATGAGTTACCATATTGTAGACTCTTTCCTTACTCCATAACCCGTTGTCATAGTAATTCTTCACTTTTTCAAAATTCTTGCTGTGTGCAATTTTCTTTGCCATTTCTTAACCCTCCAAATCCACATCGGACATTGCTGCGATGTAATCAGTATCCGCTCTTAACTTTGCGAGCATTACTTCCGTCTCGGTCATCTCTCTTAAAGCTATGTACCAGCCATCGTTGTAATGCAGGATTTGAACCAGTGCAGCATTTTCCAATTCCTGCGTTACTGCACCATTCTCTTCTACTGATACATGGGAGAGCTTTCCGGCAAGATCACTCTCCTTTACCTCTTCCTGGGATACATAATTGTTGCCATTCATGGTAATGCCTTCAATCCGTGTCCCGTCTGATAATACTAGTGTCATAATATACCTCCTTATATTTTTATTGTTAATCCATACAGTTCTTTGTAGAGTGTTCTTATCTTTTCATCCTGTGAAAAATTCAATAGCTTACCATAACATCCCATCCAGGTCTGCACCTGCTCCTCTATGCTCTCATAGGTCTTGATACCCATATCATACATCTCCTTGAATTTCTTTATTTTTACTATCTCTCTGTGTATTGTGTCCGGTTTAAGCCTCTCGATAATATGCCCGCTTGCTGTCATATGATATATTCGTCCAAGGTATGTAATGTGTCCGTCTGCTCTGTATATTTTAGTTTTCTTTGTATTGATATGTAGTCCCATATCTTCACATATCGGCATCATCCCTTCGGATACGCTCAGTAAAAAGTCCTTGCTGTTATGTATCATCGAAATATCGTCCATAAATCTTCCGTATCGCTTGACTCCACGGACATTTTTGCAATAGTTGTCTACTCGTGTCGGATAGAATATGCTGAACACCTGTGAACCTTGATTTCCAATATTTAAGCCCTTTAACATATACTTTTCGCCCATCAAACAGCTCGGGTCGTCATATATATGGTCGAGTGCAACATATATGTCATCAAGGCAATCTTCATATTCCAGGTCGGTCATATAAGATACATCCACCTTCATACTGTCGAGTATCGTCCATATCATATATTCGTGAAACGGATCATATGGTACTTTGCGCATTATCTCATCATACAGTTTCTGATGTTGTACATTGTCATAAAACTTCTTAAAATCCAATAGTTCCACATAAAACTTATTGTTTCCGTATTCTCTATAAGCGCTGTGCAGGAACTCCTTGAAGCGTTCCCTCGCTTTCCCTGTGCCCTTGTCCGTCTGTGATGCGTAATTGTCATATATGATGTATCTCTCTAACTGTTTCCAAAGAACATTATCCATATAGCTATGTATTATCATCCTGTCATATGGAATATTGCCCTGTATCTTTCTTGTGTGCCCTCTTTCTTTTATGATAAAAGGCGGGGTATAGGTAATTTTCCAACTTCTGTCGTGCAGTTCTTCCTGTGCTCGCTTGATTTCACATAAAAGATTTCTTTTGAAACGCTGGGTACTTTCTTTCTTATAGGAACTTTTTATAGTCTTTTTGCCCGCAAAGTACATATTGTTGGCATTACAGGTTATTTCTTCTACCATACCCATTTTCGTGGTTTATAGCCCCTCGTCGTAACTCGGTGCATCCACGGTCACATCGTCCCTTTGGGACGGACAGTCCTTCCTTTCCGTAACATTTTCTTCGGACGACTCTTTGTGTCCGTTCTGCTTGGAAATCGGGCGCACGCCGATGTTGGTATTGGATGCGTTGTTGTAGTTCGCATTGCCGTTGCCGTTCACATTGGCGAAATTAGCGGTGTTACAAGAACTGCCCTCGTAATCCTTGCATTTTTCTTTCCGACGCCTGTCGTCTGATATTATGACTCCTTTTATGCGCTCGGACAGATTATCTACATCGGCGCTTATATCCACATACTTCTGGATATTCGTGCCGGATACGACTAGTTCAGTCATATGGTCAAGCATACATCTTAACCTGAAACAACATCCTCTGGCGGCAAGCCAAACTTTGCGTCTGTACTCATAATCACACGCATACAGCGCATATATGGAATTGGCATCCCTTACATACAGCTCTATCCGCTCCGCCATATCAGTCATTTTCTCAAATCTGTGCAACAGATAATCTCTTTGGAGCTCTCCAACTTCTTCGTTACCTTCCTCTGGAATCTTCTTTGCGATGATGTCTTTGCGGACATCATTTAAGATATACTCTTCGAGCGTGTCGTAGATGGCTTTTGCCATCTCCTCCACGCCGAATTTTGTTGTTTTCGTCTCATATTTGGTGTCGCACCACTTTTTATTTTTCTTTCTTGCCATCTTTCCTTATATTCCCTTTTGGGTTTATTCATCCGAAACCACGGCACACGGCCGTGGGATTTCGGATTAGATGATTACGGAATACGGGCGCACGCCGATGTAGGTATAGGATGCGGCGTTGTAGGCCGCAAAGCCGTAGCCGTCCACATAGGCGAAATAAGCGGCGCTTACTACATCTCTCTCCCAAAAATATTCCAATACCTTTTCAATGTTCGGCATTATAAATCTAGGGTCTAACTGAAATAATTTGAACTGTCTGAAATTAGTTCCTTCATTAAATCCGTTATTATATGTAGACTCTCCAAATGATGGATGTCCTATCATATTTGTTTCCGAAGGAATCTCCGTTGATGCGTCATCCCAGATCCAATGTGAGGCCTTACCATTTGCCACGGCATCCGAAATAAGTTCCTTATGGATTCCCAAGTGGGCAGCTCCAAAGAAAGCCTTATAGTAGTTATCACACTGCTGTTTATAGGTTGTACGATATTTGGTCCCTGCATATGCTCCCGTAGTATCGTTAGTATCCTTCATATACCTTGTGGTGGAGCTATCTGCTTTAAGTATGCAGTTGTCATTCATCACAACCACATGATGTTTGAAATCTGTCGGATTCGTCCATTTTTCATACTGATAAAATGGCTCCATATTATCGATTATACGGATTGTATCGCCACCGTTTTCCCAGAAGTCACCATTCCAAAGCTCCGAGAAATCTCCTGCCGCAAGCATTTGAGCCTGTTCTTCAGAAAACTCCGTTCCCAGATTGTAGTATCTAAGTCCGTTGTAATACTCCCATTTGCTTTTTTTATTGAGGATAGTCAGGACTTTACCTATTTGGGTTCGCTCAACATTCACGCCCTCCTCGATAGTATCTCCGGATGAAATGTCATCTGTCGCCTCGTAGAGATTATCGTTGAATAAAAGATACTCTCCTTCGCTATATCCTTTAGAAGCTGTAGATGTGGCTTCACTGTCGGCGATATCATCTGACACATGCTCCATATTTGAAAACTCTTCTTCCACATCTTCCTTGAACTGTTCAAACGCCTCCGTAGTGACATATGCACTGCTTCCTACTGTGATAGTCACATTCTCCGTATTATCAACAGTCACAAAATACTCTTCCATGATTATCGTGGGGGATAAATGGTTATATGGCGGCATATAATCAGGAATCTCTGCCAACACTATTGAATAGAGTACATCTGCAAGGTCAGGGTGCAGCGTATCCTTTGCATATATGCCTATCTCCCTCACGTAATATCCGCCTGAAAGGCTTGTATTGTCCAATGCTCCTGTCAGCTTTACCGCATTGGTTCCCGGTACCGCCTCTATGCTTGATAAAAGCACGCTCTGTCTCTGCTGTTTAAGGGCTGTCCTCTCCATGAGTGCAGATGGTATGGCTTCCGCCTCCGTATATTCTCCATCTCCTGCAAACATTGCCGTGAACTCAATCTTTGCGGTGCCTGCAAGTGCATCCCTTAAGAGCTGTGCGCCTCTCTCCGTCATTACTGCTGCTTTGAAGCTTCCCATTGATAATCCTCCTTTAGTGTATTTGTTGTCTGATATATGCCGGTCTCATTCCGATACCCTCATATATCTGCTGATTGATGCTGTTCCGTGATGTAGTCCCCTCTTTTATTGAGTTTTTTATGTATCTCTGTCTATATGCCGTACCGGCATATAGCGTCTGTTCTATCTCTCTGCATAGCTCTATATCTTCCAGGTGGCTTCTGGCGTTTTTTACTTTCTCTATCATTGCCATAAAGTACCCTGTCCCCTCGGGGGTAAGCGGGGCATTGGTCTTTATTTTGAACATATAGGGCTGACCGCCGTACTCATACCACTCAGATATTTTTCCTATTCCAAACACAGCCTGTGCAAGTTCCTCGACTGCTGCCGGTGTGCCTGCTTTCGAATACCACAAAAGCGTGCTTTTTATGAGCGATCTCTTTATGTCTATATTTAGCGACTCCTCATAATACTGGGTATTGAGGTCTAATGCGAGCATATCCAGCACATTTTCGTCTGCATAGTCTATTGCCGCATATATTCTGACTCTCTGGCAGTATTCGTACAGCCTCTTTACCGCCTTTTTTATGGCATAAGATACTGCTATATAATGATCCTGATAAGCCAGATATTCAGGTAATATATCTTTTATTTCGCTGTCATACAGGCTAATCACTTTCCAGTCCTCCGTATGTTATTGTTACGTTTTCAACTCTTGCAACCATCGAATCGTCTATTATAGTGAATACAGGGCTTGTCACTTCTACACGCTTCGCTCCGGCTTCCATCATTTTCTGTATGAGATAGTCGGGGACTATGTCTCTGCCTATTTTCTCTGTCTGCCAGTTGTTATATACGGTAACCGCCGTATTTATGTTTGACTGTATGGTTTCTACGGCGCTCTTTTTTGAAGCGGCGATATAGTATGTTACCGTCACATTGTAATTAACCGCTGTCGGAGCCTTTGCAGTTACCTGATCCGTAAGTGGTCTGATATTTCTGTCATTCAGATAATCGGTTACTTTTTCGCATAGTGCTTCATCCGGAATATCGCCATCCTCTTTTATGAAATATACGTCCACTACTCCGGGTGTCGGCGAATCCACAACTACATCTCCTATTGTGGAGTCTGCCATCTTTGTGTGATACTCATATGCTCCTGTTGGGCCGGCTACTGAATAAGAATTGGCCGCTGCATATATCCTGTCTCTCAAATCATCATCGCTTTCTATGTCTGAACCGCCTTCTGTAGCCGATATATTCACAACGCTTACACCGGGCAGGGTGTTTACAAGTGTCGTAATCTCTCCGGCCACAAGGTCGTTTCCTATGGTTCCGGCTTCCGTACAGGTTGCAGTTACGGTTATACTGGTTTCTCCGGCGGGTATCTCTGCATATTCGTCCGTTGCAAAAAACACATCGTTTCCGCTCGTGACTCTGCAGCCTGCAACTATAGGCGTAGCGCTTGTTAGTGCATTTTCTATTGAAAATTGTAGAATGCAGGTTGCGGGAGCTGCCTGTATTCTTGAAACTCCTCTGAGTGCTCCGAGGTTATCAAGAAAATCTTCTCTCGAATATTTCAAAAGTCCCATTTTACCTGCAGTATCCGCATATTGCATTGCCTGATATATCTGAATGGATGCGGCGTATAATATGAGCCTGTCGGGATCAGCCTGTGCAAGAGTTCTCTTGTTTCCTGTAACTTCCTCATATTTGCTCTGATAGTCAGATATCATCTGTGCTAATATCTGGTCTATGGTGGCATCATCTATAAATGATATGTCCGGGATATTGTCGGCTATGTATTCCATCCTGATTCCTTTCTGTTGCACCGGTGCAACTTAGTTTTCTGTCTTTTTGAAGTATATATGTGGCTTTATCTGCCCGTTTTTATAATCGGCTTCATCGTAGGTTATTTCTTTTACTGTCACTCTCGGCTCGTATCTTTCCACTTTTTCTATAATTTCAAGCGAAAGGGCGTTCTGTGCTATGTTGAGCGGCTTGTCTACCGTATTTTCGTATGCGATGCCAAGTTCCCTGTCTAAAGGCTGGCTCCCGGCTCTTATCGAAAGAAGGGTTTCAAGACACCTTTTTATATCCTTGAACTCCGTCTCGTCGAAGGCTCCTTCCATGTCAATGATGTATTCCATATCTTTTCCTCATGTGTATTCCTGCAGGGTCAACGTAAGATGTGCTGAGCACAATCTTCCATCTCTGATTACCTCCCCCCAGCTCTCTGACATCTGGGATATTATCCACTGCCTGCTCCCTATCTTCTTTCCGCCTATTACTAAGGTAAAGGTCTCTCCGTCTTCCACGGCTTCCTCGATCCGTTCCATTGTCGTCCGAGGTCTTATGCCGTGGTTGACGGAAAGAAATATGGGGAGATTTATCGTGCGCTGCCCTTCCCCGATATATTCGGGTTTAGGCTTACCGCCTATGACATTATGCGTTGCCCAGCGTCCGCTTACGGTCTGTGACAACTTTTCGAAGGTAAGTACCTTATTCGAACTGACCTCAAAGGTTATGAGGCTTCCTAAGTTTCCTATCCTTGCCATATCCTATATCGTATGAGGAAGTCCCAGCTCGTCCTCAATCCTTTCTATTCTCTTTAATATGTTCTCGAAGCTTTCCTGTCCGTATGAACATTTGATGGTTATGTCTTCCGCTTCTATGAATACCTTGTCTTTTCCTTTTATCTCCGCCGATTCTTCCGTAAAATGCGCATAGCTGTCCGGGATTATCTCCTCTCCCTCCTCTGGTACGGGAGCGCTTCCTATGGTTGCCTCTGTCCCATATATACCGGCATTGACTCCGAAAGAAGCCGAAGAACTCTCTGCACACAGATTTATCTCCTTTGAAGCGGTCAGGTCATATGCTCCGCTCCCCGCAATGACGTATACACCCTTCACAAAATCCTTGCGATATCCGTTATTCGCTTTCGGCTGCATTCCTCCGCCGTAATATGTTCCGAGTACAAAGCCCTTGGAAGACCCATTTTCCATGTGCATAGTCATTACCTTGTCGCCTACTGCAGGCATGGAATACTCTCCGTTCATTGTGAGCATAGGTAATGGGATTGACGTGTTGGAATTGTCTTCATACATTACCTGTATTTTTCCTGTGTTCGGATATATTTTTGTTACTCTTCCCACTCTTGGTATCATATTTACTCCGCCGCCGGTATCGTCAATACTTCGCCCGGCCATATCCAATGTCCGTTTCCTGAATCCTTCTTTCCGTGCTGCTTTGCCGTGTTCTCTATGATATCCTGATTCGCCTCATAGATGATATTGTACTTTGCGCCGTTCCCGTAATATTTCTTTGAGATTGCCCATAATGTATCGCCCGATACTACCGTATAAGTCCATCCGCCTTTTTTTGCGCTTGCAGCCGGTTTTGTTACCTTAATCGCATTTTGTATCCTGTGGAGCGAGAGCTTCATTGTATAACCGTTTCCCACGGAATGAACTATCTTATCCACGTAATATTTCCCATCTAACGCCGAAAGACCGGATATTTCCACGCACTGGCTTGCCACTATTACGGGTTTTGCTGCTATGGTTATGTTTAGTATTTCTGCCGTACGGTTTGCGGCATTTACCTTGGCGGCTGCCTGAAGCTCTGCGTCATACTTGTTATAGGCCTGCGTGTTCATTTCGTACATTCTGCCTTCATCGCCCAGCATCACACTTATGCTTTCGTCCACATCCGGATCGGTATAGCCCAGCTTTACGCCTGTATATGTTCCGTCTATGGATTCCGTATAGCTCCATGCTGTCATATCGGTTTCATCTATGGTATGTACGGCTTTGGCTTCCTCACTTGCCACCATGTCAAATATGACTATCTTCTGGCTGTACACCTTCATTGCAAGGCCGTATCTTTCACATAGGTTATACAAAAATGCACTATCCGTCTGATTTGACTGTTCTATGTCCTTTATCTGATATGCCTCCCCGGAATAGTACAGTGCCACCCCGGCATCATCACATATCCTCTGCGCTATATCCCTTACGGTTGTTTTTTCCCATGTTCTGGACTTTGGAAGAGACTTAAAATCATCATCTATGGGTACGCTTACGGCTCCTATGCTGCAGGAGAGCGGTCTTCCCGAAAATGAAAGCTCGTCCAGCGTAAACACTCCGCAGTTAAAGCTGTAATCGTCCCCCTCGTCTTCCCAGTCTTCCGTTATTATGCCTGCGCCTATTGTGCATCCTTTTCCCGGCTTTAAGTTTCCCATCCATTCCTTATCTATGTCATGCATAGATATAGATATGGTGTCTGACTGTCCGCTTGCGATATCTGTATAGGAGAAGCTTTCCAGAGCCTCCGTCATCTTATCGCCGAGCTCCGGATTGGATGTTCCTATGGTTCTTGCGGATGTCTGGGTTGTGGTCTTCTTTGTGACATTGCCTGTGTTTATCGTAAGAACCTCTCCCGGATATATCCAATGTCCTGTATCGGAGTTTTCACGCCCGTGTTCCTTCGCTGTTTTTTCTATTATGTCTGTGTTGGCGTTATATATCTCCTTCCACCTTTTCCCGGCTCCCAAATATCTGCCTGCTATCGCCCAGAGCGTATCCCCTGAGACGACGGTGTAATTTATTGTTCCCACGGACTGCTCTTTTTGTGTGCTCTGTACATCCGTGCCGTTGGTATTCCCTTTTGCAACCTGTGTTATTGTTCCGTCATAGCTTATTTTAACCCTTGCTCTGCGTGACTTTTCCATTATTTCCTCCATTCCGGCAGATAGCTTTCATTCGCCGGTTTGTCCTCGATAAGTACGTCTATTCCCTGTGGGAATACAAAGTAATCAAGCAGATTGGTGTTATTCTGCATCAGAAAAGATGTATACGATTCGTTCCCGTATACTGTCTTTGCAATTTTATCCCATACATCTCCTGATTTTGTCTTATAAAGCTTTGCCATTCATATCTACCCAAACGCTACTCTTCCACGTCCCTTAAAGTATCTGTCAACCATATCGTTAAATTCGTCCTGTGATATCCTTAGTGCGTCCGTGATGTCATCCTTTGAAGGAGCATCCCCGTAAAATTGAAGTGTGGGGCTGTAAGCCACGGATGCGCCCTGTGAACTTCCCGAAAGGTCATATCTGTCAAGCAGGCTGTCCATTCCTAAAAGCTGTCCTGCTCTCTGCCAAAGCGATACCGCACGCTTGGAACCGTCCAGAGGAACTACAGCCTCCGGACCGTTCTCGGCAAGCCATGACAACTCTTTATTGTTGACTATACCGCCCGTTGCATGATGCTTTGCTCCTCCCGAATAATACTGCTGCGCCATATTGGCTCTTTCCGCAGCTGATATCTGGGTTACTATGGGAACCGACACATTGAAGCCTTTCCCGTATACATCCTGTACCGTCTGCCCTGTCAGATTGTAGGAATCCCTTACCGCCTTATCTATGATTCCCTGATTATCCATTATTGCCGTTGCAACCGCATCGGGTATCTCTTCCCCTCCGGGTGTTACATATGTATTTATTGCGTCTAAAAGCTCCTGATTATCTGAATAGTATGCGCCTATGAAGCTCCATACGTCCTCACTGCTTCCGCTTCCTGAGAGTACACGGAGCTTTGCGTATTCCATTGCGCCGTCTAATATCTCCTGTGGAATCTGCTCCCCTGCTTTTCTGTACTCCGACATAAGCTCCTGGAGGTCTTCATACTGCGGTGCCATCTCGTCGAGCATCTTGGTAATGGCTTTTCTCGTAGTCTTATCATCTATCTGCATGCTGTCTGCAAGAGCATCCACATTCTGACCATACTGGCTTGTCCAGTCGTGGTCTCCTGACATGAAGTAGTCTTTCATAATAGCATCATATGAGTTCATTGCGTTTGCTATCTCCGAACTGTAGTTTCCGGATATCTTTGATGTAAGATACCCGAAGCCTTCATATGATGGAGTTGAATTCATAACATATCTTCTGTGTGCATCTTCAAGATTTGCTTCTGTTGCGTTTCCCGAAGCATACAACGCTGACAGCTCTTTTAAATAACTGTCGTGGTATTTCTCATTTGCCTGTGCCTGCTTCTCCCCTACCTCCGCAAGAAGCGAGCTGAATGAAGCGGCATCAATATCGCTGTATTTATCATCAAGGGAGTATAATGCCGCCTTATAATCTCCGGTTGTGATGGCGTTCTGAATGTCTGCCATCTGTTTGCGGAGCTTCTGGATAGTTTCAATCTCATCTATATCTAATAAGCCGTCCTCGAAAGCCTCGGTGACTGCATCGCCCAGTTCATCTCCGATTCTTGTGAGTTCATCATAGGAATTCTCGTAGAACTTATCCACATTTGCTATGAGGTCGGCATCTGCCATATTTGCATTGAGAGTAAGATTTACAGCGTATCTTGTCTGTGTGGCGAATTCCTGCGCCTGTTTCGAATATTCCTCTATTGCTGTCTTATAGCTGTCCTGTTCGTCCTCGGAAAGTCCTAATCCTATGGTTATTTTATATTCCGTTTTATTTAATTCTTTGACGACATCGCCCATCTTATCGGCAATGTCTTCCACGTCCGCCCACTCATCAAAAGCCTTCCTGACCTCTTCCAAATTTCCGCCTGATGTAAGAGCGGATGCAATCTTTTCTATATCACGCATGGATAGCGCAAGCTTTCCGAAGTGGTCGTCGAGATTTTGATTGATGAGCGCTTTTTCGTGTTCCTTGTATACGGCTATGGCTGTAGTGAGGGCTCCTATTGCCGCCACTGCTCCCAGAATGGGGCCAAGGGCAGGAGCCGCTGCAAGCAGTCCCGAAAATTCCGCCATTGCCGCCGCTATATGCGTTACTTCGCTTGCAACCTTATAGGTTGCTAACGCCGTGCCTATTCCGGTTATGATTCCCAAGAGGGTTCCGCCGTGGCTTGTCGCCCACTTTCCGACACTTAAAAGTGTGTTAAGCATCGGTTTTGCATAAGTGTCATACTTTCTTTTGATTTTAGGGAACTCTGCGCTTATTTTCGAAAATGCCTCCGGTATTTTTGTTTTTGCATTATTTACAATGTCGGTAGCCCATTGTACTGCAGAGCGGAATTCCTCATTGAACTGATAATATAATTCCAGTCCTGCATCAGATACCGCATCTTTGAATTTGGTTACATCGCCTTCCAGATTATCTAACCTTGCACCTGCCATGGCTTCAGCTGCGCCTTGTGAGTTGTATATGGCATTTTCGAGCTTTTTAAACTCCTCTTCACTTGCGTTTGCAATGGCAAGAAGTCCTGTCATGCCTCTTTGTCCGCCGAGCTCAGCCGCATAATACGCTTTCTCTGTTTCCGTCATGCCTGCCATGCCCTTGCGCATCTGATTCATTATTTCAAGAAATGAATACATCTCTCCTGTGTCGTCTGAAAGAGAGAGCCCAAGAGCTTTCATGGCTTCCGAGCTTTCCTTTGTAGGCTTTGCCATCCTTGTAATTATATTTCTCAGGGATGTGCCTGCCATGGTATCCTTGATGCCTGCACTTGCCATAAGACCGGTTGCTATGGCAAGGTCTTCCACGTTGTACTTCATTGCTCCTGCTACCGCACCCGCATATTTGAATGTCTCTCCCATCTGTGCGACTGTTGTATTGGAGTTCATGGCGGTCTGCGCCATTACATCCACCATTCTCTGCGTTTCTTCCGCCTTCATGCCGAATGCAGTCAGGTCATCCGTCACGATGTCCGATACAAGGGCAAATTCCTCTCCGGAGGCAGCTGCAAGTGCCAGCACCCCGCTGATGCCGTCCAGAATCTGTGTGGTATCCCATCCGGCCATACCCATATATTCCATTGCATTTCCGACTTCTTTTGCCGAGAATACCGATTCCTGCGCAAGGCTTCTTGCAGTCTCGGTAAGCATTTCAAGGTCTCTGCCTGTTGCCCCGCTTATTGCAGATACGGTGGACATCTGTGACTCAAACTCCGAGCCCAGCTTTACGGATGAGGCGACTGCCGCCGCTGTAACGCTCCCTGCGGCTGCTGCCGCCGCTGTAACGGTTCTTGTAACTCCACGGATGAATTTATCTACTCCGCCGTCTATCTGCGTAAAGGCAGAATTAAGCGCCACCACCTGTTTTTTCAGGGTGGAGTTGGCCGCACTTAAGCTTGTATTGAAGCTTTTATCAATACTTCCTACTATGCGTATTCCCAGCTTGTACTCTTTTCCGTTCGTCGCCAATTTCCGCTACCTCTTTAATCACATCCAATAGCTCTGTGACGGGCAGCCCAGACAGGTAATCGATACCCGTCTGCACTGTCATCGCCAGCCTTACAATTACCCTGTTCAAATTACTACTGTCGGATGGGGACATCCCTATGCGAAGAAAAAATTTGAAACACGGTTTTTGATTCTGATTACTTCCTTTACAGGAAGGCCGTAAAAGAACTCTATCGGGAGCTTGGTTGCCCTCGCCGCAAACATAAGTGCAAACTCAGGAGAGAACTCCGGCATAACGCTGGTGCCCTCATTTGCTCTTGCAAACTGCTTGTTGACTGCGATAAAGTCCTTTGCATCCATATCCTCCATACCGGAGAGATTGATCTGCGTGTATTCCTTCCCCTCAAAGGTATAGGGCTTTTTGAATACTACTACGACATCATCATCGGACTCCTCTGCGGGTTCAATTTTCGTTTCAATGGCGGTATCTGCCACCTTGCTCTCGTCGAATACGTTCTTCTTGTCATCCATCAGCTGTATGCCCTCACTTTCTCGAGAAGATCTACTTCATTAACTATGAATACCGAGTTGAGCTTGTCATACTCGAGCATTTTCTTAGAGTCTACCTCGATAAGGATATAGAGAAGCTCCAATGTAACGGTTGCCTCCATAGCCTTTCCGATTTCCAGCTTTCCGGGGGTAAAGCTCTTTAATCTTCCCCTCTCGACTATTCTCATGCCCTTGTAGTCCAAGGCTCCTGTGGTTTTTACCGTGGACTGTTCGCTTGCCCTGAAGGTAAGGTCTACAGGCTCCGAGGGATTCATAAGGCTGAATATGTCATTGTCAAGGATTCTGAAAGGCACCTCCTGTGCGATGGATGAATAGAATCCCGGAATACTGGTCTCATAGCTTCCAAGGATACCGGCACCGCTTATCTCCTCAGTAATTGCTTCGAAATTTGGGATATTTACCTGTCCGGTCACTCCGACAAGTACATTTCCGTTGTGATATGCGTTGAAATTATTGATAACCTCGGGAATATTGGTTATTGAACTCATCTTTATTCACCTCCTCCTAAAGCCGCCTCAATCATAGTGGGATCGAATTCGAGAACATTGAGAATGTCCTCGGCGGGTGTGTACGGTGCAAGATACTCCTTAAAGACTATCTTTCCGTTCAGTATCTGTTCTACGGGGTTGTCATCGATATTGAACTCCATGCGCAGCCCTGCACACTTGTTCATTGATACGAGTGAATTGCCCCTTACGTTTTCGGAATCCACGATACTCTCCACAAGTCTGTAATTTGCAGGATTGTCCACCTTTTCAAAGTAGGTTACAATGAATGTATTGCCCCACCATGAGAAGAATCTCCTGCACGAAATCCATCTGTCCTTGGGATCGGTTACATCGGGATACGCTGCCGTGTTGTTTCCCCATGCCTTGAATCCGTTCATATTGAAGACGGTTACCACGCCGAAGGCGTTAATATAGTCATCCGCCTGTCTGATATCGAGAACGACTTCCGTTCCATTCTCCAAAACGGCTGCCTGTGCTTTGCAGTCGATATTCGAAGAGTACAACCCGGGAATATTGTCGTTTGCGTAATCGTTGTATGATACCATTGCCGCATACATAGCGGAGTAGAACATCACTTTGTCGTTGTACTTGATGCACGGCCAAAGCAATATAGCGTGCTCGCTGGTGTATCCTGCACTCTTCTTTGCGTTCTCGACATCGGTATATTTGGTTGCCGTGGTTGTATCGAGGTCAATTACACACTCGCAGGTAAAGAGCCCACTTATCTCCGTACACTTGTTAATCATTGCAGCGCCCACAGCGGCATTCTTTGAGAAGCCGGGAGCTACTATGAGTGACGGCGTAAGGTTGAACTTCGGGAATACCTCTCTTACCAGTTCAAGACCTGTCTCCACTCCTGTGGTGGAATCATATGCGCCGATTACCTGCGCATTTGTTACGGTTGACGGCTTAAGCTTATTTCCGCTTAAGTTTATCTTTACAGGCGTTGTGTTTATCATGGTCACTACGAGCTTCCCCTCGTCATCGAATGCGACTGTATAGTCCTCATTCTTTGTGAGAGCCGTTTCTCCGTTCTTTACCACAAGACTGTCGAGGAGTATTCCTGCGGTTGCGGCTACTGCCTGCCCGTCCTTTATCTCCACCTCCGCCTCCGTGAAGGTTTCCTTGTTGGTTGCAGGATCAAGCACATTGCAGAGTACTACCGGACCGATTGCAAACGCCTTGAAAAAAGCATCTATAGCCTGATTCAGGGTGTAATCATAGTCCTCTGAATACCCCACTGCCGCTTTTGCCTCATCAAAGGTATTGCAGAGGAAGAGCTTGTTCGTTGCATTCGAGGGGTCGGATGCAAGATTTACAGGCGATGTACCGAATATTACCGGTACTCCTGCGTCAAATGATATGGGAGTAGGGATATTGGTAGGCGATTCCGATACTCTCACACCGTGTTCATATCTGGGCATATTATTTTACCTCCTTAGAATTTTTTTGCGGTCTGCTCATAGATTGCACTAAGAGCGCTCCGCTTGTTTAAATTGTTCATTGCTTCAGCGAGCTTCTTATCATCTACTTCGACGAAAAGAATCTTCATTGCCGGAAATTCTGTGATGCAGTCTACAGCTCTTTCAGGGAGTACTCCATCCTTGTATACGGTACCCTTTTTCAATGCTCCGGGTATCGTGGGACCGAGATACATCACATCGGTATTTTTCCTTTTGGAAGCTTCTCTGATTTCGGTTTTGGCTTCCGCTTCCCTGTTCTCCGTTTTCTTACTCATGCGAATTCATCCTCCCTTCTTACAGCCGCAATCACGAATTCCATGGAACAGGCTCCGAAAAAATACGGGTAGTAGTCTTCCTCCTGTATGGCCCAGTTCCATTCGCCGGCATATTGCGCTATATTTTTTAAATTCGGGCTCTTGTGAAAACGAATGTATATCCTGTTTATGATATTCATTACATCTTGATAGCCCTGCATATCCAAAGAATCATCCCATGTGGCTATGATGATAGTGAGCTTTACGGTATATGAGCTGTCTCTCTCAATTTTCTCATTACCGCCCTGAAGCCTTACTATGATGTAAGGAACAGGGTCCTCTTCATCATCCGTTTCCAGTACCGGAAGACTCTGTTTGTATACACTCACAGCTTTTCTTTCGGTGCTGTACGGAGTACGCATGGTATAATCCGACAACATTTCTTTTAGTTCTTCTACAAGTGCATCCTGCAGCTCGTTTGGTGTCATCATGTCCTCCTTTAACTCAGATACCTTGATGCCTGCGCCTGTATGTTCTTAATGAGCATACTCTCTATTTGGGGCTTCACGATTCCGTATATTCCCTGCTCGTATCCGAGCATTGCCGGAATTGAAGTAGTGTAGAGATTCTTTATCGCTTCCTTATGGATATTTCCTCTCATTGAAGTGCCGGGGCGTCTCTGTGCTATGCTGATGTGTCCGTTTTTATACTTCACTACGAATGCCTTGTACCTGTCTTTGCCGGAGGACTTTAGATACAGATACTTTGCGCTGTTCGATTTCTTGACATTACCCTTGTGTCCTGCCTTGGGACGGTTTTTGGGATTATATGCCTTTGGCAGCACTTTGGCTCCGTACAGTTCGAGAGGAGCACCCTGTGAGTACACGATTGCTTCAAGGTTCCTTGTTGTGGCTTTTTTGATACTCATGGTCTTTTTGGCTTCGCTGCGTTTGAAGTAATATCTTCCCGAAGCTTCATCCAACAGGAGTTTTTGTGTCTCTGTGGCCGTCCTGTTTATAGCTGTACGGAGTGACATCGGGGTTTTATCCTTAAGCATTCCCAACGCTGATTCAATCCTTGTCAGATCGTCCATATCGACTGCATAATGTATCATACCGTGGTCTTGTTAGCCTCCAAGCTGAGTGAATATATACCATCCTCATCTATGGCATCCGTGATTCTGTACTGCTTTTTACCGAATGTCAGCACTCTGCCTATGGCAGGCAGAGCACCGAACTCTTCGGAAAGGACATATATGAGAAGCTGTTTGGCAAAAACGCCGTCAGAATATTCCCCTTTATGGTTATAGCGGGTTTCCCTTTCTATCATCTCATTGTTATCCACAATGCACAGCATCTCTTTGCCGTTGATGGTTTCCTTGATGGCAAATTCATCAAAGTTCAAAAAAACCTTTGCGTTATCCAGTTGCACCTGCTCTTTGAAAGTCATGCCTTATGCCTTTTTCTTTCTGCTTGCGGTCTTTGGCACTTTTCCGACAAGATTTTCCGTACTCTCCGAGCTTACAGCCTCACCGGGAAGTCCGCCTTCGGCGGTTACAGGGACTGCCTTTGCTGTCTCCGTCTTCTCTTCCATCCATACTGCGGTCTTTGCTTCGAGCCATGCTTTGACCATGCTCTCATCATTGGCCGGCAGTATATCTCCGGGATTATACTGCTTTGAGAGATACAGTATCGGATAAGTTGCGACGAGGTTCTTGCCTATCGCCATGTTTCCCGAATTAGCCATAGATACCTCCTTATCCCAGAAGCTTTACATATATCTCTGTGTCGGCTGCCTCCGCCGCATATGCAGCATATCCGGCGGGAGTAGTTGAAGAGTTATCGTTAGTGATACCGGTACCGTCGAAATACACCGCCGCTCCCTGCGCTATCGCATCAGTTCCGGTCTTGGCAATCTTGAAAACTCCGGTCACATGGATATCTCCCAGCTCGTCGGGGTTAATGCTGGTGCCTGCCACTCCGATTCTGGTACCAAGATCAATGATAGTATTTGCCTCTATCACTGTGTTCCCGCTATTCTTGTAATCGAGGGTTTCGCCCCTCTGATAATATGTAGCCTTAGCCATTTTCATTTACCTCCTTCTTATGCGAGCGGGTCATTTATAGCAACGCCCGGATTCTTGATTGCTCCACGGAAATCCATTACCGAGATGCCCCAGTCAAGATAGATGTCCCATACATACCCAAGCTGTCCGGGAGTCTCCATTCTTCTTATTGTAGGCACCTCCTGCCCGTTCAGATAATCAACCTCTATGAAATCCGTATCATCCTTTGCTCCAAGCAGGAACCACGGCATCACATTGCCGAAGCCTCCGCTTAATACATTGATTGTAGGATCCTCTATAACCTGTATCTGATTTGCATAGCGGTACAGAGGATTTACCGCCTGGGTGTTTCCGCTGGTGTTGATAGTAGGACTGTTGAACAACGTATAGATGTCAAAGCCCATTCCGGCAGGAACGACGATGCTTGCGGGGCGTACGATAATAGCCTGCCCGAACTCATCATGTTGAGTCTGTAAAGCCGTAATCATAGCCTGCATAGCTGCCTGTGTAATACCGCTTCCGCTTGTCATGAGGTTTTTATGCGCTGCAGAGAAAAGCGGTGTTCCGTCATATATTGCAGAGTTATTGACAAGGATCTGATATACCTGCTTATTGATGGTCTTTCTTGCGGCGGCTGCATATCTTGCAGGAATCCTTGTCACAAGGTCGATGTCGTCATTGATAAAAGCCTGACGTGACAGGGTAAACTGTCTCCCGTATGTCTTTAATTTTCTTGTCGGACGCTTCTCGTCTCTGGGAACATCATGCTTAAGCTCTCCTCCCTCGGGAACTTCAAGGAACTCTCCGACAGGACCTGCAATATAGTTGTTGTCAACGGTCTTGAAGTCCTTTAAGCTTCCCTTCTTGGTAAACTGGTCGAAGGTTACCGCTGCGGTCTTGTGTCCCTCTACATATGCCTTGTTGATTGCATTGTCAAGGATTGAGGGGAATGCTGCCGTAGGATTGTAGAACTGTCTCTGCAAAGTATTGAACAGCTCATCGGAACTCTTTCTGTTGAGTCCGCTCTCGCCTTCCCTCTCCAAGCTCTCGATAGCCATATCCCTTAAGGACATTGCACGGAGCTCATTTGCTCCCTCCGCAGGATTTTCAAGCTCAATGCCTGCCCTGAGTAAAAGTGCGTCGGATGCTGCATTGCGGAATTTATCCTGCTCATCCGTAACTACCTCTGCGCTGCCTCTCTGGCTTGTAGGTGCGGAAGTCTGCATAAGCTTCTCCATTATGGAACGTCTTGCATCCTCAACGGATGTGCCGTTGTCGATAAACTCCCTTGCCTCAACGCCAAAATGTTCACACATTGCGCCAATCTCACGAATACGGTTTCTCTCCTGCTCACGGATAGCGTTTGTGTTGTCCTGTACGGGCTGTTCAGCCTGTGCAGTAGGAGCAGCCTGTACAGCCCTTGCTGCGTCTATCGAACGCTGCAGGCTGTCGAATTCAGTCTGTTCCTCCGCAGTAAGCTCTCTCTGTGCAGCTCTTGCCGTATTGATGAGCTCCTGCTGTCTCTGAATCATCTGTTCCAAATTCATACTTTTTTACCTCCTATGAAATTTTGGTTTATCTGGAGCTGCTTTTCATCATAGTAAAAGCTGCTTACTCCCGTTTTCGGTTGCACCGGTGCAACTTCGACCTCACGTCCTACTCCGACGGTGCCGTCTGCCGGTACACTCACTATGGATATCTCGTATGGCATCCATTTGGTTGCCACATAACAGGGACCTTTAAATCTCCCGTTACTGGATTTTGCGCCCTTTTTAACATCCTCATATATCTGTACCTGATATCCTACGGATATTCCTTTGAGGGTTCCGTTTAAAACCTTTTGGTAAATCATCTCCGCATCGGGGTCTTTGTCGAATTCTATCGTTGCAATGCCCCTCTTGTCCTTTATGGACGCCTTTATTATCTTCCCCATAATGCGGTCACGGTTATGGTTGAAAAGCACACATCCTATCGTGTTGAGCCTTGACATATCCACCGCTCCGTCATCATGGCACAGAATCTCATCGCCGAAATACCTTCTATAAGGAACTTCCGAGGAGAATGAGACCTCGAACTTTCTTTCATTGCCTTCTCCTTCAACTGACCTTATGGAATCCATCTCTATATCCCGGTACTGGACACCATACTTTGCGTCTTCCGCTTTTTCAAGAAGCTCCATGGCTCTCTCCATTCTCTTCATCTTCATAGACTTTTGTTTCCTCCTTCTTGATGCCATATAATATCTCTCCCATATCAATGCCTTTGTCGTTTGCGTATTCAATGACTTCCGCCATATCGTCTATCTGATCCCGCCAGTCTCTTCCACTTTCTGCGGCTATCTGTTTGTATGTTTTCTGACCTGTTTCAATCGCAATCCTGTTTGCATTGGCTTCCTTCTGCGGATCTATCCAGGCTTTCGGTTCCTGGACCCATTCATGGTTCAGATATCTTTCCTTGTTCGTCCAGAAATCCTGTATATCTATCTCCCCGCAAAGAACGGCTGATATCACAAAGGTTTCATATATCTCGTCCAATACTTCGCAGAGAAGCTCCTTTTCTTTCTTATAGGTAAGCTCATCCTCAATCATTCCCTGTCTTGCCGATGAATATGTACTTTTTGACATATCACGGCTCGTTGCCTCATAGCTTACTCCCTGTCCTGCTCCAACAAGTCCTTGTTGAAGCTTAGTGAAGCTCGTAGCATCGGAAGCCTGTCCTGCAGGATTTACCACCTGTATCTCATCCCCTGCATTGAGTTCCTTAATCATTCCGGGGCTTAACAACTTTCCGTCATAGCTTACCCTGTCCGCTTCGGCCGCACCCGTTCTGCCTATACCCGTGGTGGGCAGACTCTTCTTTATAAATATTGAAAGGCAGGCTTCTATCCTTTCCTTTACGGATACAGCCATCATAAACTCATTGATATCCCTTATTCTTGGGATAGTAGGTGCCATATCCGATATTTCACGAATCTGTGACGGTCGGTTTTTGGTAAAGTAGTAAATAACATCCTTTGCATCCGCCCATACTGCGTCTGTCTGGCTGAATCCCGATGGGTCATACTGCTTTATAAAATATCCTACAGGGCGGTTATAGGAATTGACTTCTATTCCGCCTATTACCTTATTTCCGCTGTTCTTAGGCTGCACTACCGATATATCCAGCTCATCCACTTCTATCATCTGTAATTTGAACGGGATAAAGCCCTCTTTGGTGTACTTCTTTAAAATCAGTATCCCACCATCTATCTTTTTACGCTTTACGGCCATACGTATTATCTGATTAAGGCTCTGCGTACCCGTTACATCACAATTCTGTTTTTTACACCACCTTTTCCATGTGCGCTCTATAGTCTTATTGAGGTCTGAATCCTCTGTCTTTGCCTGTATGGTGTATCCTCCGCCCACTACATTTCTTTCGAATGCGCCTATTATGGAGTTCATTATGTCGGAATTGCGTTCAAGGTCTCTGGCTCTTGCCTTCACATTATCCCTGCTGTATCTGTCAGTCAGTTCGGCTGACTGATTGCTTACACGCCAATTCTGGTTAGGTCGGTCATAATCGCCTGCATCATAGTTGCGAAGCATATCGTAAGCCTGTCTGTACGCTTCCCTTCTGTATGCTCTTTCAGGGGATATTGCAGCTACAACATTATCCAAAAATCCCATATGCTACCTCTTGTCAAAGATTGCCACATAGCAATCATCAAATAATCCGGTGCTGTTCTCTGCCGCTTCCTGTGCCATAAGGTCGTTGCGGAGCGCATAGAGTTGTTTAAGGTCTGCTCTGGTAAGGCTTCTTGAACCTATCTTGTATGACTGACCGCCTACTGTTATGGCCATTATTGCGGCATTTACATTTTTAAGCATTTCCGCTGTGCTGTATGTATCGCTCATATTTCTCCTTAAATCCAATTCTCATTTACCCTTATCCAGCGTTCTTCATCCGTTTCTTTGGTTTCCGGATTCTCCCTGCCTTTTACCTCTTCGGTATTATTCAGGTAGAGTGATCTCACGCCGAGGATGTCGGCTGCTGCCATTGCGTACACTTCTGTATCCAGATAATGGTTATCTCCGTGACTGTGCTTTAGTTGCCATACTTCCTGTGTGATGCCTCTGTTCCTTACGGTTACCTTGTGCTCTGCCGTTACCTGGTTTGCATACTCATAATCGCATCCGTTGTACACCATCCAGCTTCCTTTACCGTTCGGTTTGCGCATTCTTCCGGCTATCATATCCTTGTACTTTCCGCCGTCCACTATCGCAAGTGTCATCCCGTATGCGTTGCTGCCCTCTTTATTTATCTTTGAAAGCTTATAGTTGCCGTATTGTGTATGGCTTGCGCCCTTTACGGGTAATGCGTATTCCGAATGATATATACAAAAATCGTATACCATATCCGTCTGATCTCCCGAATCCACCAAACACAGGTTTACTACCATCGGAGCGCCATCCTCTTTTAAATATTCAAGGTTCATTACATTGTCTATCTCATCAAATGAGAGTGCCTGTCCGTGCGCTATGTTCTGGCTTGTGAGGAAATCGCCCCACGCTCTTATAGTCCAATACAAGGAGCTTTCCTGTACATCCACGCCGCCTGTTAAGAGCTTTGCCCAATTCGGCACGGTAAACGCCGGAAGCTCCGTTTGTCTTTCCATTACCGTGTCCGCATCGGTCTTTAGCTTTGTGTCTTCCCACGGCTCTGCAAGCCACGAGTTCACAAAATTCTGTAGTTCCTCCGAATCATCCTTAGATGTAAGGAATTCCTTTGCTATGTCCGCCCACCTCACAAACGGGCTGTATAAGGTATTTATCCAGAAGGCAACTGTTCTTGCATACTTCGTGCTTTGCCGTACTTCCTTCCATTCTCCCAGCGGCAATATGTTATGCTTGTCATTGTCCGTTATAATGCATCCGCATTCCTGACATACATATGTTGCCAGCTCTGCCCTGTCTACGTAGCTCATCCCTTCCTGATCCGGAAACCGGATATTCTGAAATTTAAGCTCTATGTATTCCCCGCAATGGGGGCAGGGCACAAAATAATGTTTCTCTATGTCTGCATTTTCCTTTGCTTTCCATATATGACCGCCTTTAACGGTAGGAGTGCTTGTCATGTATATTTTCTTGTTATGGAAGGTCTTGGTTCTCTCCCTTGCAAGCTTAATCGGGTCTGCTTCCCTGTTGCTGGCTCCCGGATATTTGTCAACCTCATCCATCATCAAAAACCTTATGGGCTTACTTGCGAGCGATGATGGGGAATTACTTCCCACAAGTGAGAGGTACATTCCATCAAACTGCAGTTCCATGGCGGATGAGTTTGCATCGTACTTTTTTCTAATCTCCGGAGTAGAGATTAACATCGGCTGCAATCTGTTCTCTGACACCGATTTCGCGAGCACATCCGTCGGATATACTATCATTGTGGGAGCCGGATCCTGCATTATTATGTATCCAATCATATTTTGAAGAGCTTCCGTGCCGCCCACCTGTGTGGGCTTACAGAATATGATTTCCTCGGTCTCATAATTATTAAATTCATCCATAATGCCTATCAGATACGGCGTGGTTCTATTCTGCCATTTACCGGGCATTGCGGCGTATTTTGAATCAAGTATCCTGTATTTCTCTGCCCATTCTGATACTGTCAGCTTTTCAGGTACACGGAGATTTTCAAGCGCCTCCAACTGATACTTTTTTGCCTTGAACTTATTTCTTGGCATTTTTTGTCGGTCTTCCCTTTCGTTTTGGCTTTTCAGTATCCTTTGGCTCCGGCTTTTCCGTGACTGCTCTGGATACGAAACCATTGAGAAGTGCTGTGATATCGTTCTGAAGCTCTCCCTCTATCCTCCGCACTTCTACCGGATCTAATGCGCCGGATACCTTACCGGCCACTTTCCCGGGAATTGATAATGCAAAATTCTTAAATATAACAAAGAATCTGCTGTAGTCCATTTTTATTTCATCCACGGATATATAATTGCCTATGGCTATCTCAGTGCGGAGCCTGTGCAGCTCTCCCTGGGATTTCTTTAGTTCTATCTCAGCCCGGAGTTTTTGCTCTTTTAGGGTTTTCTCCATACCCGTAATCTCTCTGTTGTATGCTTTGTCGGACAAATAGGTTATGTATCTCTGTATAGTCGGAGCAGTTTCATACTGCGCACGCCGCTTAATAAGAGTTCTTTCTATTATTCCGTCTTTCGTCAGTTGTTCGATCCGCCTGCTGGACAGATTAAACAGAGTTGCTACGGTTTCCTTGCTGATATATTTTTTAAGCTCGCTTTTCTGCTCTGCCATCGTATCCGCCTATCTAAAAGAGCGGCGCCCTGTCGGCTCCGCTCCCTTGAATTTCCACGATATCATCTTAGCACATAAGAGTGTTCCTTTTTGTTCCTTTTTTTTAATTCGCTGCAATTCAGCATATTTACTGGGCTTAGAGGTACTTTTGAGGGGAAAAGCGAAACGAAACCCAAAATTTTTTTTGATTTTTTTCGGGCAAAATATCGGGGCTTCGTCGACCCGCATAGCGCCGCCCCGTTTGGTAGTACCTATTGACACTGTTTTGCACGTTTCGGCTTTACACACAAAAAGAGGAGGCCTTGCCTCCTCTTTTATTCTGTCATTCATTCTCGCTGATATAACGCTCCATGAGCTCCATAATAACGGATGCCTGTGATCGTCCTGTTTTTTCGCATACATTCGCAAATCTATCGGCTATATCGCCCCTCAAATTAAAACCTTTGGTCTTATAGCCAGCTTTCTTATTCCAGCGGTCTTTCGTGACGGTTCGTTTTAGCGGTTCTCCTTTAGGCATCGCCATCCCTCCTTATCGCTATAAGCGCCATTATCAGTTTTACCCCACCGATTGCCAGGAAAAAAACCGCTAAAAATGTTATTGCCCCTTTCATATTGATTTTCAGAATGAGAATGTGCTATACTCTTTTTATCAGAGAGGGCTTTCGCCCTCCCTGTGGCTATTCAAGAAGCTTCGAGACGAAGAGAAGAATCAAGCCAACAATCAAGTCTATCAAAGCGCCGGTTAAGCTTTCTTTGATGGACTTTTTTGTTTCTTCAGTAAGTTTTCTCATCCTGTTTACCTCCTTTCTGATATTATAATATCATACTATTAACAGTATGTCAACCCTTCTACATACTCTTTTTATACTCATCCAGTGTTTTTCTTACTTTTTCGTATTCCAGTAATTTATATAGTCCCTTTTTCCAATATCTTGACGTTCTGGATTTGCTTGAATGATTCTCGTTACATATCTTTTCCCAATTCATCCTGTCTATATATTTATTTTCGATAATGGTTCTTTCAAAAGAATTCTCTGGTAGAAAGTCAATTATATTCATAATTTCAACTAAAATTTTTTCAGCTTTGCCTATCTGCTGGTTTATGCGTATATGGATTTCATCCAAACGATATACTATAGCCACAGAGCCCTCATTTGGTTCTGATGGCTTTGCTTTATCCTTGTCATATCTTATAGCACTTACAGGGTGTTTCAGTTCGTATTTAATCTGCTCCATACGATGCTCTAAAGCGTGCTTTTTGCCGATACAATCTTTATATTGATAAAGGTATCGGCTTAAGAGTTCTGCATCCTCTGAAAGTTTCTCGTCATAATCCATCAAAGTCTTTCCCTTTTTCATTTTATCCTCCTGATTTCCCCGCCCACACGGGGCGGGGATTGTAGATTACTGCTTTCGCATACGGATTAGCGGGCGCACGCCGAAGTTGGCATCGGATGCGTCGTCGTAGTCCGCATCGCCGTCGCCGATCACATGGGCGAAATCAGCGGGGCTATCTTCTACCTTCGTTCGCATCCAGTACCATTGGCCGTATCCATCCTTGTCTGTCACTATCCTGTGTTTGGGATCAAAGGGGGTGTCGTTCTCTGCTTCTCCGTATATATTTTTCCCTATCATCTGTCGCTCTGTTGGAAGCGTTGCTAGATCATCCTTATATACGGGTTCTAATAAATTCAACATCGCATCATCCATGCCCTGTATCCACTCTTTTAAAAATTTGCGGATGTCTGAATTATCATAAGTCAGATTTTTATTAAGTTCGTATTCTTTATACATCTCCATACCATCATTTATCAATTCATTGGCCAATAATAGAATACTGTTCTTTTCCTCGTCTACTACAATCCAATTTACAGATTCTCCGCTTACTTTAAGCGTGACGATATCATCTTTTTTGATTTCTGCAGGACTAATCTCCATATCCTGCATCCTTGATACTTTTAAACTCACTTCCATCGTAAGGTCGTTCTGCTGTCCTGCTGCCTCGTTTGGCTCCTCTACTGCTGCCTTGTCTGATTCCTTGACTGCTGCCTTATCGGGCGTTTCCTGCTCTGATTCGCTGTATTTTTCTATCAGAGACAGAATTTCCTTTCTTACGTGCTCATGCTTTGCCTGCAGCTCCAATATAGTATTTGCACAGCTTAAATACTTAAGGCTCTCCAATGGCGCCACCTTTTCATGTACCTCCGCAATGTGCTTTAAAAATCTTACCTGTTCATCAATGTTCATCCTTTTCCTCCTTCCCGGGGACGTTCCGTCTCGGGAGCGTCCCCTGTACTGACATGGTTTTGCGATATGACAAACGCCGAAGCGTTTAGAGGTTTATTTAAGTGCAGTATTTCCGCACATCTTTGCAATATCGTTATATAGTTTTAAAGTATCTGTCCTGTCTTTCTCGGGTATTACAGGGGCGGTACAATACCATGTATCACTGTTATGCCAGATTATCTCCCTCCTGCCTCCTATATATGGACCATATATTGGTGTCTCTCCTGCTTCAACTTCAATACCTTCCGGGGTTACAAGCTGCGCCTGATTTTGCTTAAGTAAAACTGTGTAACCTTCTCCTTTATCATATACCGTTGCCACCGCATATATGTCGAATACACCCACCATAAGGATTCTTGTTATCTCTCCCTCCTCTCCTTTGTCAATTTCAGGGTATCTGAGTGGTAACATACGCACATCGGCCTCTAACTCATACTGGTTACATTCCTTATCCACAGCTTTATAGAATGTGCCTTTCAGGGGGATCTCTCCTGTCAGCTCCATTATGGCTCCTTTTACTTCTTTGGGAACCGTCTCAAAGTCCTGGCACAATTCCCAATGTCCTGTACGTATTACAAGCCACCCTGTTACGGTCTGTCCTACATGAAGCCCCATCCCCTTATAGGCTTCTTTCATCATTTTCTTTAATATCGATATTTTGTAAAACATAGCACCTCCTTACTGGTATGATTTCCCGTACCGCAAAATGAACTGTTTTGTTGCTTCCTCTCTTGTGAGGTCAAAGAGCTTCATACGGTTATCTTCCCATTCCTGTTGTCCTATCCTCTGGGCTTTAACCTTAAGCGGCAGTCCGTCTCTCCCGTGGATGCCCTTCTCTCCTCTGTGGCATTCATAGCACAAGTGGATTACCAGCCCGTCCTCATCCGAGAGAGGGCGGTTTGCTCCTCCGAAGATGTGGTGTGCCTCGCCCTTAAAGTAATCGTTAAAATATCGATTACAGAAAAAGCATTTATACTTTGAATCCCCCGGAATGATGCTTCTAATCTTCTTTGTCATTCTGTCCCCCTCTTTCCCGGCTTTAGCTTAAAGCCCTGTGCTCTTAAGCAGGCTCTTACGGTTTCCAAGCTAAGCCTCATTTCTCCTGCTATGTCTGCAGTGTTCCATCCTGCCTTATAAAGGGCTCCGATTTTTCCTGTGTCTATCTTTTTTTCCACGGGTTTTGCCTTTTTGATGGTCTTGTCCGTGATAATCTGCTCCTCTTTTGTGATTTCCGGAGCATTCAAGGCTGTTTTGCCCTCTGCTACCGTGCAGCCCGTCTTTTTGGAAAGGCTTAATATCTCCTTAAGCTCTTCCATGCTCTCAAACTGGATCGTGATTACTCCCTTCATTCTGATACCTCCATATTGTGAATTTCTCTATATCTGCCTATGTCTTTCAAAACATCTGCTATCTTTGTGGCTGCTTTATCTACCTCCTCCGGAGAGATTGCTTCGTCGGATGCGTTGAATACCGCCTCTATATCTATAAGCGTATCGAGTATTCTCTCCCGTATCGTCTTTCCTTCTTTGGTTTCTCCTTGTACAGCCTCCTCCGATATAAGCTCCGCAGTGGTTACGACTGCTGCCTTGTCCGGTTCCTCGGCTTCTTCAAGTTCTTCGGATTCCTTGGATTCTTCGGGCTTTGCCTCTTTGGGAGCTTCTTTGGGAGCTTCCTTTGCAGGTTTTGAGGGCTGCACCTTTGTCTCTTTCCTTGGTTGCACCGGTGCAACTTCGTCCTTGAATGCCTCCGGGTAAGTTATGCCGTAAATATTTTCATATGCTCCCATATAGTCTAAGCCTGCGCCGGTGTTCTGCAGCATCTCAAATGCCTTCCAAAAATCATCCCAGTTAAAGGAGTTTCTGGATAAGTCTCTCTGATTGAGATATGAGTGCTCTCCGTTTTCATTAAAGGTCAGGTTATATCTTCCCTCTCCGGGGATGCGCACCACATAGATTTTCTTATCTGTCGGGCATATTATACCCTCTGCGTTCTCATCTGCCTCGGCAAGCTCTATCCATACCTCCTTAAAGAGGTCTGCATTTTCCTTGAACAACTGGTATACCAGCTTTTCGAGTGCGCTCATACTGCTCATGTCCGGGGTCTTTTCCTCGAGCATTACCTCAATTTCCGATATCTCCTGCTCTTTCTCATACTCCTGCTTTAAGGTCTGTATCTCGGATTTTGAGAAGTCCTGGGACAACTCCTCGTTCATTTCATCCGGGAGCGCAAGCATCAAGGTCAGCTTTGCATATCCATAGCCCTGATACTCCGGGAGAAGATGGTCTGAATATCCTCCCTCGGCAAATTTGTCATTGATATGGATAAACCTTGAAACCTGCGTCTTGTCGATGTTATATTCCGCCTGTGCAAACTCCGTGACGGTCTTATATCCCGACTCCTTAAGGATATCCGTATCCCTTGCAACCTTTAGAAGGTATCCTATCCGGACAAATCCCTCTGCGGTTTTCTGCAGCTCTGAATCCAGAGCTGCTTTGTACTGTTCATAATCTGCATACTGTGTTAATTGATTCATATATACCTCCTATACTGCTTCCTTTACGGCTTTGGGTTTTAGCTGTCCCACGTAGTCTTTAAGCCATTTGTCGAGATGTTCCTTATCAGGTTTCTTGTCATAAGCTCCGTACCACTGGGCTATCTTTCTGTCGGGCGTTATCTCTACGGTCACATACGGTGTTCTTATGTGCTCCGTGCTCCGCAAAAGCAGGATTGTGCTTGTCCCCTTGCTGTGACGTGAAAGATAGTTATCGCCGCCTACACAGTGGTGGAGCTTTCTTCCCTCATCTATGATTTCGCTTGCGCTCTTGGCCGGACGTATAATCAGCCCCTCGTTTTCGTACTCGTAGGCTTTGAGCGCTTTTTTGAACCTGTCACGGATTCTTTTAAAGGTCTTTTCCTTTTCCCGTTTCCGCTTGTCCGTCTCTGCTTTTTGGGACTGTTCTATGAGGTTATCATGCGCCGTTTCGAGATTGCGTGGGAAAAGTATGATTGAATCTGTCATATCATACCCCATCTGGTCTCTAAGGCTTAGATAATCTACATAGTGGCTCATTGCGTTGGCTGTGGTGCCGTAGTGGCACAGCTGCTTTCTTACGTAGTTTGCTGCCTTTTCCAGACTTGTATATGTAAGGAGTGTCCTTAATTGGGTTACGTCTATAGTGGCAGTGGCTATGTATCTGCATTGTTCGAGCGTGAAATCTGCTTTTAGTTCACATTCTGCCCTGAATGTCTTAAGCAATTTATTTCCGCTCTTCAGCTTTGGGAATCCAAACTCGCTTACAGCCTGCAAATCTTTGATGCGGTGCTTATACACCCTTAAATACTCATAGGGGGTCTTGGCGGCTATTTCGTATGATCTGCATGTGCTGTAATATGCACATCTGTCGTACACTATCCAGCCAAGATTGAGCTTTATCATAGCTTCAAGCCATTTATCCTCCCGGTATACATCCAGATAATCCCACAGGGTCATTTTTGTTCGCTCTAACCCGTTCAGCTCTCCTAACATTTCGTCTACCTTTTCAAGCTGTGAATACTGCCACTCTGTCCCCTTTATATTTTCAAAGGTCTCGGGATATGTCGGGCAATCCCTCGGCATCCATACGTTGTAATACATTGTCGGCGGTTTTTGGTTCCAATATTCCTCGAAAAATCCGATGTGTCTGTATTCCCAGTATCCGTCGGAGTAGAGCCTTGTCCTTTCGCTAAGACAGAAATCGTTCTTTCGGTCCGTATAGAAGTTTTTGCTTAGCTCAATCTGTCTAAATACGAAGCCTTTTTCGCCGTATTTCTGCCCGATATTGAAATACTGTGTAAGTGTATAGCCGTATTTACAGGTACTTTCGGGCTTTGCAGTGCATAAGGTTCCGCATTTTACACATTTGACCTTATCCCCTCTTACGAACCGCTCTTTATACGGTAATTCCCTGTCTATCTTCCTGTATACCCCTTTAGTGTTTATGGTGTAGGTATTTCCGCAGGCGGAGCAGGTGCATTCCATATACTTTCTGTCCCTCTTATAGTAGATGTACTCCATACCCATCTTGGCTTTGGCCCACTTTATGAAGTTTTCGGGGAGGGCGGGAAGGAGTCTGTGTCTTTCCTCTGTGAGCAGCGTCTTCTTTTTGGCCCTTTCCCTGGCTTCTGAACCCCTTATCTCCTGTTGGAAATTAAAAATCTCATCATCCCATTCAAGCCTGCCATTGAAGTATCGGGATATTCTCTTTTTATCCGCTTCGCTTATGAATGTAGCACCGGTCAGCCGCCTCTGCTCCCACGTATATCTTTTGGCTCTGTAGGCGTAATAATATTCCTCGGTGTACCTTTTGCGCCATTTCGGGTTATCCGACGAATAATCCCCCCAGTCCTTATTTTTCTTGTCGAAGGCTATCCTCATATATCCGCCGTCGTCGTAATGGACATCCATCAAAAGTATGCGAGAGCCCATATTGACTACACGGGAGGTCACATTGAAGAAATATCCTTCCGGCGTTTCGGGGACGGGAGAAAGAGGAATTTTCTTTATTTTCCGTCTATCCATTATTTCCCTCCGTAATATTCTCTTATAAGCCTTTTGGCCGTAGTCATATCGGGGATTCCCAGAGTTACCTTGCTTGCATCTATGTCTGCTGCCTTTATGATGTCCTTATCTACAGTCCATTGCTTATCGAAGCTCCATTTAAGGAGTACTGCAAGGCAGCCTTTCAGGCTCTTACTCTTGCTCCTTACTGCAAGGCAGAAATCCTCCTTGCCCGCTGTTATCTCCTCATCACAGACTACCCGGATGTAGTTGATCCAGTCCTGCATGATGTTCTGGGGAGCCTTTAAATCCTTTTCCTCAATGGCAAGCTTTCCGTATGCCGCCATAAGAGGGTTGCAGAACTGCGGCACATCCCCGTTTATGAAATCCTCGGCATCATTACGGTCAAGGCCGTTTTCCTCGGCAATGTCATATATTGCCTGAAAGTCTCCCTCTTCTTTTTGTGCGGCTGCTGCCGTGTTCAGCTCCTCATAGCTGTCGAACTCTCCGAATTTCTCGAACATGATAAATCTCCTTTCTGCGTTTTTGTGATTTTGACTACGCTTTGAGCGCACTCTGTATTTGAACTTTGTAGGGATTATGCATCTTTGCGTATACCTCAATATCGAAAAGGCGCATATTGACTACGAGCGACGCCCACTCTTCCCCTACGGGTTTACCCCTCTTATTCTTCCATCCATTTTGCTCCCATTCCTCGATCCAGCCCTTTGTCATGGCGTTTATAATGGTGCTGTTATCAATCCACAGCCTTACTTTGCAGGGTCTTAGGTGTCCTAATGCCATATTGATGGCTTGAATCATTGCTCTTGTGGTAGTGGTATCCTCGTAGCTTTTCTTTCGTCTCAATTCTTCCGTCTGTCCGTTGTCCTTGGTAAGCACCAGTATGTAGCCCACCATTCCGGAATGACTGTTAAAGTTCATATTGGTTTCGACGTATAGATCCGCCTGCATCCGTTTCCTCCTTTCTTTTCTCGTCTGTATACATCTCATCATCCGGCTCTAAGTTCCACCATGTAGCGGGGTCTATTATTTCCGTCTCGAAGCCTTTGGGCTTGGGAGCAGGCTTCAATATGTATCTCTGGTATGGGAGACCTGTAAAACGATTTCTTCCGTTGAGTACCTGCGCCACGTAGTATCCTTCGGGTGCTCTCGGGATCCTCCGCCATGATGAGGCTTCCTTTACGACTCTTTTCTTTTCCTCCGGTACTATGAGGTTTTTACTTCGATAATACCGAACATCCCTTAGTCGGTAGTCGTTTATCTCCTTTTCCTGGTCCTTAAGAAGATACTTCGCAAGATTACCATAGCTGTCCGTGTCCTCATCCAGCGGTACTCCATAGGGGCGCCCTCTCTTCCAGTACATAGCAATGAGCTTTGCCGTGTCCGTGTGGTCGTTATGGCAGTTATTGACTACCATGTGCCAATGTACGGCTCCTCTTTTGCCCTGTTCTATTACCATGAGCCATTTAAACTCCCAGCCCTCTTTTCTGTATGCCTCCCTCATGGCTTCAAGGAAGCTCTTCTTAATCCTCTTAAGCTCCTCATCACTCTCGGGGCGGAGCTCCTTTTTAAAGGTCATAGTGTAGTGGTAATCATAAGGGTCGAAGTTGGATTGGATATACCTTCTTACCTTCTCCTGCTTATTCCAGGCATTTTGTCTTTTCTGTGCATTGTAGGTGGGCTTACTTCTTGCCTCCCTCCTCTGTCCCGGAGCTCCATAATTGGCGTTGTAGTACTTGTGTACCTCTTTCACTCCGGTTCTTGGGTTTTCATATTCCGATATGACATAGCTCATATATCTTTACTCCGTCTATGTTTAATATTCTTAATCGAGCTAAAAAAAATGCCCGAAATTCGTTGAAAATGCTTGATTTTTCGGAGTAAATATGCTATCATTTATTTACGGTTTAGACAGCATATTTACTTTTCAATTCAGGAGCTTTGCAGGGCTCCTGTTTTGTTTGCCTCCCTTATCATCCGGGAGGACAGAGAGCGCCCATTCATATGGTCTTTTAGGAAATAAAAGGAATCTTCTATCATCTTCTCTACCTCGTAATCCTCCATCTGTCTTATGGGGTAGAACTTTTTCTTTACGAAGCTCTCCCATTCCCAGGTGGAATAGTGATAGCTTTTCTCGTGGATGGTGTGTCTCCCGTCCGTGAGCCATTTCCCGTTATAGTCCACCATTATCCAAGGCGTACCCGTACCTTTGTCTCTGTATATGCCCTTTATTGTGCTCATCCTTTAGCCTCCACCCATTCCACATATACGAAATCTCCATATTCTCCTACCCACTCGTAGGCTTGTTCTATGGAATCCCTGTATATATCTATCCTTGTTCCGTCCTGTATCCTCTCGTCGCCCCCCGTATCCCGGCACTCGAAGTATCCGATAAAGTCCATATCCCTTGTGTAGAGCGCTACGATATCTCCATTTGCAAGGTGCTCCCCCGTGCTGGCTACTATTCCCTCATAGGGATATACACCCGAGGCGGTCACGTTTCCCGTGGCTATGTAGCAGGTACATCGGACAAGCTGAAGCTCCGGCCCCGTAGTCTTTGCCTGTGCGGTGGTGCAGAGTAGTAATGATATGAGAAGCGCTGTGATGAGCAGACTATTCCTCTTTTTCATGCTCTATGTACTCCTTTCCGGCGTATGCCATTATTGCAAGCCCCGATATGGTTATCAGAACCGGCGGGAGCATATTTGGGCTGTCAATACAGCTTGCCCCTATGCAAAAAAGTAAAAATCCTGATACTGCGATAACTTTCTCAATCCTGCTCATTCCGTGCTCCTTTCTGTTGCACCGGTGCAACTTATACATCTTCGCCACGTCCTCCGGCACAGGAAGCCTGCCTATACTTTTCAAGCTTCTCCGTATCGAAGAGGATCGGGCTGTTTGCTGCTTCGCTTGCCTTCCAGGCGATCTTTTGATTGCGCATCCTATAGATGCGTAAAAGCCACTTTTCCGGCATTCCCATTTTCTTAAGTTCGCTCATCCGCATTACTGCCTTTGGGTATTCCATACATTCCGCCTCCTTTCTCTGTTCCTTTCTGTTGGCTAGGATTGTTTCAAAAGAGTACTGTCAAGTACTCTTTTTTAGTGATATGTGTAGCATATCACTGAGTTTGACCTAGTTTAACTTTTTAGGTATAAAAATAATCTCCTACGTCCTTCATATCGACGTCCAGAAGCGTACACCATTTTACTATGTCTTTTTGCGAAAATCCTCTCTTGCCCTTTAATTTCATTGACATTGCGGTTTCTGAAAGCCCTGCTGCCTTGGCAAACTCCCCTTGCCCTCCGTATTTCTCCACAATACGTCCTCGGAGCTTTGAATATTTAAAATCCACTTTTCCACCTCTTTTCTCCCCGTCAAGCCGTTAGGTCAGCTTCTCCCTTATTTCAGCTTATGTACGATATACACTATCGTGAAGATTGAAAGTGCAATCTGTACCAAATCCAAGCCGATTCTGATTTTGTCCGCCATATTC
>JAFUVF010000014.1 GCA_017483735.1 Lachnospiraceae bacterium | reverse complement strand
GTTGCATCCATATACCTGATGGGAGGACTGATGATGAGTACCTTCGGAATATCGGCAATCTATATTGGCAATATATTTAACGAGACGAAGCACCGACCGATATATGTGATAAGGACTGTGTTGAATGGTAAAAAGGATTGACTTATTAAAATGACGTATATATTGAGAAAGGGAGTTGCGAAAAACAACAAGTTGTCTACGCTGAGAAATTATGTTATAATCTTGGATGTATATGTGTGGGCTATCGGGCTTATATGAATTAAATTCAAAATATATATGGAGGATAAAAGTTTATGAGTACTACTTCAAAAGCGGGTCAAAGAATCAATGCTTTGCTCGATGACAACAGTTTCGTTGAAGTTGGCGGACTTGTGACTGACAGAGCCACCGATTTTAATACGGAACCAAAGAATGCTCCAAATGACGGCTGTGTGACCGGATTCGGCACGATTAACGGTAATCCCGTGTATGTTTACAGCCAGGATGCTTCCGTTTTGGGAGGCTCCATCGGAGAAATGCATGCCAAAAAGATTACTGATATCTACGATAAGGCATTAAAGACAGGGGCTCCCGTTATCGGTCTTATCGAGTGTGCGGGCTTGCGTCTTGAGGAAGCGACGGATGCTATGAACGCATTTGGAGAGATTTACCTTAAGCAGACGATAAGCTCTGGGGTTATCCCGCAGATCACGGCAATTCTGGGAAGCTGCGGCGGTGGTCTTTCCCTGTTTTCGACCCTTACGGATTTTACATTTATTGAGGAAAAGAACGGAAAGCTTTTTGTAAATTCTCCCAATGCCCTCGACGGAAATAACATATCGAAGAATGATACCTCCTCTGCGGAGTTTAATGCAAAGGAAAGCGGAATAGCGGATGTTGTTGCGGATGAAGCTACAATATTTACAAAGATAAGAGAGCTTGTAAGCCTTATTCCTTCAAATAACGAAGTTGAGGCGGATCTTGTCGAGACCGAGGATGACTTAAACAGGGTTAATCCCGAGATTGCAGGATGCGTGGGAGACACCTCTGTTGCTCTCTCCATTATTGCGGATGACAATGATTTCTTTGAGGTAAAGAAGGATTTCGCAAAGGAGATGGTTACGGGCTTTATCAGACTTAACGGCGCCACTATCGGTGCTGTCGCAAACAGAGCAGAGATTTTGGACGAGAACGGAAAGGTTACCGAGAAAAAGGGCGCCGTACTCACAGTGGAGGGCTGCAGAAAGGCTGCGGAATTCATAAACTTCTGCGATGCTTTCGATATTCCCGTACTCTCTTTGACCAATGCAACCGGATTTGCGGCAACCGTTGAGAGCGAGAAGAGGATAGCGATAGCTGCGGGAAAGCTTACTTATGCTTTCGCAAACGCTACAGTTCCCAAGGTAAACGTGATTGTCGGAAAGGCATTCGGAACTGCATACTCTATCATGAATTCCAAGGCGATAGGGGCAGACATGACCTACGCCTGGGAGGGCGCACAGATAGGCACAATGGATGCCAAGCTTGCAGCAAAGATTATCTGTGACGGAAAGAGTGAGGAAGAGATAAACAAGAAGGCTTCGGAGTATGAAGCATCATATATCAATGCATCCAATGCGGCAAAGAGAGGCTATGTCGATGCAATCATAGCGCCGCAGGATACCAGAAAGTACGTAATCGGAGCATTTGAAATGCTCTATGCAAAGAGAGAAGATCGTCCCGACAAGAAGCACGGTACAGTATAGGAGGTGGGATTAAATGAAAAGATTTCTGGCATTAATCCTGACCTGCATAACCGTAATCGGACTTACTGCCTGCGGAGGAGATAACGCTTATACCGAGTATGAGACCAAAAAGCTTGATATAGCGGAGCAGAATGCTCAGGTAATCGTGGGCATTCTTGCGGATTATTCCAAGGAAGCCCAGATTGAGGAATTTAGCAATTATACCGCAGAGGAGGTTGCCTATATCATTGAGGGACAGACAGGACTTGTCACCGACGGATATACCTTCAAAAAAGCTATGGATTCCTACAATAGCGGAATTAAGGATATCGGAGAGATTGTAAATATTGCCGGTGTCGAGTCAAAGATTGACGGCGACCAGATCATTGTCGATGTGACCGTAGAGGGCGACAAGGGCGGCAGTGCTATATCGGAGCTTATATTCTCCAATGACAGATTTTTTGTCCTTGAGGGTGCGGCGTTAAATCCCGTGACAACCTTCGGTCAGAAGATGAGCAAGGCAGGGCTTAACACCCTCCTCGGAATGGGTACGGTGTTTGTGGTACTCATCATAATAATCTGCGTGATTTCTCTGTTTAACCTCATACCTAAGGTGCAGAAGATATTTGCAAAGAAGCCGGATGAGACCGAGAGCAGTGTTGACCGTGCGGTGGCACAGATAGTGGAAAAAGAGGAACAGGAGCTTTCAAATGATACGGAGCTTGTGGCTGTTATCGCAGCGGCGATAGCCGCATTTGAGGGAGCTTCCAACACCGACGGATTTGTGGTAAGGTCGGTAAGGAAAATAGGAAGAGCGAGAAGATAAGCTTATATTAACAAAGGAAAATAATCAGGAGGATTCAAAATGAAAAACTATACGATAACCGTAAACGGAAATGTATATGATGTAACAGTAGAGGAGGGCGCAGGCGGAAGCGCACCCGCTCCGGCAAAGGCTCCGGCAGCTCCCAAGAGTGCACCTAAGGCTGCACCCGCAGCTGCACCTGCTGCAGGCGGGGCACAGGGCTCTGTAAGAATTGAAGCCGGCGCAGCAGGAAAGGTGTTCAAGATTGAGGCAAATGTAGGCACTGCAGTAAAGAAGGGCGATCCTGTCGTTATAGTAGAGGCAATGAAGATGGAAATACCTGTTGTAGCACCTCAGGACGGAACCGTTGCCTCCGTGAATGTAGCTGTCGGCGATGCAGTAGAGGCAGGAGCTTTGCTTGCAACATTAAACTAATGCCTATGATTGGAGGAATTATTAAATGGAATATGTAGGTTCAACATTAACAAACCTAATCCATCAGACGGCGTTCTTTAATATGACATGGGGCAATGTGGTAATGATAGCGGTGGCGCTTTTCTTCCTCTATCTCGCCATCAGGCATGAGTTTGAGCCGCTTTTGCTTGTTCCCATCGCATTCGGTATGCTGCTCGTAAATATCTATCCGGATATTATGCTGCATGCGGACAAGGCTTCGAATGGCGTCGGCGGATTACTTTATTACTTCTACAAGCTGGACGAGCTTGCAATACTTCCCTCCCTGATATTTATGGGTGTGGGAGCAATGACGGACTTCGGTCCCCTCATTGCGAACCCCAAGAGTTTTCTTCTCGGGGCGGCAGCGCAGTTCGGTATTTTTGCAGCTTATTTTATGGCGCTGATATTCGGCGCACTTGGCTGGGCTAACTTTAACGATCAGGCGGCGGCAGCTATTGCCATTATCGGCGGTGCGGACGGTCCCACATCCATCTTCCTTGCAAGTAAGCTTGGACAGACGGCACTTTTGGGACCTATAGCTGTGGCGGCATATTCGTATATGTCACTGGTTCCCATTATCCAGCCTCCCGTTATGAAGCTTCTTACCACGGAGAAGGAGAGAAAGATAAAGATGGAGCAGCTTCGTCCTGTATCCAAGCTTGAAAAAATACTCTTCCCCATTGTGGTTACAATAGTTGTCTGTCTTATACTTCCCACTACAGCACCTCTTGTAGGTATGCTCATGCTGGGTAATCTTTTCAGAGAGTCGGGAGTAGTGAGACAGCTTCAGGAGACGGCATCCAACGCAATGATGTATATTGTGGTAATACTCCTTGGCACAAGCGTGGGAGCTACCACAAGCGCTGAGGCATTCCTTAACAAGGAAACCATCTGCATTGTTGTACTCGGACTTGTGGCATTTGTGTTTGGTACAGCGGCGGGTGTGCTTTTCGGAAAGCTGATGTGTGTCGCAACAAAGGGCAAGGTTAATCCGCTTATAGGCTCGGCGGGAGTTTCCGCAGTGCCTATGGCAGCCAGAGTATCCCAGAAGGTCGGCGCAGAGGCAGACCCCACGAACTTTTTGCTTATGCATGCTATGGGACCTAATGTTGCCGGAGTAGTTGGAACCGCTGTGGCAGCCGGCACCTTTATGGCCATATTCGGGGTATTTTGAGCTGCACGTGCAGAAAAGAATAAAATATACAATAATAGAATAATATAGAAAGGACAAATACAATGGCTGAACAAAAACCAATTAAAATAACGGAAACCGTCTTAAGAGACGCCCACCAGTCCCTCATAGCCACAAGAATGCCCACGGAAGTAATGCTTCCCATTGTAGGCAAGATGGATAAGGTCGGCTATCATTCCGTAGAGTGCTGGGGCGGAGCTACCTTCGACGCATGCTTGAGATTTTTGAAGGAGGATCCCTGGGACAGGCTTAGGAAGCTAAGAGACGGCTTTAAAAATACCAAGCTTCAGATGCTCTTTAGAGGTCAGAATATATTGGGCTACAGACCATATGCGGATGACGTGGTTTATGCGTTCGTTGAGAGGTCTATCGCAAACGGTATTGATGTAATAAGAATATTTGACTGCTTAAATGATTTGAGAAACCTGCAGGCGGCAGTTGATGCCACAAACAAGATTAAGAAGCAGGAGGGAAGAGGGGAATCCCAGATTGCCCTCTCATATACTCTGGGAGATGCGTATACTCTCGAGTATTGGGCTGATACCGCAAAGAAAATTGAGGAGATGGGTGCGGATTCCATCTGTATCAAGGATATGGCGGGGCTTCTCGTTCCTTACAAGGCTGCAGAGCTTGTAAAGACATTAAAAGAGAATACAAAGCTGCCTATACAGCTGCATACACACTATACCTCAGGTGTTGCCTCCATGACTTATCTGAAGGCTGTGGAAGCCGGAGTGGATGTCATAGACTGCGCGATGAGCCCCATGGCTCTCGGAACCTCACAGCCTGCGACAGAGGTTATGGTGGAAACCTTCAAGGGGACTCCGTACGATACAGGCTTCGACCAGAATCTTCTTGCGGAGATTGCGGATTACTTCACTCCTTTCAGAGAAGAGTGGCTTAAGAGCGGTCTTATGAGCACAAAGGTGCTTGGCGTAAACATAAAGACCCTCCTCTATCAGGTTCCCGGCGGTATGCTCTCCAATATGGTTAGCCAGCTTAAGGAACAGCACGCAGAGGATAAGTACAGGGAGGTTCTCGAGGAGATTCCCAGAGTCCGTAAGGATTGCGGCGAGCCGCCCCTTGTTACTCCTTCATCGCAGATTGTCGGAACTCAGGCTATCTTCAATGTGCTTATGGGCGAGAGATACAAGATGGCTACCGGAGAATTTAAGGATCTCCTGAGAGGTAATTACGGTCAGACTATTAAGCCTATGAATCAGGAGGTTATCGACAAGGTAATCCCGGGAGAAAAGCGTTCAACCGCCCGTTCCGCAGAGGCTACGGGGCATACGGAGCCGGAGCTTGCTTCCATAGAGAAAGAGATGAAGCAGTACAAGCAGCAGGAGGAGGATGTTCTTTCTTATGCGCTCTTCCCTCAGGTTGCCACGGACTTCTTCAAGTATCGTGATGCGCAGCAGACGAAGGTGGATGCGTCAGTCGCAGACACCAAGAACAAGGCGTATCCGGTGTAACACCATATTACAGTATTGTTGTAAAAAACACATTAAAAGGGTCGGAGTTTCTAGCTCCGGCCTTTTTTGTATACATAGTTAAAGAATTCGAAAATTCCTCAAATTTTCCCTTGACAGATTTACATAAAACAACTAAAATAACGAGTGTTACCACTTGGGTAAAGAATTGCTGTAATGGATATAAAAACAGAGTTTTAAAGGAGCGAGGGAATATGGCACGCAAGGAAACAATCACGATTGACAAGATTACGGACACAGCCTTTGAAATGGCTAGAGAAGAAGGACTCATGGGCGTTACCGCAAGGAAGGTTGCAGCGAAGGCGGAATGCTCGACGCAGCCGATCTTCCGTGTGTACAAAAATATGGAGGAGCTTTGGAGTGCCGTATATATCAGGTCAGTGGATTATTTCAGAGGCTTCTACGATCTTTATGATAAGACCTCGGATGTGCCCTTTGCAAATTTGGGAATGGCATACATTTCCTTTGCTAAGAAGGAAAAGCACCTTTTTGAAATACTTTTCGTTTCGGAGAACAGCTTTCTTTCAAAGGATGCCAAAAAGAGCATGTATGAGATTCTAAACGGGAAAAACGGCAATGTTGTAGTTGAGATAAATGCGGCAAAGACTAAAGGCTGCGCAGACCCCTCCGACCTTTTTATGAAGCTTTGGATACTGATACACGGCGCAGCATGCATGTGTCTTACAGGGGATTACGACCTCTCAGACGAGGAGACGCTTCTATTGCTGCAGAAATCCTATGAGGCATTTTCAAAATCTTAATCCTTTAGAAGTCTCGGAGAATTAATAATGAATGAACAGCAGTTTGACATTTTGAAGCGCATAAGGGATATGTATCCCAAGATGAGCAAAAGTCACAAGGCTATCGGAAATTATATATCGGATCATTTCGACACGGCGGTGTTTATGACTGCGGCAAAGCTTGGAGAGGCGCTTTCCATAAGCGAATCCACGGTTGTCAGGTTTGCCACATATTTGGGCTATGACGGTTATCCGGAGTTTCAGAAGGCTTTGGAGGAGTGCGTAAAGGGCAAGCTTTCCACTATGCAGAAGATGGACGCAAAGTACGGAAGGAGCAGCCAGTCCGAAATCCTTACATCCGTTATAGATGCGGACATGGAAAAGCTGCAGGATACGCTTCACAATCTCGACCCCGCAGCCTTTGAGATGGCTGTAAATACAATTTTGAAGGCTGATACCGTATACGTGATGGGGCTTAGGAGTAACGAGCCCCTTGCGGCGTTTCTGCAGTTTTATCTTAATATGATACGGGGAAAGGTGGTGCTGGTAAATACCACAAGTGTCACAGAAACCTTTGAGCAGATGATACACATAAACGAAAGGGACTGCTTTATCGGCATAAGCTTCCCCAGATATTCAATGCGTACACTTAAGGCTATGGAGTTTGCCAACGACAGGAATGCCAAGGTGGTTGCAATCACGGACAATTCCCATTCTCCCATGATACTGTATTCCTCCTGCAATCTCTTCGCAAGAAGCGATATGGTTTCAATCGTGGATTCACTTGTGGCACCCTTAAGTGTGATAAATGCCCTTGTGGTGGCGCTCTGCTTAAAGCTTCCGAAGGATGTCAAGAAAAATCTTGAAACCCTGGAGCAGGTATGGAATAACTATCAGGTATACTTAAATGACGAGATAAACTTTATTGATGACGAGCCGATGCTTGGATATTCCCTCAGAAAGGAAGAAGAAAAAGAGTGAGGGTATTAGTAATAGGCGGAGGAGCAGCGGGTATGATGGCGGCGGCTTCCGCAGCGGAGGCGGGAGCGGAGGTCATTATCTTTGAAAAGAATGAAAAGCTGGGGAAGAAGCTCTTCATCACGGGAAAGGGGAGATGTAATCTCACAAATGCCTGTGAGTGTGAGGAGCTTTTTAGCAATATAATTTCCAATCCCAAATTTATGTACAGCGCAATAAATGCCTTTGACAACAGGGCGGTTATGGATTTCTTTGAAAAGGCAGGCTGTAAATTAAAGATAGAGAGAGGAAACAGAGTGTTCCCCGCATCCGACCACTCATCGGATGTCATTTTGACCTTAAGCAACATCTTAAAGCAAAAAAATGTGGGAATAAGATTAAATTCGGAAATTACAGGGCTTTCGGTATCCGAGGACAATTATATTACCGGAGTTATTCTTAAAAACGGCAAAAAGGCAGAGGCTGATTCCGTTATAATCGCCACCGGCGGACTCTCATACAAGGCAACGGGCTCCACCGGGGATGGTTTCAGATTCGCAGAAGAAACCGGACACAGGGTAACTAAGCTTAATCCGTCCCTGGTGCCATTTGAGTGCAGGGAGGAATATTGCAGTACTCTTATGGGTCTTTCCCTCAAAAATGTTTCATTGAAGATAATGGACGATAAGAAAAAGCTCTTTGAGGGCTTTGGAGAAATGCTCTTTACCCATTTCGGCATAAGCGGCCCTTTGGTTCTGTCTGCGAGCAGCTTTTACAATAAGCGCAAGAACGATATACTGAAAGCGTTCATAGACTTAAAGCCTGCGCTTTCGGAGGATGTTCTCGACAAAAGGCTTATAAGGGAATTTGAAGTAAACGGAAATAAGGAGTTTAAAAATTCTCTCGGGGCACTCTATCCAACAAAGCTTATTCCTGTTATAATAGCCATTAGCGGGATTGATCAGTATAAAAAGACCAATTCCGTCACGGGAAAGGAGAGGAGAAGGCTTCTTGAAATAACGAAGCGCTTTCCCCTTACCATAACCGGAACACGCTCCTTTGATGAAGCGATAATCACGAAGGGCGGCATCTCGGTAAAGGACATCAATCCCTCCACTATGGAGTCAAAGCTTATAAAGGGATTGTTCTTTGCGGGGGAGGTAATAGATGTGGACGCCCTGACGGGAGGCTTTAATCTGCAGATAGCATGGTCCACTGGATTTTTGGCGGGGGAAAATGCCGCAAGAGTAACGGAGGAAAGAATATGAGCTATAATGTCGCAATCGACGGACCTGCGGGAGCGGGAAAGAGCACCATCGCAAGAGCGGTGGCAAAAAAATTAAATTATGTCTATGTGGATACCGGAGCCATGTACAGGGCAATGGCATTATATATGATAAGGGAAAATGTCAATCTTGATGACGATGCCGCTATTGCGGCAAAATGCGAGTCCGCAGATATAAAGATCGCCTACGAAAACGGCGAACAGGTGGTGTATTTGAACGGCGAAAACGTAAATGCATTTCTTAGGACGGAGGAGGTAGGGAATGCTGCCTCCAAGACCAGCAAGGTGCCCAGACTCAGGGAAAAGCTTGTGGAGCTCCAGCAGAAGATGGCAGAGGAAACCAATGTACTTATGGATGGGAGAGACATTGGAACTGTAGTGCTCCCGAAAGCGCAGACAAAGATATATCTTACTGCAAGCAGCGCAGTCAGGGCAAAGAGAAGGTATGATGAGCTTGTGGCAAAGGGCGAAATAGCCGATATTGATGAGATAAAAAAGGATATCGAGGAGAGGGATTACAACGATATGCACAGGGATGTTTCGCCTTTAAAGCAGGCGGAGGATGCCGTGCTTGTGGATACCTCAGACATGAGCATAGACGAGGTTATCGAGAAGGTTATCTCGTTGTGCAGGGCTAATAAATAAAGATGGGAAATTGAAAAATGGAAGTAAGGCTTGCCGAGCCCTCCGGGTTCTGCTTCGGTGTGAACCGTGCGGTGGATACGGTCTACGACAAACTTAATACGGATAAAATCATCTATACCTACGGTCCTATAGTTCACAATGATTCCGTTGTAAACGAGCTTTCAGACAGGGGCGTAAAGGTGCTGGAGGATGAGAAGGCATTAAGGGCTCTTGACCCGGATGAAATAAGAAAAACCACAGGAAAAGAAGCTGCCGTGATAATCCGTGCCCATGGCATTCCGCAAAGGCTGTACGAGCTTCTTCATGAAAAAAATATCGAGTGCATTGACGCTACATGTCCCTTTGTAAAAAAGATTCACAGAGTTGTGCAGGAGGAGAGCGAAAAGGGAAGGCATATTGTGATTGTGGGTAACCCTAAGCACCCGGAGGTCGAGGGAATCGTAGGCTGGTGCAATGGCTTTGTTACAGTCATAGAGAGCGCAGAAGAGGCGGAAACTGCGGATATTCCGAAGGAACACAAGATATGCATCGTATCGCAGACTACATTTAATCTCGATAAATTTAAACATATAGTTGAAATTTTTAGACAAAGAGGATATAATGATAATGTTGTAAACACTATCTGCAACGCTACAAAGGAGAGGCAGGATGCCGCAAAAGCGCTTGCGACCGAGGCAGATGCAATGATAGTGATAGGAGGACGGCACAGTTCTAATTCCAAGAAGCTTTTTGATATCTGTGCCGAAGTGTGTACCAACACCTATTTCATCCGAACGCTGGATGACCTCGAGGTAAACGAAGAGTTTAGGAAGGTTCGTCTGGTGGGTATTACTGCGGGGGCTTCCACCCCGAACAAATTAATTGAGGAGGTTCAAAATTATGTCAGAATTAACTTTTGAACAAATGTTGGAAGATTCTTTAAAAACAATACATACAGGAGAGGTAGTTGAGGGTACAGTTATCGATGTTAAACCGGACGAAGCGATTCTTAACATAGGCTATAAATCCGACGGCGTCCTCACCAGACAGGAGTATTCCAACGAAGCCGGTATCAATCTCGCCGAAAAGCTCAAGGTGGGCGATACCATGGAGGTAAAGGTAATAAAGTTAAACGACAGCGACGGACAGGTGCTTCTCTCATACAAGAGGCTTGCTCTTGACCGTGGCAATAAGCGTATCGAGGAGGCATACAACAACAAGGAGGTTCTGAAGGCTACTGTTTCACAGGTGCTTGACGGAGGACTTTCAGTGGTTGTTGATGAGGTTAGGATATTCATTCCCGCAAGCCTCGTTTCCGATACATTTGAGAAGGATCTTACCAAGTATCAGGGTAAGGAGATTGAGTTTGTAATAAGCGAGTACAATCCCAAGAGAAGAAGATATATCGGCGACAGAAGACAGCTTCTTAACGCTCACAAGGCTGAGGTTGCAAAGGAACTCCTTGAAAGGATCAAGGAGGGAGATATCGTCGAGGGCGTTGTAAAGAATGTTACCGATTTCGGTGCGTTTATAGACCTTGGCGGAGTTGACGGACTGCTTCACATCTCTGAGATGAGCTGGGGCAGGGTTGAGCACCCCAAGAAGGTATTTAAGGTTGGCGAGAGCATTAAGACTCTTATTAAGAGCATTGACGGCACAAAGATTGCCCTCTCTCTTAAGTTTGATGATGCAAACCCTTGGAAGGATGCGGCAACCAAGTATGCAGCAGGCAATGTGGTTACCGGAAAGGTTGCAAGAATGGCGGATTTCGGCGCATTCATAGAGCTTGAACCGGGCATTGACGCACTGCTTCATGTATCCCAGATTTCGAAGGAGCATATTGAGAAGCCTTCGGATGTACTTAAGGTAGGGGATGAGGTTACTGCAAAGATTGTTGATTTCAACGAAGAGGACAGAAAGATTTCTCTTTCCATAAAGGCACTTACCGCTCCGGAACCCAAGAGCGAGGAGGATGATGCGGAGGCAGTATCTGTTGATATTGACGAGGTTATCGCTTCCGGCGACAGCGAAGAGTAAGGCAGAGGAGACATAGACAATGGAATTCGATTACGAGTATTTCAAAAAAGAGGTATTTAAGCTTACAAAGATCGATCTCAACGCATACAAAGAGAAGCAGATGAAGCGCAGGATCGACACACTCATTACCAAGAACAAGATAAAGGGCTATGACAATTACGTAAAGGCTTTATCCACGAATACAGCGATTTTTGATGAGTTTGTAAACTATATTACCATAAATGTGTCCGAGTTTTACAGAAATCCCGACCAATGGCAGATTCTTGACAAGGATGTATTTCCGGAGCTTATCAAGAAATATGGCAAGAAGCTAAAGATCTGGTCTGCAGCCTGCTCCACGGGAGATGAACCTTATTCCCTTGTTATGGCGCTTTCCAGGCATGTTCCTTTGAATGACATAAAAATATATGCCACGGATCTGGATAAGACCGTTATCGGAAAGGCAAAGGTAGGGCTTTATTCCGAGAAGAGTATTGCGGGAGTTCCCAAGGATTTAAAGGAGAAGTATTTCACGAAGGTTGGTCCTTCCTATCAGATATCGGATGAGATAAAGAAACGCGTGGAGTTCCATGAGCACAATCTCTTGAAGGATAGATATGAGACCAATTTCCATATGATAGTATGCAGAAATGTGCTCATATACTTTACGGAGGAAGCAAAGGACGATATATTCAGGAAGTTCTATAATTCCCTCGTAAAGGGAGGATATCTTTTCATCGGTTCTACTGAGCAGATACTCAATTTCCACGAAATCGGCTATGATAGAAAGAGCTCTTTCTATTATCAGAAGCCGGAGAAATAAAGTATAATTATTAAAGGGATGAGCATCTCGCTCATCCCTTTTACGTTATCATGGCCTTGTCAGTATATGCTTGCAATCATATGGAGCAGATGATTTGCGTAATCCGTAAAGCCCTGCCGGTTGCGCTTCATATCCTCCGTAAGCTCGAAGAATATCTCTCTTGCGCTGTAATCCCTCTTAAATACAGGTGTGAAAATCTCCGCCCACTGCGGAAGGAAGGAGGAATATTTTCTTGTGTAGCAGTTTTTGGCATTAGCCTGCAGCCTGTGTGCTCTGTCCACGTATGAAGCCACAGACTTATGGAGAGCCACATCCTCCTCGGGAAGATAGTAATAGTCCTTGTAGTCATCATAGAAATACTTAAGCTCCTCCTCATAGATGGGAACCCGTATAGTAGCTGTTTCCTTGTCACATTTGAAATAACAGTCATTTGCACCTGCGGAAAGCTTCTTCGGAAGAGAGTTGGGAACCGCAAGGGTTATGAGAATCTCACGCTTTGTATTTCCGTCATAATCCTTGTAATAATTTGCTTGAACCTTTTTTGCCCGCACACCCTCTGTGAACATATCGGGATACGCCAGAATGGGAAGAATTTCAAGCATTCCTCTCAAATCATCGGAATTGTGCAGAAAAAGACTATCCTCAGCAAATTTTGTGGGGGATTTGACATAATCATGATAAATGCTTATGAGCTCTCCGCCGGAAAAAACATCCGTGCGATCTATGCCCAAAAACTGTTCGAGGGTCTTTTGCTTGCAGTTGGGCAGATGCAGGAAAAATTTGCAGGGGGATATCTTCTTGTAAAGATCCAGCCCGTAAAGATTGTCGAAATTGTACGGAAGCTCAAACTCGGCGCACTTATGAGTCAGGAACGGAATGTCAAAATTGTTCCCGTTAAAGTGAATCATAAAATCGTAGTCCTTCGCAAAATTGAAGAAAGCCTCGATTATTTCCGCCTCCTGAGAATAATCCTCCGCCATCCATTGTATGACCTTCCATTGATTGTTGCGGAAATATGCGCAGCCTATCATATAGAGACAGGAGCTTCTTGCGGTAAATCCGGTGGTCTCTATATCAAGAAAGAATATATTATCCAGAGAAGCAAACTTTTCCAGAGGATAATTAAGTTTTAACCCGTTCAACACGGCATTTGATATTTTCATGCTATCAAGTATACCATAAATGATTAAAATATGCTATACTAGACTCTGTTATGATTAGAAGAGCAGATAAAAGGGATACAGAGGGAATATTAAGGCTTCTGCTGCAGGTCAATATGGTGCATCATATGGGACGTCCGGATATATTTAAGGGACCTGCCACGAAATACAGCGCCGAAGAGCTCGAAGCCATATTCGCTAATGACGAAACTCCGGTTTTTGTTTATGTGGATGATTCCGGAAATATATTGGGGCATGCCTTCTGCATTTTCAAGCAGGAAAAGGAGGATTCCATACTGACTGACATAAAGACGCTTTATATAGATGACATATGCGTGGATGAAGGTGCAAGAGGAATGCACATAGGGAAAAGCCTTTATGAGTATGTGGAGGCATTTGCGAGGGAAAATGACTGCCACAATGTCACGCTCAATGTATGGAGTCTCAACCCAGGAGCCTTGAAATTCTATGAGAGCATGGGAATGGTGCCTCAAAAGATCGGTATGGAGAAGCTTTTGTAGCTTTTTGCGATATGAACTGTAAGGAATTTGAAAAAAACATACCCGGTTTTATAGAGGGGAAATTGAATTATACTGATCTCAAGGAATTTGTGGATCACAGAGCCAGATGCGCAGCCTGCAGGGAGGAGCTGGATATTCAGTTTCTCGTGATGGAGGGTATGCACCATCTTGAAAACGGGGACAATTTTGATCTTCAAAGAGAGCTCGACAGGAGGCTTTCGGGGGAGCTTAAACGCCTCGAACGCCACAGGAGGGTCTTGAGTATCTGGGTATTTCTGGGTATAGTTATAACTGTTGCGATGATCATTATTTTATTGTGGGTGTTTTTATGAAAAAATTAGTACTGATAGACGGACACAGCATCCTTAACCGGGCATTCTACGGTGTTCCGGAGCTTACAAATTCAAAGGGATTTCACACAAATGCCATATATGGTTTTTTAAATATCATGTTTAAAATCCTTGAAGAGGAGAAGCCGGATTATCTTGCGGTGGCTTTTGATGTGCATGCTCCCACATTCCGGCATGAAATCTATAAGGAATACAAGGGAACGAGAAAGCCCATGCCGGAGGAGCTGAGGGAGCAGGTTCCAGTGATGAAGGAAGTCCTTAAGGCTATGAAGGTTGTGATATTGGAGCAGCCGGGGCTTGAGGCGGATGATATACTGGGGACCCTCGCAAAGCGGGCTGAGAGGGACGGTCTTTCGGTGGCTCTTGTTTCCGGCGACAGGGATCTTTTGCAGATAGCGACGGATAATATAAAAATCAGAATACCCAAGACAAAGAGAGGCGGCACCGAGATAGAGGATTATTATGCGGAGGATGTCAAAGCATTATACGGAGTGACTCCGGAGGGCTTTATCGAGTTAAAGGCTCTGATGGGCGATACTGCTGACAATATTCCCGGAGTTCCGAAGGTAGGAGAAAAGACGGCAAAGGAGCTGATGATGACCTATGGCTCCATAGAGGGGATATATTCCCATATAGATGAGATTGCAAAGAAAAGCATAAGGGAATCCCTTGCTGCAAACAGGGAGCTGTGCGACCTTTCAAAGACTCTTGCCACCATAAAGACGGACTGTGACCTTTCGGTAAATTATTCCGATGCTGTATGCGAGGACTTCTTTAATAAGGATGCATACGCCGTATTTAAGGAGCTTGAATTCAAAAATTTCCTCTCAAAATTTTCCGCTGAGGATGCGGATGTAAATACCGCAAAGCTTCCGGAGACAGTGGTGCTCGCAGAAGAGAAGGATATTCTTTCGCTTCTTGAAGGACTGGAAAAAAATAAAACTGAGCTTGGACTTATCATTGCCATGGAGGCAAAGAGACCCTTTGGCGCTGCTCTTTCATATGCGGAAAACGGCGGATATAAAAATATATTCTTTAAAGCATCCCGGGAGGTTCTTAACAGATTAAAGGAATTGACGGGCAAGGTAAAGGTATCCACCTTTGATATCAAAAATCAATATGAGTACCTCTGTAAGAGGAATATTGATAAAAGCTTTCAGGATTACTTTGATGTGCTCATAGGAGCATATCTGTTGAATCCCATTAAAAATGATTACGATATAGAGGCTGTTGCAGCAGAGCATATGGGACTTATGCTCAAAGGCAGGAATGAAGTGTTCGGGAAAAATTCCCCGGAAAGACTTCTTTCGGAGGATGAAAAGAAGGTGGCGGATTATTACGGAGCCGCCTCGTATGTCTGTCTTTTGTCCAGAAGCGTGCTGGAGAATAAATTGAGGGAAACGGACAGCCTTGAACTTATGTATGATATAGAGATGCCCCTCTCCTTCGTATTATACGACATGGAAAGGGAAGGAGTGCTTGTAAAGCCTGCGGAGCTTAAGGCGTACGGAGATGCCCTGACAGGCAGAATAAATGAGCTTGAAGCCTCCATACACAGGCAGGCCGGGGAGGAATTCAATATCAATTCCCCGAAGCAGTGAGGGGAGATATTGTTTGAAAAGATGGGGATTCCCGGCGGGAAAAAGACAAAGACGGGATATTCCACCGCCGCCGATGTATTGGAGAAGCTTTCGGAGGAGTATCCCTTTGTGAAGGATATTCTCGAATACAGAGGGCTTACTAAGCTAAAGAGCACCTATGCCGACGGACTTATGAATTTTGTCGCAGAGGATAAAAGGATACATACTACCTTTAAGCAGACCATAACCGCCACGGGAAGGCTTTCCTCGACGGACCCCAATCTCCAGAATATCCCTATGCGCACGGAGCTCGGAAGGAGGATACGCAAGGTTTTTGTGCCAAAGGAGGGCTGTGTGTTCGTGGATGCGGACTACTCCCAGATAGAGCTCAGGGTACTGGCACATATGAGCGGGGATGAGAGACTCATAGATGCGTACAGGCAGGATAAGGATATACACAGGATTACTGCATCGCAGGTGTTCCATGTGCCCTTTGACGAGGTTACGCCCTTGCAGAGGAGAAACGCAAAGGCAGTAAATTTCGGCATAGTCTATGGCATCAGCTCCTTTGGCCTGAGTCAGGATCTTAGCATATCCAGAAAGGAAGCGCAGGAGTACATCGCAAAATATTTTGAGACCTATCCGGGTATAAAGGAATTTTTGGACAAGCTCGTATCGAATGCCAGGGAAAAGGGCTATTCCACGACCATGTACAACAGAAGACGCCCTGTGCCGGAGCTTAAAAATTCCAACTTTATGCAGAGGCAGTTCGGGGAGAGAATAGCCATGAATTCCCCCATTCAGGGTACTGCCGCAGATATAATAAAGATTGCAATGATAAATGTTTACAGAGCACTTAAGGATAATAACCTTAAATCCAAGCTAATACTGCAGGTACATGATGAGCTTCTGATAGAAGCGTATGAGGAAGAGGCGGATAAAGTAAAGGAAATTCTTCTGGACTGCATGATGAATGCCGCAAGCCTGAAGGTTTCGCTGGAGGTGGATATGCACACCGGCGCAGACTGGTACGAGGCGAAATGATGGAACCGGAGAAAAAACTTAAATTCATCGGCATAACAGGTGGCGTCGGCAGCGGGAAAAGCAAGGTTTTGGAATACATAGGGGAAAATTACCACACTATGATAATTCTTGCGGATGATGTGGCAAACCGCTTGAAAGAAAAGGGTAATAAGTGTTATGATAGTATAGTCGCATTATTGGGCGATGAAGTGCTTTCCGAGGACGGAGAGATCGACAAAAGGAAAATGGCGGAACGCATTTTTTCTGATGGGGAGCTCTTAAAGAAGGTAAACGACATACTGCATCCTGCAACGGTTGAATATATACTGGACAGCTATGCTGCGGCGGAAGAAAGCGGCAAATATGAGCTTTTCTTTGTGGAGGCGGCGCTGCTTATCGAGAACGGCTTTAAAACCATAGTTGATGAAATGTGGTATGTGTACGCTGATATTTCCGTAAGGAAGGAGCGTCTTAGAAGTAGCAGAGGGTATTCGGAGGAAAAGATAAAAAGGATTCTGGCATCCCAGATGAGTGATGAGGAATACCGTAAAAACTCGGATTTTGTTATAGATAACAGCGGAAGCATTGAAGAAACCTATAAGCAGATAGATAGAAAACTGGAGGCTTACAGATGGCGGGAGTGAAGGATTCACAGGGACAGCTCGTATTCGGGCTGGATATAGGCACACGGAGCATTGTGGGTACCGTGGGATATATGAATAACGGAAAGTTTCATGTTATGGCGCAGTTTGCCAGAGAGCATGAGACCCGTGCCATGCTGGACGGACAGATCCACGATATAGCCAAGGTGGGAGCTACCATAAGCGAGGTGCGTAAAAAGCTGGAGGAGCTCACGGGCAGAAAACTTACAGAGGTCTGTATCGCAGCCGCAGGACGTGTGCTTAGAACCGTTACCACCCGTGTGGATGAGATTCTGGAGGCGGAGCGTGAGATCACGGACGAGGATGTGTATGCGCTCTCCACAAAGGGAATTGAACAGGCATATGAGCAGTTCCAGAAGGAAAATGATTCCGAACTCAAATTCTACTGCGTGGGCTATACTCCTATGCGCTACTATATGAACGGATATCAGATAGCAAATCTCGTGGGACACAAGACCAAAAATATTTCCTGCGACCTCATTGCTACATTCCTTCCGGATGATGTTGTGGACGGACTGTATAAGGCGGTTGAGAAGGCGGGACTTCATGTCGCAAATATGACCTTGGAGCCTATTGCGGCCATACAGGTGGCAATTCCCGAAAAGTTCAGGCTCTTAAATATGGCGCTCGTTGATGTGGGGGCCGGCACCTCCGATATTTCCATTACCAAGGACGGTACTATTACTGCCTATGGCATGATACCGGTTGCAGGTGATTATTTGACTGAGGTGGTGGTACAGAATTGTCTTGTGGATTTCGAGACTGCGGAGCATATAAAGCGTGGCGCAGAGAAGGATGATATCATAGAGTTTACGGATATAATGGGACTTCCTCAGAAGATTGAGCCAAAGAAGGTGGTTGAGTTTCTCGATGCCGCAGTGGAGGATATGACGGACAAGGTGGCAAAGGGAATAAAGGAATTAAACGGAGATAAGGCCGTGAGCGCCGTATTCGTTGTGGGCGGAGGCGGAATGGTCCCGGGCTACACAAAAAAGCTTGCCGCAAAGCTCGGCATAATGGAGGAGCGTGTAGCCATAAGGGGCGAGGAGGTAATGCAGAACATTGTCTTTGAATTTGACAATCCCAACAAAACCTCCCTTATGGTAACCCCCATAGGCATATGCCTAAGCTATTATGAGCAGAGCAACAATTTCATATTCGTGGAGTTTAACGGAGAGAGACTTAAGCTCTATGACAACGGTAAGCTTACTATAGCCGATGCGGCAATGCAGCTGTCCTTCCCCAACGAGGATTTGTTCCCAAAGCGAGGAAAGGCGATAAATTATACCGTGAACGGTATCGCAAAAATTGCCAGAGGCGAGCAGGGAGAGGCTGCGGTAATTACCTTAAACGGCGATGTGTCCGATATGTATAAGCAGATCACAAGCGGGGACATTATAAAGGTTGAGCCGTCCACGGCGGGAGCACCTGCGACGCTGGAGCTTGGAAATCTGGATGAATTCGTTTCATCTCTCCATGTGACGGTAAACGGCAATACTATAGAGCTTCCCAAGACTGCGGATGTAAACGGAAATATTGAGAATGAATTCTATAAGATAAAGGACGGGGATAACATCCTTGTGCATAATTATTATACAGTACAGGAGATCGCGGGGATTCTGGATGTCATACTCGGCAGCAATATTACCGTAAACGGAACTCCGGCTAACCGGGAAACCAAGGTGTTTGAGGGCTTTACCCTTGACTTTAATATGGATGAAGCGGGCATCAGCTTTAGCGATCTGCCGGAAGCAGAGGACGGGGACATTATAAAGCGGCCGCCCGGGTATGAGGAGGAAGACGAGGCGGGAGAGGCATCGGATGATGAAAGTGTCGCAGGGAATGACATAAATGTCACAAATGAGAGCAGCGAAGCGGAAATCTCTGCAGGTACGGGAAAATTTACCAATGTATCGGAAAGTCCGACACCCGGCATACCGGTCAATATGAATGTCATAGTGAACGGGGAAAGCCTTGCCCTCACAGGCAAGCCCTCATATGTATTCGTAGATGTGTTTGACCGCATCAATTTCAACCTCAAGGATTCTAACGGAAGGGCCATAGTCACGAATATAAACGGTGTCCATGTGTCGGATTATTTTACAAAGCTCTCTCCGGGGGATAAGATTGACATACACTGGCAGGAGAAATAAAAGGAAAAGCATATGAGATTTTGCAGCATAGCCTCCGGCAGCTCGGGGAATTGCATATATGTGGGAAGTGATGTGACACATCTTCTGGTGGATGTGGGCATCAGCGGAAAGAAGACGGAAGAAGGCTTAAACAGTCTGGGTATCAGACCTGATGAATTGGACGGCATACTTGTTACCCACGAGCATGCGGATCATATCAACGGACTCGGAGTTATATCCAGAAAATACGGTATTCCCATATACGCCACCAGAGGCACCATTGAGGCGATAAGGAATACATCAAATATCGGAAATATTGACGATTCGCTTTTTAATGAGGTAAGGAGCGATACCAAATTCGTTCTTAAGGATATCACAGTCAATCCCATGCGTATATCACATGATGCCGCAGAGCCTGTTGGATACAGGTTTTCATATGGAAGAAAGCGGCTTGCCATATGCACAGATCTGGGGGTATATAACGATTACACCGTGGAATGCCTGCGGGGAATGGATGCCCTCCTGATAGAGGCGAACCATGACGTGAATATGCTGACCTGCGGTCCGTATCCCTATCCCTTGAAGCAGAGGATACTGGGAGACAGAGGACATCTCTCAAACGAGGCCAGCGGAAGGCTTTTGTGCGAGATATTGCACGATAAGCTGCAGACCATAGTCCTTGGGCATCTTTCGAAGGAGAATAACCTCCCGGAATTGGCATATGAGGCGGTTCGTCTGGAGATATCCATGGGGGACAATCCCTATAAGGGCAATGATTTCCCGATATACGTGGCAAAGCGGAGCGAGCCCACAAGGGTGGTTGAGATAGCGTAAAAGGAGAACAATATTATGAAAAGGGCGATAATAACGGTAGTGGGGAAGGATACGGTAGGCATCATAGCGAAGGTATGCACATATCTTGCGGATGAGAAAATAAATATTCTCGATATCTCACAGACCATAGTTTCGGGGTTCTTCAATATGATGATGATAGTGGATATCACTGATATTACTGAGGGCTTCGGAAAATTACAGGATGACCTTTCAAGGCTGGGAGAGGGTATCGGAGTCAATATCAAATGCCAGAAGGAAGAAATTTTCGAAATGATGAACCGCATCTGATGTGAGGAGTATAGATGATTAACATATTCGAGGTCGCAGAGACCAACAAAATGATAGAGGAGGAGAATCTCGACGTGCGCACCATTACTATGGGCATAAGCCTGATGGACTGCGTATCGTCGGATTTGTCCGTATTAAAGAAAAACATATACGAAAAAATATATGAATCCGCAAAGGATATAGTGAAGGTTGGGGATGAGATAGGGCATGATTTCGGCATACCCATTGTAAACAAGCGAATCTCGGTTACTCCGATCGCAACAGTTGGAAGCGCAGCCTGCAAGACATCCTCTGACTATGTGGAGCTGGCAAGAACTCTCGATGAGGCTGCAAAGAAGGTAAATGTCAATTTTATAGGCGGATATTCCGCACTTGTCAGTAAGGCAATGACTCCTCCGGAGGAGCTTTTGATAAAATCCATTCCGGAGGCGCTGTCCGTAACCGACAGGGTGTGCAGCTCCGTAAACTTAGGCTCCACGAGATGCGGTATAAATATGGATGCGGTGCGCCTTATGGGAGAAATTATCAAAAAGACCGCAGAGGCTACGAGGGATAATGATTCCCTTGGCTGCGCCAAGCTGGTGGTGTTCTGTAATGCGCCGGATGACAACCCCTTTATGGCGGGAGCTTTTCACGGCTTTACCGAGGGAGATAAGGTGATAAATGTGGGAGTCAGCGGTCCCGGAGTGGTAAAGCGTGCCCTCGAGAATATTCACGGGGAAAGCTTTGAGGTATTATGCGAGACTATCAAAAAGACTGCATTCAAGGTAACCAGAGTGGGACAGCTCGTGGCAAAGGAGGCTTCGGAGAGGCTTAATGTGCCCTTCGGAATAGTGGACTTATCCCTTGCGCCAACCCCGGCGATAGGAGATTCCGTGGCGGATATACTCTGCGAGATGGGACTCGAATATGCGGGAGCACCGGGGACAACAGCGGCGCTGGCGCTTCTGAATGATAATGTTAAAAAAGGCGGTGTTATGGCATCCTCCTCCGTGGGAGGACTTTCAGGCGCATTTATTCCCGTTTCCGAGGATCAGGGCATGATAAATGCAGTAAATGCCGGAGCACTGTCCTTGGAAAAATTGGAGGCAATGACCTGTGTGTGTTCGGTAGGGCTTGATATGATAGCGATTCCCGGAGATACCCCCGATACTACCATATCCGGAATAATAGCTGATGAGATGGCGATTGGAATGATAAATCAAAAGACCACCGCCGTCAGGATAATTCCGGTAATCGGAAAGGGTGTGGGGGAGACCGTGGAATTCGGCGGACTACTGGGATATGCACCCATAATGCCGGTAAATAAATTCTCCTGTGAGGAGTTCATAAAAAGAGAGGGCAGAATCCCTGCTCCCGTACACAGCTTTAAAAATTAGAGAATAGTGCAAATTATCGGGAGACCAGATCACTTACAAGCATTGATATGTATTTGAGCTGGTTTCCGTTTAATTTTTTCAGATTGAATATAAGATCTAAAAGCTCCTCAGGATATTTATCTTCAAAGTCAAAAAAATCCCTGGGAGATACATCGAGATACTCGCAGATAAAGAAAAAGCAGGACATGGAGGGGAGCGCCTTGCCGGATTCGATATTGTTGATATATCCCGGATTCTGACCTATGGCAAGACTCATCTCACGGGCGGAGACATTCTTCTGAAGCCGCAGCTTGGACAATCTCAAAGGAAATTCTTCATCGTATAACATAATTATTCTTATACCCCCGTTTGGTATCAAATTGTTATCATATTTATTACATTCTAGACCATATTTTAACCTCATAATCGGATTCAATCCGTAATAATGCTTGCAATAACGGAACAAAAGCGATATAATGATGAAAGATATCGGATTCAAACTGATATCAATAAGTAAATAATAACCTGATGACCGGTAGACAGATGTGGTATGTGATCCAGACGCTCAAAGGGCGGGAGAGGAAGATATTAGAAGAAATAAAGGAATACATTGCAGAGGAAGATGAAGAAGTCTTTATTCTGGAAAATGAGAAGATGTTTAAACATCACGGGAAATGGGAGCCTGACAGGGTTCCGTTGTTTGCCGGATATATCTTCGCCGATACCGATGAGCCGGAGGAATTCGATAAGAGGCTTTACGAAAAGTACAGATACATACGTCTGATGACAGTGGGCGATGTTATAACGCCCATCAGACCGGAGGAAGAGCTGTTCCTTCGAAGGCTCGGCGGAGACTCGCATATAGTGCAATACTCCGAAGGCTTCAAGGTCGGAGACAAAATAATTATCGAGGACGGCCCGCTCAAAGGGCTGGAGGGTTCGATTCTAAGATTTGACAGACATAACAGGGAAGCGACGATCAAGCTTACGATGTTCGGTAAGGAAACTACTACAACGCTTGGTCTGGGAGTGGTAAAGGTTATTTAAGTATCAGCTTGATGTAATAAAAGAAACCGCAGAACGAGATGACGTTGAAACGCAGGAGGGAAGCGGCGGACAGATTGAACAGCCATTGGCGGCCAAAAGGGCGTCATGGCGAAGCTATGCTCATTGACAATTTCATATTTTACATTGGAAGGAATTTCCAAACAGCATTTTTATGTTTACAAGAAGGCCAAAAAAATATACAATTAAAAATATAGGAGCCTGCGGCAGACTTATGTGGAGCATAAGGAATGATTGATAATATAAGAAAACTTCCTATAGGCATACAGGATTTTGAAAAGATACGGAATGAAGGTTTTCTTTATGTAGATAAAACTGAATATATATATAATTTGGCGCATAGTGGTGTGCCGTGTTTCCTTAGTCGCCCAAGACGGTTTGGAAAGAGTTTGTTCCTGTCGACACTAAGGGCGTATTTTGAGGGAAAGAAGGAACTGTTTGAAGGGCTCAAAATAGAGGAACTTGAGCGCAATAATAAGGATGCATGGCAGGAATACCCTGTTTTCTATATCGACTTCAACAAGAAAAATTTCAGAGAAGATAACGCACTGAAAACAGTGCTTGATGAACATCTCAGGGCATGGGAGGCAGTATACGGAGATGATGAATCTGACAGATCGCTTGAAGAGAGATTTCGATATGTAATTGAAAAAGCTGTAGAGAAAACTGGTAATAACGCAGTAGTCCTTGTAGATGAGTACGACAAGCCGCTGCTTGAAGGGGCAGATACTGAAATGGTCGAACACAATAAGGCTGTGTTCAAGGGCTTTTTCAGCACTTTGAAAAGCTATGACCGGTATCTTAAGTTTGTTTTTATTACCGGCGTAACAAAATTCAGTAAAGTGAGTATATTCAGTGATCTAAATCAGTTGAACGACATTTCTTTGGATTATAAATATTCCGAAGTATGCGGAATTACGGAGACTGAGCTTAAGAAATGTTTCGAACCGGAGATTGAACTTTTGGCCGCAAATAATCAGATAGCAAAAGATGATTGTCTGGTTGAACTAAAGCAGATGTATGACGGCTATCATTTTCATCAGAACAGTGCGGGAGTATACAATCCTTTCAGCCTGCTCAGTGCTTTTGATAAAAGGGAATTCGGTATGTACTGGTTTTCCACAGGGACGCCGACATTTCTGATTGATAAGCTAAAGGAGTCCGGTTTTGATGCAAAACAGTTTACAACTGACGAGTATTATGAAGAGGAATCATCTCTGACGGATTATCGTATAGATAATGAGAATCCCGTACCGCTCTTCTATCAGACGGGATATCTGACAATCAGGGGATATGACGCAGAATTTAAAAGTTACGCATTGGGATATCCAAATGAAGAGGTGCGCTATGGTTTTCTGAAGAGTTTGGCACCGTTATATCTCTGTGCGGAGAATAACTCGAAACCTCTTGATGTGAGAAATTTCGTAATGGATATAAGAAAAGGCGAGACCGACAGCCTGCGAGACAGATTTACAGCTCTTTTTGCCAGATTGCCATATCCTAATGATGAAAAGATAGTAGAGCAGAACTTTCAAAATGTGGTTTACATCGTTTTTATGCTTTTGGGACAGTATACATTTACAGAAGTTCACAGTGCAAAGGGGAGAGCAGATTGTATTGCGGAAACGGACGATTACATATATGTATTTGAGTTCAAGAGGGACTCTACGGCGGATGAGGCGTTAAAGCAGATTGATGATATGGGGTATGTAAAGCCTTATGCAGCGGACAAGAGAAAACTCATCAAGATAGGAGCAAATTTCGATTCGAAAGAAAGAAACTTGGATGGTTGGAAGGTTGTATCGTAGACGGTTTGGTTTGGCACAGCAGCGGATGTTGGAAGGACAGAATGGGAACGGGGAATGTAAATTAGCAATTGGTAGATAATAGCAGATGTGGTAGTATGCTTTCGTACTGAAAGCAATTCAATGAGATGGAGGAATTGAGATGGTTGATGCAAGAGATGCAGCTCGCTATATTATCTCACTTGATGTAAATAAAGAGTATTTCACAAAACGTTTGGTCAAACTGAACGGACGAGAGTTTTATGAAGGGAACGCACGATTAAATAAAATCCTGCACATGGCTCAAAATATTTATATTGGTCGTGAAGGAAAAAAACTCATTAATGCTGACTTTTATGCCTATGATAATGGTGGTGTTATTCCGGATATACAGGAGAACTATGCATTTCTGATAGCCACAAATGCCAATACAGAATTTCGTGTTGACGAGACGGATCAAATCTTTTTTCATAAGGTTTTTGTTATGCTGAAGGACGCACCTATAGAGGAATTGATAGAAATTGATCACGAGGATCCTGCCTGGGAAGAAAAGCATATGTTCCATAATAGAAAGAAAGATCAAATTATGAATTCGTTGGCCTATGCTGACGATTACAGAGACAGATATGAAGCAGCGAACTTCTATATAGACAGGATGATAATATGATAGAGCTGAAACCAGGACAGGTGTTGTGGTTGAGGCTTCCGTTTGGACAGCTGGATGAGGTGTCAAAAATATATCATCCCTATCTGATAATCGGCATCAACCAACATGGTGTGAAGATTCTTGAAATTGGACAGTTGGATAGCGAAAATGGTCGCCCGTGGGAGGTATTGCGTGGACGCAAAATTCCGGTTGATAATCTTAATCCGAAAGAATCTGTGATATACGAGGTTAGTTATCTCCAAACAGACAGGAAAATACAGATTGAGTACTTTGATGGATTGTCAGCATATTTGGATACAGATGATTCGCTGAGTGAAGCTAAGCTCAGAAGAACTATTGATGGATATTATGACAAACGAAACAAGTATGGATCAGATAGTTTCCGTGATATGTATTTCACGGAAGAAGAGGTACTCAAATATAATCCAATCGATGAGTGGCAAGCATCTCAGGCAAATAGACTGAAGAAACATAACATAACGCTAGAATAACTATATCATGGGCTGTATCATTTTGCTATGTGAGTTCAGATGATAATTAGAGGGACAAAATGAGTACGTCCCCGGGATGTTGGAAGGACAGAACGGGAACGTAGAATGAGAAGAACCAAAAAGAGAAGAACCACATAATGGAGGTGTTCTTATGGCAAGAACAAATACTGCAACTACAACTAGTATAGAGATAAAAAGAATTAAAGAATTTGCAAAAAGCAACCCGGATGAGGCGAAGAGCAAAGCAAGACAAATCTTGATAAAAACCGGTGTGCTCACGAAGACGGGTAAGAAGAAAGATACTATAGTTTCCAGAGAATAGTCGAGGGTAACAAATAATGTATGAGAAATGGAGTATAAGACCTTAGGGGTCTTATTTTAGTGCTAAAATTTGCGTGAAATGACATTCATCGTGGCGCTTGAAGTGCTTCAGATCCGCATAGGCGGCATCATCTCCCATTGAGAGCAGATAGTCCTGCTCTTTGATCCTGACGGCGTGTACGGCCTCGTTAAGGCGGTTTGTGACATGATAGTTGTCAAGGCACACGGTGGCATTAGGGAAGCACTCATTGGCAAGATAAAGATACTGATTACCCATGTCGCAGCATAAAAACTTTACCCTGCGTCTCTCATTATATGAGAAGTTTTTGGTAAAGTAATTAACAAGCCGTTTCTTGGTCTTAAAGGGAAGGATGTCAAGAAGGCTTCCGGTGGTTCCGTCGGAGAAGTTGGTGGTATATTTTATCCAGGCACCACGCCTGCCGTCAGGAATCTTT
>JAFUVF010000096.1 GCA_017483735.1 Lachnospiraceae bacterium | reverse complement strand
TATCAAGTGAAATCACGATATATTCATTGCGAGTGGTAAATTGTGCCATTTGGTACGGAAAGCGCAAGGAAAACTGAATAGGCTGTAGGAAACGATACAGATCCGGGGAAGTATGCCACGATGAAACATCGCGTGAAGAGTGTGACATGCCGCACTTAAAAAGTGTATGGGCTATCAAATCCGTTGACGATGAGAAAGGCGGGGTGACAGGGAGGTTACCGGGGCACAAACGAACGAGCGTACCAAGGATCGGAGAATACGACGAAGATAGGCGAAATCTTTTGTCAGGAACGGATATAGATACGCAGCAAACCGCTCGTCTTTACCCAAGGGGAGCGGATACATAAAACGGTCGTTTCCTGCCGGGGAGATATGTGAACATATCGGGGGGAATGTGAGGATTCGTCATGAGGAGGGACCCGCTGCAAGCGGGTGGAGTCCTTATGACACAGCGGATCAAAACTGTTCAGAACAGCACTGAAGAATCACTATCGGAGATAGATAAGATCACTACCAACCGAGTAATTTTACCGACGATAAGGAAATGTAAAAAAAGGCGGGCTGTCAGGGTTATGGGATACATGGTATTTTTACTGAAAACCGTCGTTAATTGTCAGATGAAAACAGAGCGTTTTCATACAGGCAGGAGCGACCATTGTTGTGAGAGAAAGAGAGGATTTTTACATGAACAGTCGAGATAAATATACGGACTATGATGCACTTCCGCTCGTGCTGGAAGTGAAGGATATTCAGAACATTTTAGGCATCAGCAGGACTACCGCCTATGCGCTGGTTAAGCAGCCGGACTTTCCGACTTTCAGAAGCGGGAACCGGATCAAGATCAGCAAGCAGGCGCTGTTTGACTGGATGGCGGGAGGTGCTGAAAATGCAGGAAGAAAATAAAACCCATACGATGCCGGAAACGGCAAAAGCCGGGACGGAGAAAACAGGAGCAGCCTTGACAGATACTTTGTCTGGTGGAGATAAGGAATTCACCGAAAAAGCGCTTATGACAGACCACATCGATTATGAAACGGACTGGACGGAATTTGACATACCGGATACCGCTGATGATTCATCAGAAAATGATGGGCGTGTTGTCAAGGACTCTGCATACTATGACCGTGAAATAAAGAAACTTAAAAAGAAACGGGAACAGCATGAGAATCATTACGCAAGAATGAGAAACAAAATGAAGGGCGAGCTTCGCAAGGACAGAAATGCCAGACTCGTCATGTGGGGAGCAGAGTTTGAATATCAGATTGGCAAGAGAAGTCCGAATCTTAAAAAGCTGCTCCCCTATCTCGACAGAGATGTGCAGAAAAAGATCATTTGGCATATCTTCGCCGAGATAAGAACAGGGCCTCTGATCATCAGCATCCTTAAGGACTACACAAAGGACATAAAGGATGTTTTGCCTGATGATCTGAAGCCATATGCCGAGTAGCCATTCCCGTAAGGGCGCACTTATACACGCTAAAGCGTGTCGTGCGCCCTTCGGGGGCTGCTGCGCAGGCTTTGTTGTCTGCGAAAACGCAGACAAATGGGGCAAGTTTCACTTTCCCCATACGGTGCAAAATACGCACCTACCCCTATCTCATATTTTGATAAATCCATACGGGAAATGCTCCGTATCCAATTTATCAAAATATGCCGTATCCGAGCCGAGCGAACTGGCTTGCGGATACGATAAATGACCGCATAGCGATTATTTTTTGAAAGTATTTCCGTTTCAAAATCTATCGCCAGCGGTCATTTTTTATCATCAATCCATCCATCATTTTTAAGAACGGAGGTCATTATGGCGGAAGCAAGACAGATACATTTTACAGGCGATATCGTCAGCAGAAACAAAGGTCAGTCAGCGGTAGAACACGCCGCATACCGAAGCGGTGAAAAACTATACCTTGACCGTGAAGGCGAGACTTTTGATTACACACGAAAACGGGGCGTTTTATATTCAGAGATCATGCTTGCGGATCATGCCCCATCTGCGTGGAAAGACCGTCAGGCACTATGGAACGCAGTCGAGGATTTTGAGAAAAAATGTGATGCGCAGCTTGCCCGGAGTCTGGAGTTTTCTTTACCTTTTGAACTGTCCCTTGAAGAGAACATTGCCCTGTGTAAAGAAGTCGCAGAATACTATCGAAAACAGGGAATGTGTGTCGATTTCTGTATCCATGCGCCGGACAAGGGTAACAAAAATATCCACTGTCACATGATGCTGACTTTAAGACCGCTTACCCTTGAAGGTGAGTTTGTACTTCATAAGAGCCATCGGGAATATATCCTTGATGAAAACGGTCAGAAAATCCCGAATAAAAGCGGAAAGGATTACCGAACAAGGAAGGTCAATATCGTGGATTGGGACGATAAAGGCAACATGGAAAAATGGCGGGCAAATTACGCACAGCTCATGGAGCGGTATCTTAAAAACCACGGGCTTGATGTAAAGGTGGAACACCGCTCTTTTGAAAAACAGGGCATCCATCGTATCCCGACCATTCACATGGGACCGGCAGTAGCCGCTATGGAGAAGAAAGGCATCCGTACCCGTGTCGGTGATATGAACCGTGAGATAAAGCTCATCAATGAGATACTGGAGCGTGGCGATAAGGTAGAGCGTGAACTGGATGAAAAAATCAGAAAACTGGATATGCTGCTTGAGCGTCAGAAGGCTGCTGAAGCCGAGGAAGCCAAGAAGGCAAATACGATAGAGGGAATGCTTCTGGAATATCAGCGCAACAGGTCAAAATTTATACAGGATGCCGGTATCCATGAAAAGCGTTCAACCAAGACAGAGAACCTTCAGGACTTTGCCACCATGTATGCCTACCTGCAGGCAAATCATATCGAGACACTTGATGATCTGCAAAAGGCTGTGGAGGCAGAAAAAGACCGCCGAAGGGATGCGATCCATAGTCAGAATGCGATCAGCAAAAGGCAGAAGGATATGGAAAGCCTTATCACCGCAGGAGAGAATTACAAGCCCCTTAAAAAGTACCATAAGACACTGGAAACGCTCCAAGGAGCCAAGAGGCAGGAGTTTATGGATAAATACTATGACCAGCTCCAACTGGCGGATTCATGGCGGGCAGCCATTAAGCATTACACCGGAAAGACCTTATTCCAGCCGTCCAAATGGAATGAGGACGCAAAGAAGCTTAAATCAGATATGGCAGATGCAAAGAAAGCCTTGCAGGATGCGGATTCCAATATTGAAATGCTTTCTGACATTCTTGATATGGTTTCGGCGGTGGATACGGCAAGACAGGTGGCAAAGCGTAAGGAACAGCAAAGGAGCAACACGGAGAGGACTTCAAATAGCAGGTCAACAAACGAGCAGGCGAATCATTCACAAAAGAAGCGTAATGACCAAAGCCTGTAATGATGGCACATTCATCATATCCATAAGCGGCTTACGATTTTAATTCATAGGCGGCTTATCTGTCCATGCTCATATATGGCTTACATTTACGGTCATAGGCGGCATGGACTGTATGCTCATCGGTGGCATAGGTTACACCGAAATATAACAGCGAAAGTGCGGGAAGGAGAGGATTTATGTGGATACAAAGATTATCAATAGCGATAACAGCACCTCCCGCCAGGGAGGAAAAAGAAATCGGAAGAATGATGCTGTAAAGCTCATTGTCACTTCCTTGTATGTGGGCGATAAGCCGATGGCGGAGGCTATCGGCAACGCAGTGATCGACAGCTACAAACGCAGTACGGAAGCGGAAAACGAGGCATCATGAAATGGCATAAAAAGTACACGAAAAATCACTGCGTTAATTCGCTAAAGTGCTTGAATCTTACAGGGCATCACGCTATACTCTTCTCAGGTGAATAGCTGTGATGCCTTGTGAACAAGGAGGTAAAAAATGGCAAGGCAGACAGCAAAAGAAAAAAGGACAGCTTTATATTGCAGGCTCTCAAAGGACGATGGGAACTTCGGGGAAAGCTCCAGTATCCAGTCACAGAAAGAGATACTCGCAAGATACGCCAAGGATAACGGCTTTCAGAACACTTCTTACTATGTGGACGACGGCTACTCCGGCACGAACTTCAACAGACCGGACTTCCAGAGGCTGCTTGCGGACATCGAGAACGGCGAGATTGCCGTCCTCATAACAAAAGATCTTAGCAGGCTGGGCAGGAACTACCTTGAAACAGGCGTATATCTGGAGATGTACTTCCCGGAACATAATGTGCGGTATATCGCCATCAATGATTCCGTGGATACCATCCATACCGAAAGCATTGACTATACCCCGTTCCGCAATATCGCAAATGAGTTTTATGCGAAGGATACATCCAAGAAGGTGCGGAGCGCAAAGCGGGCAAGGGTGCTTGCCGGGATGTATATGGGAGGATGGGCACCATACGGGTATATGAAAGACCCTGATGATCACCACAAGCTCCTGATCGACGAGCGGTATGCGCCGAATGTGCGGAAGATCTTTGAACTGGCATTAGACGGCAAGGGCATCAGCAAGATAAGGCAGTACATGAACAGCCAGCATATCTTAAGACCCGGTGCGGTGAATGACAAGGGCGGATATGACAGATGGTATGACGGGGATGATGATCCGAAGCGGTATGAATGGAGCAACAACAGCATAAGGAGCATCCTCCGAAATCCCGTATATGCCGGGCATCTTGTGACAAACAAGCGCATCAAGCCGTCGTTTAAGAGCAAGAAGGTGTTTTCGGTACTGCCGGAGGATTACATCATTGTCGAGAACATCCATGAGCCTATCGTGTCACCGGAGCAATTCGACCTCGTACAGAGGCTTATCACAAGCCGCAGACCATCCCCGGCACAGCCAAAGAGCTGGGAGAACATCTTTGCAGGACTTGTAAAGTGCGAGGATTGCGGCATGGCTATGACGCTGATGAAGGCACACCGCACGGAGAGGGAGGAGCCGATAGATGAATACGGTTTCTGCTGCAACGGATACAAGGCACAGGGCAAAAGCTTCTGCTCCCTGCACTGGATCGAGGCAAGAGACTTGTATGAGGGAGTGCTTGCAGACATCCGAAGACACGCAAAGGCGGCGTTAAAAGATGATGCAAGAATGACCGAGAACCTCTTAAAGCAACTCGGAGCCGACAAAAAGAAGCAGTCCAAGATCATTACAAAGGAATTAAAAGAAAAGAAGTCAAGACTATCCGAGGTTGACCGCCTGTTTCAAAAGCTTTATGAGGATAAGGTCAAGGGAAACATCTCCGAACGCAACTTCCAGATGATGAGCCGGAAGTATGAGGAGGAGCAGACCGAGCTTCAGAAGCGGATAGATGAGATCGGTGCAGAAGTGTCCGAGGAGGACAGCAAAGCCGACAATGCGGAGCAGTTCACTAAGCTGATAAAGGAATACGCAGGAATCAAAGAACTGGACGCAGCACTCCTCAATACGCTGATTGAGAAGATCACTATTGGGGAACGCAGAAAGACCGAGGACGGCATCACTCAGGAAGTCAGGATTTATTACAAATTCATAGGGCATATATCATAAGTGGAGGGACGTCTCTGTGATACGAAGCAAATGTATCGCAGAGTACGTCCCTCCGACATTGAACAGCAGGAAGGTCGTATCTTACTACAGGGCAATACCAATCCGAAGGTAAAGATCTTCCGTTACGTTACCGAGGGTACGTTTGATGCGTACTCGTGGCAGCTTATCGAGAATAAGCAGAAGTTCATCGGGCAGATCATGACAAGCAAATCTCCGGTCAGAAGCTGTGAGGATATCGACGAGGCGGCGCTT
>JAFUVF010000095.1 GCA_017483735.1 Lachnospiraceae bacterium | reverse complement strand
TTTTGTCCTCTTGTCAACATCCGAGAATACTCGGAAGATCTTGTTGGTTCCCTTATTCTTTAAGGGCTTTGATTGGCTTGTGATCTGGTACACCTTGTCTTTTTCCATGTGTTCCAGATAATCTTTCAGCTCGTAGGTTGGTCCCGAAACTCTTACTTTTAACATACTCGTTCATTCCTCCTCTGATTGGGTATAATCTCTGTCTCATTTCGGGAACGGTTATTCTCATAATCGCTCTGCCTGCACCTATCGCTGTACTTGTTTTCATGGCATCTCCTCCTTGTATATATTTGCGGGACACAACAGCACATGCTTGTTTTATTTCCCGTATTTACCGTTTTTCTGCCTGAACCGGCTGCCATTTCTAACCAAATCTGACCATAACAAAAAGGACACTCTCAAAAGATTTCTCTTTTAGAAAGTGTCCTTGATTTTGCAAAATATTAGATTGATTATCCGGTACGCCCTGTAAATTCGTCCATATCCGTATTCACAAGGTTTGATATTTGTGTGACTTCTGTGTTACTTCCAAGCCACCGAAGTGCCGCAAACCATTGATTTTACTGAGTTTTTTCAGTTCACGCTCTTGAGAGTCGGGAACAACAACACATCCCGTATAGCCGCGCAGTCCGTCAGGATCATCACTAAACGGTCTATTCCGTATCCTATGCCTCCTGTGGGGGGCATGACTATCGAAAGGGCGTTGAGGAAATCCTCATCAGTGTGCTCTGCTTCCTCATCACCTGCCGCAGCATTGGCATCCTGGGCGGCAAACCGCTCGCGCTGATCGATCGGATCGTTCAACTCGGAATATGCATTGCACATTTCCCATCCGTTAACAAATAACTCAAATCTTTCCACCTTTGAAGGATCATCCGGCTTCTTCTTGGTAAGCGGTGAAATCTCTATGGGATGATCCATGACGAATGTGGGCTGAACCAGCTCCTTCTCACAATACTCCTCAAAGAAAAGGTTCAGGATATTGCCCTTCTTATGATGAGATTCATATTCTATATGATGTTCATCCGCCAGCTTCTTTGCCGCCTCGTCATCTGCGACCTGATCAAAATCAATACCGGCATATTTCTTCACACACTCGGTCATCGTTATACGCTCAAAAGGCTTTCCGAAATCTATCTCAATACCGTTATAGGTAACCTTTGAAGAACCGCATACCTTCTCAGCAACATAGCGGTACATACTCTCGGTAAGCTCCATCATACCGTGATAATCGGTATATGCCTGGTAAAGCTCCATAAGTGTAAACTCGGGATTATGTCTGGTATCCACACCCTCATTTCTGAATACACGGCCTATCTCGTAAACTCTCTCCAGTCCTCCTACTATCAAGCGCTTCAGATAAAGTTCCAGAGATATCCTAAGCTTAAGATCCTCATCAAGTGCGTTAAAGTGAGTCTCAAACGGACGTGCCGCGGCACCGCCGGCATTTGACACGAGTATGGGTGTTTCAACCTCCATAAAACCCCGTCCGCCAAGAAATGTACGGATCTCCTGTATGACCCTCGAACGCTTTATGAATGTCTCCTTAACCTCATCATTCATAATAAGATCCACATATCTTTGCCGGTATCTCAGGTCGGTATCCGTCAGCCCGTGAAACTTCTCCGGTAAGGGCTGGAGACTCTTTGAAAGCAATGTCAGCTTTTCGGCATGAATGGAAATTTCACCTGTCTGAGTCTTAAATACCTTTCCCTCAGCGCCATAGATATCACCGACATCATAGTACTTCTTAAAATCCTCATAGGCTTCCTCGCCGACACTGTCCCTTGCGACATATATCTGGATCTTTCCCTCTCTGTCAAGGATGTTGCAGAATGAAGCCTTTCCCATCTTGCGCTTAAACATCATCCTTCCGGCAAGACGCACATTCTGCCCTTCAAGCTCTTCAAATCTGTCCTTTATCTCCTGTGTATGATGAGTTACATCATACTTCGTGATCTTAAAAGGATCTCTTCCCTCATCCTGCAGAGTCTTTAATTTTTCTCTTTTTATTGCCAGTATATCCTGTTCAGGCATTATTTTGACCTCTCTATGTTAAGAATCTTGTACTTTATCACACCCGACTGAGTCTGTGCCTTTACCGTATCTCCGATCTTATGACCCATAAGTGCCCTGCCGACAGGAGACTCGTTTGAGATCTTTCCCTTAAGGCTGTTTGCCTCTGTGCTTCCTACGATCTTGAAATCCATCTCGTCATTATATTCAAGATCCATGATCTTAACCTTGCAGCCTATGCTTACTTTGCCAAGGTCAACATCATCTTCCACTACAACCTCGGCATATTTTAAGATCTGCTCGATCTCATCTATCCTGTTTTCATATTCAAGCTGCTCAGCCTTTGCCGCATCATATTCGGCATTTTCGGAAAGATCACCCTGTTCACGGGCTTCCGCTATTTTTTTAGCGACTTCCTTTCGTTTTACGGTCTTCAGCTCTTCAAGCTCATCCTCAAGTTTTTTTAACCCCTCGTAAGTCAGCACGTTTTTTTTCGTTTCTGCTTCACCAGCCATTTTTCATTTCTCCAATCTACTAATAATTAGACGCTGTTCTTAAATAACTTTCAGTATTATGCAAATGCGGGCAAATTTTATCGTGATTTACGAACAGGTCCTTAGCGATCCTGCACCGCTTTTCATAAAACTAAGCAATTATAGGTCAAAATACCGTATGTGTCAAGAATTACGCTTCTTTGAGACACATTCCGTCACATCTCATCTATCAGCGTAAGCAGCGCAGACATCGTGGTTACATTATTTATCTGCATCCGAAGTCTTGCAGAATGAGGCATTCCGGTCGTATACCATCCTATGTGCTTTCTCATCTCCCTCACCGCAATGTATTCTCCCTTTATTTCCTCCTGCATACGGCAATGCCTTTTCATGACAGTCTTTATTTCATCCGCCCCGGGCTTATACTCCTGCCCGGTTGAAAGCCCCTTAAATATCCACGGATTTCCTTTTGCAGCTCTTGCTATTGCTGCCCCGTCACATCCTGTGACTTTTAGTATGCTTTCCGCACTCTCAAGCCCGGTCACATCTCCGTTTGCTATCACAGGTATACTCAGAGCTTCCTTGACTTTCCGTATTATCTCCCAATCAGCCTTTCCTTCGTAATACTGATCCCTTGTCCTTCCGTGAACGGTCACGGCCGCAGCACCTGATTCCTGCGCTATGTGCGCTATCTCAACCGCATTTATATGTTCCCTGTCAAATCCCGATCTTATCTTAACCGTCACAGGTTTCTTGATCGCGCCCGCAACTGCGGATACTATCTTAGCGACAAGCTGCGGATCCTTCATAAGTGCCGATCCTTCACCGTTATTTACTATCTTTGGCATCGGACATCCCATATTTATATCGAGTACATCAAACGGCTCTTCCTCAATCCGTTTTGCACTCTCAGCCATTATCCCGGGTTCGGAGCCAAAAAGCTGGAGTGACACGGGATGCTCATTTTCAGATATTTCGAGCAGCTTTAATGTCTTTTTATTATCATAGTGTATGGCCTTTGCACTTACCATCTCCATGCAGACCATTCCCGCCCCCTGTTCGGCACAGAGCAAACGAAATGGCAGGTCGGTCACCCCTGCCATCGGCGCAAGAACATATTTATTCTTTAATTCTACATTTCCGATCTTTATTCCCATATTATGTCAACCATTAGATCGATTTATGTAAACCTAAAATTTCCGTGTACACTCTCATATCTCCTCACCCATATATATAACCCTGTAAAAGAGTGTCAGCTGTTCAAAAAGCTCTCTGCGGCTCTTCTGCACTTCCTTGACTAACAGCCCAGCTCCGATCTCATCATAAAGAATATCTTCCTCCGCAGCCTCCGTCACAAGCTCCAGATCACCTTCTTCATTGAATTCCATCCTAAAAATGCCGCCAACCTCCTCTGTAAAAAGCACACAGATCACATGTATATCGTCCTGTACACTTTCCGGAAGAGAAGAAAACTCCGGATTGAAATAGTATTTTTTATCGTAGGAATTTGCTCCGCAGAGTACCACCCTGTCAATATAATTAAACGTATCCATATATTCCTCTTACGGAAACCTCACCGGCATAAACCGCCGCTTCCTTTCCGTCATCCGTTACGACTAAGAGCTCACCCCGGTCATTTATCCCCTTTGCGTCTGCCTCATATGAACCCTTCGGATCTATCACACACACCCTTTTTCCGGCATTTACACAAATGGAATTGTATTTATCTTTTAATTCCTTTAATGTACCGCTTTTCTTAAATATCTCATAAAAACCTTCAAAGGCATTTATCATCCCGGCAGCAGTTTCGGATCTTGACCATTTATTCCCGCTTTCCAGATACAGTGATGTTGCCGTATCCTTTATCTCTTCGGGAAATTCCGTATTATTTACATTGATCCCTGTTCCGATTATCACCTCATGGATATAATCGGGCTCTGCCGTCATTTCCGTGAGTATCCCTACACATTTTTTACCGTTTATCACTATATCATTGGGCCATTTGATAAGAGCCTGCAGACCTGTCAGTTTTCTGATCCCCTCCGCTGCCGCAAGTGCCATTATAAGAGTCAGCATAGGCGCTGTATCCGGCGAAAAATCAGGTTTAAGCAAAAAGCTCATCGCTATATTCACACCCTTCGGCGTTTCCCAGCTTCTTCCTCTTCTTCCCTTACCCTTGTTCTGTATATCCGCAACGGCAAGGAGGCCTTCCTTAGCCCCCTTATCCGAGCGTCTTTTTATCTCATCATTTGTGGAATCTATTTCATCAAAGAATAAAAGATCTTTTCCGAGCCATTTCGTTTTAAGAGCACTTCTTAGGGAATTTTCACCGAATGCATCCTCTCCGCTCTTTAAGTGATAACCTTTACCTGTCACCGCTTCAATCTCATAGCCCTCTCTTCTGATCTTTTCGATCGCCTTCCATACTGCATTTCTCGACACTCCGAGAGTATTGGCGATCTGCTGTCCCGATACAAATTCATTGTCTTTTAGAAGATCGATCAGCTCATGCTTCATTGTGATCATATACCCCAGTCATCCTTTAATGTCGCTGCCATTACCGCTTTTATGGTATGCATCCTGTTTTCGGCTTCATCAAATATCGATGCCTCGTACTTCTTAAATACCTCGTCCGTAACCTCCATCTCCTTGATGCCGAATTTTTTATATATTTCTTTTCCGATGCCTGTATCCAGATTGTGAAAAGCCGGAAGACAGTGCAGGAATATCGCATTGTCTGCGGCACCTCTCATCACATCCATCGTTACACGGTAAGGTGAAAGCTCTCTTATCCGCTCCTCCCAGACCTCATCCGGTTCACCCATGGATACCCACACATCCGTATACAGCACGTCCGCATTCTTGACGGCTTCCATAGGATTCGTCTTAAATTCCAGAATTGCTCCGGTCCGTTTCGCGATATTCTGACAACGCTCAACAAGCTCTTCGTTCGGAAAATATGCCTCGGGCGCACATGCGGTAAAATGCATGCCCATCTTGGCACATCCGACCATCAGGGAATTCGCCATGTTGTACCGGGCATCACCGAGAAATACCAGATGCCGGTCCTTAAGTGAACCAAAGTGTTCACGAATCGTCAGCAGATCCGCCAGCACCTGCGTCGGATGGAACTCGTTGGTAAGCCCGTTCCAGACAGGAACACCGGCATATGCAGCCAGTTCCTCCACAATTTCCTGCTCAAAGCCGCGATACTCAATGCCATCATACATGCTGCCAAGAACTCTGGCAGTATCCCGTATGGATTCCTTTTTCCCGATCTGGGAGGCCTTCGGATCAAGATAAGTACTGTGCATGCCAAGATCTGCCGCAGCCACCTCAAATGCGCAGCGCGTTCTGGTACTGGTCTTTTCAAAGATCAGAGCAATATTCTTGTCCTTGCAGTAATGATGCTTCTCTCCGGCCTTTTTCATCGCTTTCAGCTTTGCTGCAAGATCGAGAAGGTGTTCGATTTCAGCCGGTGTATATTCAAATAATGTAAGGAAACTTCTTCCTTTCAGTGATGCTGCCATATATCTTTTCTCCTGTTTGTTTATGCTCTGTTTCCTTTTTCCATCTCACGGATCACCCGGATCACCGCAGATGAGTCTTCTTTTCCACATCCCTGACTCTGTGCCACACGATACAGCTGAAGTGCCGTATTCAGCGTAAAGTTCGGAATCTGCTCATCCTGACAAAGCTGGCGTCCAAGTTCCAGATCTTTGACGACCAGATCCAGAGCAAAACCGGGCTCATAATTTCCCGTTTTGATCTTGGCCATCTTGGCGTTCAGAATCATATTGTTTCCAGAGGACTTGGTTGTTACCTCATAAAAGGCTTCCGTTGAAATGCCTAGCGCATCAGCCATGGCCAGGGCTTCACCATTGATCGCCTGCGCTGCAAATGCCATATAGTTGTTTATGATCTTAATTGCGCTGCCATTCCCGCGGCCGTCCATAAAAAAGTACTTGTCACCTATGGTATCCGTGTACGGTTTCAGGCCAAGATTCGTAAACTCCGCCTCTGATGCACCGATCATAAGGGACAGCTTGCCGCCTGCAGCACCCGCAGGTCCGCCTGATACAGGAATATCAATATACACAACACCCTTGGCTGCCGCCTGATCTGCCATTTCCCGGCTGAGTTTCGGTGAAACCGTGCTGAAATCCAGCAAAACGGTCCCTTCTGCTGCAGACTCTATGAGCTCCGGCACAACACTGCCCACCTCTGCCGGTCCCGGCAGCGACAGCCCGATAATCTCACATTTTTCTGCCAGTTCACGATTGGAACATGCTATGACAGCGCCTTTTTCCTCAAGAGCAGCGCTTTTGGCTGCCGGACGGCGGCATACGGTCAGATTTCCAGCCATTTTGAGCAGATTCTCTGCCATGGGAAAGCCCATTCGGCCAAGCCCGATAAATCCTATTTTTTTCATATTCGGTCGTCCTTTCCAGATTCTTTTTTTATTGACAAATGATTCATGCACGCTTGCATCTGATCATATTTTATCGGAATCACAGAACCTTGGCAAGAAATCCCTTAAGCCGGTCACACTGCGGATTCTGGAAGATTGCCTGAGGCGTTCCTTCCTCCATAATGGCACCGTCCGCCAGGAACAGGATGCGGTTTGCAACCTCACGGGCAAATCCCATCTCATGTGTTACCACAACCATGGTCATGCCGGCCTTTGCCAGATTCTTCATAACCTCAAGAACTTCTCCGACCATCTCAGGATCCAGCGCGGAAGTCGGTTCATCAAACAGCATGACATCCGGTTCCATACACAGCGCACGCACAATTGCCACGCGCTGTTTCTGTCCGCCGGACAACTGTGACGGCCACGCATCTGCCCTGTCTTCCAGTCCAACGCGGCGCAGCAGTTCGCGTGCCCTTGCTTCCGCCTTCTCCTTCGGCTCCTTCTTGAGCATGATCGGCGCGCATGTCAGATTGTCCATAACCGTCATGTGTGGAAACAGATTGAACTGCTGGAACACCATTCCCATCCGCTGGCGATGCAGGTTCAGATTCACCTTTGGATCTGTCAGGTCATTTCCCTCAAATATGATTTGACCGGAGGAAGGCGTCTCAAGCATATTCAGACAGCGCAGAAAAGTGGACTTTCCCGCACCGCTGGGTCCAATGACACAGATCACATCACCCTTGTCAATTTCAACATCAATCCGGTCAAGGACCACCAGATCTCCAAAGCGCTTTGTCAGCTGCTTAACGTTTATCACGGTTCAGTCTCCTTTCAACAGTTCCCAGGAGGCGTGTCAGCCCCAGCACAATGATCAGGTATGTAACCGCAACCACAAGCAGCGGATTGACTGCGTCAAAGGTGATGGATTTTGCCCGTTCTCCCATCTTGGTAAGGTCCATAACGCCTACATATCCGGCAACAGAAGTTTCCTTGACCAGCGCAATCATTTCATTGCCGATTGCCGGCAGAATATTCCGGATAGCCTGCGGCATAATCACCTTGCGCATTGCCTGAAGCTTCGACATGCCGAGGCTGCGACCTGCCTCCATTTGGCCCCGGTCGACTGCATTGATACCGCTCCGGACAATTCCTGCAACATATGCCGCCGAATTAAGACCGAATGCAAGAATAC
>JAFUVF010000094.1 GCA_017483735.1 Lachnospiraceae bacterium | reverse complement strand
GCAGGCGTATTTGTTGGAAGAGGATATGAAGTGGAATCCAACAAGGAAAGCGGACTGGGCAGACCGGATATTCTGCTTAAGGACAGGAGAAACCGCCGAGCTATCATAATCGAATCAAAGAAGTCAAAAAAGAAAGAAGATCTTGATAAAGATTGTGATAAGGCGATAAAGCAGATTATAGATGAAAAATATGATGAAGGGCTTTATGGCTATGAGCAGATATTATGTTATGGCATATCGTTCTTCCAGAAGCAGGCGATGGTAAAGCTGCTAACCAAAGAATAAATTCATTGGGGGCGGAAGAAGCGATAGTCTTACTGTGATATGAGGTGGGAAATGAATGCAGGACACTATTTTAATATGAGAAGATGTCTCACAGCTGTGACAGCATTCTTTCTTGGAATGATGCTCACAGCCTGCGGCACCGGAGAGGATACCATAGAAATGGAAAAGAAGGATTTTGAGGAAAATAATGCATCTTCCGAAGCGAAGAATGACGTTTTAAGTAAATCGGACAGCGTGCAGGCGGGTGAGGCTATATTGACATTTGATTCCTTTGACGGTGGAGGTCCGGAGTTTAATGTAATTGTCGATGATGAAGATATCGTGACATACAGGCAGGATATCCGGTATAAGGATTCAGGACATGCTGAGATGACAGGCGCCGGCAAGACCGTCGTGATAGTGTTTACCGGTGTAAAGCCGGGAGAAACAAGTGTACTTATTGAGGAGAGGTCGCCGATAGCTGACAATCTTGACAGATGCTATAAGATTTCGGTAAGTGATGAGTTAAATGTAAGCGTTGAGGAGGCTTCGGTAAGGGATATCAATGAGCCGTCAGAGGATATGAGCCTTTATATAAACGGAGAAGAGTTTGTTGATTAAGGGAGAGATAAAAGCCGCATTCAAGGCATCACTTCCCATCATGGTAACTTTTATTGTGTTGGGAATGGGATATGGGATATTGATGAATGAGCACGGATATGGTGCATTATGGTCTGTCGCTTCAGGGATAATTATATTCAGCGGAACAGTACAGTTTGTAAGTGTGTCAATGCTGTCAGGAGGATCTTTTTTTATGGCTGCCGTCACGGCACTTATGGTGGCAGCAAGACATATTTTTTTCAGTATATCTATGATTGGAAGGTACAGGGAAGAAGGAAAGAAAAAATGGTATCTTTTCTATGCTCTCTGTGATGAGACATATGCTCTTTTATCCTCCGATAGCGAGCCTGCTTGGGCGAACAAAAGCGCATATCGTTTTTGGGTAACGGCATTCAATCAGACATCGTGGATTCTGGGCTCCTTGCTTGGCGGACTAGCAGGCAGATTTCTTCCATTTGATTCAGAGGGAATAGATTTTGCTATGACAGCGTTATTCACATGTGTTTTCGTGCAACAGTGGATAGATGCGAAAAGCCATATTCCTGCCATTTTGGGGTTAGTAGTTACTCTTATCTGCCGCCTTGTTTTCGGAAAGGAATTCTTTCTTATACCAGCGATGATTATAATTATTGCTGCCCTTACTATTATGCGTGGAAAAATAGAAAAACAGGAGGGCGGGGATAATGTTTGAACAGCTGCACGCAATCATTATAATACTTGTGATGGGACTAGTTACATTGGCAACAAGACTGATTCCTGTATTCATATTTGGAAGAGGCAATAAAAAGGTGCCGGATTATATTATGTATCTCGGCAAGGTTGTTCCGTATACCGCTATGGGGCTTCTGATTATATATTGTCTGAAGGATGTGAATGTTGCGGGAAATTCACACGGTCTACCCGAAATCATTGCCCTTGCTATAGTGGTTATATCGTACCTGCTTAAGAAGAATACAATATTCAGTGTTGTGATAGGGACGGCTGCATATATGGTAATGGTTCAGGTAATATAATTCGATTGAAAATGTATATGGCTATTTTTTGTATACAGATATGGACAACTGTGCCAACGAGTGATAATATATGTAGTTAGTTGCGACTAACTATAAAAAGGTACAATCATATATTTGAATGAAGCACAGGAGGAGTCCAAATTATGAAGGAAAAATATACATTATCGGAGGATGGATTTGCAGGGTATTGGCATCCGGCGGACGGTCATAAAGGAAGGGCAATTATTGTATTCCCCGGCTCCGGTGCGGATTATGAGCTGACAAGAAAGGGCTCAGAATTTTTGAGAAGGGCAGGATGGAGCTGTCTGCTTGTGGGCTTTGCAGGATGGGACGGACTGCCGGAGGATCCGGTGCTTTCTCCCGTGGAATATGCGGAGCGTGCGGTAAAAGTATTAAAAAATGCAGGGTATGATAAAGCTGCTATGTACGGAATTTCGGCAGGGGCGAAGTTCGCCATCACGGCGGCTTCTCTCATACCGGATGTGAGTCTGGTAATAGCAGGTTCCCCTTTTGACTACACAACAGAGGCATTTAAGGGAACCAAGGCTCTTAATAAATCCACATTCTCATGGAGAGGAGAGCCGCTCCCCTATGATGCCACGGTAACGCTTCACAGAAATATTGTGAGCGTGCTGTTTAGAACAGCATTTTCCAAAAAATACGGTATGAGACGTATGCTGCGGGGCTGTTATGACGAAAATGTGCAGACCGAAAAAGCAAGGATTAAAGTAGAGAATATGCACGCAGATATTCTGATGCAATGTCCGGGGTATGATGACTGCTGGCCGTCGGATGAAGCCGTTCCGAGGATGAAGAAGATACTTGAAGACAACGGCTATCCATACAGAGTGCAGGCGACAGTATATGAAAAGGGAAGCCATCTGCTCTGCGGCGATTTGATGGCGACGCCGGAGTATCTGAAATCAATGAGAAAGATCCTGCAGGCTGAGTATGTCGATCAGGATGCCTGCAATAAGGCGAGGGAGGACAGCATGAAGGAGGCGTTGGATTTTTTGGAAGGCTGGCAATGATGAGTGCTACGTATTTAAAATATATGTACAGAAAGCGGTCAGTGGCGCCTCCGGCTGTGCACAAGAATCAGGCACAGGGACAGTAAAAATATCAGCAGTCCCGGTATAACGCCAGGCGAGAGATAAGTAAAGGAGATGGAGTGCTCTCCGGGCGCAATATCCTTCAGTGCATCGGATGGAATTATGAGAAAAGTATCCGCAAAAACAGTCACGGGTACTTTTTGATTGTCGATTTTGACTGTCCACCCACTGTCATAGGGAATGGAGGTTACGATAGATTGTCCTTTGGGAATCGTAAGGGTGCCATATAGACTGCCGTTATGGTGTGAGGTAATTTGAATAGCGTTTTTCAGCAGATTGCTTAATGCAAAATTCATTTTTTTCATATTCAGAGTATAGATTGCAGGCTCGGAAGCATTGATATCCGCAGACATGCGGACGCTTACCGTAACAGGCTCATCAGGCGCAAAAGAGCCTAGATACAGGCAGCATGTGGTTTCAGAAGAAAAGTAATTTCCGACAAAACTGTCATTTGCATAGATCTCCGTGTAAGTATATTCATCGGACGATATCATCAGATATATAGGATTTTCGGAGGGAGCGGTAAAGGTATAGCTCCGCTCGCAGGAAAATTCGCTAAATGTATTTTTGGAGTCCAAAGAAACAAAGTCTATCGGCTCGAAGCAGTTGATTTCTTCTCCGACAATCGCATTTAACAATCGATTTTGATTTTCAAATACATCTTCGTTGAATGAAGGAGACAGCTCCAACAAAGGCGCAGTATAGGCAATTGGCAGAGTAGAAGGATTCAGGTAGGAGGCTGTGCCGTAGCCGGATTCGGACAAAAGTGTATAGTGCTCCGGCAGAGCATATCTCGCCAATACATATTTCACGGATAGCAGGCTGTCTGTCAAAGGAGTGGAACCGTATCCTGCATTCCACAGCCAGTCCGACGACATGCCTAATTTACCGGTCAGGTCATTGACAGTCTTGTTGTAGGTAGAGGAATAATGTGCCAGACCGTTGTACCCCCAGAGCATGGCATCGTTCTTGGAATATTCGTAAAACTGGTTGATGCGGTAGAAGCTGTCATCCGATGTCTTTATTTTCGAAATCAGAGGCTCGGTTGTCACAGTGTAATTGGCGAAATCTGTCACGGTGTCATAATCATACTCATCCTCCACATGGAAGAGGAGTGCTCTGCCGTTGAGCCCCATGTCAACGGAGACAATCAAAAGAAGGAATACGCAAGCGTAAATTCCAATCCGAAATCTGCGGGGGGGCATGTCAGACAGTGCAGGCATCAAGGAAAGCAGTGTCCGCAATGCCAGATATAATATAAAAAAGCTAAAGATAAAAGAATCACGGAAGGGATAGCTGTTGGGCAGCTTAAAACCATGCCATATCTGATTAAGTTTGGTTATATACATTCCCAGAAACAGAGCGATTAACATACCGATGGCGCAGAGCTTTTCGGACAGGGAAATACTGCGCAGCACAAAAAATAATATCGCAAGGCATAGCGTAGCGTAGCCACAGTACACATAAGGAACATTGGCATAGGTCAGACTTGCGTAGGCTCCGTTCGTAAATTGTTTTAGAAATTCAAGTATGGTAAGTCCGGTGGATTCCGCAGCAGAAACGGAATAGCCAGTCAGCTTGCCGGTAAGCAGATCCAGAAATGCCGGAAGCAAAAGCGGTGCAGAAAGTCCTGCGGACAGTAGAGTACAGCAGATGAAGCGTAGCAAAATCCGTTTATTTGCTACAGGGGAGATTTGGGCAGATGTAGGCGAAGCGGCCGGTGCATCCAAGTGGATGGGGGCAATTGGCTGAAGTGTAGAGATAAGTCGAAAAAATAAATAAAGTACTGCAAAGAGCGCAAGCATATATCCGGTATAATAATTGCACACGAAGGAGGCAGTCAGGGAAATGATCAACAGAAATCCCTTACGCCCGGAAAACAATTTTTCTATGCCAAGCACCACTAGAGGCAGAAAGATTACGCCGTCCAGCCACATTAGCGCCTGTGAATATACAATATTGTAGGACATAAGAGCGTATGACACCGCAAGAGGCAGTAATATAAATCCGCCGGTGCGGGAGGCATTATTATGCAGATACATTGATTTTGCAAAAATACTGAAGGTCAGCCCGCTCATACCGATCTTTAAAACAGTCAGAACCAGTATTCCCGCATAAATTTTATCCACAGGGAAAAGATTGATAATCCATGAGAGAGGACTTGCCAGATAATAGGCAAAGAGTCCGATATAATTGCCGCCCCAGGAGCGTGCCCAGGAGCAAAAGATAGAATTATTACCGCCAAAGACATAACGCAGGGAAGAGTAAAATTCCGCATATTGCGCACGCATATCTCCGGTCAGGAGTGTGTTTTCCCCAAAGGGATAAAAATGTCTGGAAAACAGGATTACCAACATTCCAACTGCAGGTATCCCGAAGGCACAAATATAATATAACAGATTGATACAGAAGGATTTTTTATCCCTATTTCCGCTATTTTCAATCATGCGCTATCCTCATAGGAACAAAGTCCAAAGCGAAACCTCTGTTAAACAATAAAACCCCGAAATACTCGGGGTTTTATGTAGTGCGGAAGATGAGACTTGAACTCACACGACATTGCTGCCACAAGATCCTTAGTCTTGCTCGTCTGCCAATTCCGACACTTCCGCATCGTGTCTTTGCCGGACACGATTGATATAATATCATTGTAATCTCATAATGTCAACCCTATTTTTAAAAAATTTCAAGGCATTTTTTGGCACTTTTAGTTGAGAAATGGCACAAATTGGTATATACTATACTTTATATCATTGTGCCCAATGGGTAAATTTATGCAGAAAGGACGAAGCTATGAGTTTATTGGATGAGTGGAGGAGTACCGCCTACGACGACAAGGCGGACCAGAATAAACTGCAGCAGATGTGGAGCTCCTATTTTCTTCAGGAGAAAGACATTTATGCAGAGCTTTTGAAAAATCCCGACGAGGTTGTAAAGGGTACTGTAAAGGAGCTTGCCGACAAATACGGTGTTACTGTTATGGTAATGACGGGATTTTTGGACGGCATCAATGACAGCCTGAAGGAAGCCAATCCCATAGAGACTATGGAGGAGGACACAGAGGTCAATTTGGGCTTTGACAAGGAGAAGCTCTACAAGAATATGGTTGCTGCGGAGGCAGACTGGCTCTACAATCTTCCGGAGTGGAACGATATCTATGATGAGGAGACGAGAAAGCGCCTTTACAAGGAGCAGAAATCTTCTACCACAATAGTCAAGGGCGAGAGAGTATATCCCAATGATCCCTGCCCCTGCGGAAGCGGAAAAAAATACAAAAAATGCTGTGGCAGAAAATAAAGGAGGTATAGTGATGAGTGTTTTGAAAATACTTAAATGGGATAGTATTATTACATCCGTACTTTATATTATTACGGGAATTGCAATAATCCTCATGCCGGAGACGGCGCAGGAGGTATTTGCATATATCATTGCAGCGGTGCTTATGATCAGCGGCGCCATTTCCATAATTGCATATTTTGTGAGGAATGCAGTTGAAAATTACAACCGCAACGATTTCTTTAACGGCATAATAATGATTGCCTTCGGTGTGGTAATGCTGCTGCAGATCGAGGCAATAATCGATATTGTAAATATTATTTTCGGAATGATGATTGTCATTGCAGGCTGTATGCTCATGCAGGATGCGATTGATATGAAGAGGCTCAAATATGGGAACTTTGCTCTGTTTTTGGTGCTTGCGATCATAATAATCGCATTTGGATTTCTGCTTGTAAAGAATCCGTTCAAGAGCGCACAGCTGCTTATGAATCTTTTGGGAGGAAGCATTGTGGTATCCGGCGTGCTTACATTGTTTACCACACTTTACCTGTCCCATGCAACCAGAAAAGCCATAGAAGCCATAGAAGCATCGGAAGCGCTTGAAAAGGAGGAAGCAGATGAAGAAGCTTGAAGAATATGTGAGAAGTATACCTGATTTTCCGGAGAAGGGAATTATTTTCAGGGATGTAACCAGTGTTTTGCAGGATGCCGACGGACTGCACCTTGCGGTTGAGACCATGCAGAATCTGGTAAAGGACATTGATTTCGATGTGGTTGTGGGTCCGGAATCCAGAGGCTTTATATTCGGAACCCCCATTGCCTACAATATGCACAAGCCCTTTGTGCTCATAAGGAAAAAGGGAAAGCTCCCCTGTGAGACGGTATCCATCGAATATGAGCTCGAATACGGCACTGCCACAATCGAGATGCACAAGGACTCCATAAAGCCCGGTCAGAAGGTGCTTATCGTGGACGACCTTATCGCTACGGGAGGAACCACGGCAGCCATGGTAAAGCTTATAGAATCCCTCGGCGGAGAGGTTGTGGGAATGGTGTTCCTTATGGAGCTTGCGGGCTTGAACGGAAGAGAGAAGCTTAAGAATTACAGGATTGAATCCGCAATAGTATATCCGGGTAAATAGTATAGAATGGCAGAGGAAATGTTAAAGGCATTCGGTACGTCCAGAGCTCTTGATATCAACGACGGACATGTTACCATAGAGGATGCCAGCTTAAATGAATTTCATGATTTTGTCGCACCTGAGGAATTGTATCAGGAGCTTATTAAATGTGTGCAGAAATATCATCCAAGCGATAATGTTTCCCTGATAGAAAAGGCATACAGGGTGGCTGAGGAGGCGCATAGGGAGCAGAAGAGAAAATCCGGCGAGCCCTATATCATCCATCCGTTGAATGTGGCGATAATCCTTGCGGATCTGGAGCTCGACAAGGAGACTATCATAGCGGGACTTCTCCATGATGTATTGGAGGATACGCCCCTTACGGAGGAGTATCTGACAGCGGAGTTCGGCGCAGATGTGACGCTTCTTGTGGACGGTGTCACAAAGCTTGAAAAGATACCCCTTTCCCATGTGGGGGACGTGACGGACGCAAGGCTTGAAATGCAGGCTGAAAATTTGCGTAAGATGTTTCTTGCAATGGCAAAGGACATACGCGTAATCCTGATAAAGCTTGCGGACAGGCTCCACAATATGCGTACCCTCAAATACCAATCGAAGGAGTCGCAGCAGAGGATCGCAAGGGAAACTCTGGAGATATACTGCCCCATTGCGCAGAGACTGGGTATCAGCAAGCTTAAGATAGAGCTTGACGATTTGTCATTAAAATATTTAGAGCCCGAGGCGTATTATGACCTTGTGGACAAGATTGCAACGAAAAAGAGTGAGCGGGAAAAATATATCCAGTCAATAGTCGATGAGGTTTCGGAGCATATCGCCTCCGCCGGGATCAAGGCGAAGGTGGACGGCAGGGTAAAGCATTTCTTCTCCATATACAAAAAGATGAAGAACCAGAACAAGACCCTTGAACAGATTTACGATTTGTTTGCGGTGCGAATAATCGTTGACACCGTGAAGGACTGCTATGCGGCGCTCGGCGTCATACATGAAATGTACAAGCCGGTTCCGGGGCGCTTCAAGGATTATATCGCAATGCCGAAGACCAATATGTATCAGTCCCTCCATACGACCCTGATCGGCTCATCCGGTCAGCCCTTTGAAATCCAGATAAGAACCTTTGAAATGCACAAGGCTGCGGAGTATGGTATCGCAGCTCATTGGAAGTACAAGGAAGCCTCCGACGGGAAACACCCCGAGACGCAGGAGGAGGAAAAGCTGGTCTGGCTCAGGCAGATTCTTGAATGGCAGCAGGATATGTCCGACAACAGGGAGTTTATGAATCTTTTGAAGAACGACCTCGACCTGTTTGCGGACAGTGTATACTGCTTTACTCCGTCGGGAGATGTGAAGAACCTCCCTGCAGGCTCCACACCCATTGATTTTGCGTACAGTATTCACACCGCTGTGGGAAACCGCATGGTGGGAGCAAGAGTAAACGGGCGGCTGGTCACCATAGATTATGAGATAAAAAACGGCGACAGGATCGAGATAATTACTTCACAGACTACAAAGGGGCCAAGTAGAGACTGGCTCAATGTAGTAAAGAGCACTCAGGCAAAGAACAAGATAAATCAATGGTTCAAGAGTGAATCAAAGGATGAAAACATTTCCAAGGGTAAGGAGCTTTTTGTCGATTACTGCAAGGCGCACAGCCTAAATCCCGCAGAGCTTACCAAGCCCGAATATCAGGAGGAGCTGACGAGACGCCACGGCTTTTCCGACTGGGATTCGCTTCTTGCGGCGATAGGACACGGAGCCTTAAAGGAAGGTCAGGTCATAAACCGTCTTAAGGAGCTGTATGACAGGGATCACAAAAAGATTATAAGCAATGAGGAAGCCCTAAAGGAAATAGAGGAGAATGCAGAAAGTCTTTCGAACCGCCCCCAGCATATAAAGTCAAAGAGCGGCATTGTGGTAAAGGGAATAGCGGATTTATCCGTCAGGTTCTCAAAGTGCTGTTCGCCTCTTCCCGGAGACGATATAGTGGGCTTTGTCACCAGAGGCAGGGGAGTGTCCATACACCGGGCCGACTGCGTAAATATACAGAACCTTCCCGAGGATGAGAAGAGCCGTGTGATAGAGGCAGAATGGCAGACGGGCGCAGACAGTACCGGAAACGAAAAGTATTCCGCAGAGGTAAAGATTTTTGCAAACAACCGAAACGGTCTTATCGCAGACATAAGCAAGACCTTTATGGAGAAAAATATAAACATACTGTCGATGAACACCAAGCTTTCAAAGACAGGACTTGCCACTCTTGTGACGGGCTTTGAAGTAAAAAGCCGTGACGAGCTGACAAAGATAATAGAGAAGTTAAATTCCATAGACAGCGTTCTGGATGTGGAAAGGACGGTGGGGTAATGTCTCTTAAAATAGGAAAACTTGTGGTGGGAATCTATTCTACAAACTGCTATTTTTTGTATGAAGAGGGAAAGACGGATGTAATCCTTGCGGATGTTCCCGACCACGGAAAAGAGATATACGAAAAGCTTAAGGACAATGGATACCGCATAGGAGCCGTGCTTTTGACCCATGGACATTTTGACCACATATGGGGCGTAGAAGGCATAAGAAAAGCGGCGCTTGAAGACGGCAATGAGGATTTGAAAATATATGCAAACGAGGCGGAGGAGCGTCTTTTAAAAAGTCCCGGAATGAACGAATCCGAGGATATGGGGCGTCCCTGCAGCGTAAAGGCGGATGTATGGCTTAAGGACGGAGAGGAGCTTACAATCTGCGGAATAAAGGTAAAATGCATAGCAACTCCGGGGCATACCGAGGGAGGTATGTGCTTTTATTTTGAGGATGGAGATATACTCGTTGCAGGAGACACGCTTTTTTACGAGTCCGTCGGGCGCACTGATTTCCCCACGGGAAGTATGAGTACCCTGATAAGGAGCATACAGGATAAGCTGTATGTGCTGCCGGAGAAAACCCTGGTTTATCCCGGACACGGAGAGTCTACAACAATAGGGCATGAGAAAACATGGAATCCATTTACCGTGGAAGCTTAAATCTGTCTTATGAGTGAATATATCGTAATAAACAATCCAAGCTATGAATATGATGTTCTGGCAATCCTAAAAAGCTTCTATCCCGAAAAAAATTTAAAGCCCATGACTCCGTTAAACAAGCTATGGGTTCCGGGCTATGAGGATGGAAGTGTGGAAAGCTTTGCAAGGCTTATAGTTGATGAGGACGAAAGAAGCGCAAGGCTTTTTATAGGCGGGAAAGAGATAAGCATAAATGGAAGCATCAAAAAAGCCTTTTATCAGGCTGTGTCTGAATACGCCGGGCGTACCCTGCCTTGGGGGAATCTCACGGGAATACGCCCCACAAAGATTGCATATAATCTCATTGAAAGCGGCGAAAGCAGCGAATATATCAGAAATTATTACAGGACCGAGCACTTTGTAAGTGATGAGAAGATAGCGCTCTCAATAGATATCGCAAAGAGGGAAAAGGCAATAATTGATGAGCTAAAGGGGTATTCGATATATATAGGAATCCCATTTTGTCCGTCGACCTGTCTGTATTGCTCCTTTACCTCATACCCTATAATATCCTACAAAAAATATGTCGAGGATTATCTTGACTGCGTCATAAAGGAACTAAAGTGGACAGCTGAATCCTTCAAAGGTAAAGCGCTTGACAGCGTATACATAGGAGGCGGAACTCCCACTACTTTAGAGCCTGCGCAGCTTTTAAGAATCATAAATGCATTGAAGGATAATTTTGATTTCTCCAGTATAAGGGAATTTACCGTGGAGGCGGGACGTGCGGATTCCATTACTGAGGAAAAATTAAAAACACTATATGACAATGGTGTCACAAGAATATCCGTAAACCCGCAGAGCTTTAACCAGTCCACCCTGGATCTCATAGGCAGAAAGGCAACAGCAGAGGATACAATAAGGGCATATGAGCTTGCAAGAAAGACAGGCTTTGACAATATAAATATGGATGTGATATTGGGGCTTCCGGGAGAAACGGAAAGCGACGTGCAGCACACGGCTGATGTGTTATGTAAACTTAGTCCCGATTCCCTCACGGTTCATTCCCTTGCCATAAAGCGGGCGTCAAGCATGAGCAAATGGATAGAGGAAAAGGGAATTTCGTCAATCAAAAATACGGATGATACAATGCAGATAATGTATAAGGCGTGTAGAGAGATGGATTTAAAGCCGTATTATCTGTACCGGCAGAAGGACAGCTCCGGCAGCTTTGAAAACGTGGGCTACGCAAGGGAAGGCAAATTCGGGATATACAATATCCTCATAATGGAGGAGGTTCAGTCAATAGTGGCAATAGGGGCGGGCGCAACCTCCAAAAGGGTCAGCGCAAACGAAAAAGGCGAAACAATAATCGAACGCTGTGAGAATGTGAAGGATGTAAAGCTTTATATGGAGCAGCTTGATGAGATGATAGAAAGGAAGGAGAAGCTTTTTGACACTCTGTGAACAGAAAAATTTATTTCTTCACATTTCATGAAGTTTTTGACCAGAAAAAAGCCTTCTGTGGTATTGTGTCAGGACAATATATCACAGGAGGTCTTTTCTATGGAACAGATTAAATTTTCACCAGGGCTTGAGGCTATGACAGGAGAAGTACGTTTCAAGCTCACAAACAATGTGACATTCCTATGCACAATGCAGCACTCAAAGACAGCGTTAAAGGGACTGATATGTGCCCTGCTAGGCTTTAAGCTTTCAGAGGTAAGGGATGTAATACTCCTCTTTAAATTTCAGCCTCAATGTGCTAGACTTAAATTCAATAGAATTGGCGACGGATGAGGACAAAAGAAACAAGCTTGATATGTGGGCTAAGCTTTTTAAAGCTGTGACATGGGATGATTTGAAGGCATTGGCGACAATGAGTATAGAGGCAAAGGAGGCGGTAGAGTCAATGTATAAGGCGAACTCGGATTATATGGAGAAGTATCTTGCGGAAGCGCATGAGAAATTTGTGCTTGATAAGCTTACTTTGGAAAATGCGCT
>JAFUVF010000093.1 GCA_017483735.1 Lachnospiraceae bacterium | reverse complement strand
GTGGTCTGTGGATTCCGCAGACGATGTGGAAGCCGCCATGTCAATCGTGAGGGTGCTGTTTAAGAAAAGGGATCTTTTCCTGATGCTGCTTACAAGATCGCAGGGCTCAGAGCTTGAAAATATCAAGGATGAGTTCTTATCCTTTGTGGAGGATCACTATGTAAGGTTTGCAAAGCAGTTTCAGAGGATTTCGGGAAAGAGTTTTAAGGGTGATAAGGTTATACACTGGATCGCCCATAATCTGGTCGATGTGTTCGTCTATCTTCTTGAGCACTGCAGGACTGAAAAGGAGGCAGCAGAGCGTATACCTTCTATCGTATCCTGCCTTACGGCAGGGTGGTACGCATTGTATGAGTAAGGAATTGCATACAATTATTCTGTTTACATTTCCTGATTTTTTTTGAACATACCATAACACTGTTATGTAGCGACCGGTTCATGAATTTATAAACGGAGGACATCCACTCTACTTAACTGCATCGGAGGTCTCGATGAGGCTTCTTTATAATCTGATCCCAAATCGCCGGCAGGCCATTTAAGAAGGTATTGACAAAGCCGTTAACGAGAGGTACGTTTATATTTCAATGTAAAGATGTCAGGGTCAAAAGCACCTTTTGATCCTGACATCATGTAAAACAGATACGGATCTGTGCAAAAACAAATTTACGATTTTTTGTCTTTTCTGCACAGATAATTAAGGAGAATGAGAATGCAATTTATAGTAAAAGCTTATGACGGAGAAGGAATGCTTGATAAGAGGATGGAGGTACGGCCAAGACACCTTGAGGGGATGAAAAAGCTGGGAGATCATGTCATATGTGCGGGAGGGCTTCTTGACGATTCGGGAAAGATGAAGGGATCTGCGCTTATCATGGAGTTTGATTCACGAAAGGAGCTTGATGACTACATTGCAAATGAGCCGTATGTTCTTGAGAATGTCTGGCAGAAAATAGAGATCGATCAGCTAAACGTCGTAGTCTTAAGAGGGGAGAAAGAGCTGTAAATACGGAAATATGATAACAATACTCATCGTTTTCGGAAGTATCATAATGGTAGGCAATATAATCGCATACGTCAGATTTATAAAAACATCGACTGACGTGATGCTTTCAGGTAAGCATGGGGAGCTGATATGGGAAAATATCGGTCTCGCCCTGCTTATTTTCTTCCTTTTGGGCTACCTCGGGGTGGCTTTTTTCGGCAGGCCGGATCTGCTCATGGCAGGGATACTGTTCTTTGGCGCCATATTTGTATCATTGGCTCTGGTCCTTTTATATCATCTTGTGGATGTGCTTAAGGACCGGAGTATTGAGATCACGGAGACGCTGATCGGTGTTATAGAGGCAAGGGATTCCAACCTGAACGGGCACAGCCGCAATGTACAGATGCTGTCGATGTGTCTGTACAGGCACCTTCCCGCATCCATGAAGGAAGGGATAAGCCCGGTAAGCTTTGAATATGCGGCACTGCTCCATGATGTGGGAAAGCTGGGTGTACCGGAGTCTATCCTGAACAAGCCCGGGAAGCTTACTGAAGGGGAATGGGAGGTTATGAAGCAGCATCCGAAAATCGCAATGGATCTGCTTAAGACACTTCCGTCCTTTGATGAGATAAAGGACTGGATACTGTATCATCACGAGAGAATGGACGGAAAGGGATATTATGGGGTTAAGGGTGAGGATATACCTGTGGCGGCAAGGATCATAGCAGTATGTGATACCTATTCGGCAATAACCATGAGACGTTCGTATAAGGACAAACGGTCACATGAAGAGGCAATGAATATAATCGGGGATGTGAAGGGAACACAGCTGGACTCTGAAATTGCGGCAGTTTTTATGACTATACCCAAGGAAGAGCTGCAGGCGTGTACACCGGAAACGGTGGATTTTTAAAGGGTATATAAAATGAAGATTGCGAGACTTGATATCGGAACAACGGGCTGCAAGCTTACGGTTTTTGATGAAAACGGGCAGGGAGCTTGCAGATAAGCTGGGTGCCGGACACATCAAACTACCGCAAAATCGTTGACAGGCTGCCTTCTGATAGGAGCGGGAACTTTATTGATGGTTGTATAGGACAGGGTTTTATCACCGCAGGATTATTTCTTGCGGTGATTTTGTTTCAGGAGCTGATACTATGGGATTTGCGGGATATTTAAATGATAATAAGCATATATACAGGAATATATGGATTGTGGCACTTCCGATCATCCTGCAGAATGTTCTTGATGCGGCGGTTAACAGTGTGGATGTGCTGATGCTTAATTCTGTGGGACAGAGTGCGATCAGTTCGGCTTCCCTTGCAAGCAGTATGGTCAGTATATTTTTCATGTTTCTTTACGGTATAGGAACAGGTATAGCCATGCTGGCGGCGCAGTATTACGGAAAGGGTGACTACAAGACAATAGAAATTGTTGAAGGTATAGGACTTAAATTTGCAATCATTGTAGCCGTGATCGGAATGGTACTGTGTCTTACAATACCGGATGTTTTGATGAATATATATACATCTGACGAAGAACTGATAGAGCTTGGAGCAGGATATCTGATATTTGTATCACCGGGGCTTTTATTCTGGGCCATAAGCGCGGTATATGCATCAATTCTAAGGTGTATAGGTAAGGTATCTACAAGTACCGTGCTCGAAGCTGTGGCACTTATAAGTAATGTAATACTGAATGCGGTCTTTATATACGGTTTTTTCGGTATACCAAAGCTTGGAGTGACAGGTGTGGCAGTAGCAACCTCCTTAAGCCGGCTGATCCAGCTTATAGGCTGTATCATTGTTTCACTAAGAGGTCCCGGAGTAAGTCTCACATTTAGAACAATGTTTTTCAGACACAGGCTTCTTGAGAAGGATTTCTTCAGCATGGCGCTTCCCGCCATTGGAAATGATATGGCATGGGGACTGGCATTTTCCGCCTATTCGGGAATCCTCGGACATATGGAAAGTGATGCGGTTGCGGCATACTCGATAGTGAATGTCATAAGAAATCTGGGATGTGTAATGTGCTTTGGGATAGGAGCTGCTGCAGGAATCATAGTAGGTCAGATACTTGGAAGAGGTGACAGGGAAGAGGCTGTAAAGACATCTCATATACTTCTGAGGCTTGCAGTGATAACCGGAATACTGGGTGGCCTTATAGTGCTTATTATAATACCGTTTGCGCTTAAGGCTTCATCCCTTACACCGAATGCTCTGGATTATCTGAAGTTTATGCTGCTTATCAATACCTATTACATAACCGGAACATCGGTTAACACATGTCTTATAGGTGGAATATTCAGAGCCGGCGGAGACAGTAAATTCGGCTTCAAGTGTGATATTATAGATATGTGGGTTTATTCGATACCGCTCTGCCTTATAGCGGCATTTGTTTTGAGACTTCCCGTAAAAGTGGTATACTTTCTGATGTGTACCGATGAGTTTGTAAAATGGCCGTGGGTGTTCAAACATTTTTACAGTTACAAATGGGCGAGGAATATTACCAGAAACAGGGACAAAGCGGAATTATAAGTGAAATTTTTGAAGTAATGGGGGATTTCTGAAGGAGGGGAAATGATACTTTATCATACAAGCGATCGGGAGATAATAAATCCTGATATTCATTATGGACGCAAAAATGCGGATTTTGGATGGGGGTTCTATCTGACACCGGACAGAGAATTTACATACCGGTGGGCAGGATACAATGCTGTAGTGAACAAGTATGAGTTTGATGAGGAGGGGCTGGATGTATGTGTATTCAAGCGGGATGCGGCATGGTTTGAGTACATATTCAATAATCGACGGGCAAAAGACGGTCTTAGCGCGGACGTTATCAAAGGACCGATAGCCAATGACACGATATTTGATACTCTCGGTATTCTTACCAGCGGATTATTGAAGCCTGAAGAGGCATTGAGTATGCTGGAGGTCGGACCGGAATATGTGCAGGTTGCCATCAAAACAGAGAAGGCAGCAAAAAAGCTTCTGTTTATCGGAGCGGAAAAGATAGAAAAAGCGGAGGCTGATGTGCTGAAAAAGGAACAGGACGCATACCAGAGGGAATTTGCCCGGAAATTTGAAAGTATCATGTCTCATTAGGAACTGTGCAGATCGCAGGAAATGTGCAGCTCCTGTCAAATAACCTTGATCTTTATGACAGGCAGATATTGACATGCAAGCCTGTCGTAATAAAGGACGGTGCATGGATCGGTGCCGGAGCAACTATTTTACCGGGTGTAACGATAGGAAGGTCTGCCATTGTCGGAGCCGCATCTGTTGTCACACACGATGTGGGTGATTATGAAGTCGCAGTCGGAAGTCCTGCAAGGGTGATCAAAACCCTTGATAGGGATAAGTTTAAGCAATAGAAGAGATAAATATGGATGACAGGATAAAAAAACAACTGGATTTTTCACTTGAGATAGATAAGGAAAAGAACATTTTCCGGCAGACGCATCTTTCAGATAAAGGAAGAAACGAGAATGATGCGGAACACGCATGGCATATGGCTGTAATGGCATATCTTCTAAAGGAGTATGCAAATGAAAAAATAGATATTTCAAGGGTTATGCTTATGTGTCTCATTCATGATATAGTCGAGATAGATGCCGGAGATACTTACGCCTATGATAAGGAGGGCATAAAGAGCCAGAAGCAGAGAGAGAATCTTGCCAAGCAACGGATATTTTCGATCCTGCCGGATGATCAGAAAGAAGAAATGACAGCACTGTTTGATGAATTTGAGGAATGTGAGACTCCCGAAGCAAAATTCGCGCATGCAATGGATAATTTACAGCCGCTTATTCTGAATAACAGTAATGACGGCGGAGATTGGAAAGAACACGGGGTTACAGCCCGGCAGGTCTATGAGAGACAGAGCAAAACCCGTCTTGGCTCTGAAAAGCTGTATGAGATCACCGATAGAATAATTCAGGATAATATTAAAAAGGGAAATCTTAAAGACGATCAGGCTTAGGCGGGGAGAGCGATATGACATATTCAATCATAGGGATAGTTGCAACTATTGTCCTGCTTATCATCAACAGGGATGTCCTGTGGCTTCGCAAGGATCGGACGATAACCGAAACAAACCAAAATTACAGGCTGTTTCTTGTCGGGGTATTGTGCTATTACATCACCGATCTGTTGTGGGGGATACTTGAATCATACAGGTTTTCAACACTTCTTTTTATTGATACCACTATTCATTTTACGGCTATGGTCGGAGCAGTGATGCTCTGGACGCAGTATGTGGTCTCATATCTTAACAGAAAGAGCATATACGAGAAAATCCTGTCGATTGCAGGCAGGGCTTTTTTTGGTTTTGAGGCCGTAGTTATCATAGTCAATATTTTTTATCCGGTTCTTTTCTGGCTCGATGACAGCGGTGCGTATCACGCGGGAATAGTCCGTTATATTACACTTGGCATACAGATACTTCTGTTTACCGCGACATCATGGTATGCCTTCCGTGTTGCGGTTAGGACAAAGGACCGGATACGTCTGCGTCATCTGACCATTGCCATGTTTGGGATAACCATGACGCTGCTCATTGCGATACAGGTGTTTTATCCCCTTCTTCCGTTGTATGCGATCGGATATATGATAGGTACCTGCCTGCTTCACAGCTTTGTTGTGGAGGATGAAAAGGAGGAGTACCGGAGGGAGCTTGAACAGGCGGCGATACGGGATAAACAGCAGAGAGAGGAATTGTACGAAAGCCGTGAATCGCTTAAAGATGCGCTTGAGGCGGCGGAAAAGGCAAATAAGGCTAAAACGGCTTTTCTTTCCAATATGAGCCACGAGATCCGTACACCCATGAATGCGATTATCGGTCTTGACAATATTGCACTGGATGATCCGGAGATTTCCGGGCAGACCAGAGAATATCTTAACAATATCGGAATAGCGGCGCGTCATCTGCTGAATATCATAAATGATATCCTCGATATGTCAAGGATAGAGTCCGGGCGTATGGCTATCAGGCATGAGGAATTTTCTTTTCCGAAAATGCTCGAGCATGTGAATACGATCATAAGCGGCCAGTGCAAGGATAAGGGACTGAAATACGAATGTCTGACAAAGGACGGGATAGATGAGTATTATGAAGGCGACAGCATGAAGCTGACGCAGGTTATGGTCAATATACTCGGTAATTCGGTTAAGTTTACGCCCGAGGGCGGTTCAGTGTCGGTCCTTATCGAAGAAATATCACGGATGGATAATAAGGCTACCCTCTGTTTTACGTTTAAGGACACCGGGATCGGAATGAGCAGCGATTATCTGCCGCATATTTTTGATGCCTTCAGTCAGGAGGACTCATCAGGTACCAACCGCTATGGAAGTACGGGTCTTGGAATGCCGATAACAAAAAGCATAGTAGAGCTTATGAACGGCAGCATAGCGGTGCAAAGTGAAAAGGGAATTGGAACAACCTTCACGGTTACGGTTACACTGGGACAGGTAAAGAACAGACAGAGGACAGATGAAGATATTAAAGAGGAGGCCGGAAATGCCGGCGCAGACACCTTTGCGGAAATACCGTTATCCTCGGAGACTGTAGATGAGGAAATTTCCGGCTCGGCAGATCTGAGGGGGAAAAGGGTTCTGTTGGCTGAGGATATGCCGATAAACGCACAGATAATGATAGTGATACTGGAGTCCCGTGAGATCGAGGTTGAATATGCCGAAAACGGAAGGATAGCCGTAGATATGTTTTCAGAGCATGAGGAAGGATATTATGATGCGATTCTTATGGATATGAGGATGCCTGAAATGGATGGGCTGCAGGCAACTAAGGAGATCAGAGCATTGAAAAGAGCCGATGCCAAAAGCATCCCTGTCATTGCCATGACAGCAAATGCATTTGATGAGGATGTACAGCGCAGTATGCAGGCGGGGCTCAATGCACACCTTTCCAAGCCGGTAGAACCGGATGTGCTTTTTAAGAAAATGGAGGAGCTCATTAGACAATGATTTATATGAGTGTTATTATATTGTGTTAGTGAATCCTTACTTACAAGGGAATAATATGCCAGGTGTGCAGGCATGAATGATCAGGGGACTGTCTGACATGCCGAATATGTGTCAGAGGAGATGAAATAATGGAAAAATTTAAGGTTGAGGAAGGAACTGTGCAGGCGGCACAAATGCTGCTGATCAAGCGGAAAAAGACAGTAAAGACATTGCGGATACAGGGGAGCGGGACATACTGAGGCAGAGCGGACAGGTAATTCGACCGGAAATTTTATAGAATGGGTCGATGAATGCATGAAATAACCAAATAAACACAATATAACAGGACAGAATGACACATTTTGTAGATAGAGCTTGAGACCGAGGAGGTAAAGGCATTAAAGGATCATCCGGGGATCTTCCGGATGACTGGAAATGTCCGAGATGCAAGCAGCCCAAGGAGAAGTTTGGCAAGGCATAGGGAAACTGCCGGGTGATGCTACTGCGGTCATAGAGGAGAGGTTTGAGCATGTTTATCGCCAAGACTTTTGATGAGCTTAATACCCAGGAGATATACGAGATATTGAAAGCCCGCGCAGCCGTTTTTGTTGTTGAGCAGAACATAGTCTATCAGGATATGGATGATAAGGACTATGACAGCCTGCATGTTTTTTATATGGATGGCGGTATGGTCACGGCATATCTGCGCGCATTCGGAACAGAGCCGGGTGTGATGCGCATGGGGCGTGTATTGACAATAGAGCATGGACGGGGTCTGGGCGGTAAGCTGCTTGAATATGCGCTTGAGGAGATTAAGCGAAGATACTCTCCGGAGGTCATAGCCATTGATTCACAGTGCCATGCTATAGGATTTTATGAAAGATTCGGATTCAGGGTGTGCTCTGATGAATTCCTTGAAGAAGGCATAATGCACGTGAAGATGGAGTTGGAAGTATAAGAATGGTTTTGTGTATCCGAACAATTCAGAGGATATTTTAGCGGGAGGGAAATCTCCCCTGTTTTTTTGTGGACAGTGTCAGGGGGGGTAGGTGTTATCATTGTGTGTTAGTTTTACTAACCAAAAAGAGAGGATTTATGCTGCTTAAAGGAGGAGGAACCAATTCCGCGATACATTTCCGGTAATCAGTCGAAAGAAGCATAAATCAAGGCATGCCGGCTGTTCACTGGTCATTAGAAAAAGCAAAGCATAAATAGTGAGGGCAATGATCATTCAGGATATTCGATCTGAAATTCGAGCTTTTCATGAGTCTTCGTTGAATACAGTACTCCATCCTCGGAATAGAAGGTTTTATTATGTTCATCACATTCAAAAATGATGGCCGGTTTGTAGAAGATTATATTTCCATTGTCCTGTTTTATGCCGATATACTCGTTTCCATCTATTCCAGCTGATATTTTGACAGAGTTGATATATCTGCCAAGCCTGATCGTAAATATGAGCTGTTCAAAAGATATCGGAGCATCGTATAAAGCTTCGCTATCGCCCTCATATGTGACTATACGACCATACAGCGGATTCTGCTTCATGTATTCGATACGTGCGTTTTCAGCCTCTTCCCATTCTTTGGTTCCTTCCGGAATGGGTTTGCCATATGGTCCCGTCCATGGTTCAAAGCCGTCGTCAAACGGTTTGAGGGAAATCCCGAACCAGGCAGGGATTCCGATATTCGCAAAGCCGCCAAGTTCCGTTATCTTTTCGTTATGGTCGGTAACATCAGGAACATCAATCCTAAGATTCTCCAATGAGCCGTCCCATAGATATGCATAAACAAGCCCCTCATGGCTTAACTGACCGATCGTAATCTTCAGGTCTCCCATTCGAATATCAGTGTTTCCGGTTATGGATCTGTCTGTACATCCGCTAAGCAGAAACGCACACAGGAAGAGCATTATGGACAGAAGAAATGGACGATGATAAGTCATTGCACAACCCTCCACTTATAGTTCTCTTTGAAAAGAAACGATCCGCAGTGAATACAGTTTCCGTCTTCATCCGGTGTAAAAGCTGCTCCGCATGCAGGACAGCAGCGTTCACCTGACACTACCTTTCCCTGTTTCATAAATCTGTCAGGATATCGGTTTCGCATGAAGTCTGCAAGGATAAATTCACACCGGTGATCAATCTTCAAAGCACCGTCAGTCCCCTGCCTTATGACAGTTTTGTTGACGGGAAAAGCTGTTTTCAGGATGGTGTCCTTATCCGTATTTGTGATTTTTCTTATCTCGATCTCTCCAAGCCACAGGTCTATCAGATTCTCTGACAACTCATCCTTCAGTACGCTTTCATATACATCCTGCCTGAAATCATTTTCGGAGAATCTTACGATTTTCTGCTTTGTCCTTTTCTTTACCCTTGATCCATTACCGCCTGACGCAAGCACTATGATCATCCATCCGATGAAGCCACGGAGCTTAAGATGCTCAGGTTCGATTTCTAAGGATTCCAGCTGCCAGTCGTAATAATCAGAAAAAATGGTAGAGCCACAGTAGGGACACACTATATCCTTAATCCCATCAGGCAGATCTGCGCCACAGGAAGGACAGTTTTTGATATGCTGATCCCAGTAAAAAATATCATTCTTTACTATCTTTCTTCCCCATTTATCCTTTTGATTTGAAGCGGTGCGCTCTTTTGAAGCGAGACGCCTTGACATGGAGAAATATATCCTGACAAAGGGATAATATGCTGACATAAGGGTCTTCCCGTCAGCCTGACTAAAGTATTCATCAACTGCTGATGCGCCCAGTTCACAGGCACGCCATTCCTTGCCTCCCTGATCCCATTTACGATAGATCTGACCGCTCTTTTTTTGTTCGGCGGAAACATCAAGGAACTTGAGCCTGCGGATGACCCCGTGCTTTCGAAGGCTGTTTCTGACGATGTTGATCTTTTGATACTGGTTTTCGCCGATCATGCACACAGGCTCACCTTCTGTATCCTCATATACCCTGAGTACCGCATCCAATGACCTGCACGCTTCCGTAAGAGCCTTGCTCCGGGTATCAAAGTATCGATCCTTCATGCTCTTTGCTTTTTGGATGTGGCCGCTTTTTACGGATATGCGCCATATCAGGACTACTCCGTAGATCAGAGCTGTAAGAAGCTCGCCCGCAAGTATGATCATAAGGATAACTACTAACAAAAACCAGATCATTTCCATATGTTTTCCTTCAATCAGGGATCACAAGTCCACCGGTTCTTGCCTTCACGGCAAGCTCGAGTCTTGATCGGAAGCCTGTTTTCTGTATCATATTCGTGATATGCATCTTGACGGTACGCTCACTGATTCCCAGATTTTTCGCGATCTCTTTGTTGGAAGCACCGTCTGTCAGTTCCCTTAAGACCTCGGTTTCCTTTTCGGTGAATTCCGTACTGACAGCGTTTCCGATTCTGATCACCGGTGTCTGATCGGGATAGATCGACTCCCCGTTCATGGTTCTTTGCATTACCTCCAGGATAGGCTGCTTCTGGATTTCCTTGTACCAGAAGCTTTCAACTCCTATTTTGCGAGCCTTGTCGATATAGGTTATCTCGGGCATGGAGGTGACGACAAGGATCTTTGTCTCCGGGCGGATGTCTTTGATCCGCTTTGCCGCCGAAAGACCGCTTTGCCCTGCTTGCATCACGATATCCATGATGACCAGATCCACATATCTTCTGCTGACATAATCCACGGCCTTATCAGCTTCCGAAAAAGAAGCAGACAGTTCGAAATTCTCCGCTTCGCTGACGATGCTTTCAAAAAGCTGCCGGGACATTAAAAAATCTTCTACGATCATGACTCTGTATGGCTTCATTCTCGATTCACCTCAAAAATGCGTATTACTGTTTGACCTCATCCGTTCGGATCCGATCCCCTGATTTCGCTTCTTCGATGCTTTAGGCGGTATCCGGATTAAAAAACAGTTTATCCGGGTAGTGTCAGCTTCATTTTGAATCGGTCTGTGCTTTCGATCTCCATGGTACCGCCCATCCTCTCTATGCGTTGTCTTAAGTTTTTCAGCCCACCTTTCTCCACGATCCTGCCGGCAGGACGGGAGCCGTCATTTGAAAAAATAAGAACATACCCGGTTCCCGTGGCTTCGATGTCAATGTAAGCCGTATGTCCGGTTGTATGACGGAGGATATTGGTGATATGTACGGTAAGAGCGCTGTCTATCACATCTCTTAAGCATTCCTCATCCGGAATATCGCCGGATATCACCACATCCACTCCCATGTTCCTTGCCTGAGAGATGAAATGCTCATGGTCTGTATCCGTGGTTTGTGTTTCGGTGCGATTTGCCTCGGACATCCTGGCAAGGATTCGTTTCCATTCAGAGAGGATCATTTCATCGGTCAGCTCATGAGAGCCCAGTAGCCAGGCTTTCGTCATCAGAAGGCTCCTGCCCAGGCTGTCGTGAATACGGGTTTTGGCAAGAAGCACATCCTCTTCGAGAGACAGATAGGATGTAATCCGTGAAAGCTCGTTTGCCGGATCGCCATGGTAGGATAATGGTTTTGCCCGCCGACTCCCGGAAAGAGGGTAAGCGGCATGTAAACGGAGCTTTACGGTATCATCCTCTTCATACAGATCATAGGTCGCCCCAAGCAGAGAAAAGAGCTCGGTATCCATCGGGAAGTCGATTTTCTCGATGCCATTGGAACAGGAGAAAAGCTCCATGTCCGATTCCACCGTTAAAGTGATGGAGACGGCATCTTCGGTTCTGCTGTTTATAAGCTTGACATAGCAGGCACTCTTCGCGCCGCATGTGGTGTTAAGCAGCAGTTTCAGGATGGCCGACAGCAGAAGAGAGGGCACCTCCACGCTTTCGCCGCTTTCTTCATATCCGGCGCTGACTCTTGAAAAATCAAAATAGTCGATGGCCTCGCGTATGGCAAGCGACAGCTCCCTGGTGCTTAAGTATCCGTTTTTCGGCGTTATCAGTTCAAGATTGGCTCTGCGCTTGATATAAATGCCGATAAATGCGATGCGTATCATACCATTACGGAATATGTCGCCGCTCTTTGATCGGATATGATCCATAATGCTTCGTATACGCAAAATCTCCTCTTCGACTGTTCCGAACAGGCTTTCGCTTATCCAGTTTCTGTCCTTCGCAAGGGAGACGGACGGGATGAGACCGACCAGGATCAGCGCCTCCCAGAAGCCTATGTACAGCAGCACATATACCTCCTGGATATTGTACAGATTATATCCATTAAGCTTCGGGCTCGAGCCCAGGTTTATGATGTAATACCACGCCCACAGCAATAATCCGATCAGCTCTATGATCACAGGTATTTTCCAGTTCTTTTTATAGGAGGATAGGATACATTTTCGGTATGTTATCACGAAAGAAGCCAGCATGAGCGAGGCATACCAGAGTATGACCAGGTAATAAAGACCTCCCATGCGGCTGTGCTCCTCTCCTCCGTCATACCATATCTTGATAGCCAGGCCGTGCAGGTCGTTGGTGAGGATAAGTACCATCAGGAGAGCATAGAAGATCTTCAGCGGAAGCAGCCGCCTGTTCGTCCGCTGCCGATCTTTATTATCTATCGACAGGCTGATCATGAGGGACAGAAGAGGCGTGATGAGGATCGGAAGATAATAACAGTACCACATGAGCCTGTGAGGAAAGGTGTAGGGCGTCACAAAGTCATAGCGGATCTGTCTGAATACAAATAAAGACAACATCCACATTCCGCCGGACTGAAGCAGTTTTTTGATATAGGAATCGGCAATCTCATCCTTAAGTGAGAGTATCCAGAAGACGATCAGGAGGCAATAGGAAATCGTAGACACATGTTTTATATGCAGGTAATAAGCGGCATGGTTACAAAGGGCGGTAAGTACCGCCCATATCAGAAATATCCTGCTTGTTTTAATCCTGCCTTTTGCCATAGGATCTCCCGTCCGGTCAGGAAAAGAACCCTCCATACCGTATGTGTCAAAATCTACTATCCACAGTATCGCATAAATCATTCTCAATGACTATGTACTTTTGTACAGATTACGGGAAATATGCAAACCTGTACTTTTGTACGTATTGCTTTTTAAGAATATGTGACAAAATTTACTTTGTGTAGATTATTGTTCTTGGAGGAAAAGATATGAAGGCATTCAGAAAACTGATTTCTATCCTGCTTGTGCTTGCTATGACGGCGGCACTGACAGCAGGCTGCGGGAAGAAAAGCGGTGACACCTCAGAAAGCTCCGGCGGAGGGCTCCTTTGCTCCGTTTCGGACAAATTAGGCGGCACGGAAGACGGTGCGGAGGACGGCGAAGGCGGAGAAGCAGGAGAAACCGCAAAGCCTGCCGAGATCCCGGGCCACTATGACCTCTGGACCTATGCGGCAGGCGGGGAATATACTGCAGAGATCCCGCATGATGAACTGGGTATGGAAGGATTCGTTTTCTTAGAGAAAGACCATACCGGCAGGATGGGGCAGAGTTTCTCATGCTCGGAGAGCGTTGATAATGAATTTACATGGGATGATGACGGCAATATAAGTATGTTTGGTCAGAATCTCTATACCTTTGAAGTTGTCGGCGATATTCTCATTGTGGATATGGGACAGGGCGCAGTCAAGTATTATTATGTACGCGAAGGCGTAAACGCGGAAGTGGCCTATGCTAATTACAAAGAAGGCAAGGGCATAAAGGATGCCGCTTCTTTAATGGCGGATGGTTCAAACGGAGAAGATAAAGGCAATATTGAGGTTGGCTCAAATAATGATGTTACCTATTCGCAGGTACCTGTAC
>JAFUVF010000092.1 GCA_017483735.1 Lachnospiraceae bacterium | reverse complement strand
TTTAATCCTCCATTTCTGTCAGGCAGATGTCAAAGCTTACGCTGCCATATCGCTGTGTTTCTTTTTCTATTTTCCAATACCTCCACTATCTATATCAAAACAATGAGTAACGACCATAACGCAAAAAAGGACACTATCTAAAATTACTTTTAGAAAGTGTCCTTGATTTACAAATATTCGATTGACTATCTATCTGTGCAGAGTGCACATTTAGGAATATTTAGGAAATAAACCTCTTCATTTTGTGTCAGATTTGTGTCAGTATTCTCACAAAACCTTTCGGAACCCGCATAAACTCTATGTTTATTTCTTCTCTGACTTAAGTGTCGGGATTTCTTTTTCAAAACTGTAATGTCGGGTAAACCCGCTTAAATCCGACATTTTCTCAAATCCCTTTTGCCGATTTCGTGTAAATCCGTCTTAATCTGAACACCAAAATGTGTTACTGATGTGTTAATCGGCAGATTTCTCTTGAGCTATGGTTTACGATACCTCTGTACCGGAATCATCCATCAAGGACTCTTCCTAAATCACATCGTTATCGTTTAACTTCTTAAATACATCCTGCTTCTTCTGCTCCGATACTTCGGCATATATATCCAGAGTTGTCTGGATGTCCTTATGCCCCATAACGGACTGAATTACCTTAACATTGGTTTCGTTCTCGCAAAGCCTCGTACAAAATGTGTGTCTCGTAATGTGGCAGCTAAAGCGAGGAATGATCAAAGGCTCTCTGTTCTCCTTCGCCGCTTTCACTTCTTCCTTGCAGTTATAATCATCAACAATCCTCTTGATCTGCCTGTTGATGCCCGCAGGGTTGTGCAGATTACCAAAGCGGTTGCAGAAGATAAAGCCGCTCATACCGCCAAGCTCGACTACATTATGATAGCCATACTTCTTCTGGTTCTCCTTCTCAAGTTTCAAAGCCTCCTGCACCTTATTCAGCATCGGAATAGTTCTTATCCCTGCCTCCGTCTTAGGCTCGGATACTTCAAACTCACACTTGAAGGAGTTATCAGACCTCGGATAGTATGAAACGCTGTGGTTTACGCTGATCTCGTTCTTATCGAAATCAACATCCTTCCACCTTAGACCGATGATTTCTCCCACTCTGCACCCTGTTCCAAACATTACCACGAACAGAGGCTTCCACCTAATGTAATCCGGCTCGTCAATAAAATCAAGAAACGCCTGCTCTTCCTCAATCGTCAATGCGTGACGCATATCCGACTTTCCGAGCTTTTTCTTAAGCTCTGCCATCACTCCGTCCGTTGGATTGTTTCTTATAATATCGTCACGGACTGCGAGCTGGAATGTGGGATGAAGCACCGAGTGAACTGAATCCACTGTGTTGACGCTTAATCCTCTTCCAATCAAGGCATTGTAAAAGAGCAATACATCGGAGAACTTAACATCCCCCACTTTCTTCTTGCCGAAACCGTTCCTTACATAGCGGTCATAGGTATATACATAATTCGACATCGTAGTTCCACGAAGGTTGCCGGACTTAGTTGAGATGTAACGATCAAAAACATAGTTCACATCTGCGTGTCCTTGGGCATATATATCAAGCCCATCCAGCTTGTCTTTCTCTATCCGCTTCTCACGCTGCCTCAATTCGTGCAAATCCTTGGAGTAAATACTCTTCCGGTTCCCGAACTGATCTGTGAATGTATAGCGGTAAAGGTTCCTGTCCTTCTCGTAACTCTCGCCCTTATGCAATACCCTCCCTTTGGAGTCTTTTCTTGCTTTTGCCATTCTTCTTTCCTTTCCTGTGAAGATAGGAAAGAGCATTTTGCAAAATTACGCCTTAGCGCCGATAGCTATCTTGACACCCTGACGTATGATCTCTGTTATGGTCTGTCCGCTTTGGTCTGCACGCTTCTTTAGCTCTTCATACTCTTCGTCCGTGAATCGAATCGAAATCTTGTTAGCTTTCGGCTTTTCGATCTTCGGCCTTCCCATCTTTGCCAAATCAGCGCACCTCCTTTCAGCTATGTACCATTATAGTTTCTGTCCGTCACAATGTCAAGGACTTTTTGCCACGCAAAATCTCTTCCACGATCTATAGTTTTCTGCTTATGAATTCATCCAGTATGGTACTGTCCACATAAGCTGAACCATCCTGCCTCCTGATGGCATGAGCCTTTTTCGCAAGTATCCTCACTTTACTCTCACTCACACCATATAAAAGAGCAGCCTCTTCATATCTGTACAAATGCCGCCCTTTTAACTGCATTCTAAGAAGCACCTCCGATAAAACCTTATTGGTAATATAGAAGGTGTTTCCATGGAATTCACACTTTACCATATCCGCAACTTCTATATTTACCGAGTCCATCTTAATGACAGTCCTCCATAAACTGATCCATCACACGGATATTGACCAGTGCAACTCCATCCGGCTTTCTGACAGCTTCTGCCTCTTTGGAAAGTATCTTCATCTTGCTTTCACTAATGCCATATAAATCGGCAGCCTCATTATATCTGTAATAAATCCTGCCCTTAAACGGCATCCGCAGAAGAACTTCCGCAAGAACCTCATTCGAGATATAGAATACCGTGTCATGAAACTCGCACTTTACAAGTTCCTCGACTTCTTTTCGTTTTGCCATAGGCTTATGCTCCTCTCGCTATAATATTTCATGGCTAATCAGCCAATAAAGGCGCACTTATCCCCTTAAACTCGAATTTTCTTTCGCAAATGCGCTTTTATTGACCGACAAACCTTTTCTTTTAAAAAAATACTTTGCAGTGATCCTGGGTACAGATCACATTGGAATTCCACCAGCTTCATCAGCCCCCACTCTTCGGGGAAGTAACTTTAACTAAGGAACGCATCATCGCCATAGGATCCCCAATCCCATTCTCAGCAACATATACGACGCTCCACAGCTCATAGAGAAATTCGCTTTTCTTCCTA
>JAFUVF010000073.1 GCA_017483735.1 Lachnospiraceae bacterium | reverse complement strand
GTCATGCTCACAGGGGATAACGAACGCACGGCGAAGGCGATTGGAAAAGCAGCCGGTGTGGACGTAGTCATTGCGGGAGTCCTTCCCGATGGTAAAGAAGCCGAGGTGCGTGCATTACAGGAAAACGGGAAGGTAATCATGGTTGGCGATGGAATCAATGACGCCCCTGCGCTGACCCGGGCCGATATTGGAATTGCCATAGGTGCTGGCGCAGATGTAGCGATCGATGCGGCGGATGTTGTTCTTATGAAGAGCCGTCTTCTCGATGTACCCGCAGCGATACGCTTAAGCAGAAAGACCCTTAAGAATATCCATCAAAACCTGTTCTGGGCATTCTTCTACAATGTGATAGGAATCCCTCTCGCCGCAGGTGTGTTCATTCCTTTTACAGGATGGCAGCTGAATCCGATGTTTGCGGCTGCGGCAATGAGCCTTTCCAGCTTTTTTGTAGTGACAAACGCACTGAGACTGAATCTGTTCAAAATATATGGAAAAGAAGGGGAAGAAACCGTGGATGTGGAAAAAGAAATCGGTACTGCTCTTAATGAGAATGTTGGAGATAGAATACTGACGATTGAAGGCATGATGTGTGAACACTGCGAGAAGACCGTTAAAAACGCACTTGAGAACATCGATGGCGTGAAAAGTGCGGTTGTAAGCCATGAGAAAAATCAGGCAATCGTGCATTTAAGTAAAGAGATTCCCGATGATATTCTGGCAAGTGCGGTGGAGGCAAAAGATTACCATGTGGTTGGAATAGCGTGAAATGCAGTTAACTCCCTTGTAAATCACAGACTATTGTGCCATAATATTTAATGGTTTTTTATACCATAATGGAGATGATTTGTAATGGATGTAACGAACAATGTTCTCATTGTTGATGATGAAAAAATGATCAGGGACGCGGTATCAGCCTATTTCACCAAGATGGGATGGCGTACCTTTGAGGCGGACAACGGACAGGATGCACTTGCCCTCTTTGAGAAGACACCGATCAGTTTTGTGATCCTGGATCTCATGCTTCCCGGTATGTCCGGTGAGGACGTATGCAGGGAGATACGTAAGAAATCCAGGATTCCGATCATTATGCTCACGGCTAAGACCCAGGAAGAAAGCATCCTGAACGGACTTCATATCGGGGCTGATGACTATGTGACAAAGCCGTTTTCTGTGAAGCAGCTGTATGCCCGTATGGAAGCTGTCATGAGACGGGCGTCAGATGAACGGAAAGCCCTGACAGGTCTGCTTTCATGGGAGGACGACCTTGTCATTGATTTTGAGGAAGCCTCTGCCAGAAAGAAGGGAGCGCCTCTTTCCCTTACAAAAAGCGAGTGGAAGATCCTCTCGGCAATGGCAAGCTATCCGAAAAAGGTGTTTACCCGCGATGAACTGATGGAGATCGCATTCGGCGGGGATGCGGACAGCTTTGACAGGGTGATCGATACGCATATCAAGAATCTCAGGAAGAAGGTGGAAAGCGATCCCAGGAATCCTGTTTATATCAAAACAGTCCACGGACTTGGCTATAAGTTCGGAGGTGATGAAAATTGAAAAAAACACACCTGCGGACTACATTGTCCTTGGCCTTTGCCCTCCTTGTTGCTTTAACCGTGTGTCTTGTCAGCATTCTTTCCAGCACATTCATCAGTCGGGAGTTTGAAGAGTACGTAAAACTCACGCAAAAGAAGCAGGCAGATGACCTTGCTGAGAGTATAGGGAGCCATTACGACGAATCGGGTGGCGGGTTTAACATAGATTATGTGCATGGCATGGGAATGTATGCGCTGAAGGACGGCTTTCTCATCAGGCTTTATGACGAGGACGGAAACCCTCTGTGGGATGCCGAAAATCACGATATGGCACTTTGCCATGAAGTGATGGATACCATCACGCTCAGAATGCAGGAAAATCGCCCGGAGCTTCATGGTGATTTTGTCACCTACTCCTATGATCTTGAAACAAAAGGAAAGCATACAGGAAAACTGGAGATCAGCTACTATACTCCATATTATTTAGACGAGAACGATTTTCAGTTCATCCATGCGCTGAACCGGATCTTAGCTCTGACAAGCGCTGTGTCCTTATCTTTAGCCGTGGTGTTGGGTGTCCTCTTTGCCAGACGGATCACAAAACCGATTTCAGGTGTTATTTCGGCAACAAAAAAGATATCTCTCGGAGATTACGGTGTAAAAGTCGACACGAACCTGAAAGAACGGGAGACCTATGAGCTTGCGGAATCAGTAAACCATATGGCCGCATCCCTTGAGGAACAGGAGTATCTGAGGAGGCAATTAACCGGAGATATTGCGCATGAACTTAGAACCCCCGTCACAAACATTTCATCTTATATGGAGATGATGATTGATGACGTGATGGAGCCGACGCAGGAAAGACTGAAAAGCTGTTATGATGAGCTTTCCCGTCTGTCCGGACTGATCACTGATTTGGAACGACTGGAAAGTGTAGAGTCTGGCGGAATTAATCTGAACAAGGAAGACGTGGAGCTTCTTAGTCTGTCTGAGACGATCCTGCAAGGCTTCGAAACCGGGATTCATGAAAAAAATATCGACGCAAGAGTCTCTGGAGAGGAAGTGCATATATGTGCTGACCGGGGAAGGCTCTCCCAGGTGATCGCCAATTTGGTATCGAATGCCCTCAAATATACGGATGAAAACGGCAAAATCACTATTTCTGTAAAAAGGAAGAAAGACATTGCGGAACTTGTCGTGGAGGATACGGGTATCGGTATTTCCAAAGAGGATAGGGAGCGCGTATTTGAGCGCTTTTACAGAACGGACAAGTCAAGGACAAGAAAAACCGGCGGGGCAGGGATAGGCCTTTCCATAACAAAGGCAATCGTGCTCTCCCACGGGGGAACGATTCATTGTGAGAGCGAACCTGGCACAGGCAGCAGGTTTATCGTGACATTGCCGGTTGGCTGGCAGTGAGGATATGAAAAATATGGATATGAATGAAGGTAAGCTTACCAGTGAGCTTCAGGAAAAATTAAATAAGCTGGAAGATAATATCAGGGAACTTGGCTCTGTTGCCATTGGATTTTCAGGCGGAGTGGATTCATCGTTTCTGCTTGCTGTGGCACATAATGTCCTTGGCGAAAATGTAATCGCAGTGACAGGAGCGGATGCCTCCGTGCCC
>JAFUVF010000091.1 GCA_017483735.1 Lachnospiraceae bacterium | reverse complement strand
CATAACAATTTGGAGTGATAAGAACATGAACTATACCTTTAACAGGCATAATCCGATACCGGGCAGCATAGTTTTAGTGCTGATTTTGGATATGAAGCGGAAAAAAGAAAGAATTCTGATCGGAAATGAAAATTATATTGAACTTCGGCTCCGTGGTTCCGAAGAGGATAACATTTTTTATGACCGGACAGCTCCTCTCGGAAGTCTCCTTATGAATTTTCATCAGGATACCGAACGGGCATGGAATGAATTTGGCTTCATGCCTTTCTGGGATGCCCTGCATTCAAACAGGTGGAAACAAACCGAACTTGAGAAAATGGGATTTGATGCCCGGGCCGTTGAGAACAGTTATGACCGGACATATAAAAACGAGTGCCAGAGGTGGCGTAACATCATCCACCGGGCAGAGAAATCAGAAGACACCTCTCCGGAGACTCTCTCAAAAATGAAGTCCGCCTTTGAAGCTTTCAAGGCTGAGGCTCTGAAAAGGAAAACTGCTGTCAAGAAAGGGCAGTCCTCCTCCAAAGAATTTGAGGACTGGATTCTTGTCCAGTCCTCTATTCTCTATAAACTGTAGCCACTTACATTTTTATCTTCTGTTTGTAGCGATAGTTAATTACTTCTTCTTTCCGGCAACCTTCTTAACTTCCGTCTTCTTTTCTACCGGATTTTTTGATGTTGCAGGCTTTGATGCTGTTGCAGGCTTATTTACCTCTGAAGACTTTTTATTGACTGTTGCTTTTAAAGTATCCGAAAGAACCAGTGCCTTTTCTATATCTGCGTCAAAGAACACATTATTGGCAAGTGTTGTCTTGGAAACCGCCCCGGCAGCTATATGACCCACCGCTGTTGCTATCTCCTCCGGCAATTTGGAAGAAAAGAATCTTGCTTCAATCTGAGAATTAAACACCGGTATAGCTTTCAACAGTGCTTCCAGTATCTGCGGCGGCACCTTGGCTCCACGCTGCTTTCTGTCCTCTCCGAACCTCGTGAACCCGAGAACCTTTCGCAGATTCTCCGAATCCTCATCACCGGCCGCCGCGACCAGCTGCAGGCATGAATGAGCCGTACTGTATACCGGATTTACCTCTTCCCTCAATTTCTCAATGTTCATTTCGTTTACTTCACCCTTCATAATTAACTTCCTCAATTTTACTGCATATCTGCTGTTACCCGGCGCAAATGACGGCTTATGCTACCATAAGCAACGGGTGTTATTAACTAAGCCTTGGAGACTGCACCGCCTTCATGAGAAAAAGTCCAACTGCTTAAGCAATTCCAGTGTTTTCCTCAGATACCGGTAGTCTGTGATTGACCAGCAGAACCCCGTCCGGTAAAGAGCTTTCACGGTAAAACGATTATCCACGGGGACAAAGGTTCTCTGATCATCATCACCAAGCTCATAGTTGACAAGAGGAGATACAGATTCATTACGTTTTTCATCAGCAAGTGCTGCCTTAAGCCTCTTGTCAAATTCCTCATCACTGACGATATCGATCCTGAATCCGGTTTCCCGCAGAACCCTGATCACAATTCCCATTTCGACCTTATTCGCGTTATACACATGGAATAAAGTAAACCTGCTGTCTGTTCCGGCCAAAGCCAGAATACCCCTCGCGGTCTCGTCAACAGGCGAAAACTCTGTCTGCTCATCCATCCGGGACATCGGGAAGGCTCCAAGCTTTACATAGGCGCGTAAAGTACGCATGAAATTATTGGTATGGAAGTTCAGCTGAAACTCTCCGTCTCTGTAACGGCTCATAAGATTCCCGATACGCATGATCTTCGCGTCCAGTCCCTCTTCCCTGATCTTCTTAAGTATCAGTTCCTCCGCGAGATATTTGGTATAGATATATCCGTTTGATTCAACCTCCTGCCCGACATTCAGTGTATTCTCGTAAAGAACGGCATCCTTTGCCCCCTCTCCCAGAATCGAGCCGGCTACGGAATATGTGGATACATGGATAAGCCGTGTCCCCTTCATAATACAGAGGTCCGCGAGCTTCCCCGCACCCTCGGTATTGATTTTTTTAAGAAAATCCACTTTTGCAAAGTGTTTCACACTGGCTGCGCAGTTGATGACCGTCTCAAATTTTTCCCCACGCACAGCCGCAATGAATGAAGGATCCGTGATATCTCCCGTAACTGTCTTTATCCTGTCGGCAAACAGTCCGACATAATCCTTCTCAAAATAATAAAACAGCTCCTGCTTCAGTCTTTCCGTTGCGCTTATGCCTTTGTCCCTTGCCAGACAGATTATCCTGCTGTCAGTATGCTCGATCAGTTCATGCAGCACATGCATGCCCAGAAAGCCGGTAGCTCCGACCATTAGCACATCGCCGATATCACCCTGTCTTATTTCGTCCACATATTCCGGTGCATTATATTGAAGAGCGGGATCTGTCCGGCCGGAGGCTGTCTGTGAGTTCTCGTTCGAATAATCCGAACCCTTTCCCTTTACCGGTTCCTCTGCCGCTTCCCGTTCCCGCACCAGCTTTTCAAGTAATATCGCGGTCGGTGCGTTAAAAATATCCTGATAATAGATGGGCAGCTCCCTTACCCTTGCTGCCATCATCACCTTCGCCGCGGAAAGAGAGCTTCCTCCCAGTTCAAAGAAATCCTCGTCAATCCCCACTTCATCGAGTGAAAGAGCCTTTGCAAAAGCGGATGTGATGAAGCTCTGCAGCTCATTCTCAGGCTTTTTTATCTCTTTCATAACTGTGTGAACCTCCGGTTCCGGAAGCTTCCTACGGTCAATTTTGCCGCTTGGTGTCATCGGCATGGCTTCGAGCTGTGCATAAACGGACGGAACCATATAATCTGTCAGTGACTCTGCCAGAAAATCCTTCAGTTCGTTTTCCTTTATCACCGATCCCTCTGCCACAACATAGTACAGTACCAGCTGATCAGTCTTCACTGCTGCCACTGCCTGTTTTATCGCATCGTGTCGAAGGGCGGTACTCTCGACCTCACCTAGCTCGATGCGGAAGCCCCGAAGCTTGACCTGTGTGCCGATGCGTCCCATGTATTCCATGTCGCCCTGTTCATTATAAAGTCCCAGATCACCCGAATGATACATTCTCTCACCTTTTACAAAAGGACAGTCCGTAAAGACCTTGGCTGTTACATCGGGAAGATGCCAGTATCCAAGACCCACCTGGGGTCCCGCATAGCAGATTTCGCCCTGTAAACCCAACGGCATAAGCTGGCTGCAGTCATCTACGATGAAAGCATAGCAGTTGGGCATAGGCTTTCCGATAGGCACGGCATCATAATAGACTCCGTCAGCAAGAGCATATTCCACCACTGCATCCGTCACTTCCGTGGCTCCGCAGACATTCAGCACCGTGACACCCTCAGCCTTTACCGCTCTTAATGCCTCGCCCCCAAGAGTGATAAACCTCTGTTTCATCCTGTAATTCTGCAGCAGCAGCTGCCCCATTGCCGTTGCATAGGCACTTCCCGTTATTTTATGCTGATCAAGAAACCTTATTATCGCCTCGGGGTCACGACGGATTGATTCCGGCATGATATAAAGTCCCGCACCTCCTCCCAATGCAGGGAACAGATCACGGATATGCGAATCAAAGGACCATGTAATATGATGACTGATACGGTCCTTTGGGGTAATGGAAAACCGCCGTATATAACACAGGGTATAATTCATGAGCGCATAATGCGGAATAATGGCTCCTTTGGGCCTTCCGGTGGAGCCTGAGGTATATATCATGTATGCGGCTCCTTCGGGCACCGCACGGTTTATCCGTTCTGCATCGGGAAATTCCGCGGCCGCCTCCTTAACTGTTTCCTCTGTCAGTACAGCTGCCGACTCTGAGTCTGACAGCATGTAATCTATACGTTCCTGCGGATAGTTGGGATCAACAGGCACATAGCATGCTCCGGCCTTTTGGATTCCGACAACGGCAGCGACATATTCCTTCACGCGATCCATTTTTATGGCAACAAAATCATCAGCCTTTACCCCGGCACGGAGAAGAAACACCGCTATGCTGTCGGAGATCCTGTCAAGCTCTTCATAGGTATAGCACCCTTCTTCGTCCACAACAGCTTTATTTCCGGGATTTTTCCCGACATTGCGAAGGAACAGATCGATCACGGTCTCTTCCTTGTTGTAATCAAGGCACTCTCCCGTCGACACCTCCATGATCTTTTCTTTTTCACCGTCGCTTATCAGGGCAGCATCTCTGACATACTCCGCCTTTGCAAGATTTTCCGCCATATTCGCTATCGCGTTTGCAAAGATTGATATCTCCTTTTTTCCATAGATACGGCCGTCATATTCAAACGACAATGTATAGTGATCCGCTTCAGGGAAGACCTCTATCAGTACCGGCAGCTTCGCAGCATCAAGCGCAAGGCTCATATTCCCTGCGCCGTCCGGCCCCAAACCGATACCGTCCTGATATGAGAACAGGATCGATGCCTTTAGACCGGTCTCCTCCACTATTTTTGTATATGGATAATAATCAAGAGCCAGGCACTCCTGAAGCCTCTTATGGAACCGCTTCACATACTCCCCGGATGTAAGGCCTCTGCTTTCCATCGTGACCATCGGCAGGGTCTTTACAAACATACCCGTGCAGTCCTGCAGGGCTGTGTCCGCCAGACGTCCGTTACTGGTCGTCGCATACATCCCCTTCTCTTCACGAGTGATGCGTCTCAGAGCTTCGGCAAAAGCTGCCTGAAGAAAGCTTCCGGGCGTTACACCAATCCTCCTGCAATAATCCTCTATCTGCCCGGCCCGGACAGTCACGCTTAAGGTACAACTTATGCGGCCGTCCGTCTTCCCCTGATCCTTAAGAGAAGCCACCTGAGCATCAGAAAGCATCCGGTCAAAATACTCCTTTGCACTTTTAACAGCGTCACCTTTCAGCAGCTTCTCTTCGAATAACGCATGATCAAATGCGGTTATCCTCTCCGGATCGATCCTGCCTCCGTTAAGCACGGTCTCAAGGTCTTTGAAGAATACGGCATAGGACATTCCATCAAAAATGATATGATGCACATCCATAAACAGCCATGCCCTTTTTCCAAAGGTATATATTCCGATCCTGTACAGTCTGTCATGCAGCAGATTAAAGGGAACAACCATATTCTGGAAAAAACTGCGATCCGGTTCCTTCTCCAATTCATGCAGCTTCACTGCAGGATCGTCTTCATCCCGCCTTCTGATCATCACATCGTCATTAACGTATTCCAGCCGGGCTTTCATACAGCTGTGCGCATTGACCACTGCGCATATGGCAGACAAAAGAGCCTGTCCGTCAATATCCTCAAAGACTCTGACAAAGGGGATATTATACTGTGTTGTCTGTGGATCTATCTGCCAGTCAACAAGCAGCCCTCTCTGATTTTCCGTTATGGGATAAAGCTCCCGTTTCTCCTCTGCCGTGATCCCCGCTACCCGGAGATCCATACACGATCTGTCGATCTGCGCCGCAATTTCGCGGATCGTAGGATTTTTCATAATATCCGTGACGGTAACCTTGATATCCGGATCGGCACTGATGCCTGCCGCCAGCTTCATGGCTCCGATGGAGGAAAGCCCGAGCGAAACCAGATCTGCCGTAACGCTTAATCCATCCGTATTAAGAACCTCTCCCACAATCCCGCACAGCATTCTCTCCGTATCGGTAGCAGGCAGCACGACCTCCTCCCTGTCGCCCGTTACGGGATCGGGAAGCCTCCTTCGATCGATCTTTCCGTTAGGTGTAAGCGGCATATCATCAAGACGAACATAGACAGTAGGAAGCATGTATTCGGCCAGAACTCCCGCAAGAGAAGCTTTCATGGCTCCCTCATCAACCGGAGTATCGCTTGTATAATACAGCACCAGCTGATCCCCTCTCACCTCAGCCGCAGCTTTGCCGATGCCTTTTTGCCTCCGCGACGCTGTCTCTATCTCTCCCAATTCGATACGGAAGCCCCTTAGCTTCACCTGTGTATCCTTCCTTCCGAGACACAGAAGCTCCCCTTCTTCGCTGTATCTTGCCAGATCACCGGTACGATACATTTTTTCACTCGGCAGGTAGGGACAGTCAACAAATTTTTCCGCAGTAAGCACCGGACGGTTAAAATAACCCTCGGCAATCTGAGGACCTGCAAGACAAAGTTCACCTGTCATTCCCCTGGGCATGAGTCTTCCCCGGTCATCACAGACAAAGGACCATGTATTCGGTACAGCCTGTCCGATAGGAATGTTTCCGGTGTCTCTCTTTTGGTCGACCACATGATAATTGGAAAAAATCGTAAACTCGGTGGGTCCATAGCCATTTATCAGCATGATGCCGGTCTTTTCGCAGGGAAGCATTTTCTCCCCGCCTATCATACAGTATCTGAGGTTCATCTCAGGATACTGATTGATAAGAGCCATACCGATCTGAGTAGACATGCTCATGGCGGTAATGTGGTTTTTTTCTATATAATCCCTCATTCCGGGCAAATCCTTCCTCAGCTCCTCGGAGAAAACATGAAGTGTTCCCCCTGCTGACAGGCTGCCAAAGAGATCATGAAGCGATACATCAAAGGAAAAGCTTGTATGAAGTCCGTTGACACTGTCTGCGTCAAGTCCCGGAAATACTAGAGCCCAGGCCAGAAAGCATCTTAAGGATCTGTGGCTTTGGACAACTCCCTTGGGTCTTCCCGTAGAGCCTGAGGTATAGATCATATATGCCCAATTCCCCGGCAATGCACGATCCACTCTTTTCGCATCTGGATATTTGGCGATAAGCTCCAATACCTTTTCCTGTGTCAGAACCTCTTTCGAGCCCGAATCCTCAAGCATGTAGGTAATGCGTTCTTCCGGATAACCGGGATCGATCGGAACATATGCAGCTCCCGCCTTATGGATACCGACAACAGCTGCGACAAATTCCTTAACTCTCCCCATCTTCACGCCGACAAAGCTGTTCTCCTTCACTCCGCTTGCAAGAAGATATGCAGCTACGGACGAGGATGCTCTGTCCAGTTCTTCATAGGTATAGCTTCCGTTTTTGTCCACAACAGCCGTCTTTGAGGGCATCTTATCAACTATATCAAAAAAGAGGTTCAGCCATGTCTGCTCCCTGTCATACGGAATCTCTTTTCCCTTTGAAAGAGCGATGAGCTCTTCCTTTTCCTTCCTTGTGACATATTCAAAGCTACCCAGCCTTTGGTCCGGTCCGGCTGATATCTGTTCCACAAAAAGCTCAAACAAAGCCAGAATCTGCCTTATCCGGGCTTCTGTGTAAACGGAAGTATCAAAGGATATCTGAAGAGACATCCTGTCCTCCCTGATATAGACTACGGGCAGGATGTCGGTGAAGCGTTCCTCTCTTGCGCATATAATTTTAAGACTCAACTCCGGACTCTTTTCTGTCCTGCCGCTGTTATAATTTTCGAATACAAGAACCGTCTGTAACAGATTGCTTCCAAGATAGGTCTGTTCCTGTATCTGCGAAATATGGCAGTAATCATAAGCATTACTCTTTGCAGACTGTTCCTGCAGGATTCTTAACGCTTCCTTTGCCGTGGTATTATCATCCGTCTTTAAGCGCACGGGTATGGAATTGATAAAAAGACCCACCACATCATCCACATCCATTCCCGCGTTGTTCCTTCCGGATACAATCTTTCCGAAAACAACATCATCTGTTCCGCAGAAGGCGCCAAGAACCAGCCCCCACGCAAGCTCAATCCCGTTGCTGACGGTGGCGCCGGCTTCACGGCAGATCTTCTCGAATTTTCCCGTGGTTTCCACACTGAGAGTTGTGGTTATCTCATCCTGTTTGCTTCGCTCCTTTTGGGGAACACTTCCAAAGGACGGGATCTCTGCCCTTGTTTCGTAGCCGTGAAGCAGATCCCTCCAATAATCAAGGCCGGCACGCAGGTCCTTTTTCAATATCTCCCTTACGGCAGTCTCATAGCGCCCGGGATCGGGGATCATCTCCGGGCTTTGCGAACCGTCCATTTCCTCCCGGATGTACCTCACAAGGTCGCCCATATAGAGCCTGATACACCATCCGTCTACTATGATATGGTGTACGGCGACGACCAGATAGCTGTGAACTTCATCCTTCCTTGCACAAACTATGCCAAACAAAGGCTTGCGCTGCAGGTCAAAGCCTTTTTCCAATATGCGCTCCCTTATCCCGAAAACAGCTTCTTCAGGGTTTTTCTGTGCGCTCAGATCCACCGTTTCAAGGCTAAGCTTCCTGTCGATCACCGCCTGTCTGGGGATACTTACCCCTTCATGGATGATCGCCGTCCGAAGCACCTCATGCTTCCGTGAAAGCCGGAGCAGCGCACGCTCCAGCTGATCCCTGTCAGGAGCTGCGTCTATTTCATATATGCTCACCAGCCGGTACGCCCATGCCTTGGGTTCTGATAAGTGCTTTAACAGCATGGCCTCCTGCATCGGGAGCAGAGGATATATCCGCCTTACCTTCTCACCCCGGGAGGCAAAATCCTCCATCACCCTTTCAAATTCCTCACGGCTCCACCCGGTCTCTCCCAGATCCGTTGCCGTGACAGCAGGCTCTTTACAGCTAAGGAGATATTCCGATATCGCCTTCATCTGCTCCAATATGCCCTCTGCTATTCTCCGGGCTGTCTGTCCATTGTAAGAGGCCTCATTGTAGTCAAGGCTCAGGATGAAAGACCCGCCCAGAATAAAGCAGTTGAAGGAAAGATCGGGCGAGATGGTATTTTCAGGACTTATATCCGGACCCGTCGGGATAGATGACTCCACGAAAAACGGCGCAGAATCCCCGTCCTGCCCCTTCTGCTCCGCATCCATCTCTCCCAGATAATTAAACCCGATCTGCGGAATGTGATCGGCCGAAAATGTCACCTGCTCCCTGCCTTCAATAAATCGCAGAATATTGTAGCCAACCCCCTTATTGGGTATCCGATGCAGAATATCCTTTATATTTGGCAGGTCACGGCTTATATCTCCCGTCAGGTCTTCAAGAACCACGGGATATAATGAAGTGAACCAGCCTACGGTACGATCCGTGGTCAGCGGCTCGCCAAGATCCTCGCGTCCATGCCCCTCAAGCAGCACGGACATATCCTTCATCCCGGTTACCTTATATACAGCAAGTCCTACTGCGGTCAGCAACGCATCGTTGACATCCGCCTTCAGCAAGCCGAAGTTTGCATGGGTAAACTGCTTTGTATTCTCCGGATCCATCGAAACATTGATGTGGCAGAACCGCCTCCCGTAATCCTTTCCTTCTGAGGTCCTGAGTGCCTCAAGCTTACCCTGCACATGCTTCCAGTAGGGGATCTCAAGGCTGAGGAGGAAGCTGTCGCGATACCGGTGTAGTGCCTCAGCGTAATCACGATAGGTATTGGTCTTTGCCGGAAGATGTATCTCCTCACCTTTCACTGCCTGTGAATATGCCGTTTCCATATCCGACATAAGAATACGCCATGACACGCCATCTATCACCAGATGATGGGTGGCGATATAGACAAGATCAGTATCAGCGCCATGAATGAGAGCAATCCTCACAAGGTTTTTTTCCGGTTCGAGATGAGTCTGGATCTCTTCACAGATTTCCGTGATCACACCATTTTCATCCGATGAGCTGAGTGCTGCGCTGTCTGTCCGGTATTCCTCTATACCGATACGCGCATGAAAGTCTCTCACATTCAGCTTTTTTCCATCAAAAACTGCCCTCAGGATATCATGCTGACAGCAGACAGCATCCCATGCTCTCTTTAGTAGCTCTTTATCTGCCCGCTCCTTCATGGAAAACAGCTTCGTCTGATTAAAGTGGCCGGGAACCGGAGTATGAAGGTCCTTGAAATAGGCAACAATAGCCGATTCCGGGACGGTTCCTTCATAGGGGTTTTGATCGATCGCAAAATCCTCTGCACCGATTGCTTTGCCTGCTATCCCTCGCACCGTTTTCTGCTTCATGATGTCCGCCACGGAAACCTTATATTTCTTTTCGCGAAGAAGGCTGACAAGGCGTATTGCCTTGATGGAATCGCCTCCGAGAAGGAAAAAATCATCCAGGGCTCCTACGGCGTTTTCCATTCCAAGTACCTGACGCATCGTACTTGCCACCGTATCCTCCGCATCATTTGCAGGCTCAACGTATTCTGCGGCAGATCCTGTCTCGGGTTCGGGAAGCTTCCTGCGGTCGATCTTTCCATTTGGCGTAAGCGGCATCCTGTCAAGCCTGATATACATGGATGGTACCATATACTCCGTCAGACTCTCTGCGAGGAAGCCCTTGAGAGCATTCTCATCGATCCTGATATCTGAAGTATAATACAGTACCAGCTGATCCCTTTTAACCTCCGCCGCCACCTGGGTGACTCCCTCATAGCTGCAGGCTGTAGATTCAATTTCGCCCATCTCGATACGGAATCCGCGCAGCTTGACCTGGGTGTCAATACGGCCCAGGTATTCCAGTTCACCCTCATCATTGTATCTGGCCAGGTCTCCGGTCCGGTACATGAGCTGTGTTTCTCCGGCCTTCACCGGGAAGCCTGTCCCGTTAAGAGGCTTGCAGGGAACAAACCTCTCCCTTGTCAGCTCCTCCTGATTCCAGTAGCCCTCCGCCATCTGCGAACCGGCAAGGCAAAGCTCGCCTGTCATTCCCCTGGGAAGCAGATTTCCATATATGTCACAGATAAGCGACCATGTATTCGGCACCGGACGTCCTATCGGGATGTTTCCGGTATCCTTATCCTGATCCACCACATGATAACTTGAAGTGACTGTAAACTCCGTCGGACCATACGCATTGACCATAGTGATATCCGTTCCTGCGCATGGCAGAAGCTTCTCTCCTCCAAGCAAGAGGTATTTCAGTTTCATTTCCGGATACTGATTCACCATGGCCATACCGATCTGCGTGGACACATCCATCGCCATGATCCCGTGTTCATTTATGTAATCGCGCATTCCGGCCATATCCATGCGCAGTTCTTCCGAGAAAACATGCGTCTGCCCTCCCGCAGCCAGAGGACAGAATATATCCTGCATGGAAGCATCAAAGGAAAAGCTTGACTGATGTGCAAAAACGCTGTCACTGTCAAAATGAAAATCAGCAAGCGTCCATGCGATAAAAGCCATGAGCGAACTGTGGCTTATAATTGCTCCCTTCGGCTTTCCGGTGGAACCGGAGGTGTAGATCATATAAGCACGATGACCGGGTGTTGCAAGGTTTACAGGCCTGCTTCCCTTAATCCCGTCATCCGTATAGTCCCTGACGGCTCCGGCAACAGCTTCCTCTGTCAGGATCACTTTTGCCCCGGAATCCTCAAGCATATATGAGATACGCTCCTCGGGATAATCGGGATCGATGGGCACATAGGCCGCGCCGGCCTTGTGAATGCCGGTCACTGCAGCGTAGAACTCCTTTATCCGTCCCATCTTAACGGCAACAAAGTTGTTTTCCTCCACTCCTTTATCAAGAAGAAAGGCAGCAACGCTGTCGGATACCCTGTCAAGCTCCGCATAAGTATAGCTGCTCCTAAAGTCCGTAACAACGGTCTTGTCCGGTGTTCTTTTAACATGGGCAAGGAAGAGGTCAAGCCAGGTCTTCTCCCTGTCATAAGCCAGCTCCCTTCCCTTTGAAAGCGCGAGATTCTCCTGCGTCTCCTCTTTTGAAAGAAGGCTAACCTCCGAAAGCTTTTTCTGAGTGATCAGCCCCTTGAGCACCCTGCTGTAGCACTTTGCAAAGCCTGCGATATACTCTTCGCTGTATCTGTTTGCATGGTATGTAAGCCGCAGGGTCAGGCTGTCGTCCTGCGCCATCAGCTCTGCTGAGAAGGGAATGCCCGTAGCAATATACGGCACCTCCCTTCGGATCAATTTGAAGGGACCCTCCTTCGGGAATGTCAACAGATCCGCATGCCAGACAAACTGTACATCACTGTTTATCCCTGTGTCGGCTGCGAGCTCCGCAAAGGAGTAAAGATCATTAGCCTTTGATCCCGAAAGCTGCTCCTTTAACACAGACAGATAGTCCTTCACTGTCATGTCATCTTCAATACGACAAAGAACCGGCAGCGTTGTTACGAACATGGATACCGTTCTTTTTGCGCGGGGATCCTTTCGTCCTTTGTATATGGTGGAAAAAACCACCTCCCTTTTCATGGTAACGGACGATAGCAGATATCCGAAAGCAGCCGTTGTGAGCACGCTCCCGGTCATGCTGTTTTTCCTGCAGAATTCCTTGATCTCCCCGTAGGAGATATCCAGTGGAAATGACAGATCCCCGTAGCGTATCTCTTTTTCATTGAGGTCACCGGCCGGCAGCGACACGGTATCAGCCTTTTCAAATTGAGCAAGGTTCCAATCCCTTGCTTTCTTCCATTCATCGCCTCCTCTTAACTCCTGCTCGGCTTCCGATGCGTCAAAGGCGGTAAAGCTTTCCTGCCCGATCGTCCCTCCGCTTAATATTTTCTCAATATCCTCTATCAGGATCCTCAAGGATATCCCGTCAAAAATGATGTGATGGAAATCCATGAAAAGGTATTTTGATGTTTCGGTTTCGATCAGTCTGACGCGGAAAAGCCGCTCATTCCTGAGATCAAAAGGTTGCACCAGCGATGCCCTGCTTTTTTCCAGCTCTTCATCGGTCATTTTCCCGCGTATACATATTTCCTGCCCGGCATATTGATCCCGGTACTGCAAAACCGGCGTTCCGTCCCCGTTCGTCACAACCGCCGAAAATAGCCCGCAATGGGCATGCACGGTTCTGCCGATGGCATCGGCAAGGCGATCCATATCCATGTCATCTGAGAGCTTAAAAAGCAGGGGATTGTTGTATATAGCTATGCCCTCCTGCTTCTCGCATTCCAAAAAAATTCCAAGCTGGGACTGCATAAGAGGACAGGTCTCTTTTATTTCTCTGTTATTCATTTCTTTCAACTGCTCACTCCTTTCTGTAATTGCCACATACCCTTGCTGCTATCTGGCCGACTTAAAGCTTATCATCATTCTGCTTACAGCGTTTAGACGGCTGCATATGCATTCATTATATATATCCTCTTCTTCACCGCTGACAATGCCTGCGGACGAATCATCCATGATCTCCCTCTTTGGATCGTACCGAAGTATTACCGACTTGTCGCCATTATCCCTCTTAAGTATGAACAGCGTACCATCAGCTTCCGCATCCCCTGATAAACATCCGACAAAAGGTTTTATCATCTTCTCCCGAACCATCCCCGCTTCCTCTTCTGTCAGGAAGATCCTGGCCTCTTCATACCATCCGGATATCGAAGCTTCATCTGCTCTCCCCCCACGGATGAAACAAATGCCCTCCATTTCATCAGACATGATACCCTTTAGCTCCCTGCAGCAGAACACAAGATACAGATATGCGATCACATAAGACAACAGCATGCTAAGCCACGGCGCATTTTCGGGCATGACAACGGCCAGAAGGAAAGCGGCAACAACCTGAATGACTCCCTGAAGGACATTTGCGGTGAACGCATCCATTTCTCTGTCAACGGATTGCAGATGCGCGCAGAATATCATGTTTATGAGCATAAATATCTTGCCTGTCGCAGTGATCCGTATCGCGGAAGGAAGTGTCGCTGTCATAACCGGATCCTCAGTCATAAAAATCCGTGTTATGAGCTGCGGGCTGACAACAAGGATGATCATAAAGGGTAGGAACACAAGTATGCCGAATTTCAGGGATATCCTTTTTATTATCCTTATCCCGTCCGTATTTCCTTCGCCATGATAGGTTGCAAACATCGGAACGGATGCGCCGGTAACCGCTAAAATGATCGTTGCCGCCATTATCTGAACATTATATATGATCGCGACATTTCCAAGACCGCTTGTCCCAAGGGCTGACTCCAGGATATTATTGGCCTGAAAGCTCTGGATGATCACCAGAATATATGAAACCGCCTGAGGCAGACCGGGCTTAATGATCTCCGCAAGACGAACCCCTGCTGTTTTATTGTACTTCCATATGAAATGACACATGCGATCCTTCCTGCGCAGATGCAGCAGAAACACCATACATCCGACAAGCATCCCGAAGACCGTACCAAAAGCAGCCACTCCGATCCCTTTATGCCAGACGATGAGTCCCACATAATCGATTATGATATTAACAATGGCTGAGACGATTCCGCCGGCCATGGAAAGATTCGGGTTATTGTCATCCGTCAGGATATAGGTAAAGGCGATCTGAAAAATAAGTGTAAAGGAGCCTGCCAAAAACACCGAAAGATACTCCTTTGCATAAGGTGTACTCTCGGGCGTGGCACTTAATATCCTTAACACGGGATCCATAAAGATATAAAACAAAGCGGTAAGAACTATTGATATGATAACAAGGCTTATTACCGAGATGGTAAAAGCGCGTCCGGCCCGTTCCCTGTTACCGGCTCCGGCTGCCTTCGCCATGCATATTCCGCCTCCGATCCCTATCATGGCTGCAAACATATCGTAAATTGATATGATCGGATAAACAGGGCTCATTGCCGAAAGTGCCACATCACCCAAAGCATGAGAGATGCACAGGGAATCCACGATAGGCGCAAGCTGGCTGAAAAGGAGACCTCCCATGGTTGGCAGGAAATATTTAAAATACCCCTTTGCTATCATTTTTTCCTCTGTTTTGATTCCAGAAGTAAAAGTCATTCGTTCTTCTTCCTTTCTTCATAGACTGATGACATTATATCAATTAACACTCCGTTCAAAAAGAGGTTTTCAAAGGTTGGCTCCGCTCTATCAGGATATCTTTTTTACATGCAAGCCACGTTTATTTCCACTTTCGCTTAACCTGCTCATTTAATCCTTTGACCTCATATCCGTAAATGCCCAGCCACGTCGCTACCCCGTGCTCCCCGGTTCCGACGAAGGTGCCGTTTATACACTTCACGGCACGGGCCTCATCGTAGTCACCGGTGATCTCGCTGTTCAGGCTGTCGTACGACTCCAAACGGATCATATCCTTAGATTCACGAAATCGTGAAAAACCCTGAGCATTCCGTCTATTCATGTCGGACAAACTACGGGGATCGCTTTATTCCCAATCCTCATCGTCTTCAAGAAAATACTCGCTTTTCCCAAACAATACCTTCATATAATCACTTCGGGAGAACAGCACTCTTGCAACCTCGAACACATCACCGTGGATTCTGTAAAATGCGATATACTCCTTAAATGTCACATAATACAGTCCCGTAAATTCGCCCATGTATGTGAGCTGACTACCTGTCTTAGGATACTTCTTCTTTTGTTTCAAGGCATTACGAAGATCTTCCACATATTTGTCCGCTATATCAAAGTTTTGTGACGCCTCCCAGACTTCATCCCACACACGATCCAGATCATCTTCAGCGATCGGAGAGTATTTCAGTTGGTAAATCATATTTAACCCCCCGCTTTCTGTTCCATTAGCATCTTTTCCTTCTGCTTACGCCTCTCAATGAAATGTTTATCAAGATCTTCATCAGAGAGCCAGCCTTGTTCTTCTCCAGATTGTATACCCTTGTTTATCTCGGTCAGGAGTCTTACCATCGCCCTCGCCTTTTCAAATTCCTCATCATCCTCTATGCTGTGAACGCTATACTTACCATGACCATTTTTAGTCAGATAAACAGGAGCGTTTGGTTTTACTTTTTCAAGTACCTGTCCATAATTTCTCAGTTCGGATACTGGTGCTATCACCGGCATATCAATCCCTCCTCGCTTAAACATGATTGGTTTGAACTGTTTTTATTATAGTGTACCTGCATAAATCAGTCAACAAATCATTCGAACAATTCATCGAATAATTTTAAAAACATATACCAATCAACTGTCCCTAATAGGAGCCATCTAAAATATCACACTGGATAGTGAACATGTTTGTTCAGCCCCTATCAATTTCATACAAAAAGGACCTGCCGACACGATATCGACAATACTGCCAAAGATACCCACTCCTGATAATTATCCAAGTTAAGTGTCAGCTTACTATTTTACTGTTTCATTATACTCATGGTTTTATCCCTATCCTCTTATCGCCGATCCTGTCTTTCTTTTTTTATCATCGATAAAGAAATAAATCCCTATCACTGTCAATGGCACGGAGATAATAAGAGGAATGTTATAGTCATTCTCAGCCGGCAGATATTTCCCGGTCAGCCAGTCTTTCCTCGCCGGATACGCTTCATCCGGATCATCCTCCTCATAATATACTCGCAGGGCAACGCCCTTCCTGACGTATTCATAAGCATGGGAATAATCTATCAGCGTGTAGGTATGGCGCGCACCGTCCGGTTCGTATTCTACCCATATCGCATAGTCATAATGCGGTCGTGTCACGCCATGTGGATATGATTTCTTTTCTTCCCATCGGGTGACAACTCCCTCGACATATTCATAACCCCTGCTCCTGCGGCTTCCGGCATATCTGCATGCCATATTTATACAGATGATCAATACAGCGATAACAATAAAACCTATACCAATGATCCGGTTGTATTTATTTCCGAGTGCTTCTATATCTTCTATTTTATCCATATTCGTGTTTTCTTCAACTCTTCCATACCAACACAATGCCTCTATCTCTAATGATCATATTAAAATGAGGCAATAACCTGTTGCAGTCATCGCCTCAATCAAACATCTATACCCATACAGAGTCCGATTCACGCTTTTTATGCCCTTTTCATTCCGGCTATCTCGCGAACCTGTTCCAGAGTAATTCCCTCGCCCTCAGCTATATCTTCATATGAGAGTCCCTTAGCAATCCAACGCCGTACACTTTCAACAATCTGCTGCCACTTAGTTTCATTTCTCATGTCTTCCAAAACCTTGCACATACTCGCCACTCCTTTCTCGTCTTCCTTGAAATAACATATTAACCACATAAAAGTCAGTTGAAATTCACAAAAACCTACAAGCCTCTTATAATACTCAGGTAATCCTGTCTTTGGTCTACAACTGCATATACGATAACCTGTTTCATATCATCATCAACCTTATAAAACACAAGATCTTTTTCTAAAATCAAAACCAAGTATCCTTGTCGCTTAAGTATATTATACTTTGGCTCTGTACCAATGTATGGATTCTCTCCCAGACTCCTAATAGTCTCTTCAAGATTATCCAATTTTTCCAGTGCCACATCCGTTCCAAAATTTTCCGCTACAGAAAGGACAATTTTTCTAATTAAGGAATCTGCTGTGTCAGTTCTTATAACTTCATACTTCAAGCCTGCCCCTCCTTAAGAAGACTTCTTAAATCGTCAAATGTATCTTTCATAGGTGCAACTCTTCCATACTTAACATCTTCATCAGCTTCTGCAAGAATCTCCAAGAGTTCAATCCTTGCTTTCATTCTTTTATACTCTTCATATGCGAGAGTGACCGTATCTCCTCGTCCATTTACCGTAATAATAACAGCTTCATTATTCTCACGGCACTGTCTGGATATTTCATTATAGTGATTTCGCAAATCTGCAGATGGTCTGATTACTTCTTGCTGTGCAAACATAATTATCACCTCCGTTTTGTATAGACTTATTATATCATCATATGTCTATATCAGCAATGCCTTGATGATATTCCAGTAAAATTCATGGCAATAAACCGTTTCCAACTTATAGTAAACGACAAAACTATTTTCGTTTTGTCGTTTACTGCGCCGGATTTTGGCCGCTGAAAGCGGCATATTTCCTTACAAAATCCGTGCGAAT
>JAFUVF010000090.1 GCA_017483735.1 Lachnospiraceae bacterium | reverse complement strand
TCTCGGTGATGATGTGACCATTGACGCTGTCGATGAGGAGTTCTCTGACCGTCACGGTAAGAAAATCATCAACATAAGCGTTACCAACAACCAACATGTCCGCATCTGCTCCGAATGCGGATCCCCTAACTGTTCCATAGCAGATTCGGGTCACGATTCTTGGGTCTGGCATATACCCCAGGGTAAGCGCACACTCTGCAAGGTATCCCGTTTTCCCCTTTGAATGTCATCTCGCGCAAATTTTAACACTAAAATAAGACCCCTAAGGTCTTATACTCCATTCTTGTACTGCTTTACTAAATTATCTTTATAATCTCTGATCCGACAGTCCAACCTGCCAGATTTGCTTCACTATAGGCTTTTCTATGTTTTCATTGATTTCAATTTCTCTGTATTTCTTTATTTATCTATGTTTTATCAATATGCATCAACTATTTTTTAGGAGAACCCTATTTGACTTCTTATTAGAAAGGCAAAATATATAAGATTCATCAAATAAGCCACATAATAAGCGAGAATATTGCACTCGCAATAACGCCTGTAACGATACCAACGACGAAGTTTGCTCTAAATTGGAATACACCCTGGTTTTTTGCCCATACAATCTTCTCCGAATCAAAATATTTGTCCTCAAATTCATCAATCAATACTGATGTTTCATACCACTTCTCAAACGCAACTTCATTATCATTATTGCCTTCACCTATTCGTGCTTCTTTTGCACATTTCACAATTCTGCTGTGCATCTTTAATGCGTCCGGTAGAACTTTTCCCGAATCGATCAGCTTTAAATCCTGATTCCCTATGAACAATTCCTTATAATCCACATTATGATATTTGAGCTTAAGTTTATACGCATCCAAAACGCCTCTCTTTAAATGCGAGTACGCTTTTTCCGATGCCCTTTCTTCTGTGTCCTCCCCCAAATGATACCTTTTTAAGTGATCAAATGCTGAATGAATTTCAAATAATAACTCTACAGGAAGTTCGTTGCATCTTGCTTCTACTTCACTATATGCCACCTTTACTCGAAGGCTATAGAACTCGTAAACTTCATTTTCTGTCATTCTCTAATCTCCGATATGATTAAGTCAATTTCATTATTAAGAGATTCCTTTGTAACAATACCGTTGCGTAGTACATTCCCTCTGCCAATCGTTGGAAACTCTGAAACAAAAAGCAATTTTTTTCCACTTTTCTTTTCAAGATGCTCTCTCATTTCATCTGGAGAATAATTCCTGATATCCGTCACAGATAAACCAACCTTTTTTGCAACATGACCGATAACCATATTAAAGTATTTACTCATATTCGAAGCCTTTCCTGATTTATTCCCCGCTCTTGTAATATCTTTGAGCCAAAAAAGTGTACCAACTATAAGCTCTAAAACCCCTTATTCCATACATTGAGATTTTCCCTCAAACGAGTCACAAAAACTATTATTGATTATTGTATATTTTTTTGACCTCTTTGTAAACATAAAGATGCTGTTTGGAAATTCAGCAACTCAAATCGCATCTCATAAAGCATACGAAACCTGAATGATATCAGAAGCGTCGGAAATTGGATTTCAAAGACCGATTAATTATGCTTTCAAGATGAATATAACATAATCTTCTTACGATTGCAAGATAGAAATCCAGCAATTATGCGGTTTCACGAAGTGTGAAGTCGAGTTTAACTTCCAATGTAAAATATGAAATTATCAAAGAACACAGCCTTCAGGCAGGAAACATATTTCCTTTGCCTTCAGTTTTTTCTCCAGCCATACAATCTTGGGGTCGTCATAGCCCCAGATGCCGAAATGAATCCGTCGAACCTCTCCGAACAGTTCTATATCTGCAACAGCCTTACGGCTGTCGAAGTCAAATTCCGTAATTTTATCCCAACAATACGACAAGGGACCTACAATGCTTTTTATCTCATTCTCCTCTGTCATATCCAACAGGCTCACATACATCAGATTATCCTCCAGAATGGAGTCGAGAAACCGTACGTCCTCAATACTTACAGGTTCGATTTTTACCCAATCCCTGTCTCTACACAGCTTTGCTTTTCTCCCCAAATCGTTCATCATTTCCTGCGTTTTTCTGATACGCTCCGGTTCATAGCTTTTTATAAATACACACCCCGGAAGCAGCATCTTGAAATCGATATGGCTTCCTCTTTCATCCCTTCTGGTCTCCTCCCTGACGGGAATACTGCACTCGTCGTCCCAGCCAAGTGTAGGCAGACTCTCCAGGACTTTTCTTACAGCCAGCTCATCCCCGATATCCGTGCGCACTAAATACAGCTCCGGTTTTCTCTTTTTTCTGTTATTCATGGGTTATTATTTGATCGTAATTTGTCTTCTGTCGGACATAGCTTCGCCAAAACGCCCTTACGGCCGCCCTGACTTCTTTCCCAATCTGTCCGCCGCTTCCCTCCATGCGTTTACAACGACACTTTGTTATGCGGTTTCTTAAGAATTACCTTCCTGACGTGGTGTTTTTTACTATCTCCAGTCCGATTTCCACTTCTATATTCTTTCCCAAAAGCGGAAGGCATATTTTAGCACGTCTGTTGTGCCTGTCCAGCTTGTTGATCTTTCCTCTGAAGCCTTGGAAGGATCCGGAAGTAATCTCCACAATATCATCAACCCTGAAGCCTGCCGAGTGATGAATTATATGTTCTTCGCCTCCCAGGCGGAGCAGATATTCTTCCTCCTCCGGTCTTATGGGGGTTATCACTCCGTCAATATCCAGAAGCCTAAATGTATGGAGCTTTGTCCGCAGGCGATTGTTGAATTCCTCCGCCCTCTCAAACTCCAATTCTACAAACACATATCCGGCAAACAGGGGCTTTCTGTCCTTGATCCACTCGCCCTTTACCTTATACTGCATCTCATTCTCTATGATAAAGACTTTCTCTCCCTCGCAAGCCACGTCACGGCGTACCGCCTCCGCAACCTTTCTTTCCCGTCCTTTCAGCGTCTGTATCACGTACCACATAGTCTGCAGCCTTTAATTCTTATAAGTGTATTGCCTTTATATTTTATAAGTGTACCACATTGTTTATAAGTTTTCTACACTTATTTAAAATAAATTTATTACTTTTATATACGGAGTGATGCTGATATGAAGGATAAAAAGCCGATAAATATAGAAATTGGAGCAAGAATTAAGAATGTGCGTGAAATGAGGGGACTGACGCAGGAGCGTTTTGCGGAGCAGCTTGATGTCTCCACACAGTATATTTCAGACCTTGAACGGGGCGTTACCGGCGCCTCCATCACTAATATCGTGAAAATATGTGAGATTCTCTCCGTATCCTGTGACTATATTCTTATGGGTCGTATGAACGAAAAAAACTCCTCCGAGGAGATATCGAACAGACTTCAATATCTCTCGAAGGAGCAAATGGATGTCATTGAAAAAGGGATAAATGTGCTTATTGAAGCTTTACTTCTCTGACTTCTCCGGCTTTTTAGCGATTACTGACAAGTCCTCGTTTCTCTGCGACTTTCTGAACGAAAGGCCGAATATCTGCCCGAAGCTCATCTGTAACCCTTTTCTTGGAATCATTTACAGATTCCATCTTTTTAATCTCTGCTTGAAGCCATTCAAGAGCACCATCGAGAGCATCCGGCTTCTCGCTCAATATGCATTTGTGTTCTACCATATGCTTACCTCCCTTAATGTTCTTCATATATCAGACCGACTTTATAGCAGTTATTCAGGAAAAAATTGCATGCAGCCTGCTTTTGCTTTAAATTGGTAGCCTCATTATTCTTTTCGACAGCTTCTTCCATAAGTTTATAGACCGCCAATCGATTTTCTTCAAATTTTGAGGTCTTTACGATATACCCGATAGACCCGCTGTTCGTTACCGCTACAACCATTTTTACTGTTGACAGCCGAAGCAGAAACATTACATCCTCGAGCGATATCTTTGACAGATTGGGGTGATTATGCAGGATAACCACCACGCAGCCCTTGGCAGAAACAATTACGTGATTGGTATCGGTATCTGACATTGGCTCCACTGAGAATTCATCGCCCTTAGCCCATGCGAGATATATTTCTCCATCAAGTTCCTTTTGTGGACCATCCAAATCATAAGCGATAGCCACCTCATTACAATTATTCTCGTCTTTGGAGATACGAAGAACTGCTCTTGCAATCATTTGGAGTGTTTCATACTGATCCTCCGGTATTTCCCGATATTCAATATAAGGCACCTTTGATATCGCTATTTCGGTAATCTGTACCTTGTGATCTCGCTTATTTGCCTCGAGATCTGACAGTTTTATCTCCTCATCGTTCACAGCAATTTCACTACCTTTCTCTTGAGTTGAGTATAACACATACAGACTCTTTTTTCCATAAAAACCGTAGATTCTTATGGGTCGCATGAACGAAAAAAACTCCTCCGAGGGGATATCGAACAGACTTCAATATCTCTCGAAGGAGCAAATGGATGTCATTGAAAAAGGGATAAATGTGCTTATTGAAGCTTTACTTCTCTGCCTTCTCCGGCTTCCTTACGAACAGGAGGCATACTACCAATGCTATGATATACAGCACTATGGTCGCATACAGCACATTCTGGTATCCCACAGGGTTCATCTTCACACCGTCATGATCTATCCACTCTCCGGAATGATTAACTATATAAGTAGCCATCTGGTTTCCGGTAAGTCCGGCAAACGCCCATGCTGAGAGGGTAATCCCGTGTATTGCGGATATGCTTCCCATTCCGTAATGGTCGGAAAGAAGCGTGGGCACATTGGAGAAGCCGCCGCCGTAGCCTGCATTTACAAAGAATATAAGCGCAAGCACAAGTACTATCAGAAGTACATTTCCTTCTCCGTTTCTGATTCCCTGCGTAACTATTGTAAGTCCGGTAAATGCGATGGAAAGGATAAATATCAGCTTGTAGATGGTATTTCTGTCCTTCATCGTATCCGCCCATGCAGAAAAGCCCAAACGTCCGCCCGCATTGAATATTGCGGAGATCGTGGAGATAATGCCTGCAAATGCCGCAAGCCCGATACATTTAACTATCATCTTCTCCTGAGATATAAGAGCAAGTCCGCAGGTAATGTTTATGTAGAACATAAGCCAGATTCCGATGTAATTTGTGAGCGGTCTGGTCTTAATAACCTCCATAATAGAAGGCTTCTTCTCATCCCCGGAGGGCTCATGCCAGCCGTCGGGCTTCTTTAAGAGCAGATGTCCCACGAACATCATCACGAAGTAGACACATGCAAGTATCCAGAACATCTTGTATATTCCGCCGTCCCCGAGACCGTTCAGCATGCTCTGCATTATCGGGGATGCGATAGCCTTTGCGGCGCCAAAGCCCGCTACGGCAAGACCGGTTGCAAGACCTTTTCTGTCCTGGAACCAAAGCATAAGTGTCTTAACTGGGGAAAGATATCCTGTTCCCAGACCTACGCCCATTATGAAGCCATAGCTTACATAGATTCCTATGAGTGAAACAATGCTCTTTGGGTGCTGTCCGCCATAATAGATAAAGCATCCCGTGAGCGCCATACCTGCCGCAAAGCAGATGGTCGCAATGAGGGACGACTTGTGGATATCCTTCTCAACGATATTTCCAAGAAATGCTGCAGACATTCCCAAAAAGAAAATCGCAAAGGAGAATGCCCATTCCGTAGCGCCCTTTGAAAATCCGATATAGTCCGCTATCTCCTGTGAGAAGATGGACCAGCAGTAAACCGTACCGATACTGCAATGAAGAAGCAGTGCGGGAATCGCCGCACGTATCCATTTGTTTGTGCGCCAGCCTCCCTGTGCATTTGTGTTACTCATACCAAATTCCTCCTTAGTATAGTCGAGCCGTTTCAAATGTTTTCAAAAACCGGAAGCGGCTCGTTGCCTCCTATTTTTACAAACCAACCACAAGTATAGCCGTAAATACAATAAAAATCAAGAATTTATTATATCCGTTATATCCTCCAGAGATCCGTAATACAGCATTGAATCTCTCTGCTTTCTCAAAGGATATATTCTGAAGCGGATATATCGCATATCGTCTCCGTCCTTCATATAGCGTATATCCGCAGTTGAGCCCTTTATTGGGTTCTGCTCCGCCTGATCAAAGAGCTCAAGGAAGCTTCCCCTGTCGTCCGGATGTATGGACTGGCGCAGATGCGTTGCATATTCAGGGTCTGCCATCACATATTCCATATCCATCATCCTGTAATACTGCTCATTCAGCCTTAACAGCTTGACCGTATCATCCTTTACCTCATAGAATGCCACAGCGCCAAGGATATTGTTCATCATCTCGTCCGAGAAGAGCTGCTTTTCCGAGAAATCCAGCATATGAACCTGATCGACGCTCGATACCTGCATTCCGTCGAAGTCCACCTTTGAGTCATCCATTATAAGCCTCTCAAATTCCTCCACGGCAAGAGGACGGTAATAATAATATCCCTGCGCATAGAGGCAGCCCATCTCCGTCAAGAACTTAACCTGATCCTGAGTTTCCACTCCCTCGACTACGATTGGAAGCATAAGCTGAACCGCCATATTTACCATGGATTCCAGTATGCTTATTCCCTTATCCTTGTTCTCATAATCAATCCTTAAAAATTTCATATCTATCTTAAGCACGTCGATATCCAGATCCTTTAAGGAATTCAGGGACGAATAGCCGCTTCCGAAGTCATCCATAAGTATTGAGAAGCCGGCGGTGTGGAGCTTTCTAATCTCCGTTTCAAAGCGCTCATACTCCTCCATATACGCACTCTCTGTGATTTCGAGCTCTATTAAGTGCGTTGGAAGATGGTATTTCTCCATAAGATTGAGGAAATACCCCGTAAAATCCATTGAAAAGATATCATTCCTAGAAACGTTCACGGATATGGGAAGGGGCTCATGACCGTCATCTATCCACTTTCTCTGCCATTTGCAGACCTCCTCCCAGACTATCTGGTCAACTCTGGTAATAAAGCCGTTTTTTTCAAGCGCCGGAATAAACATACCGGGAGGAACAAGCCCTCTCTCCCTGTGGTTCCAGCGGATAAGCGCCTCTCCGCCGACTATCCTTCCGTCCAGCATATTGCATTTGGGCTGCACATAGAAAGTAAACTCTCCGTTTCTTATGCCCCTCTCTATGTCGGACAAAAGCACAAATTCATCACGCACCTCTCGCACCATATCCTGATTGTACCAGACCATAAGCCTCGTATAGTCGGTGCGGATGCTTGAAAGCGCAGTAAAGGCATGATCCACGATATCAAGCACAGCCTCGGTATTATCCTCTATTGCATATACGCCGAGCTTCGGGCAATACCCAACCTCCAGATTTCTGTCAAGCAGCTCATCCCTTGCACGCTTCTTTAACTCGCCCAGAATATCCTGCCTGTTGGGGGCAAGGAGAGCAAAATTGTCTCCTCCGAAATATCCTGCGATACCGTTGTAGGTCTCTGCATACTTGCCCAATTCCTCTCCGAGAATCTTAAGGTACGCATCGCCCTTTTCCCTTCCGTAGAAGCGGTTGAAGAGCTTGAAATGGTCTATGTCTATGGCTATCATACACAGGGAACGCCGTGCCGCCTTCTTTAATCTCTCCGCAACAAGCTCGTTAAATTTGTTTCTGGTGTAGAGCCCGGTGCGCTCGTCAGTCTCCGGCTCATCCTTTACAAAGCGCTTGTCTATCTCCGCCGCCATATCCTTGTTGTAATCAAAAAGGGAAACGGTGGTAAGCACGCGTCTCAAAAGAATGCGGTTTGCAAAGGGGCGGGATATATAATCTATAGCGCCCATATTGAATGCCTTCTCCACATTCGCATCATCATCATTTGCGGAAACTATGATTACGGGGAACTCCTCCGTAAGACGTTTTCTGTACATATGCTCAAGGACGACAAAGCCGTCCTGCTCCGGCATAATGAGATCCAAAAGCACTACGGCTATGCTTTCGTACTTTCTGTCGATAATGCTTATGGCGCTCTCCGCATCAGAGGCTTCAAGGACGTTCAGATCATTCGACAAAAGCTCCCTGAGCATGCGTCTGTTTATTTCGAGATCATCCACTATGAGTACGCTTTTACGTTCCATGTTCTCTCCTTTTTATACCTTCCACTTCCTGCTGTTAAAAAATCTGTCCACGGCATCCACGACAAACTGCCTGTCCTCGCTCTTTAAGAGATATCCGTCCGGCTTCTGCTCGAGAACCTCCATTACCACATCCTTGTCATTCTTTCCGGTAAGAAAGATTATGGGAAGTGTGCGGGTCTTTTTGTTGTTCCTTATTGAGTCCATTACCTGCGGTCCGTTTAGCCCCGGCATCTCATAGTCCAAAAGCACCAAATCCGGGCGGTTATCCTCCAGATATTCCAATGCCTGCTCTCCGGAATTAAGGATGACAACCTTGTACTTTTTGTTGAGCCAGCCTCTCATAAGCTTAAGAAAATCCCCGTCATCATCCACCAAAAGTATGGTCTTCTGCTCATCATAAGCCTGGCTTTTTGCCACAAGCTCATCAACTCTCGACACGAATTCCTTTATATCCAAAGGTCTCTCAAATCTTGCGGAGACCACATCATTTGTGATTATGTCCTTTACGGCGTTGTTCTCCTCCGGATTGCCTATTGTCACAATGGATTTCGCCTTGTCGTTGCATTTCGTCTTTAGATACGAAAGCACATCCGTCTTCATATACAGATAATTTCCCAGATAAAGCACCACAATGTCAACATCATCAATGTTCTCGTTTATCTGCTTTATCGTGGCTTCGATACTATAGACCTCAAACCCTGCGGTCTTTAGATTGCCGAGTATCGCATTTACCATAAAGCTCGATGCGTTGCAGACAAACATTACTGATTTCCCCATTATAAATCCTCCCTTATTTAAGAACTTCCTTTATCATATTCCAATCAGGTTTTTTGACTGCTTCAGTCAATTTCCTGTATTTATCCTGTTCGGCATCGGGTATCCGATATTCCGAAAGTGAATCCATTACCATCAAAACGCTGTCGTAGTCATAGGACATTGCCATTTCCAAAATGGAGCTGTACGCCTCCGAAAGCTCCTCCGGCGCTATCTCCGGAAGCGCCTTCTCATCCTTACTATCCCCTGATGAACTCTTCGAAAGAGGTGAGAGCGCTTCAAGGTACCCTCTGTACAGCTTAAGCAGAGCGCCCGTATTCTTCTTTATCTGACCGACATTTCCGTTGTCCCCCGCTTCCTCCATATCCGCCGCAAGCTTCGACAGCTTATCTGCGCCCACGGAGCGCGCCATGCTCTTTAAGGCGTGAACCTTTATGGTATAGTTCCCCCAGTCAGAGGCATTGTAGAATTTTTCAATCTCGTCCGCCTTATCCTCTATGGAGGCTGCGAATATCTGCAGCGCCTCGATATAGCCATCGCTGGTGCCGCAATGCTTTATCCCCGAATCCACATTCAGGGTATCTGTTCTAAGGAGCCACTCGGGAAGGTTTGCCGCCTCGCCCTCTGCGGTTATCTCGGGAACATACTCCGTGTTCTTTATTACCTTCTTTGCCGGCAGGTATCTTATAAGCATCTTTTCGAGGTCGTCTGCCATGACGGGCTTTGTGAGATAATCCGTAAAGCCTGCCTGTATGTATTCCTCCCTTGCCCCCGAAACCGCATTGGCTGTAAGGCATATGACGGGAGTCTTTTTAACCTTGTCCGCAAGAGTCCCCCTCAGTCTCTGCAGGGTCTCCACACCGTCCATATCCGGCATTCTGTGGTCAAGAAGCACCACATCATAGTTCTTTGCCTGAAACTTATCTATACATTCCATACCGCTTACTGCTGTGTCTATTGTAAGCTCAGTTTCCTTAAGAAGGTTCGTTATTACCGTGAGATTAAGGGGAGTGTCATCCACGACAAGTATCTTGGCGCCCGGTGCCTTGAAGCGTTCCTTGTACAGTGCGCCTTCCTTTAGTCCGTCCTCCATCTTGCCCGGAACGTCCCCGATTTCTTCCCAGTTTACCACCTTTTGCTTTATATCAAAGTAGAAATTGCTGCCCTCGCCGTATACGCTGTCCACCTTCAGGCCGCTTCCCATCATCACAAGAAGCCTCTGGGTAATATTTATGCCGAGTCCCGTCCCCTCAATGGAGCGGTTTCTCTCCTCCTCTATGCGCTCAAAGGCAGTAAAGAGCTTTTCTATATTCTCCTCCTTAATCCCCATTCCGGTATCCTTTACGGAGACTTTCAGAGTTATCTCATCATTGCCGTTTTTGATATAATCCACATTGAAGGTCACAGTACCCTTTTCGGTATATTTCACGGCATTTGTGAGAAGATTGGTTATTACCTGCTTGATGCGTATCTCATCCCCGTGGAGAAGATAGGGAATCTGGGGATTTACCTTTATCTCCAGCTTAAGCCCCTTGTCATCCGCACGGTTTTTGATGGCATTCACAAGATCCCTGACCAATGTGGCAAGCTCATAATCCACAGGGATAATGTCCATTTTTCCGGCTTCTATCTTTGAAAAATCCAATATATCATTTATAATGCCGAGGAGATTCATTCCTGCATTCTTTACGTCATTGGCATAGGACTGTATCTGAGGATCCCTGTTCTCACGGAGTATCATCTCATTCATGCCAAGCACCGCATTTATGGGCGTCCTGATCTCATGGGACATGCTTGACAGGAATGCCGACTTTGCGCTGCTTGCAGCATCTGCCGCAACCGCCATCTTTTGGAGCTCCTTTGTGGTTTCGTCAAGGAATGTCGCCATTCTCTCGTTTAAAGGGATCGCTCCCTTTCTTGCGGTAGAGCTGATATATATGGATTCGGTAATGTTATTTTCATTCCCTGAATCCGAGGCTTCCCCCTCCTTTATGCCTATGGCGATAAGAGCGGAATTCATAACGCCTCCGCCATGTCTATCCTGCAATACCTGCGCCGTGCCATTCACATATGAAAGCTCTGGGCTGATTGCTCTGAAGCTGTCTATATCCTGATACGAAAGCTCCCCAAGGAAGCTGCTTCTGTTCTTGCATATGATAAGAAAGCAGGCTTCCGGCGAGAATTTGCTCATTTCCTTTGCATAAACCCCCGACTCCTGTGCCATAAGTCTGGGATTCGCATAGGAGAGATGGAGCTTGTCTCCGCCATGTACCTGTGCGGTAAAGTACAGCTTTCCCTTCTTATCGTATCCGGAGGGGCATCTGACAATCTGTCTGTCCCCTCTTGTGATCACAAGTGGAAATTCCTTTACATTGTCGACAAAATACTCATCCGGCTCCACTCCCAGATATTTCTTGTATACGTCCGTGGCAGGCGCTGAATCTATCTCGGAAATGCTGTAGTTCCCGTCGGTTCTCGTAACAGTCATCTCCATACCTATGGGCTTCCAGCCTATATCATAATCACAGGAGAGCTTTAGCTTTCTGCCGGATAATACTATTGCGGTTATGCCGTAGCTGTCCGTATAATCCCCAAATATACAGGGGCGCTCCTTGTTTTCCGTTTTCGCAGCGGTGGTAATGCCTGCCCCCGCCTCGGTTCCGATTATCAGTACATCATTTCTTCCTATATTTGCAAGAAACGCATCCAACTCGAGCACGACACCTGCGGAAAAAAGAAGTATTCCTGCGATGTTCTCCTTGAAGCGAAGCTCGTTTTTCAAGCGCTTACCCGCATCCTCCGGAGGGATATCCATACAGTTGTAGTGATATATATCCGCCTTGGAATCCTTGAAAAGCAGGAAGCTGTAGAGCCCCTTTGTGCGCCCTGCGCCGTCCTCGGTACGTGTGGTGGTAATCCCCGCTATCTTTATGTCGGGGAGCTCCTTTCTTATGTCCGCAACCTTCTCCTTAAGGATAAAGGCATCACTTTCCGGCTCCGTGATGAGAAGGAGCCTGTCCCTTGCAGAGATGTACTCGTCGCTTTCCTTAAATTCCTTTATGAAGGTCTGCAATTCCTTTATGTTGTTTGTAGCAAGTGTTTTTTGCAGCATATATATTCCGTATAATCAACAAAACTGTTATTCTATAATAATACACCTTTGGGCTTATGCTTGACAACCGAAAAAATGCTTACAGGCTGTCCATAAGCCCCTGAATGCCCGAATTCTCATAAATATTTCTGTAGTATGCCACCTCATCCTTTATCAGCTCATCTATAACCCTCATCCCCAGTACCTCCACCGGGGCTTTGTCATCCGTCATCAAATAGCTTCCCGCCTCATATTTTGCGATCCCCTCTTCCACTCTCGCCATCATTGCGCTTAGCTCCTCATCCTCCTCAATGTCTATGTTATCGGAAAAAATCTCCAACATTTCCGGGTCTCCGGAGGCAAAAAGCTCTCTGTTGGTGGTATTTTTCACATCCACGGTATAGACTTCGGGAAATACGCTTGCTATGGTATCGGCAAGGTATTGATTGATATTTCCCTCCTTGGTGCCTCTCATATTCATATTTACCACCATTACCCCGTCATCCTTCAAATGATCCCTTACCATACCGAAAAATTCAACCGAGGACATCTGAAAGGGTATCGTGATATCCTGATATGCGTCCACCATTATGACATCATATTTTTCCTTTGCGGCATTCAGATACGCCCTTCCGTCGTAGGTAACCACCTTTATATCCTCCGGAAGCTCAAAATATTCCCTCGAAAGCTTTATTATCTTCTCATCTATCTCCACGCCCTCTATGTTTAATCTGTCCGCATCAAAGTAGCGTCTGCACTGGGTTGCGAAGGTTCCGCTCCCCATTCCGAGAACAAGAATATCAAAGTCTTTTTTTTCGTTTATCCCTGCCATAAAGGGCGCTGCCATGGCATAATCGTAATACATTCCCGTCAGCCCTTTATTCTTTTTGTACACGGACTGCACGCCAAAGAGCACATTGGTGGAAAGCACCACCTCATCCCTGTTCTCATAGACCTGCAGATAATTGTATATGGACTCATCCTCCAGAGTTAAATCATCCTGCCAGAAGGCAAAGGACGTGCTTCTTCCGAATATGCAGGAAAGGATGAAGATAAGCACAAAAGCAGAAATCTGTATCGGCTTTTTGTCCTCCGAACTTATGAAGTAAACTATCCCCAAAACAAGCAGTATGCCCGCAAAGATCAAGAATGTGATGCTTGTACCCACGGCAGGGATACTTATGAAGGTGGGCACAAAGGTGCCTATTATGCTGCCTATGGTATTTGCCGCAGAAAGCCGCCCTACGGTGCTTCCCGAATCCTCCAGACTTCCTATGGTATATTTCACAAGGGATGGTGTGACAGTTCCCAGAAGAAACAGAGGAAACACAAATATTACCATACAGGAGACAAATGCCGCAGCTATGAGGAAATTTGTGTTTATCGAAAAGATCAGAACCGCCGCTATGCCTATGACCAGATACTTTCCCACAACCGGGATAAGCCCTATCCATACCGCCGCAATGAGGATGCGCCTATAGAGCCTGTCGGGGTCGGGGTTTTTGTCGGCGCTTTTTCCGCCGTAGATATTCCCGAGCGCCATGGCTATCATTATCGTGCCTATTATTATAGTCCAGACTATCTGGGAAGAGCTGAAATATGGAGCAAGCAGCCTGCTGGCTCCGAGCTCCACCGCCATTACACTCATTCCCGCAAAAAACTCCGTGAGATATAAATATATTTTATTTTTTAATATCCGCCTGTTCTTCATTAAGAATATCTCCAGACCACAATCCGGTTTCTGCCGTTCTCCTTTGCCTCATACAGAGCTTTGTCCGCAGTGTCGATAAACTCGGAGATTGTCTGTCCGTTTCCCTTAAACCTTGCAACTCCCGCAGAGAAGGTAATGGGTCTGTCAATCCCATCATAGGTGCTTTTCCCAAATTCGTCATGCACACTTTCAAGCTTATCCATCAGCTCATCAAAGGCAATTCCGTGACCGCATATCGCAAACTCCTCGCCCCCATAGCGCGCAACGTCAATCTGACTGCTCTCAATCCCCTTTAAAAGCGCTCCGATACGCCGTAAGACCACATTTCCCACCTCATGTCCGAAATCATCATTCACTCTCTTAAAGAAATCTATGTCTATTATTGCCATACATAGCATATCCCGCCTTGCGTCGAAATTCTTCACGTATTCCTCAAGTCTCTCAAAAAGTCCGGAATGATTGTATATTCCCGTAAGTCCGTCGTAAAGCACCGCTTCCCTAAGCTCATCCTTCTCGGAAGCCTGTGCGTCCAAAAGAAGCTCCTTTTTCTTTTCGAATTTCACTATATTATTTACGATATAATAGGACAGCCACAGGGACACATATCCCAGTATCACATTGTAATTGAAGCTTGAAGGGAGCTTGCTTGTGGTGGGAAGATAAATCATGCCCATGACAGTCAGAATATATACCGGATTCAAGAATATAAAAAGCTTTCTTGAAAGTGCAGGGTCTCCGTATATTACCGACATAAAAAGAGGAATTATAATACCGCAATATATCACGGGAAAAACCAGATGTGTGATCATAAGATTCACTATTATGATGGTCATCATAATCAGGGGGATGAGCTTTCTCGTATCCTCCCTTGTAAAGGTTTGATAAAAGTAATACCTGCATATCAGAAACGCCAGAATATTTACGATTGTCGGACGAAGAATAAATATGAGGATGTATTTGGGCCATGTGGTGGACATCTGACCCGCATAATTCATCATAAACATAAATATTATCTCTATGAAGAAGGCAAGCACCGCAACAATTCCGCCCGCATTTATGACATGCCGCTGCCAGCTGTATATTATATCCTCGTAACGCTTATCATCATTATTCTTTTTCTGCATTACATTGTCTAATTCCATTTATCCGTCGTTCCCCAAAATCTCTAAATATTTATTTCACGGGCACATATTCGGAGAAATAGCTCTGTTCGTATATATCCGTGAGCTTGTAGAGAGCTATGTAATCTCCGCCCACATAGGTATTCGAAATCTGCACCGTATCACCCACAGTCCATCTTTCTCCCAGCTTGTAGCTGTCATTGTAGGTTCCGTCATAGCTGTAATAATCGCAGAGGAAGTCAACCTTATCCCCGGGCTGTAATTCGATAAGTCCTCTGGACAGTGTAAGCGAATCCTCCGAAACCTCATATTCCGGGTCTGCGCCTGCGATATAGCCGTAAGGATTTTCATTGTCGAATATGAGGATGAGCTTTACCCTGTCCCCGTTAAGAAGCGCAGGGACATATCCGGTTATGGTATAATTATCCCCATCCTCCGTGGTATCCGTGTGATAATATGCTACAGGCTGATTGTCTATGGAAAGCCATGTGCCGTCCACATCCGCTATAAGCTTTCCGTCATCTGAAATCTCAAAGAGATTGTCCAAACCAAGGTCAATATATCCCTCCCCGTCATCATAGAACATATTTAGGTCTATGCCGTGGATATACTCCCACTGCTCCTCCGATAACGGAATGTAAAATCTTCCGTCCGTATCCTCATTCCAGCTTAAATTTGAAGCGTCAAGACGGTTGTCGTATATGTACTGCGCCGTAGCCTCGTTTGAAAGGCTCCTTCCCGAAAAGATATCCGTAAGGGAGCTTTCGCCGCCTGATGTCGACTGAAACATTGATATCATATCCATTATGGTGCCTAAAGAGGACGCTCCGGAGGATGAAGAGGATGAATCCCCCAAAAGTATCTCCAGAGGAGAAACGCTCGTCCCGCCCGTAGCCGCCTGACCGGATACCTGAAGCGCCGTAAACTCCCTTATACAGTCGGAGTATTCCTTGTCAAGTCCAATCTGCCCGTAGGTCTTTACCGCAGTAGCGACAGTTGATGACTTTTTGTACGGGAAATATATGGATATCCCGTAGGCATTTGTCATATTCTGCGAGGTTTTGTTGTATTTGACGGCGCCCAGCAGGGTTTCCGCAAGCTGTGCACCCTCGCTGGTTCCCATATTCTTGGCAAAATTTACAAGGTCTATCTGGTCTATCTTTGAGGATGAGGCAAACTCTCTGGAATTGTTCCTCGCATTGGACACAGTTTTGTAATCGTTGTTCTTTACAAGCTCCGTGGTGCTCTGTGAGAACGCTTTGAAATCATCCCCCACAGTCTGCGTAAGCTCCGCAAGATCCACCACAGAGAGTGTGGTCTTCTGTCCTGCGCATTCCCTCGCACAGACATTCACAAAATCATCCACGATATTTTTGCCGATATCCAGAGTATCCATGGAGGTATTCTTCGAAAGGCTTGTGAGCCAGTTTGTATAATACCAGCCCACTCCCGGCTCCGTCTCCTCGGAGGCAATGAGATAATCCGCATAATTTCCGCACATAAGAGCAGTCTCTACAGTAGCCATAAGGCAGGCGTCGAAGCCTATGAAATCGTATTTTAAGCCTCCGTCCTTAAGCGCCGTGTTTATGCCTGCAAGAGACATTGAACCCTCAGTTGCGTGCTTCTCGTCGTACCCATAGCCCGAAATTGAGCCGCCGCCGTGATCCCAGAAAATAAGCATATTCCTGTCTGCAGGGTAATTGCTTCCGCAGTATTTTATAAATTCGGTAAGGGTTGCGGGGTCTGTCATTGATGCGCTCCCCATGTTTTTTTCAAGGAGCTTAAGTCCTCCGCTCTCAACCTTGTATATCTGATTGTTGGATGAAGAAATCACATTGTTCTGCCACTTTTTGCAGCCGCCGGTATAGACAATAATGTTTACCTTGTCGGATATGGTCGCCTTTGCCATCTCGTTTAGGTCGTTGGTCGCCATGCCGCTTCTGGACTCCAAGTCCGTGCCGCACATATAGACCATTATTGTCACTTCATCCTGTCCGTTCCCACGGATGGTGGTGTACCTTTTCCTTGCCTCGGAGGAAACCTCTCTGTTAAGCTTCCCCGTATTGTTTTCAAGAGTCCAGCCCGTAGATGTGCCGGAAACCGAGGACAGCTGCCCGCTTCCCGTAAGCATGCTTAAGATGGATGCCGCAGAGGACAGACCGCCGGATGATGAAGAACCGCCGCCCGTAAGGTCAATTCCCGATGAAGCGCCGGAGGCTGCGCCGTTTGTGTCAGTATAGGAATCAGAGCCGGAGCCTCCAAAGAGCGTGGAGAGACCGCCTCCTCCTGCTGCCATAAAGAGCACCAGAATTATTATGATGAGCCTAAGCCTACTTCCTCCGCCAAAGCTTCTCTGGGGCGCACCTCCACCGTTGCCCCCGGAGGGCGCACTCCCCATAAAGGAGCCTCCTCCCACAGGTCCTGTGCCTAAGCCTTCTCCTCTCCTGTATACTCCATTACCCTGTCCGGTTACGTTTTTCTCTCTTCCTCTCGGTGCGTTAGCCATAATTTTCCTCTTCCATATATATGTAAATGCCGCTTATACGCTCATTCCCAAGCTTCTAAGCACGGCAATATCCGACTCTGTTACCTTGATATTAGTAGTGATGGGCTCCTCCCCGGGCTTTGTCACAGTCATTTCTATGACAGTCCCTTCTGTCACTCCGGCACTCACGACTCTCTTAAAAAATGCTGCTGCCTTGGGATGATTATTTGCCAGGGTGTTCTGCGCATTCATTACGTCCATTGGATTTATCATAATTTTCCCTCTTCAATAGCTTTCTTTAATTCAAAAAGACTTGTATACTCCCTGTAGAGCATGGGGCGAAGCTCTTCGTCCGCCGGACTTAAATCCGGTATCATTATAGTCTTGCAGCCCGCCAGATATGCGCTCGTCACGCCGTTCGGAGAATCCTCGACTGCGAAGCATTCCTCCGGTTTTTCGCCTAAAACCTCACAGGCATACAGATATATATCCGGCGAGGGCTTCCCCTCCTTTACCTCGGCTGCGGAGATTATGCGTGTGATATAATCAAATAATCCCACTTCCTTTAAGCATTCCTCGCTTCGCACCGCATCCGTCGCAGTGGCTATGGCTGCGATATGCCCGTTTTCCTTCAGATAGGACAGAAGCTCTCCTGCGCCGGGCTTTTCCTCAATCCCCTCCCTGTCGCACATTTCCTTCATAAGGGCTCTTCTGTGGCTCCTGATCCTATCATAATCCGCATCGGCACCGAAATATTCTTTAAGCCTTCTAGGTGCAAAGGGTCGTCCGAGACTTCTCATGGAAAGCGCCTGCTCGTCCGTCATCTCGTAGCCGAAATCGGAAAGCGCCTGCTTCCAGCATATCCGGTAATATTTCTCCGTGTCTATCACGGTGCCGTCCATATCGAATAAAAATATCATAGCCAAATGATTATAGCATAGAATAATCTATAGTTTCAATCCTGCAAGTATGTCTTTTGGTCTTTTCATCATAGTTGATGCCTGCCAAAATGAGCTTTCCCGAATATCCCTTCACATATTCCGAGGCTTTGTCCGCATAATCCCTGTCCTTAATCTGCGCCACCGCCCCTTCTGCGGTATCGTTCCATTTAAGCTCAAGCAATATCGCAGGATTGGGGTTATTATATCTCGGGATAAATATAAGGTCGGCAAAACCCTTGCCCGTAGGAAGCTCCCTGTGGATGATATAGCTCTTCTTGGCGTAATAGTATGCCAATGAGAGCACACAGGCAAGCGAATTCTCATCATTATATTTAATGATTGAGGTATTGTCCTGATGCGCTTTTTCTATAAGCTCGGCAACCTTTTCCTCGTTCATTTCAAGAGTTGCCGAAAGAAGCTCCCTTGAAGCCTCTATTGCTGCTACAACAGGCTCCCAGCCTCCGTCCTCTATGGAATTGATGAACTCCCCCGCCACCTCCTGATTAGGTATCCAGCATTCTTTGGTGTCAAAATCAAAGGTAAGATAACCTAAATGTATCAGAAGCGTGAGCGCATCATCCGCAGTCTCTATGCTGGTCATATCATTCTGAAACTTCTCCGTGCGTATGGGAAGCTTCTCTCCGGCAACAAGCCGTGTGACCTTGTCCTTCAAGCCGTCAAGATTGAGAATGATATATTTTTTCAACGCTTCGTAGGTTTCTGTCTGCGTCCAGTAATTGTCAAAGTCATGCCCCGTCATGGACATAACAACGGAACGAGGATTGTATATGGATATTCCTCTGAGATTATAGCCGTCGTACCAGCGCTTTACCTCTTCAAAGGGCATATTGTATCTGGCGCAGAGCTCCTCTACCTCGCTCTCCGTAAAGCCTGTATATTCTGCGCATTCCCTTGGATTCAGTATGGAGATCTCCGTGAACATATTGATTGCGGAATGCTGTCCGTATTTTTTGATTGGCAGTATCCCCGTCATATATGCCAAAGCGATATATGCCTTGTCCTTAAGGAGGTTTCTCAGATAATCCAGATACTTGGTCTGCGCCTCCCGGTCGTTCTGATGAACCCTGAATATGCAGTCCCATTCGTCTATCAAAAAGATGAAGGAGGTTTTGGTTTCGGAGTAAACTGCCGCAAAATAATTGTTGGTATTTCTGCGTTTAGGCAGGGATAGTCCTTTCTCCTGCCTCTCGATCTCAGTACACAGGTCGTCCTCTATGATTGCAAGCATCTCATCCATATCGCCCTTGGACTCTGTGAGAAAATCGTGCATATTAAGCCTGAACACATTGTATCTGTTCAGATGCTCTGAAAAGCTCTCAAGAGTCTCCGCCTTCAAGCCTTCAAACATGGCTCCTGAAGGCTCTCCCTTTTCATAATAGGCGTTGAGCATATTAAGTGCCATAGACTTTCCAAAACGCCTCGGACGGCTGACGCAGACATACTTCTGCTCCGTGCCGAGCACCCTGTTGGTATAGCCTATAAGCCCCGTCTTATCCACATAAATTTCAGACCTGAGCGCCCCTCTGAACAGTTCCGGACCTGAATTCAAATATATTCCCATAAGCTTCCCCTTTCTGATGCTTTACATCAAAATAAACAATTTAAACAAACAAATCATCCAAAATTATTACATTTGCAAAAATATTGCTGTATTCACCCTTTTTGATACCGTAGGTAGTAATAAGCGTATTTCTTACCGCTTTCTTTTTTGAAATCATCTTTTCCACCTCCGCTTTACGTTCCTGCATGGATAAATACATTTCCTTGTCCACATAAATCTCGTTACTGTAGAACTTAATCTCGCACAAATTGACCACATTATCGGCCCGGTCGATCAGCATATCGATTTGCATACCGCCCGTCCTACCGGCTGTATTCGGTACCCAGGCAGATTCTACCGAGTCTGTTCCAACAATTTTCAAGGCATTCTTAATCTGCTCGATATGATTAAAACAAACATTTTCAAATGCCAGTCCCCTCCAGACAACTACCGCTTGGGAAGACATATTATCCAACCAATAATTTTGCGACTGTTTCTTCGTATTTTTCATAAAATGAATATAAAACAGGCAAAATGAATCAACTAACTTATAATGTACCTCTTTCCCTCCGTATCCGAAAGGGATATAGCGTACGACAAATCCATTTGAAATCAATGCATCAATATCTTCTGAAAGCTTTCCATTATTTGCCAGCCCCAGCTTCTCCGCAATATCTCCTCTCTTGTATCCAAATCGCCTGCTTCCAAGGAATTCCACAATTTTTTTTATCCTGTCCGGGTTAATAAAAATGGACGCAAACAGTCTGTTGAATTCGTCCTCCAGCTTTGCATGAGGCTTGAAAAACAATTCATCCACATTCTGCGCCAACGACAAATGCCTTTTAAAATACCCAAGATAATACGGTATTCCCCCAACTATCATATAGCTTTCCACAATATCATATCTTGAGAATTCAATCCCCTTTTCCAAAAAGAACTGTTCCGTTTCACGCAGAGTAAATGGCGCAAGATATAGCTCATAGGTAACACGACCATATAAGCCCCCATAATTTCCAATTAGCTTGTCCTTCATCCACGAAGTTGCACTTCCGCATACAATGACCATAATATCACGCTGTGCCGAAGCCCAGCCGTTCCAAAACGACTCAAAACCGGTTATAAATCCCGACTTTGGAGTATCCAGCCATGGGAGCTCATCAATAAATACAACCAGTCTTTCCCCATTACTTTTTCCTGCCAACAGCTTCTTTAACAAATAGAAAGCCTCCTGCCAGCTTTCAGGCTTTGATTCTCCTCTCAGCCCATAATCTTTGAGCGAAATATAAAACTGGTCAAGCTGCGCTTTCAGTGTCTTTCTTCCATTAATTTCCGCAGGGGACAGTCCTGTATGTTTGAACGCAAATTCTCCTCCGAAGAATTCATTGATAAGATAAGTCTTACCAACACGCCTTCTTCCATACACGGCAACTAATTCAGCTTTACCGCTTTCATATAGTTCTGCTAATTCGTTTTGTTCCTTTTTTCTTCCTATCATAGCTTGATTATAGTTCCAAAACTGCTAGATGTCTAGATTTTTTTATCATTTAGCAGTTTTGGTATCGCTTTTGCGTACCAAAACTGCTAAATACCTAAATTTAAAATGCATTTGGATATCTTTTGACAGCTTCCGGTGTCCTCATCCCACTTTTCAAATATGGTCGTACCATTGGTGCGTTTGACAAGGACTTTACGGTTAGCAGCAAAATAAAATGTAATAAAGAAATTGTTGATTAGAATTCATCATCTCACTCCTCTGATGTAAATATGTTTAAATATAGCTTTTCTATCATCTTCTGTCTGAAATACTCATCCTCAAACTTATATTTCTCTTCAACATATAATTCCGACATCTCCCATACAAAGTCACAGATAATATCATCCCTATCATCGTTCTCATTTTCCACAAAATACATATCTTTTGTCCTGCAACACTTTGATATTATATACATTGCTATAGTCTATCCTAAAAGTTGGATAATACGCACTCAAAACAATTATGCTGGATTCATGCCGAGTTTAGCGAGATAGAGACGATCTCTTTCGGTCACTTCCGTGTTCCAGCGCTTAGAGCGTAGTTCAGAGGATATCTTTACTTCCTCTACT
>JAFUVF010000089.1 GCA_017483735.1 Lachnospiraceae bacterium | reverse complement strand
TTAAGAAGCAGGAAAAAAGAGATATCAAAATGCCTGCGCATTTAAGCAGAGCTGAGCAGAAGGAGATCAGTGAGATCATCAAAAGAGCTGAGAATAATGACGGCATTCCCAGAACGGCACAGCAGTCGATTCCCTTCGACAGAATGTTTCAGGACGGTATCTGCAGAATAGGGGCGGATTATTATACCAAGACGATCCAGTTCCAGGATATCAATTATCAGCTTGCTCTGCAGGAGGATAAGACAGAGATTTTTGAAGAATGGTGTGCATTCCTTAACTTTTTTGACAGCTCGGTACACTTTGAACTGAGCTTTATGAACATGGCAACGGATGTGGAGGATTTTAGGACCGGGATCGCTATTCCGCATAAAAAGGATGAGTACAACGGGGTCAGAGATGAATACAGTTCCATGCTCTTTCATCAGATGGAGGCAGGAAATAACGGTCTCACGAAGACCAAGTATCTGACTTTTGGGATCCATGCAGACTCTATGAAGGCTGCAAAGCCCAGGATCATTCATATCGAGACAGACATCCTGAATAACTTCAAACGTCTTGGAGTTCAGGCGAGAGTCCTTAACGGAAAAGAGAGGCTGGCGCTCATGCATCAGCAGTTTCATATGGGAGACAGGGAGAAGTTCAATTTCGATTGGAAGTATCTTCTCGGATCCGGTCTTTCCGTAAAGGATTTTATCGCTCCCAGCAGCTTTTCGTTTCCTACGGGAAAGAGATTTACGATGGGAAGCCTTTATGGGGCTATGAGCTTTTTGTCCATCGATGCATCGGATATCAGCGACAGAATGCTGGCAGATTTCCTCAACATGGAATCCAGCCAGATCGTGACCATGCATATACAGTCGGTGGATCAGAATGAAGCCATCAAGACCGTAAAGCATACCATCACGGAGCTTGACCGAAGCAAGATCGAGGAACAGAAGAAGGCAGTACGTGCCGGATACGATATGGATATCATTCCTTCGGATCTTGCAACCTTCGGCAAGGATGCAAAGGCTCTTCTTAAAGAACTTCAGAGTCAGAACGAGAGAATGTTTTTACTTACTTTTCTTATCATGAATACGGGCAGAACAGAGCAGGAGCTGGAGAACAATGTGTTCCAGGCAAAGTCCATCGCACAGAAACACAACTGCAATCTGGTAAGACTTGACTTTCAGCAGGAACAGGGCCTTATGAGTTCTTTGCCCCTTGCTCAGAACCTTATTGAGATCCACAGAGGTATGACGACTTCCAGTACGGCGATCTTTGTACCTTTTACCACGCAGGAATTGTTCCAGTCTGGAGAAGAGAGCCTCTATTACGGACTGAATGCTCTTTCCAACAATTTGATCATGGTGGACAGGAAGCTGCTTAAGAACCCGAACGGTTTGATCCTTGGTACTCCCGGTTCCGGTAAATCTTTTGCTGCGAAGAGGGAAATCGCAAATGCATTCCTGGTAACGGATGATGATGTGATTATCTCGGATCCTGAGGCAGAGTATTCGCCTCTTGTTGAAAGGTTCGGCGGGCAGGTCATTAAGATCAGTCCTACATCTACACAATATATCAATCCGATGGATATCAACATGAACTATTCGGATGATGACAACCCCATCGCTCTTAAGGCGGATTTCATCCTGTCCCTGTGTGAGCTTATCGTGGGCGGAAAGGAGGGCTTACAGCCAGTTGAAAAGACAGTCATTGACCGTTGTATCCATCAGATCTATCAGAAGTATTTTGAAGATCCGAGACCGGAGAAGATGCCTCTTCTTGAGGATCTGTACAATGCGCTCCTTAAGCAGGATGAGCCGGAGGCCAGACATGTGGCAACTGCTCTTGAAATCTATGTAAGCGGTTCGCTGAATGTGTTTAACCACAGGACCAACGTAGATATCACCAACAGACTTGTGTGCTATGACATCAAGGAACTTGGTAAGCAGCTTAAGAAGATCGGAATGCTGGTCGTACAGGATCAGGTGTGGGGCAGGGTGACTCAGAACCGAGCCCAGGGCAGATCAACCCGTTACTACATGGATGAGATGCACCTTCTTCTTCGTGAAGATCAGACAGCGGCCTATACGGTTGAGATCTGGAAGCGTTTCAGAAAGTGGGGCGGTATTCCTACCGGTATCACACAGAACGTTAAAGACCTTTTGGCATCGAAGGAAGTCGAGAATATCTTTGAGAACTCTGATTTCATCTACATGCTGAACCAGGCGGTCGGCGACAGACAGATCCTTGCGAAGCAGCTTAATATCAGTCCTCATCAGCTTTCGTATGTTACTCACAGCGGAGCAGGTGAAGGGCTTATTTTTTACGGCAACGTAATCCTTCCTTTTGTAGACAGATTCCCTACGGATATCGAGCTCTACCGCATCATGACCACGAAGCTTTCCGAGATCACTGAGGCGAAGGAAGAGGCAAAAGCGTGAAAGGACATGGATAAATGAATGAAGGGATTTACACCAGGGATAAGGGCGCCAAACGGCGCGTAGAACCCGAAAACCAGACAAAGAACAGGTCACATGCCGGGAAGCTCAAGAACGAGACTTCCCGTGCGGCGGCCATGCGTAAAAAACTTCGTACCGGGAAAGCGGATACTGCTGAAACAAGGCTTGAGATCAAAAAGACAGCAAAAATACATAAGCAGGGTAGAAAGGCTGCGAGAAAGAATATCGCTGTTACAAGCGAGATCAGGCATCAGCTGAATGAAGCAAATGAAGATCAGAATGCCGGTGGTGAGGCAATCGTTGCAGGCGGACAGTTAGCAGAGGTTGCGATCTACAATGCCAAAAAGAAATCCGGTAAGACAAACAGTTCTACCGGCTATGGCAACAAGCTACACAAAGGAAAGCGAGTTGCTACAGCTTCGGAAGAGACCACAGCCCACGAAGCTCAAAAATCGCTTATGAAGAAAGAAATTCAACGTCAGGCATTTAAGGAACAGGCTAGGGAAACAGCCAATGCTTCCGGCGGATTTATGAAGAGATTCGTCGATAAAGCGGAGGATATGGCCGGAAGACTTGCTGAGGCAGTTACGGAGTTCATAGAAGAACATCCTCTTGGAGTTTTGATTGCAGGAGTTGTTCTGATCGTCGTCATACTGCTTTCCAGCATGCTCAGTTCCTGTTCCATGATGGCAGGTGGAGGAAGTAACTCGATCATAGCGACAAGCTTTACGGCTCAGGATGCTGACATCATTGCGGTTGAAGCGGATTTTCAGAGCTTGGAATCGAATCTGCAGAGGAAGATTGATAACATCGAAACGGATTATCCCGGATACGATGAATACAACTATTCGCTCAGTGAGATTTCTCATAATCCTTTTGAACTGGCCGCACTGCTTACAGTTTTAAATGAGGATTACACAGAGAGCGAAGCTCAGGCTATGTTGCAGAACATCTTCGATTATCAGGACACGTTGACTGTTCAGCGAGTAGTTGAGACCAGAACAAGAACTGAGACCAGATGGCATTGGGTGACATACTACCGCGATGAAGAAAGAACCGGCTACCGCATGGTAAACGGACATCTCGAAGAGTACACCTATACCGTATCGGTTCCCTATCAGGAATATGAATCATACGAGGTGGAGGTCGAGTACGAGTATTACATTTTGAACACAACCCTTACCAACAATGGTATTCAGGCTGCTGTAAATGCTCTTGGACTAAGCGATGAGCAAATGAGGCGCTATGCGATACTTCTTGAAATGCGAGGAAATAAACCGGATATCTTCGGTGATAACCCTTATGCAAATCCGGGCGTATCTGCAGAGTATCAGGACTATGATGTTCCGGCGGAATATCTCACGGATCAGCAGTTTGCAAATCTACTTAACGAAGCAGAAAAGTATCTGGGCTATCCATATGTGTGGGGCGGGTCCAGTCCTTCCACAAGTTTTGATTGTTCCGGCTTTGTCAGTTATGTGATCAATCATTCCGGCAACGGATGGAACTATGGAAGGCTTACTGCTAACGGATGGAAGAATGCAACTGCCAGGGTGAGTGCAGGAAATGTAAAGCCCGGTGACTTGATATTCTTCCAGGGAACCTATGATACGACAGGCGCAAGTCATGTTGGAATTGTGGTTGATCCGGTGAATAAGATCATGATCCATTGCGGCAATCCGATTCAGTATGCAAGCTATGACAGTAACTATTGGCGGCAGCATTTTTACTGCTGCGGACGAATTCAATAAGGAGGACTTATGTACGAAAAACTTGATAAGCTCCGCGCTGAAGTAAAGCGTTGGGAGCAGAAGATCGAAGATGATAAAGCAAAGCTCAGACAGGCTCAGGATAAGTTGAAAGAGGCAGAACACAGTCAGATTCTTTCTGATGTTGGTGCACTTAATCTCTCTCCTGAACAGCTGGCAGAGTTTTTGAAACTGGCTACAAGCGGAAAGCTTGGGGCAGGAACTGCAAATAGGACTTTTGTCGATAAATCCGACAGAAGTACCTACGGTGCTGAAGATGCAACTGAAAACGAAGACGAAACGGAGGATTTCGAAGATGAAGAAAATTAAAAACAAAATACAGGTAAGACTGATTTCGGCTGTGATGATCGTCACAGCTTTTTTATTTGGGGCAACACCCATTACAGCATTTGCAGGCGGATATGAATGCACCTGCGAGAATAAGTGTACAGAGGATTGCATCGATCCCGACTGTGAGCTCTGTAAGATCGATTACACTCTCTGCTGCGGCGATGAGGAGACAGAGGAACCTACGCCTACAGAAAACCCTGAGCCTGTGGAGGAACCTGAGGAAGAATGGGGACCGCTTACTCCTGATGGCAATATGACACTTGTGGATGATTATGGTGCTCCCAGCCAGGCCGGGAAGCAGTTTATCACGGTTGTTACCAAGTCTGGTAATTACTTTTATATCATCATCGACCGCGATGACAACGGCACAGAAACTGTTCACTTCCTGAATATGGTTGATGAGGCGGATCTCTTAGCTCTTATGGATGAGGATGCGGTAAATGATTATATCGCTCAGAAGGAAGCAAAGGAGACTGAACCTACGGTTACGGAGGAACCTACTCCAACAGAGGAGCCGGAGCCTGCTGAGGAGCCTGTGGAACCCGTGAAAAAGAAGAGCTCCGGTGCGTTAGTTATCGTGCTGATCCTGGCTCTTGGCGGTGCAGGCGGGTATTTCTATTTCACAAAGGTGAAAAATAAGAAGCCTACAGCAACTACCGTAGAAGATCCAGATGCCGATTACAACGAGGAAGAGGAGGACTACCTGCTTGATGGTCTTGCTGATGAAGTGGACGACATCATGAGTGAGGATGAAAAATCTGAAGAAAAAGATCCCGATATCATCGATTTTGATGAGGAGGATCCGGATGAGGAGGATGATGAAAATGAAAAAAATGACTGAACTGTATACGAAGAGGGATGTTGAGCGATGGCTCAGAAATATCTTTGTTTTATGCGATCCCTGGGATTTGGAAGAACTTCTTGGCTACGAGCCTGAGGACGAAGATGATGAGGAGGAAGATGGTTTGATCGACTATGCGGTTGCTCGTTATATCGATGTTATCTATCCGAAGATCTTTGATCATTTTGAACTGCATCCGTTTATGTCCGGACACGATGAAAGCGGTGATGAGTTTTTTGAACATGAGTATCTGCTCGGTAAGTCGCTTGAACTTGGATATTGCAACTGGGAAAGCAGTATGGATGGTGCCTCTGAATATGAACTCAATGAGGTTTTTTATCTGGTTGAAAACGGAGATGTCGTACGCTGCATGAGCTTCCATTTCAAGTCTATCCTGGTGGAATTTACTCATGAATATGAGCTGAACAAGTTGGTTGAAGATGACGGCTATGTTCTCGATGCCGGAGATATCGTCAATCTTCTGAATGAAATTGCTTATGGAAGCGGGAGGTAAACAATGGCTAGAAAATCACGTTATATGGAATATGCAAAACATGTTATCGGAGGGCAGGCTGAAAAGCCTGCTCTTTCCGTTAAGGACAGACTTTCTCAGATGAAAGAGAAGGCAAAGACAGTAAACAAGAAACCTGAGAAGGAGGGCAAATAACATGGCTGATTTCGATAAGAGCAAATTTGATCCCAAGGCTGTAGCCGAAGCTCGCAAGGCTGAGATGGAAGAAATCACAACCAAGCTGGAGAAAGGTGTAAAGGATATTTTCACCACCGATGGTTATAGGATTATCTGAACTTCTGCGCGAAGCTCCCCAGATATTCCGTGAACAATCAGATCCTGATCATGCTG
>JAFUVF010000013.1 GCA_017483735.1 Lachnospiraceae bacterium | reverse complement strand
TCTATGATGCCGTTTGTCTGCATAACACAGGCTATCCGTATCGCCGCCGCAAGTATTACCACGATTACCAAAAGGGCTGTTCCGATTTTCTTTCCGTGTCTAGCGATCATAAAAAAATTTATTCCTCAGGCTCGTCCGACAGAACCTTTTCGATATTGTATCTCGGCCTGTGCTTTACCTCTACATATATCTTACCGATGTATTGTCCCACCAGACCGATGGCTATGAGCTGCACTCCTCCCAAAAACCATATGGACAATATAAGGGAGGTCCAGCCCGGGGTCACATGTCCTGTAAAATATGAAACAAGAGCGTATATCGCCGCAAGCACACTTGCGCAAATTATGAAAAATCCAAGCCCTGTTATGAGGCTTATAGGCTTTACGGAGAAGGAGCTGATTCCGTTAAAGGCAAGGGCAAGCATCTTTTTTAAGGGATATTTGCTCTCTCCCGCAACTCTCTCCTTCCTGTCATAATATACACAGTCCGTCTGATAGCCTATAAGCGGCATCATTCCTCTGAGGAACAGATTGGTTTCCTCATACTTCGAGAACTGCTCCACAGCACGCCTGCTCATAAGGCGGAAATCCGCATGATTATATACTGTCTTTACGCCCATGAGCGCCATCAGCTTATAGAAGCCCTGCGCTGTTGTGCGCTTGAAAAAGGTATCCGATTTTCTCTCTTTTCTGACCCCGTATACGATATCGTTTCCTGCATGGAATTTGTCTATCATCTCCTCGATGACATCCACATCATCCTGCAAATCCGCATCTATTGAAACCGTAACATCGCTCATCTTCATAGCGGTTAAAAGCCCGGCTGTCAGAGCAAACTGATGTCCCACATTTCCGGCAAGCTTCACTCCGAATATCTCCTTCGGATATGCGGCATGCTCCTCCTCGATAAGCTCCCAGGTTCTGTCCTTGCTTCCATCATTCACGAAAAGGATATAGCTGTCGTCGGAAATTTTCTTTTTCCCTATAAGATCCGACAAAACCTTTCTCAAAGCCTCTGAGGCGATCTTTAAAACCTCTTCTTCATTGTAGCAGGGTACGACTATCGCAAGTCTGTCCATTTCTCTCTCCTTAATGATTAAACCTATTCATCCAGATTTGACGCATTGTGGTAAACCGCCTGCACGTCATCATCATCATCCAGAAGGTCAAGAGTTCTCTGCAGATTCTTTATGGCATCCTCATCTGTAAGCTCCACGTAGTTCTGGGGAATCATCGTTATCTCCGCAGACAGCATTGGGATTTTGGCGTTTTCAAGTGCGCTTCTCACCGTCTCGAAATCGTCGGGGGATGTGAGTATCTCAAAGGAATCCTCCTCCTCGTTAAAGTCGTCGGCTCCCGCATCAAGCGCCGTCATCATGAGATCATCCGCAGACATCTCACACTCTTCCTTGTCAATTATTATCTGTCCCTTCTGGTCGAACATATAGGATACGCAGCCGGGAGTTCCCACATTTCCCTGTCCCTTGGTAAAGGCGCTCCTCACATTTGCTGCGGTACGGTTCTTGTTGTCCGTCAGTGCATCTACTATGATGGCGATGCCGCTTGGTCCATAGCCCTCATAGGTAATATATTCGTAGTTTACATTGCCCACATCTCCGGCAGCCTTTTTTATGCCCCTCTCTATGGTATCGTTAGGCATATTGTTAGCCTTTGCCTTTGCAATAACTGTGGCAAGCTTATAGTTGTTTGAAGGATCCGGACCTCCCTCCTTTACCGCAACGGCGATCTCCCTTCCGATAATGGTAAAAATCTTACCCTTTGCGGCGTCGTTTTTCTCTTTCTTGTGCTTAATGTTAGCAAATTTTGAATGTCCTGACATCATATTCTCCTTTTGACAAAAAATTCATAACTTTAATATTTTACCAAACAATCGCCCTTTAGGCAAGCTTTGACTTTGTGACGAGTACCGAGGTTATCATTTTGTTGCTTACTTCAAGTATTCTGAAATTGTAATCTCCGACAGACACCTCAAAGCTCTCGTCGTCCTCCGGTATCTTGTCGAGTCTTGAAATCAGATATCCGTTTATGGTTTCGAAATCCTCCGTATCAAAGTCTATCCCGAAGCGCTCGGTAAGCTCCTCCAAGGTGGTCTTTCCGTCGATGACATATTCATCCTTGGATTTTTCCTCAATATGCTCATCCTCGGCGTCATATTCATCCTGAATGTTTCCGACGATCTCCTCTAAGATATCCTCCATCGTGACAAGCCCCTCCGTCTGTCCGTACTCATCCACGACTATGGCCATCTGCAACTTTTTCTTCTGCATCTCCCTGAAAAGCTCGTCTATATTTTTCTTCTCCGGGACAAAATACGCATCCCGCATAAGCTCCTTTGTCTCAGAGAGCTTTAGCCCGGAGTTGGTATCGTCAAGATGAAATCTTACCGCATCCTTCAGATAAAGAATACCCTTGATATGGTCAATATTTTCTTCGTACACGGGATACCTTGAATTGTGACCGTCTATCATAAATCTAAGGGCATCCTGCAAGCTGGTATCCTCATCTATTGCAACGATGTCCGGACGGTTTATCATTATATCCCTGGCCTCCTTTTCGTTGAATTCAAGGATATTAGATATCATCTGTGCCTCGGAGGTCTGTATCAGCCCCTTTTCGTGCCCCTCATTGACAATCTCTATAATCTCCTCTTCGGCGGAATTTGCTTCTCCCTTTATTCCAAAGGTTTTCTTAAGCTTATCCGCCAAAGTACTTTTACTGCCGTCATCATCCATTTACCGTTCCTCCATAATCCTTTCTTCCTATAAGTATCCCGTTTCTGTAGTATGCTCTTGGAAGTCTGATATTTATATCACATACCAGCTCATAATTAAATCTTCCCGAAATTGCTCCCAGAGCCTCTGCCGTAATTTTTTCTCCTCCGCTCTCCCCGATTATAACTACCTCGTCATCCTCCCTCGCTCCCTCGATATCACTCACATCCACCATAAACTGATCCATGCATACCCTGCCCGCTATGGGAGCACGCTTCCCCCTTATGAGTACATACCCCTTGTTTGAAAGGCTTCTGGGAATTCCGTCTGCATAGCCCAAGGGTATTGTGGCAAGTCTCACATCCTTATTGGCAGTATATGTGCCTCCGTAGGATACGCTGTCCCCATTATGAATCGTCTTTACATAGACAATATGACTTACGAGGGATAATGCGGGCTTAAGCTTAACCAAGGCTTTAGCCTTATCCGGCACCTCATCCGAGGGCATAAGTCCGTACATTGTGATGCCGCTCCTTACCATATCCATATTGGCGTAGGGCATTTCAAGTATTGCAGCCGAATTGGAGCAATGCTTTATGGGAATCCTGTATGATAATTCCCTTTCTATCCTGTCCGTAAAGCCCTTGAATTTTTCATACTGCATTTTGGCAGAGGATTTGTCTCTTTCATCCGCTCTGGCAAAATGGGTAAATACTCCCTCCAGAATAATATTCTCAAAGCTTAAAGTCTTTTTTACGAATGCAAGTCCCGCATCGTCAGGAAGAACACCTATCCTCCCCATACCGGTGTCCACGGGAATATGTATTCTCGCCTTCATCGAGAGCGTCCTTGCCGCACTGTCTATCTGTTTGAGAGAATCTTCCCTGAACACAGTAAGGCGTACATCCTCCTTTATCATTGTACCGTAACAATACGGAAATGCATAGCCTATAATTAAAACAGGCTTTTTTATCCCGGCATTTCTCAAAATCTGCGCTTCCTCCGCAGTGGCTACGGCATAGCCCTTCACATAGTCGATATCCTCAAAGACCCTCGCAAGCTCCACGCTCCCGTGCCCGTAACCGTCCGCCTTTATTACAGCCATCATTCCGGTTTTTTCATTGATATTTGCCCTCATAGCCTCCATATTGGAGATTATGGCGTCCATATCCACACGGACAACCCCTCTGTATGCGTTTAACGAAGAAATTCCTTCTTCCATATTATTTTATTCCTTTTTGTCCTTATTATCCTTATCAGAATTTTTTTCCTTGCTTGTTCTCGGATGCTGCTCCTCCGGGTTGTAGGTAAGGTCAAAGAGGTTTACCACCTCCGCCCCGAAAATATCATGCATATATGAATATATATTGTGATTCTGCGCTTCCATTTCCTGCTTGCGCACCAGATTTTTCTTGAGCTCAATTCTGATGTCGGCTACCCACTTGTTGAGAGCTTCAATCTTTTCCGTATTTTCCTGCATGGTATCATAGCAGTTCGCCATAGTGCGAACCATGAGCTCATGGTTCGTCCTGTCTATCTCTCCGGGGAGCTCTAAATTCTCATCCTCGTATTTCTCCAGCTTTTCATTGCATTCGTTCAGGATGCGCTTATTGTCTTCAATCTTTTTTTCAAGGGATTTGTCGCCGGTGCTTTCAAGCTCTCCCGCCATCTCGACGATATCGTTCATAAGCTTGACCTTAAGCTTTTTTATTTCCTTGGTTTCGGTATTGTATTTTCCCTGTTTTTTCAAAAGCGCATTAAGCTCCTCCTCAATGGGCTTCATTTCCTCCCTGCCCACCTCGTTCAAGAGCTTATACCATTTATTGTCAAGGGTAAGCAAAGGCACCTTTTTCCCTAAAAGTGCCTGCTTGAAAGCCTCCTGCTTATTTTTACCGTCCCCCTTTGGCAATTATTTCTCCTCTTTCTGAATCTGGCTAAGATTGTATGAAAGCTTCATCAGACTGTCTGAAAGATGCACATTTTCAACAAGAACATCACTCGGAACAGGCAGATCCACATGGGCAAAATTCCATATTGCCCTTATGCCTCCTTTTACAAGTCTGTCCGCAATATCCACGGCATTGGTCTTGGGCAGGGTTATAACTGCAATATCCACATCATTTTCCGCAAGAAATTCATCAAGCTCCGAAATATCCCGGACTTTTATTCCCCGCACCTCCCTGCCGATGATTGCCGGATCCTTGTCAAAGATACCTTTAAAAATAAAGCCTCTTCTCTCAAAATTTAGATAATTTCCAAGCGCACGCCCGAGATTTCCGGCTCCCACTATGACAAAATTGTGCTTTTTGTCAAGCCCAAGAAGCTTTCCGATCTCCCCGTAGAGATATTCCACGTTGTAGCCGTAGCCCTGCTGTCCGAAGCCTCCGAAATTGTTGAAATCCTGCCTGATTTGAGAGGCGGTCACATGCATAAGCTCCGACAATTCCTGCGATGAAATCCTCTCCACCCCATCATCCTTCAGATCTCCCAGATATCTGTAATATCTGGGCAGACGCCCTATTACCGCCTGTGAAATCATTTTGCTGTCCATATAAAATGTCACTCTCCCTTTTTAATCCAATCCCTATAAGTATACATTTTTGTTAAATACTTGTCAAATGATGATGAAGATATGTTAGCTCCAGCTTCCGGTTTCCACATACCTTTCGGCAAGCTTACCCGCATTGTCCGTAAGCTCCCTGTCAAAGCCCATAACCTCCAATAGCTTAATCGCATTATGCCTGTCCGTGCTGCCCCGCATAAGCTTATAGGAAAAGCTTATATCCGTTTCCGTCATATTCTCCTCAAAATGATAATAATCATATTCATCCCTAAGAATCGAGGGAAGCTCCGTATCGTGCGTCGCTGCAAAGGTAAGAATCCCCGAACCTTCCATAGCCTTGAGAATCTGACTTGATGCGGCAATCCTCTCTATTGTATTGGTTCCCTTAAGAACCTCGTCTATAAAGCAGAGTACCTTTGCCTTTTTTGGCTTCTGTCCTTTTTCTTCTCCTGCCGCATTGTCAAGAATCCTCTTTATCCCCCTTATCTCCGCCATATAGTAGCTCTCCCCGCTTTTAAGACTGTCCTTTACTGTCATGGAGGAAAAAATCTTGAATACCGGAGCGGAGTAAGTATTTGCCATGCAGGTCATTATAGTCTGTGCAAATACAGCATTTACGGCAATCATCTTCAAAAAGGTGGATTTTCCGGAGGCATTCGAGCCTGTTATGAGTATGCTCTTATCTGCCTTGATACTGTTTTTAACACAATCCGTAAGAAGCGGATGATACCCGTTTTCTATCTTAAGAGGCTCAGAATATTCCATAAATTCAGGCTTACAAAAGCCCTCATTACTATTTAAGTATTCCCTGAATGATGAAACAGCGATGGAGGCATCCGCTACCCCCACGCCCGTTATAAGCATTTCTGCATATTTTTTCTTTTCACGCACCGTCCTTAGCATACCGTTAAATATGATTATATCTATATGAAATGCCATTCTGATATAATCAAGCAGCACGCTTAACGGATCCGAAGAAATGCTGTACCTTCCGCCAGAGGTAACCATGCCTGACAGGCGCTTTAAATTTTTAAGCTCTCCCACTCCCTTTTTTAAGTCCTCCCTCACAAAATCAAGTGAAGGAAGCTCAATATCTGAAATTTTATCAGAAGCCTCTATAAGCCTCGAAATATATGCAAAGCTAATTATATAGGGTTCTATTATATTTCTTTCCCTGAAATAAGTGACTATGTTAAACGCCATAAGAAATACCAAAAGAGCCGTGGCAAGGGGTGCGCTCACAAAAAATATTACAATCGCCGGAATATACAATAAATCAAAGATAATGTGCCGGAAGTTCTTTCTTTCTCCCAATATATCAAGGTTTTCCATATAATCATAAAGGGAATACTTACCCACATTTCCGAGGCGGTAAAGCAAAACCTGTATATCAGTCCGCTTTTCGATATTTGCGGCATCCATCATTGCGTCCGCAAGAATATCAATGCTTTTGTTTACACTTCCCGAATCGGGAATATCGGCAACCGGACTTCTCAAAAGATAATATAAATACTCCTCCCCGGAGGAGGATATGGTTGAGTCGATGCATTTGTATATATCATCCATGGAAAGGTCATTCCATGTGGCATCGTCAAGCTGTCCCTCTTTTTTGTGCCTGTCGTAATAGCTGTTTAGCTTTGAAAATCTGGAGGGATCATACTTTTTTTCCTTAAGCTTTCCAAAGCCCTCTTTGAAACTGTAGCGCAGAAAGGCTTCCCTTCTTTTAAAGGAGAGCCTTTCGTTTACAACTACAAATATGAATATTAAAGCTATTACAATTATTACCGCCAAAGAATCCATCCTGTATCTTAAGCTTAATCAAAGGAATATATACTTAAGGATAAAGAGCACCGTAAGTACATACATAAGTGCGGAAACCTTGCCCTTCTGCTTTCCGGCAAGAAGGTGCAGCACCGTCCATGAAATGATACCCCATGCTATACCGTCGGAAATGGAGTAGCAAAGAGGCATGGCCACAAGACAGAGGAATGCGGAGATAGCCTCAAGCATATTGTTCCAATCTATCTTTGCCACACTCGCTATCATATAGAAGCCTACGATGATGAGCGCAGGAGCTGTCGCAAAGGAGGGAATTGTAAGGAATAATGGCGAGAAAATCAGTGCCAGAAGGAAAAGCACACCCGTCGTAAATGCGGTGAGGCCTGTGCGTCCTCCCTCTGAAACTCCCGAAGCGCTCTCTACGAAGGTAGTCGTTGTGGAGGTACCGAGCACAGCGCCTGCGGAGGTAGCTATTGCATCCGCCAAAAGCGCTCCCTTGATCCTCGGAAGCTTGCCCTCCTTATCGAGCATATCCGCCTTGGATGCCATGCCGACTAAGGTTCCTAATGTATCGAATAAATCCACGAAGAGGAACGAAAATATCACAACAAGGAAATTGAGTGCGCTCACTCCGTTAAAGTCAGCCTTGAACAGCTGTCCGAAGGTAAGTCCTATGGATGAGAAATTGAAGGAAACTATTGCTGCGGGAATTGTTGAATACATCCCCACCTCGGGATTGGGAACATAAATCCCTATAAGCTCGCATATGATTCCGAGAATCCATGTGATGATGATGCCCCAGAGGATTCCGCCCTTTATGTTCTTGATTATAAGAAATGCTGAAATTATAACGCCTATTAGCGCCAGTATCGCACCCACACCCACGGAATTGACATCCGCAGAGAAGGGCTGCATCTGCACGATGGTGTCGCCGTGAATTACTATGTTCGCATTTGAGAGACCGATAAATGCGACGAAAAGACCGATACCTGCGGAAACAGCGCTCTTTAAGGTAAGGGGGATCGCATTGAATATCGCCTCACGCACATTGGTTACAGAGAGGATTATTAATATTATACCCTCCACAAAAACCGCAAGCAGCGCTATCTGCCAGGAATATCCCATGCCAAGGACAACCGTGTACGCAAAGTATGCGTTGAGACCAAGACCCGGAGCCAGCGCAAAGGGGTAATTTGCAAGAAACGCCATTGCCAGGCATCCCACAAAGGAAGCCAGCGCAGTTGCGATAAGCACCGCATTCGCATCCATCCCCGACGCAGAGAGGATGTTGGGATTTACGGCGAGGATATAAGCCATGGTCATAAAGGTCGTAAGTCCCGCCGTGAGCTCGGTCTTTACATCCGTTCCGTTCTCCTTGAGCTCAAACAATTTTTCTAACATTTTGTTTCTCCTCTTTCTCTATTTGAGAATCTTTTTTACTATATCGTTACAGCTTCGGTATATTTTTTCGGGCTCCTCCCCTATATGGAATTCGCCGTCCTTATATAATACCCTGCCTGCAATCATAGTCATTTTGATATTGCTCTTATCCCCCGCATAGACGAGGTTCTTTCGTATATTATTCTCCGGCTGCATATTGGGGCGCTTCATATCTATCATTATGATATCCGCATATTTGCCCTTGGCAAGGACATCCGCCCTTTTTAACCCCAATGCTCTTGCGCCGTTTACCGTAGCCATCCGAAGCACCCTTACCGCATCCATGCTGTCCGCTTCCTTTTCCCTGATTTTGCTCAAAGCAGACACAAGGAACATCTCCTTAAACATATCGAGGGAATTGTTGCTTGCCGCACCGTCGGTACCTATGGCAACCGGGATTTTATTTTTCACAAACTCTGCAATGGGAGCAATACCGCTTGCAAGCTTCATATTAGAAGCCGGATTTGTTATGACAAAGAGACGGTTTCTCTTAAAAACATCCATATCGTCCTGTGACATATGCACGCAGTGGAAGCCTCCTCCGCCGTATGCAAAAAGCCCCATGGACTCTATAAACATTGCAGGAGTCATGCCGTACCGCTTTTTGCAGTCATCAACCTCCCCCTCCGTCTCCGCAAGGTGGGTAAAGACCGGCGCACGCAGATTTCTCACAAGATGCCCCAGATTATACAGATTTTCCTTTGAGTTGGTATATTCCGCATGAAAGCCCAAATGATAGGAAATAAGCGGATATTCCTTGGAATTCCACCGCTTATATTCATCCTCCATCTGATAAACAGAGGATGTGAAATTATTAAGCCCGGAGGTAAGCACAGCCCTCATGCCTGTATCCATGCAGGCTCTCGCCGTCACATCCGGCATTAAATACATATCAAAGATAGTTGTAATGCCTGCGCTTAAATATTCCAAAACCGCAAGACGGGTAAATTCGTATATATAATCCTCGTTAAGCTTCTGCTCGTTGGGAAAGACCTTCTTTGCAAGCCATTTCTGCAAGGGTTCATCATCCGCATAGGAGCGGAGAAAGGTCATTGCGGAATGTGTATGGCAGTCCTTGAAGCCCGGCATAAGGAGGTTATTATCGCAATCAATCTCTTCATCAAAATGAAGCCCCTCCATCTCACCCTTTTCAAGCTCCTCCTTTAAGGTCTCTTCCTCTCCCACATAGACGATCCTGTCATCCTTAATCCAGATTTCGCCGGAGAAAGCCGGACGCTTGTGCTCCATTGTAAGTATTCTCGCATTATATAGTCTGATGTTCATCTTATATTCTCCATTCCCTATAGCTTAAAAGCCTCGGGCAAAAGCTCCGAAAGCCTATACACTTTGTAATCATCAGTATTTTTTGCAACTATCACATTGAAGTCACTGCCACAGAATTCGGACAGCACCTGTCTGCACATACCGCAGGGATAAGCATAATCCTCCGGTTCCTCTCCCGATTTGCCGCCCACAACGGCTATTGCAAGAAAATCCTTTATCCCCTCGCTTATCGCCTTAAAAACAGCGGTTCTCTCCGCACAATTTGTAGCGCCGTATGAAGCATTCTCGATATTGCAGCCACAGATAACCTCTCCGTTTTTGCAAAGAAGCGCCGCTCCCACAGAGAATCCCGAGTAAGGAGAATATGCAAGTAATCTTTCATTTCGAGCCATATTTATGAGTTTTTTTATCTCCGACTCTTCCATTTTTGATTATCCTTCTTTCAGCTTGTGACTCAACCGCCCTCATAATACCATATATTGTTATATATATACAGACAGTTTTTATCAAAATCCGCAAATTATGACACTCGTGTTAGTTGTTACATTTATGTAACAATTATCTGTCACATTCTTTTTACGGTCTCCGTAACTAATTTCTTGAACCTAGGAGCCGCTAAATTGGCGGCTTCCTGCACTTCCTTGTGTCCCAGAGGCTTTTCGGAAATACCTGCGGCAAGATTGCTGATGAGGGATATTCCGCAGACCTCAAGACCGCAATGCCTTGCGGCTATGGCTTCCACGGCGGTGCTCATACCAATGGCGGATGCACCAAGGGATTTAAGCATCCTTATCTCTGCGGGACTTTCATAGGAGGGTCCGGATAGCTGCGCATATACGCCCTCCTTAAGGCTTATATCATTATCTCTTGCTGCAGCTCTTACAATGTTGCTCAAAGCCCTGCTATATATCTCGGACATATCCGGGAAACGCACTCCAAGCTCATCCACATTAGGTCCAATCAGGGGGTTCTCAACAAATGCAGATATATGATCCGTAATAAGCATTAAATCTCCTGCACCAAAGCCATCTCCCATCCCCCCTGCGGCGTTGGTAAGAATAAGTCTTTCGACCCCCAACAGCCTCATAAGCCTTATGGGCATTACCACATCTTTCATAGGATAGCCTTCATAATGATGCACTCTTCCCTTCATGCACACAACGGGAACCTTGTCGACATACCCGAATATAAACCTTCCGTCATGCCCTGCCACAGTGGATACCGGAAAGCCCTTTATATCGGAATATGATACCTCCGATACTATATCAATACAGTCCGCATAATCCCCGAGTCCACTTCCCAAAACTATCGAAACCCTCGGTTCAAAATCGGTCTTTTCTCTCACAGATTTTTTGTATTCCATAAGCTTTTCGTAGATTTCACTCATTTTTTATCCCCTTACGGCATTCTTTAAAATACCTGATTATAATAGCACAGAACCGTATATATTTCAATTGCGGGAAACATCAAAAAAGCGGCTCCCCGCAAAGGAGAACCGCCCTATTTTTTAGCTTACACAAGAATATCCTTTATAAGGGTCTTTCCGTCCACTTCCTCTGTCTGAATATACCAGGTTTCGGACTTGGGCTCAATCTCATCATACTTTTCGATAATCAAGTCCACCAAAGCAGGAACAAGCTCGCTGTACAAATCCTTCATCACATCATCAGTCATCTCCGTGATTTCGGGATGATCTGCGATATACTTTGCTGAAATATCCTGTGCAAGGCTTATTGCCTCGGACTGTGCAGAATTCATTACACTTACGCTGACATTGTCCGGCATTCTCGTAACCTTGACTGTGGTGGTTCCGACGCCGTCCTTCTCTGTATAGGACTCCGCATCCACCTCATAGCTTGAAAGCGCCATATTCTTTACCTTATCCACAAGCTTATCGATAGAATCCTTCACTCCGGGAATCTCGGTAACATCCCCTACAGCAGCTGCGCCGCCCAATGTATCATAGAATTCGTCCTCAAACTCCTTGATATCATCCTCGCTCCAGCCTATCTGCTTCATCAAATCCTCGGTTGCATAATCTGCGGCTCCCGTAAGATTGCCTGCCTGAGCCTCCGAAAGAAAGCCGTTTATGGTTGCAAGTGCCGCCTCTTTGTTGTTTTTGCCACAGCCGGTAAGCGTTGCCACCGCCAATACTCCTGCAAAAACCACACAGGAAATTCTTTTGGAAATAGTCATACTTTTCATCTTTATCCTCCTTAAATTAAGTTTATCTTAGTATGATATTTTAATTAGATGCTTTAGTTCTTGCATCATTTATCTTTTCAATCCACGCCTTTTTCTTCATAAGCCTGAAGCCCTGCTTTATCTCCTTTGCTGCGTTGTCCTCATACCCCGTAACCGTAAAGATCCATGGAGAAATACTCTTTACATCCTTAATCTTAGTCAAGTCAAACACCCTGTTTTCCTGAAACAATCCGGCAAAGGTCGGATCAAAGCTCGGATTAAAGACAATCTTTCTGATAAAATAAAAGAGCCTTTTGTTGGTAAGCACGAAATCTCCTGTTTTTCGCTCATAAAGTATGATTCCAAAAAGAAGTCCTGCCTTTTCCACCGATTGTGTGTCTACTACCTCCTCTCCATCCAAAAGCATTCCGTTCTTTGAAAGTGCCTCCTGCCATTTGGCAATGTCATTTGCTGCCATTTTATTATCCTCCTTTTTTTATTACCAATTTTTAACCAGATTAGCCTTAAAGTCTACAGAATATGGGTTGTCATCCCCTGCCTTAAGCTCTTCATAGATCTGTCTTCTCTTTTCGGGCGATTCCTGCGCCCAGAATTCATATCCCAATAGATAGCTGTCAACATACTCATCCCATGAAGCAAATATCGGCTGAACAATTTTTGCAATCTCTAAGGATTTGTCCAATGCCTCCTCTTTGGTGTAGTACCCTGCAGCATAATAGAAGCTGCACAGATTGAGCGCCCTGCTGTAGTCCCATGCATCTATTGCGCCTGCGCCCTTATTTTCATATGCCTCATAGAAGTCGATAAACTGCGCTGCCTCCTCCGGCTCCATCTCAACCTCTTCAATAAGCCAGAAAAGCCTCCCGCTGTGCTCAACCTCGGATAAGCCCATAGCATCAAACATCTCCATCAGCTCCGCAAATTCACTTCTATGCCCTTCGTTTAATGCCCAGTCCAAAGTTTCATCTGCGCTCTTTCTGTCAGTCACACCCCAGTCCCTCTCAAGAAGCAGCTTCTCCTTCAATGTGTTTTGCTCGTTTATGGCAACTCCTCCATACAGCGTATAGTCATTGCCGTTTAGCTTGGTCAGAATGGCATATGAAGCGTTGAACCACCTTATTGCGTCATCATTTGATTTCTTCGAGGTCTCCGCCTTGACAACATTTTCTGTCACGGCTTGAGTGACGCTTTTTACTCCGCAGCCCGCAAGTGATATGCTTAAAACAAGCATTATTGAGATAAATTTGGCATTTAAAACCCTTTTCATCCATAGCTTCCTCCTGTTTTCCATTTTGAGCTTCTTTGCAAAGACCCTATTAAGATAATTTTTTAAAATAATAATGTCAATAAAATCATCCCGAAGCAGACTTTAAATGCAACGAATTATTTTTATTTTACCCCCCCAATTTATTTGTCAAGCGCTATTTTAGATATTTCTCTCTACCTCATCAAGAATCCTCTCTCTTGACGGTATTTTATTATCATAATATTCCCAATAGAAAATATAATTATCGTTTGCCTTTATCCTCAAAACTATCGGATATGGGTAGCTTTGGATATTGTCGAAAATATCCTCTATAGCATCGGTATATTCATTTGCTTCCTTACCGTCTTCAAAATAAATCGTAGTCTCTATATGCCCGTTATTTTCCTTCATAAATTCATCAACCGGTCTTCCCGTATCCCATTTGCCATCCACCGGATCAATGCTAAGTTCAGCCTCATAATCCACAATTTGCCTTAAGGCATCAAAAATTTTTCTTACAGGCGCCTCCGCCTCGTCCTTATAAAAATAGCTCACATAATCATCCTGCAGTCCGCTGCCCGCACGCTGAAATACTGCGGCATATGATGTCCTGTCAGGCATACTTTCAGGAGCCACATTACAGCTGTAGGTGTAGCCATAGAGTCCTCCAAAATCATGGTATTTTTCATTCCCTGCAATTATAAAGGACATTCCGTAGCGCTTTTCCATTTCCGAAAGCAGTAATTCTTTTGCACTCTCTTCACTTGAAAACCTATCTCCCCTGACACCGCCGCATCCTGTCAAAAACACAAAAACCGCCATAAATGCGACTAAAATTTTTTTAAGCTTCTTTAGCTTTATTCTTTCCTTCATATTCTGCCTCCTTTTAGTTTTGCTTTAAGGAAATATAAATTTACCGCACAGGTTCAATGTCCTGCAGCATTACGGTCAAAGTGAAAATTTCGTTCTCCGCATTGTAATCGAGGGCTCCCCGATATTTTTCAGCCGTCATCTGCATATTCAAAAATCCGATTCCGTGCTCGTAGCGGTTTTTCTTTGTGCTTACGGGAAAGCCTGTCTGCGGATTTATCGTTATCCCTCCGCTTATGCTGTTCTTAACCTCTATAAGCAGCATATTTTTCGCTTTTTCGGAGGATATGGCGATAGACGGTGTGCCGCTGTACTTCTCACACGCTTCTATTGCATTATCTATCGCATTCCCAATAATGACGGCAATGTCATATTCTTCTATTGCCAATCCCTTCGGAAACAACAGACCATCCGCCTCTATACGAAAATCCTTATCAAGTCTTTCCTTTGCCTGCTGCTCCTTACTTCCAAGGAGCGCATCTATTGTGGCAAGTCCAGTAAAAAATCTTATATCCGTATATGCAGTTGTCTTACTCATATTCAAAAGATAGCTCTTTAACTCCTCATGTCCCTCTATGTCGGCGGAAAGCTGTGTCAGCACCGAAATATGATTTTTCATATCATGCTTAAAGCTTTTTAAATTGCTGCTAAGCTTTGTGACTTCCTCCAAATGTCCTTTTATATCTAAATTCTGTCTCTCGAGTATTTCACGCTTCGCCCTCTCCTGCATTGCCTCCGTAAGCTTTTGATACACTACTATATTTAACGCAATCATTATTAGCAAAAGCAGCATTATGAGAATTGACATCATATGATTCTGTATTGCAATAATATCCCCGCCCAGTTTAAAGTCCGGAGGATACATCATATTGTATATGCTTCTCCTCTCAAGCCATGCCGCTATGGATGGCAACAGCAGAAAGCTAAGCTCCACACTGTCAAAGCGTCTATTCTTAACCTTGATTTCCCTGCATATCAAGCTGATATATCCCCATACGATAAGAGCTCCTAATGTGCTTGAGAGGACTATGGAGCCTGCAATGGTGAGCCTGTTTATCAAAAATACCTTATCCGCCTTAAGTCCCAAATGGCGTCCGAGTTCAATCGGAATCATAAGCATATCGACGCTTCCGAAAATCAGCCCCAAAAGATATTGCACTATATCCCAGACTGTTGAATACAAAACAGATACAAAAATAAGCTTATCCCTCTCCATCTTGAAAAAGAAAAGAGCAAGCAAAAACCTGTAGAACACCAAAACAACATATATTCCTATATAGCTTACGAAGCTATATTTTTCCTGAAATGCCAAAAGCTCGGAAACTATTGTCCATAATATTATCACACAGAGTGTATTAAGATATCTCTTTTTTAGTCTGGGTACTCCGAAGCTTCCGCAGAACCATGTATACAATATTCCGTCAAATACCTCTCTCAAAATCGGAATAATGTGTACCAAAACAAAATCAGACAATGCAGGCACCCCCATTCTTCATATATCGAAGATAATTCTTTACAAAATCTGCGTACCTCTCCTTTGCAAGATATACATACTCTCCGTTTACAAGCGTAATTGATTCTCCGTTATAGCTTTCGACATAATACATATTAATCAGATACCCTCTGTGACAGCGGTAAAATGATGCTCCCAGTTCCTTTTCAAACTCGCTGATTTTGCCATAGCAGGAAATATCCCTGCTTCCGGTGTGGATTATCAGCTTTTTTAACTGACTCTCCACATAGAAAATATCGGATATCTGAACGGCTTCGGTGCTGTTTCTTGTGCGTATTACCAGCTTTTTGTGCTGTATATCATTTCTCTTACTTATGATGTGCGCACGTTCAAATACTTCCTTGAATTTCTTACTGTCGATGGGCTTTAAAAGATAGTGCAGAGCACCCACATCAAATGCGTCAAATACATATTCCTTACTGCCTGTCACAAAGACAATGCTGTCCGCCTTCTTCTGCGCCCGAAGCGCTCTTGCCGCATTCACGCCGTTTACCCCCGGCATCATAATATCTAAGAATACAAGCCCGTAATGCTTTTTTGAATTAAGAAGCTCCTCCGCCGACGAAAACTCATCAATATCTGCGACCTCGGCTTCCAAAGCCGCCAAATCCGACAGCTGTTTTCTAATCAGCATCTCATCATCACAAATAGCAATATTCAAGCCGACAACCTCTCTTCACAAAATGAAGGCAAAAATATATGCCAAAATTTTTGCCGTAACAGCAAAACATTTTAGCATATACCTTTAATCAGAACAATCAAAATGGTATGAAATGCAGTTGATTTGGAATGAAATCTTACTTAAGCACAACCCTCTTAAAGCTCTTCTTTCCGCGCTTTACGATAATGCCGTCGCCCTCAAATACGGATTTCTCATAAGAGGTCTTAATATCCGTAACCTTATTATCGGATACGGTGACACCCCCCTGCTCCACATTGCGCCTGCCCTCAGAACGGGTGGCTGCAAGCCCTGACTTTACGAGGACATCCAGTATATCTATCACGCCGTCCTTAAAGTCATCCTCTGAAAGCTCTGCCTTGGGCATATCCGCATTGTCTCCGCCTCCGGCAAAGAGAGCCTTTGCGGCGTTTTTGGCTTTTTCGGCTTCGTCCTTGTCGTGAACGAGGGCTGTAAGCTCATATGCGAGGATTTCCTTTGCCTCGTTTAACTTGCTTCCCTCCCATTTATCCATTTCCTCAATCTGCTCCAAGGGAAGGAATGTGAGCATCCTTAAGCATTTGAGCACATCCGCATCCCCCACGTTTCTCCAATATTGATAGAACTCATAGGGCGAGGTCTTATCGGGGTCGAGCCAGACTGCGCCTTTTTGGGTTTTACCCATCTTCTTACCCTCGGAATTTAGAAGCAGGGTAATGGTCATAGCATACGCATCCTTAGAAAGCTTCCTTCTTATAAGCTCCGTGCCCGCAAGCATATTGCTCCACTGATCGTCCCCTCCAAACTGCATATTGCAGCCGTACTTCTGATACAGCATATAGAAGTCAAACGCCTGCATAAGCATATAGTTAAACTCAAGGAAGGTAAGTCCCTTCTCCATTCTCTGCTTGTAGCACTCTGCGGCAAGCATCCTGTTTACCGAAAAATGAGGACCTATATCCCGCAAAAACTCAATATAGTTAAGATTTCTCAGCCAGTCCGCATTGTTTACCATAAGCGCCTTTCCGTCGGAGAAATCTATGAATTTACTCATCTGCTCCCTAAAGCGGGCGCAGTTGTGGTCTATCATCTCCGTGGTCATAACGGTTCTCAAATCGCTCCTGCCCGAAGGATCTCCTATCATTCCCGTGCCGCCTCCCACTAAGGCTATGGGCTTGTTTCCCGCCATCTGCAAGCGCTTCATAAGGCATAACGCCATAAAATGCCCTACATGCAGGGAGTCCGCCGTCGGGTCAAAGCCGATATAGAATGTGGCTTTGCCGGTATTGATAAGCTCCTTTATCTCATTTTCATCCGTAAGCTGTGCGAGAAGCCCTCTCGCCTTCAATTCATCATATATTGTCATTGGTTTTCTCCTCCTGCCTTAAACTCAAAATCTTTGGCTTTTCTGCCTACCTGTTCGTCATAAGCTTTACCATAGCTCTGTTCAGTCCGTCAACAGTAAGCTTATACATCGGAAACATCTCCTTTATTGCGGTCTCCGCTTCCCTCCAGGGAGCACGTCCCGGCGCCATCTTGGGATTGAGCCACACCACACGCTTGTAATGGTTTTTCACAAGCTTAAGCCACTCATATCCGGAAAGCCCGCCGTTGGGACCTCTGTAGTTCCCCGTGTCCGAATAAAGCTCCTCCGGCGCCATAGCCGCATCCCCGACAATTATTACCTTATAATCGGAATCAAGCTTTCTGAACATCCACTCCGTATCCACCCAGTCCCCGTTCTCACACTCCGGAGTCTTATAGAGCTTTGAATATATGCAGTTGTGAAAATAATATGCCTGCACATCCTTATAGTGGTTTGATTTGTTTACCGCCTGAAAGAGGTCATTTAAAAGCGTGCTGTAGGGGATCATTGTCCCGCCGGAATCCATCAACAAAAGAAGCTTTACCGCATTCTTTCTTGGCTTTTGCATCACTATCTGCAAGCACCCGCCGTTGTTGCAGGTCTTATTTATTGTGCCGTCTATGTCAAGCTCACTCTCCGGAATATCCAGCCTTGACGAAAACTGTCTGAGCTTCCTGAAGGCCATCTGGAACTGCCTGTTGTCTATGACCCTGTCATCCCTGAAATCCCTGTATTTTCTGGCTCCCACAACGGAAAAGGCCGACTGATATCCGGTCTGTCCTCCGACACGGACACCGCCCACATTTCCGCCCATATTGCCGAAGGAGGTCTTTCCCATAGTGCCTATCCAAAAGCTTCCCCCGTTGTGCTCCTCGTTCTGATCCTTTAATCTCTGCTTGAACTTCTCCTCAACATCATCCTTGTCTATCTGCAAATCCTCCATCTGGTTAAGATGCGCTCTTGCCTCCTCGTGCGCAAGCTCTAACATATCGGACTTATCCAGCCACCTTAACATCTGGCTGCCCACCTCTGTTTCATGCTCCGCCGCCTTGAAGCACTCCTCGAATGCCATATCGAATTTGTCAAAATCTGTCTCGCTCTTTACAAGCACCATTCTCGCAACATAATAAAACCGTGTGAGCGAGCTCTCACAAAGCCCCATATCAAGGGTCTTTTGAAAATCAAGCCACTCTCCCAGGGTTACGTGCAGTCCCTTTTCTCTTAATGTCCAGAAGAATTTTGAAAACATCTGTACCTCAATCAAGACTTGTATGCCTTACAAGCTCAAGGTCATCATCCTTTTTAATCACAACTCCCACGAAGGGAAGCTTCGCCTTTATATCATCCGCAGAAATACCGCCTATCTGCAATGCGTTTACCCAGTCGATAAGCTCCGAGGTCGAGGGCTTTTTCCTGATATCGTGAAGCGTCCTTATATTGTAGAATACATCCATGGCATTCTGCAAAAGCTTATCCTCCACATTGGGAAAATGTACTCTCACAATCTGCTCCATAAGCTCCTTGTCCGGGAAATCTATATAGTGGAAAATGCAGCGCCTTAAGAATGCATCAGGAAGCTCCTTCTCCGCATTGGAGGTAATTATCACTATGGGGCGGTGCTTTGCCCTTATTGTGCGCTTTGTCTCGTTTATATAGAATTCCATCTGGTCTAACTCCCACAAAAGGTCGTTCGGGAATTCCAAATCCGCCTTGTCTATCTCATCTATGAGCAAAATTACCTGTTCCTCGGAATCAAACGCCTCTCCGAGCTTTCCGAGCTTTATATATCTGGCGATATCATCCACTCCCTCTTCCCCGAACTGTCCGTCGTATAGACGCTGTATAGTATCGTACACATACAGTCCCTCCTGCGCCTTTGTGGTGGATTTGATATTCCATATAATCAGGCGCTTGCCGAGGGATTTTGACACAGCCTCAGCAAGCATGGTCTTACCCGTGCCGGGCTCCCCCTTTATAAGAAGCGGCTTCCCGAGAGCCATTGCGATATTTACGCTCGCCATAAGCTCCGGACTTGCCACATATTCTTCAGTTCCCTGAAATCCCATATCAGACATGATTTTTCCTCTCTATACTTTCCAATATTTCCGCCGTGGTTTTGGGCTTATTCATGCAATACAGATGAATGTGCTTTACCCCGTTATCCTTAAGATCCTTTATCTGCCTTGCCGCAAAATCTATTCCTGCCTTTCTGAATTCCTCCGCATCCTCCCCGTATTTTGCGATGATATCGGAGAGCGCCTTCGGTATTGCCGAGCCGGACAAGGTTATCGTGGTTCCTATCTGGTTCGGCGTGGTTATAGGCATTATCCCTGCGGCAATCGGCACATTTATCCCCTTCTTGTCCGCCTTTTCCAGGAAATTATAATAGTAATCATTGTCAAAGAAAAGCTGTGAGATAAAAAACTTTGCCCCCATATCCTGCTTTAGCTTAAGATTCTTCAAATCCGACTCAAAGGAAAAGCTCTCGAAATGTTTCTCCGGATAGCAGGCGCCGCCGTACTCTATATCCGTATTATCCCTTAGATACGCCATAAGGTCGCTTGCATGGGCAAAATCCCTCCTGTTAAACTGCTCATCCGTCATATCCTTGGGGCGGTCTCCCCTCAAAGCAAGAATATGATTCACTCCCGCTTCCTGAAAGCGCTTTACCACATCCGCAATCTCATCCTTTTTTGTGCCGACGCAGGTTAAATGCGCTATCGCATCAAGCTTAAGCTTATTTTTTATGTAGGAAGCAATCTCTGCGGTCTTTCCTGCTCTCGAGCCGCCTGCTCCGAAGGTAACCGAGATAAAATCTGGCTTCAATGCTCCAAGCCTGTCCAAAACATCAAAAGCCTTTTCAAAATCATCATCCTTTTTGGGCGGAAACACCTCAAAGGAAAGGGTTTCCTCCTTCCCGAATATCGCCTTGTTCCCTACATTGTTTACTGTATTTTCCATCTCTTCTCCCTTTAGTTACTTCCAGTCGGAAAACTCATCCGAAAGCCCCGTCACTTCAAGCTTTTTATCCCTTAACATAAGCTCCTTTACCGCATCCCCGGGATTTTTCCCCTCAAAAAGTATTTCGTTTACCTGTTCAATAATTGGCAGCTGTACATCATATTTCTTTGCAAGTCCCAAAGCCGCCTTTGCGGAATATACTCCCTCCACAACCATCTGTACCTCGTCCATGGCTTCCTTATAGGTCTTTCCCTGACCGATAAGTATTCCTGCCCTGCGGTTTCTGGAATGCATGCTGGCACAGGTAACAATCAAATCGCCGATTCCGGTAAGCCCCACAAAGGTTTCAAAATGCGCTCCCATTTTTACTCCAAGCCTCGATATCTCCGTGATACCTCTGGTTATGAGGGCTGCCTTTGTATTATCCCCATATCCTAGACCGTCAGCCATGCCTGCGGCAAGGGCCACCACATTTTTTAAGGCTCCTCCAAGCTCCATCCCCAGGATGTCGGGGCTTGTGTATACCCTGAACACCTCGCTCATAAAGAGATTCTGTATATATTCTGCGGTTTCCTTGCTTTTTGCCCCTACAACAATCGTCGTGGGAAGCCCCCTTATTACCTCTTCTGCGTGTGTGGGACCGGACAATACCGCAACATCCGCTATAGGAATCTCTTCCTCTATAATCTGCGACATTGTCATCAGGGTATTCTCCTCAACACCCTTTGCAACATCAACTATTCTCTGCCCGTTCTTTATAAGGGATGAGAGGCGCTTTGCGGTGCTTCTGACATAGGAGCTTGCAACCGCCATTACGAGAAGATCCCTGTCAGTCACAGCCTCCTTATCATCATAGATATAGCTTATGCTATCGGGAAGCTTTACCCCCGGAAGCATCTTATGCTCTCCATGCTCCTTCATATAGTCAAGCTCCGCCGGAACTGCGCTCCATACGGATACTTTGTGTCCGTTGTTTGAAAGGAGCACTGAAAGAGCCATTCCCCAGCTTCCGCCCCCCAATATACATATATTTGCCATGATCACACCTCTCTACTCCACCTTATTTTTCTTTGTAAGATATGTCTTTCTCTCATTTCCCTGCACAAGTCTCTTTATGTTCTCCCTGTGTCTCCAAAACGCCATTACCGCAAGCAAAAATGTAATAATATACATTTCAGCAAGCTCCGCCTGCGTCATATCCGGAAAAAGTCCCAGCTGTCCGCATATTATCATCTGTATCAGAAAGACCGCATATACAGTAAGAGACCCCAGCGATACATAATGTGTGGTAAAAAATATCCCGAAAAACACTATGATTCCGACTATGGCAAAATAAGGGTGGAATGAAAGTATAAGCCCCGCTGTCACGGCTATGCCTTTCCCTCCCTTAAAATTCATATAAAAAGGAAAATTGTGTCCAAGCACACAGCCTGCCGCTGTATAGATACAGAGCAGGTATATTATTTCCCTGTGATTCTCCCCAAACAAAAGCCTTGTGATCATTATTGCGATTATGCACTTGAAGGCATCTCCCAAAAGGACAATGAGCCCCGCCCTGGTTCCCAATACCCTCAGAGTGTTGGTGGTGCCGGAATTGTGGCTTCCGTATTCCCTTATATCGATTCCGTGAGCCCTTCCGTATATATAGCCCGTCTGAAAGAGTCCGAAGACATAGCCCATTATTAAACAGATCAGCCTAGTTATCATTTGGCGTTTTCCTTTCTCTCCCGAATGATGAACCTTAGAGGTGTCCCCCTGAAGCCAAAGGTCTTTCTTATCTGGTTCTCAATATATCTCGTATAAGAAAAGTGCATCAAATTCTTGTCATTTACAAAGATCACAAAGGTCGGAGGCTTGACCGCAGCCTGCGTAATATAGTAAAGCCTCAAAATCTTTCCCTTGTCGTTCGGAGGCTGCTGCATTGCCACCGCCTCGGTCATTATCTCGTTCAACACTCCCGTCGCCACTCTCATGGCGTGGTTTTCATTCACTATGTCAATGACCTCATAGAGCTTATTAAGTCTCTGCCCGGTCTTTGCGGATATGAAGACAATCTCCGCATATTGCATAAAGGACAGCACGTTTCGTATATTGTCGGTAAATTCGTTTACGGTCTTATTGTCCTTTTCTATGGCATCCCACTTGTTCACTGCGATTATCACAGCCTTGCCTCTGTCGTGTGCGATGCCTGCTATCTTTGCGTCCTGCTCCGTGACGCCCTCCGTGGCATCTATTACGAGTACCACGACATCCGCTCTCTCCACCGCAGATACGGTGCGGAGTATCATAAAATGCTCTAACTCTTCCTTTACCTTGTTCTTCCTGCGAAGCCCGGCAGTATCTATAAACACATACTCCCTGCCGCCGAACTTAACCTCTGCATCCACGGCATCCCTGGTGGTTCCTGCAATATCTGAGACAATGAGCCTGTCCTCGCCCAAAAGCTTATTGATTATGGAGGATTTACCCACGTTGGGCTTTCCGACTATCGCCACTCTCGGTCTGTCATCCTCCTCATCGATATCTGCTCCCTCCGGGAAATGCTTTACGACCTCCTCCAGCATATCGCCGATAGAAAGCTTATTTATTGCTGAAATAGGGAAAGGCTCTCCGATGCCCAGATTGTAAAACTCATATACATCCGCCTCATATTTTGCAAAGTCATCCACCTTGTTTACCACAAGCACAACGGGCTTTTTCGCACGACGTAGCATATCCGCCACCTTCGAATCCGCATCCTGTAACCCCTGCTTCACATCCACAAGGAATATGATGACATCCGCAGTATCTATCGCTATCTGCGCCTGCTCCCTCATCTGTGACAGAAGGATATCCTTCGATTCTGGCTCTATTCCTCCGGTATCTATGAGGGTAAAATTATGGTTAAGCCAGCTTACATCCGCATAAATCCTGTCTCGTGTAATGCCCGGAGTATCCTTTACTATAGATACCCTCTCCCCTATGAGAGCATTAAAAAGCGTGGACTTCCCCACATTGGGACGTCCAACCACAGCCACTATAGGTTTTCTGCTTCTCTTTTCGCTCAACTTAACGCCTCTTTTTTTAATGCCTCAAAAAACTCATATCCGCTTGATTTTACTATATTTACAGGCACTTGTAAAGCCTTTTCAAGGTCGCTTAGATGCATATCGTCCAAGAACACATCCTCCCCGCTCCTTAAGACATTCTGCGGAAGATAAAGGCTTTTTCCAAGCCTCCTTCCCTTTAGCTGCGACAATATATCCTGCCCCGTAAGAAGTCCGGAAACAGTAATGAGCTCCCCGAAAAAATCATTTTTTATCGGATATACATTTACCTTGAAATCTGGGAAAAGCTCCTCCGTCCTTTTGCACATATCCCTTATAAAGGGATATGCGAGATAACCCGTTGCAATTGCAATCTCCTTTTGTTCATATCCCTTTTTATGGGCAGACAAAGCGTCGTTTTCTTCAATATACCCCCTGTATGCCTCATCGAATTCATCCATCAAAAGCCTCAGCATCCCCACGCCGTTTTCAAGCTGCAAATATCCGTCGTATCTATCCTCCATTGGAAGCTCCATATCTGCCAAAACATACCATTCATCCGATGCGTGTATAAAGTGAAGCCCGTATTTTTCAAAGCAAATGTCCTGATATCTGTGTATGAGAGAAAGCACGGACAAGGCATCCTCCCTTTCAAAGGGTTCAAGCTGATACAGCCCCTCCCTGTATCTTGAAAGCCCCACCGGCACTACGGATACGCTTCTCAGATTCGGTATGTATTTCATAAGCTCCTTTATGGAGTATTCAAGCTCTGCGCCGTCATTTACGCCCTTGCAGAGGACTATCTGCCCGTTCATCTCGATTCCTGCGGCATTGAGCGCATCCACCTTTTTAAGCGCCTCTCCCGCAAAGCGGTTTCCCAGCATTTTGCAGCGAAGCGCCGGATTCATCGCCTGAAAGGAAATATTTATGGGGGATAAATGATATTTGCATATCCTGTCTATGTCATGCTCCGACATATTCGTCAGGGTAACGTAATTTCCCTGCAGGAAGGACAGCCTTGAATCATCATCCTTAAAATAAAGGGTATCTCTCATCCCCTTGGGCATCTGGTCTATAAAGCAGAAAATACATTTATTGTGACAGCTTTTGTAGTCGTCCATAAGCCCGTTTTCAAACTCTATCCCCAAATCCTCATCCGTATCCTTGTCTATTTCAAGCAGCCACTCCTCGCCGGAGGGCTTTTCTATGAGCACCTCTATATACTCATCCTGAATGAGGTACTGATAGTCGAAGATATCCTCTATGGGCTCGTCATTTATTTTAAGCACGGCATCCCCGGGCTCTATGGAGAGCTCCTCCGCAATGCTTCCGGTATTTATTTTCTTAACTATATGCTTGTGATAAAACAACCCTTTTCTTTTCCCGTCAAAATATCCATAAGTACAAAGCCGACAATACCTATGAATGCAATAACTGCAAGACCATTCATAAGAGTAAGTGCAGAATCCCACCTGTACAATGTGAGTGCATTTCCATCTGTACGTTCATTTGCAAAATCCATATGCAGGTTAGGAATCGCATTCTGCCTTCTGCTGCCCGTATATACCACTCTTGGTGCATTCTGCATGATATCAAAATTCGTTATACGATATTTGTAAGTGTGGAAACGTTTCAGCAATACATCCGTCTCCACTTCAAAGTAAACATAGTTTTCTATATCGCTGTAGCTTATTTCCTTTGAAAATACAGAATTTCCTTTGTTATCTTCGATTTCAAAAAGGATATTACCTTCAACAGCATCGTTGTCATAATCTAAAACAAACGCCAGAGTCTTTAGCCTTCTTCCGTATGCCCAAAAGGTCTGCTCCATACTGTCGCCGATTTCTAAAGGCATCGTCTGTGCATGAAGATAATCTCCCGAACGATGCTCCACCTCCTGATGCAGCACTCCAAACGGCCATACCATTAAAATACAAATAAACATTATAAAAAGTATGACACTATTTATAAGATTTTTTTTAATCCTTAAACAAATTTTTTTCATTGTGAATCCTTATATATTCTTAGTCTTGAAAGCTCAAAATCCGTAACATTATTTCCGACAATCTGAAATCCGTAATGCCCAAAATATTCCTTGTCCACATTATAACCCTTTAAAACATCCTCATCAAACCAATATCCCCACACCAATTCCATAAACCATACCCGCTTATCAGAAAAATCAGAAAGGTCGGTTACCTCTGTAATGTGATAAAATTCCTGCTCCTGCATATAGCAGGAATACAACATATCGAATTTCTCATCTCCATTATATATCACTATATCTCCCGGCTCCATATTATCATCTATAAACGCTAATGTTTCAGCCAGTTCCGGAGTTGAGCTTCTGATATATTTATACTCCCCGCAAAAATCAGAAATGGAGGTTAGAACACTCAAAAGCAATGTGGCTATATATATACCTTTGTTTCTACTCCCTGCAAAAATTGCTACACCAAGCCAGAGCAAGCCTAAATTTGCAGAAACATGCCTTGCTGTATAGAAATGAAATGCAAGTGAGGAAACATATCCTCCGATGATATAGGATACCGGGAATGCCGTAAGACATAGGATCACAAAAAGCCATTTTCCCTTATTTTCCCTTTTCTCCCTTATTGCATATATTATTGCCGCCACCAGAAAAAGGATGATTACGGTTCCCCATATGGCACTTGACCCCTTTATGCCGCTTTTTAATGAATAATCTATAGCCTCCCTATAGTCAATCTTTTCGGCATTTATTCCGTTAAAATTATCATTTTCGGAAATATAGTGAAAGAAATTCTTTACAAAGGAATATGCAACAAGTAAAACCGTTGATATCCCGCCGCTTGCAAATAGCTTCCAAAGCTGTTTTTTATCCTTCAGGCAGAGTGCAATGAATATATATATATATATCAGAAAAAGCCCGAACACATTGTAATAATGTGTAAAAAATATTGCAAGTGTCAACACGAAAAATATTATCCAGTTTTTTCGTGCTGCATTTTTTGTCATCGCATATGCATTCAACGCAAATGCAGTTGTCAGAAAAATTGACAATGAATAAAACCGCAGATTAACATTAATATGAATAAGCGCCGGTGCAAATGCCGTCAAAATAATGAAAAGATATGCGGCTCCATATCCCCAGTTTTTTCTGACAATAGTTGCCCCGAGAATCATTGTCAGCACAGTCCAAAAGACGGAGGATAATCTGCATATAAACCAACTGTCGCCAAATATCGCCATCCAGCAAGCAAAAAACACATAATATATGGGCAAATCCGGTCCATTATCCTCTATGGTATTTTGAATAACCTCTGCAGGATTGTAATTGTGCGTAACGATGAAGCTGAACGCCTCGTCAAAATCAATTCCATCGTCAACACACAAAATAAGCAGGGCTGCAATACATACGATAAATATAGCTATAAGAATCAAGTTCTGTACAGTAAGCCTTTTTTTGATTGTATCCTTAAGCTTCATGTTGATTCCCTTCTGCAATCCTGATGCATCCGTCAAAGCATATGGCGCACCATCATTTTTCGATTTTAGCATAATAAACCTTATATTGAAAGCACTTTTTTCCCCTTCTCCAAAACTTGCGAACAGCACCTATATATGATAAAATCATAAGTCGAAATCTATATAAACGATATTTATATTTCGTTTACGATAAGAAATGAGGAAAAACAAATGCCTGATTTGTATGAACTGAACAATGCGATGCCTGTGGCTCCGCTAAAGATTGCAGCACTCCCCTCCGCAGCCGGAATGGGCAAGCGTATAAACAGCTTTTTGGTGGAATTCAGAAAGCATGCTCACAATGACAAGGTAAAAAATGATCCTGCTTTTCAGGGCTATATAGAGGATAATTATCTTCTTGATTTCGATGTGCCCCGCTTTGGTTCAGGAGAAGCCAAGGCGCAGATAAACGAGACAATACACGGCAAGGATGTGTATATTCTTGTGGATGTATGCAATCATTCCATAACCTATGAGATGAACGGCTACACTAACCATATGTCCCCGGATGACCATTATCAGGATTTAAAGCGTGTCATCGCTGCCTGCAACGGCAAGGCAAAGCGTATCAATGTGGTAATGCCCTTTCTCTATGAGGGCAGACAGCACAAGAGAAACGGAAGGGAATCTCTTGACTGTGCCTTTTCCCTTGCAGAGCTTCAAAGCATGGGAGTGACAAATTTCATTACCTTTGACGCCCACGATCCGAGAGTTCAGAATGCCACGCCCCTAAGTGGCTTTGACAATTTTCTCTCCCCATATCAGTTCATAAAGGCGCTTTTAAACGCAGAGACTGACTTGATAGTCGACAAGGAGCACCTCGTCGTGATAAGCCCCGATGAGGGTGCCATGGACAGAGCAATCTACTTTGCGACGGTGCTTGGCGTAAACACCGGAATGTTCTACAAGCGCAGGGATTATACCACGATAGTAAATGGCAAGAACCCTATTGTTGCACATGAATTTCTGGGCGACTCCATAGACGGTAAGGATGTCATAATAATCGATGATATGATATCCTCCGGCGGAAGTATGCTGGATACCGCAAAACAGCTTAAGTCAATGAATGCAAGACGTGTATTTATCTGCTGTACCTTTGGGCTCTTTACCGATGGACTCTCTGCCTTTGATGCAGCCTATGAGCACGGGGATTTTGACAAGGTCGTGACCACAGATCTGACCTATCTTCTTCCCGAATTGTACGAAAAGCCCTACTTTATAGAGGCGGATATGGCAAAGTTCATTGCCGCCATAATCAACTTTATGAATCATGACGCTTCTATGTCCAATATTCTGACCACCACGGAGAGAATACACAGGATAGTTGAAGCCTACAATGAGCGCCTTGGGCTTGAAATACTTTAAACTTCGGAAAAAACCGTAAATGAAAGAAATACCTTGAACATATCTCCGTCTGTTCCGATCTCGAAGGAGCCTCCCTGTGCCTCAGTGAGGCTCTTTGCTATATAGAGCCCCAGTCCGCTTCCTTCCGTCGTTCTGGAGGAATCCCCTCTGATGAAGCGCTCTGTAAGCTCCTCCCCTCTAATGTCGAGCCGGTTTTTGGAGGTATTCTTAAACGTGATATTTACCTTCTCCTCATCCGAGACTATATCCACAAATACTCTGGTATTCTCCATAGCATATTTGCATATGTTGTTAAACAGATTATCCACGATCCTCCACATTCTACGGCTGTCCGCATTTATAAAGGTTTCTCCTGACGGCTTATCCATAACGACGCCTATGTTCTTTTCCTCGAACTTATCGGAGAACTCTCCGGCAGACTGACGTAAAAGCTCATACACATCCAGCTTCTCCATATTCAGTGTAATGTTTCCGGAAGAAATCTTGGACGCTTCCAGAAGATCCTCCGTAAGCTGCTTAAGCCTTGCCGACTTTTGCTCTAAAACATCTATATACTGCACCGCCTGTGCATTGTCTATCTTCATCCTCTTTAAAAGATCCACATAATTTATAATGGAGGTCAGAGGTGTCTTAAGATCGTGGGAAACATTGGTTATAAGATCTGACTTCATCTGCTCGTCCCGCATGCTTGTGTCCACAGCCCGCTTTATTCCGTCGCCGATATTGTTGACCGCATCCGCAAGCTCCTTGTTGGTACCGGTAAGCTTACCTGCATCCAGCTTGTACGAGACCTCGCCGTCCCTTATTTTGCTTATCCCCTTTACAATGTCAATTCTCTCTGCATTCCGCTTAAAGAGGAATAAACCCACTCCGATATATACAAGAACGAGCGCTGCTATCGACAGAATTATCCTAATCCTGTTTCCCTCCGCAGCCGCCCTTGACAATGCCGCCAGAAGTCCTGCATTTCCTGCAAGAAACAATATATACGGTACAAGTGTGCTCAGTGCGGAGCTTTTGTGATTTACGATAAAGCTCAATACCCTTCTTATGATATCGATTGCAAAATGCACAAAGCTTGACAGATACAGAGTTCCCATCCTCATCCTTCTGACAATGGAAAAGGCAAGAATATCAAAGACGATACTCAGAAGAAGCCCAAATATTCCAAAGACCGCATATTCGTAGGTTACACTTTTCCCCGAGGGCAGAGCCTCTATTCCAGCGTTTCTTATCCTGTCTATAATGCCTGCAAGTATATTATCCTCTTTGGCAACAAAATAGATAAGAACCAGAAATACAAAAAGAATAAGCTCCGTAAATACATGATCTATGGGATATGCTTTATATATCCTCTCTTCATTTTCATTGTAGGTAATGCCTGTGACCGATGCGATATAGACAAATATTCCAAGCCACACAAAGGCAAGTATAATCACAAGCAAAAGAATCCGCACCGCATTAGGCACAAGCCGATTGAAGTTTTCTCTCACATTGTAGAAATTATCTCCGCTTACTCCAAAATCCGTATCCACCGCCATCCATATCTTTGTATTTTCAAGATAAGGATATCCGCTCTCCCTTATGGCATCATACACATCCACCTCAGAAAGCTCGGTAATACCCGTATACTCCAGATTATCCATATAGTATATGAAATATCTGCGAAGCCCTGTGAAGTATTCCGTGATACCGTCATTTGAATATCCGTTGAGCTCATGGATATTGTCATATGTATAAACCTTTCCCTCCGATTCGGTGCGTATCACATAGCTTAAGTTCGTATTTCCCTCTGAATAAAGCCTTATACCCTGCTGATAGAATTCATAGTCAGAATTAAGTTTCCCTATTGTGTTTGAAAGATCCTTCTGCAGCTCTACATAATCCTTCCAATTATCAACATAGGAGATAAGCTGCTTTTCTCCGTCAATAGTCTCAAATCTGCCGTTTATAAAATTATAATTTACGGAGTAGCTTCCGTCCTCCTCACGGGATATATTGATACCCTCAAGCCTCTGTGCCATAATATAGGAAAAGGCCATATCCTCCAGATATTCCGTATCATGCTTTTCCATTTCCCGGATTACTCTTTCACGGTCTATATTAATATGCTCCTCCGCATTCGTTTTGTCCTCTGGATTATCGCTTACGGAACCTTCTTTAGCTTCATTTTTATCATCAGGCATTTCCGCCTCGGAAAGCATTATATCCGGCACGAAATCCTCTCCTAAGAAACCGGCAAAATACAGGTTCCCATCTTCATCTATAGCGAAATTGTCTGGATCAAGGGCATCTCCGAAATAATTCACAAAGTCGGAAAGGCTCATGGTTCGGTTTGTGTATTCCACCCCCTGACTTCCCCATTTTATAAGATCATCAGCCACATAGACCACATGTGGATATCCCTCCGGAACCTCACGTCCTGCAAATTCAACTATATCTATCCTCTTGTCGCTGTCAAAGAGTCCATCGGTCTCAAACTCCGCCCTGACGGCTGCGAGCTTAAATATGTCGGATATTTCATTTTTTACAATAGTGGTATATACCTCTGAATCAAGGAAATCCCTCTTTGAAGAATATGGATCTATCCTGACAGTCTGCGAGGACTCCAGATATTCCGTATCCACATATGAATTGAACGCAAGAACAGCGACTGCAAGAAGTATCAGCGCAGCCGCAATATGCTGTATAAATTCTAAAATAAGCCTTGTAGCCCTAATTTTTTTCATTCCGCATCTATCTTATATCCAACACCCCAGACAACCTTTACGTATCTGGGTTCCTTTGGATTTATCTCGATCTTTTCCCTTATATGCCTTATATGGACAGCCACGGTATTGTCAGCTCCGATAGCCTCCTCATTCCATATACTCTCATAGATTTCGTTTATGGAAAAAACCTTCCCCTGGTTCTTTATTAGAAGCAGCAAAATACTGTACTCTATTGGAGTGAGCTTCACAAATTCCCCGTCAACGGTAACCTGCTTATTCGCATCGTTTACGATAAGTCCCCCCACCTGAAACACCTGCTTGCCGGCTCCGCCTATGGCGCCGAGGGAGGTATATCTTCTTAGATTTGATTTGACTCTTGCCTGCAGCTCCAATGGATTGAAGGGCTTTGTGATATAGTCATCCGCCCCCATATTTAATCCCAATATCTTGTCAGAATCCTCCGACTTTGCGGACAGCATTATTATTGGAATGCTGCTATGCTCCCTGATCTTTAAGGTTGCTCTTATCCCGTCTAATTTCGGCATCATTATATCGATTATGAGGAGATGGATATTTTCCTTGTCTATAATCTCAATAGCCTTCTCCCCGTCATATGCCTTAAAGATATTGTATCCGTCCTGACTTAAATATATTTCTATTGCATCCACGATCTCCTTGTCATCATCACACACCAGTATGTTTACCGCATTTTTGTCCATAGCTTTTCTCCGTTTTATCCGTGATATTCGAAAGCATTCTTTATCCAGCTTATATTTTCATTGTCAATTCCAATAACATCGTATCTTATACTTTGGTTAATGTCAATCTTCCTGACTGCTCTGAAATAGTCGGAGGTTTTACAAATCCTCATCTGTTTTCTGAAATCCACAGCCTCCAATGAGCTTCCTGCGGTACAGCCTCCCCTGTACTTTACCTCAAAAAATACCAGATACTCCCCGTCATACCCAATAAGGTCAATCTCTCCATTCCTGCTTCTGAAATTTCTGGCGATTATCCTTACTCCCTTTGCCTTCAAAAAGCTTTCCGCCTTATGCTCCTTATTTTCCCCGAGTCTTCTGTAATTTACCCTTATATTACCTGACATTTGCCGCTCTTTTATTTCTTTATCTTTGACTTTATCTTGTCCATTGAATCCACGAAAAGAAGTATCTCTGCAACAACCTCATAGAGCTCCGGCGGTATCATCTCCCCGATCTCCAGCCTCGAAAGCGTGTCCGCAAGCTTATCATCCCTATGTATCGGCACATCGCTTTCCTTCGCTTTTTCTATTATCTTGTCAGCAAGCACTCCCTTTCCCGAGGCTATGACCTTAGGTGCATCATCCTCCGGATTGTATTCGAGAGCCACGGCTGTTCTTATTTTTTCCCTGCCTTCAGCCATATCTTCTTCCCCTTATGCCCGCACATCAAAGGCATACTGTATAAGCGGCGTATGCCCCTCCTCTTCCTTCAAAAGACTCCTTACTCCGCCTTCTATGGGTGCATTCTTATCTCTTACGGACATATTGCAGCTGCAGTCATAGCCCCTTCTTGAAAGCCTTTCCGTAAGCTCATCCATATGCCCGTTCAGAAAATCCAGAATTGAATCATCCGCCACATAAAAATTTGTGCTGACCTTATTGTTTTCCATGGCGACATATACATCCACAGGCCCTAAATGCTGCATATCCAGATGAAGCAGCGCCGTTACCTTCCCGTCATTTCTTGCAAGATTCTTTTTGTTCGTATAGACATAGAGATCCCCGTTCGCATCTCCCTGAGAGAGCTTAAGGGGCAGCTGCACATAGGCGTACATCTGATTAAGCTGCTGCATAAAATCCACATTCTGTGACATATTGTTTACCGCCTTAAAGGCTTCCGTGCCCGACTGTCCCGACTGCTCCAGAGCTCCCGAAATTGTTTTTAACTGGTTCTTAAGCTTGGAATAAAGCTCCTCCACCTTTTCGGGCTCCGCCACATCCTTGGGTTCTATGCTGTAGTTATCCTTTATCTGACCCTGCAGAAGATTCTTGAAATTTTTATCAGTCAATAGCTCCTTGACAGACGCTTTATCCCCACCTGCCACAGCCTTTGAAAGCGCCTCATTTGCGAGCTCATACAGCTCTCCTTCGGAAGCATCCGCCGGAATATCCTTTCCCGTCAGCTCTTTAAGCTTAGCCGCAAGCTCCCCCTTGTTGAACCCGTTATTCTCAGAAGACACCTTTTGAGCCTGTGTTTGTTCAGATTTTTGATTGACATTCTCAGCCTTTTCGTCGGGCTTTGCCTCCGATAGTGCCTTTAACAGCTCCAATGCCTTGTCTGCGGCACCGGCTGCCGTCTCTGTCTGCCGTTTTCCGTTTATGCCTTCAGACGCTTCGCTTTTTTCCTCCATCGTCTGATTTTTTACGGATTCATCCACAATTACTGCGGTTTTGCCCGAAGTCCTTTCCCCCTCCTCAGCTTTCGCTTCTTCGGCATTTTCTTCGTTTATGACGTTGGAACCCTCATCCCCCTTTTCATCCAGAAGCCCTCTAATGGTCTCAAAGAGCTTTAGTGCACCCTCAATATCGCCCTTTTGAGCCATATTTCCAATCGCATCCGAAAGCTTTCCGGCGACCTCATTCATCCCGTCATTTATCTGGTGGGTCAGATTCTTGTAGCTTTTAAGTTGCTCGACATTCTCTTCCGTTACCGGAAGCCCCAGCTTATGCAGGTCGATTATGTCGGTTATATCGGCATTTGGATTTGCCTTAAGCTCCCTGTATACCTGCTGGAGCATCCTCTTATCGACGGACATTCCCGCCTGCATCATGGACTCCGTCATCGCCACAGTACTCTCGTTCACAGGAAGAAGCGACAGATCCAGCGCTTTCAATACATTGGCATCCGTTGCCGTATTGGCAAAAAGGGGACTCAACGAAAGCGCCTGACCGTTGCTCTTTACCTCAAAAGTCATAAGCTTTCCTATCTCGAGATTCATATTCTGTTCAAGCTTTGCGGACATATTCATATTGTCGGAAAGCTTTATTGTGACATCAGTGCCGTTTTTACCCACGATCTCTCCCTGCAGAGTCTGTCCCGGAGTAAGGGATCTGAGCTGACGGTTGAGTGCAGCAGTGTCAGTCTGTGGCTGAGCCTGTGTCTGGTTAGCGCCCTGAATATTATTAAGCTGTTGTCTGTTTGATATTAAATCCGCTAATCTCATTAAATGTAATTTCCTATAAATGATCTTCTGTGTATAGGGCACGGGCCAAGACGTCTGATTGCTTCAATATGCTCTGCGCTCCCGTAGCCCTTGTTGCTTGCAAATCCATACCCCGGGTACTCTTTATCGTAGTCCTCCATCATATGATCCCTTATGACCTTTGCATATATGGATGCCGCCCCTATGGAAATACTCTTTGCATCTCCCTTTATAATGGGAATCTGCCTGATATTTACCTCCGGTATCGTAACCGCATCATTCAAAAGAAGGTCTGGCTTTACCATTAATTTTCCGATTGCTTGCCTCATAGCCTCGTAGGTTGCCTGCAAAATATTGATCTCGTCTATTCTCTCCCATGAGACAATACCCACTGCACAGGCTATTGCCTTTTCTTCTATCTCCAAAAAAAGCTCCTCTCTCTTTTTTTCGGAGAGTTTTTTGGAATCGTTAATATATAATATCTCACAATTTTTCGGAAGTATTACAGCTCCCGCCACAACGGGACCCGCAAAGGGGCCTCTTCCCACCTCGTCTATGCCGCATATATACTTATATTCGCTGTATTTTCTCTCATATTCCGAAAGCCTAAGGATGCGCTCCCTCTCCTTTTCAAGATTTTTAAGCCTTTTTTCGGCGGCCTCCACTAATCTTTTTACTCCTCCCCTTTCATCATCCTTATATTCCGATATAAATTCAGACAGCCTTGAATCATCAGCTGCCTGATATATGCTTTTGATATCCGCTATACTCTGCATATCAAATCTCCCGTAACTAATTAACCTTTCCGAATTTCGACAGTGGCCAGATCCTGATCCAGACCTTACCTATCATATCCGACTTTTTGATATTCCCAACCTCTGCGGTTCTCGAATCCGCAGAATGGTTTCGGTTGTCACCCATCACAAAGTATTCGTCCTCCCCCAGAGTTATGGGCATTTCCGCTATTCCTATCATACTTTCCTTAATTATCTCTCTTCCGTAGGCCTCGTTAAGAATCTGGTCATTTATGTATATCTTTCCCTCTCTGTCGATACGCACAGTCTCCCCGGGAAGCCCGATTATGCGCTTGATATAGAAGGTGCCCGGGTCATATCTGAAGGGAAACACTATTATATCATAACGCTTCGGCTCTCCCAGACGATAGGATATCTTATCTACGATCAGATTATCTCCATCCTCCAAAGTACTTTCCATAGATTCTCCGGAAACCTCAGTTCTCTGTCCCACAAAGGTAATCACAAGATATGTAAGTATGAGCACTACCAGAAGATATATTCCCGTGCTCATCATTTCCTTCATAAATTTATTCAAATTGCGGCCTCTCCAATGTAATTTTTCCAAGCTTTCCGGTTCTGAAATCATCCAAAAGAATGTCCGCAGCCTTCCTTATGTCGTACTCTCCGCCCGCCTTTAAGCATCCCCTGCTTTTTGCGATTCCCTCAAGGATTGACGAAGACACCTTGTCAGCATTCACATCATATCTTACTTCAATGCACTCCGGATAATATTCCTTCAAATAATCCAAAAGCTCCAGCGAAAGCTCTTCGCTCACTATTATATCATCATTTATCGAACCGATAAAGGCTAATCTCATTCCGATTTTTTTATCATCAAACTTAGGCCACAAAATACCCGGAGTATCCAAGAGCTCCAGTTCATTACTCAGCCTTATCCACTGCTTTCCCCTTGTGACACCAGGTTTATTCCCTGTTTTTGCCACTGACTTTCTTGCAAAGGAATTTATAAAGGTGGACTTGCCGACGTTCGGTATGCCTGCAACCATTGCCCTGACCGGTCTGTTTATTATTCCCCTTTTCTTATCCCTCTCTCTCTTTTCCCTGCAAGCCTCGTTTACGACGTTCATAACCCTTTTGATGTTATTTCCTGCCTTTGAATCTATCTCCAACACAAAAAATCCCCTGGAGCTGTAGTATTCAAGCCATCTTTTGTTCTCTGAGGAGTCTGAAAGATCCGCCTTATTTAAGAGTATTATTCTTGATTTTCCATTTGCGAGCGCATCTATATCCGGATTTTTGCTGCTGTATGGTATTCTCGCATCCACAAGCTCAATGATTAAGTCAATAAGCTTAAGATTCTCCTGCATCATGCGCTTTGCCTTGGTCATATGACCAGGATACCATTGATAATTCGTGCTTTCCATATTCCACCTATTTTATAAAGCCCGCCTTCGAGTTGCCGTTTTTAAGCTTAAAATATGCCTTGCCAACAATATCCTCAGCTCTTATCTGTCCGATATTGGGAGATCTGGAATCCTCGCTGTTGTTTATATTATCCCCTATGACAAAATATTCGTCGTTTGCAAGCTTTATTGGATTTATTGCGATTCCTGCATCCTCAATCCTGTCGCTTATTATGTCGGAGGGCACATCATTCACATACAATATTCCGTCGGCGATACATAATGTATCTCCCTGCACCGCAACAACACGCTTCACATACAGATGGGAGTTTTCATTGCCGTTTGGCAAAAACACTACCACATCCCCTGCCTTGGGGTTAAAAAGGCTGTATGAGAGTCTGTTTATAAGCACTCTCTGCCCGTTTGACAGCTCGCTTTCCATTGCCACTCCCACAACATCCGTGGTCATACCGAAGAAAAACACCAAAGTAAGCGCCAGAAAAACGGACAATGCCAGAAGAAAGAACCATACCAGCACTTCCTTAACGATTCCGATGGATATTTTTTTTCTTCTTTTGTAGAAGCTTAAGCCCTTATGCCTTGCCATTTTTCCTCTATAGAAAAGCAGGGCAACTACCTTTCGATAATTGCCCTAAGATTAACCTTCGTCCAAGGAATATGTATTATCTCAATACTTCCTTAACCTTTGCTCTCTTACCGACACGATCTCTTAAGTAGTTGAGCTTTGCACGTCTTACCTTACCGTGTCTTACCACCTCAATCTTCTCCACATTAGGGGAATGAAGGGGCCATGTTCTCTCGACACCCACACCGCCTGAAAGCTTTCTGACGGTAAAGGTCGCACGGTTGCTGCCACCCTGACGTTTTAACACCGTACCCTCAAAGATCTGGATTCTCTCACGGTTTCCCTCCTTGATCTTTGCGTGTACTCTCACAGTATCACCCACATTGAATTCGTCAACGGACTCCTTTAACTGGGCATCTTCGATTTCCTTGATAATATCGTTCATAACGAGCCTCCTTTAAACAACGTGTTCTTGAAACCTTTATTAGTAACAGAGGACCACTTTTACACAACATTAAGATGTTACCATAAAGATATCCCAAATGCAAGCAAAAATTTGATATTATTGCACTGCATTGCGGAAATCCTCCATATCATCAAAAAGATATATGTAATAATCCCCATCGGAATAAACTATTTTGTCATCTGCATCAAGACACCCCGCATTGTAATCATAAATATCCAGCAGAGCAAAAACCTCTCCCTCCGGAAATACCGACGAATGCTCCTTTTTCTGGAGCCAGGGATATATCGTATTAAAATCCGCCACCCCAACGGTCCACATCTCCGTTTTCCCGTCGGTAAGCTCGGTCACAACCCCGCTGTTCCAGAAGGTTGCAAATCCGTTTTCAAGCCCGTTTTCCTTTATATAATCCACCGCTTCCAGCATATTTCCGCAATAATACATTCCGCCGTTGATATCCATCTTGGGATTTATGATAAGGGTTTCTCTTGACATTACAATGAGATATCCGCATAGGCAAATATACATTAAATATTTGTTAAGAGGCTTTAATCTATCTATAAAGTGATATGCTCCGATAAAGAACAAAATCAGTGAATAAGGCATTATCTGGGTCCAGAAATACTGATTATGTCTTTCATTCTGACTGTATACAAAAAACTGGAAAAGCCATGCCGTATCAAAAAACAGTACAAAAATCCTCTCATTAAGCGCAAGCTTCTTTATTTTGCAGGTAAAGACCACGGCGAAAACAAGTATAAGCAATGAAAATGCGATGGATAATACATTCATTATTCCCTTTAAGCTTGTTATCTCAACATTGTTATTCCAGCCAAAAATACTTAGGAAATCTCCGAAGGTAACAAGCATATTGCTTATCGAAAATTCGCTCCACTTATCTCCGGTATAGTTTACAAAGGCGTATTTCCGGGAGAGCACATTGTAGCACAGCTCCATGCCAAGTCCACCCGCTGCCACGCATACTCCCGAATAGATAAGCGCCCAGATCTCCGCAGGAAGCTTTGAGACATCATCCTCCTTATCCTTAAGCTTAAAAAAGTCCTTTAAAATATAATTAAAGACACAGGCAATAAAAAACGGAACATACGCTATAAGGAGCTCCTTTACGCCGCTTAACGATATGAGAAAGGATATCCCTCCCGCAAGCGCAGTAAGTAATATCCTGATATGGAGCTTATCAGATTTCAGAACGACAAAGAGCATTGCAACGGTAATTACCGAAATGGAGATATTGAAGATATAGAAATCTCCCAACAGCACAAGATAATAATAATATGCGCTGATGGGACAAATTACCATAGCGGCCGCATATGCCCATACCCTTCTATACCCTAACATATTCATTATGAAAAAGGTTACAAGACATAATATAATCATCGAAATAATTATGGTAAACAGTCTTGCAAGATGCCAGTTTGCGGGGAATAAAAAAAGTCCTGCCCGCATGATGAAATATGAGTAAAAAATGTAGAGCTCCGTGGAAAAATACCAATTATCGTTGATAACTCCGCCTGTCTTATTAAGAAGAGCCGAATAAACCATCTCCGTAGACATATCACTGTCCAGAAGCGAATCCCCGTTTACGGCAAAATACACTATATTTATCAAAAACATTATTCCCAGAAGAATATAGGAAAAATATATATAATCAAGCTTAATGTTTTTTAATTTCATTTATCTTCTCCGAATATTTTTCATAGAGCTCCGGACGATACCTTTTTGTGACCTCGATTGCCTGTTCGTGCCGCCATTCCTCCACACGCTTGTGATCCCCCGAAAGAAGTATCTTAGGCACAGGCTTATCCATCCAAAGCGCCGGTCTTGAATATTGCGGATATTCCAAAAGCCCGTCGCTAAAGCTCTCATACGAAGCCGACTCATCATTCCCCAAAACTCCCGGAACAAGTCTTGCCACCGCATCCACCATTACCATGGCCGGAAGCTCTCCTCCGGTAAGCACATAGTCGCCGATGGATATCCTGTCGGTTGCCACTGCCTCCAAGGCCCTCTCGTCTATGCCCTCATAATGTCCGCACAAAAAAATGAGCTCTTCTTCCATTGAAAGCTCCTGTGCAAGCCCTTGATTAAATACTCTTCCGGCGGGAGTGACATATATGGTGCGGACATTTCTGCCCCCGGAAACCGCCCTGTGGCAGTCGTACACAGGCTGTGCCTGCATAAGCATTCCCGCTCCTCCGCCATAGGTATAATCATCCACCCTGCCGTGCTTATTTTCGGTATAATCCCTGATATTTACCGCTTCGATACTTATAAGTCCGTTTTCAATAGCTCTGCCTAAAATGCTGGTGTTTAATCCCTGTTCCACCATTTCGGGAAAGAGCGTAAGGATATGAAACTTCATCATGATAGCTTTCAGTCCAAAAGTCCGTCGAGGATGTGAATTTTAATATATCCGTCATCCACATTTACTTCTTCTATGCATTCCTTTATTGCAGGCAAAAGAAGCTCTTTTTTTTCGTCCGAGCCGTATTCTATAACATAGACATCATTGGCGCCTGTCTGTATCACATCTGTAACTTCGCCTTCAAAGTCTGTATTCTCCTCAACAGCCCTAAGCCCTATTAAGTCTGCGATAAAGTACTCATCCTTATTTAATCTGACTGCATTTTCTCTGGTAACATAGAGGCTTTTTTGTCTGAATTTTCTCATTTCCTCGGGATTATCATAGCCCTCGAATTTAAGTATTACCATCTCCTTGAAAAATTTCACGGAAACAATCTTTAATGTAAGATCCTCTTTTCCCGTATCGAGGATTACTTCCTTTAATTTTTTGAAACGCCTCTTGTCATCGGTAGTAGGATACACCTTCACCTCGCCGGCAACGCCGTGGGTGGAGGTAATAATCCCTACCTGAAATCTCGATTCTCTCATTCTATTGTAACATCAACCCTTTTGTTGTCCTTGGATGAGGCTGCCTTTACAACGGAACGGATCGCCTTTGCAATCCTCCCCTGCTTGCCTATAACCTTACCCATGTCAGAGGACGCCACATGAAGCTTGACAACCACATTATCGCCGTCTGCCTCCTCAGTGACCGTAACCTCATCAGGATTTTCAACAAGGGCCTTAGCAATTACTTCCACTAATTCCTTCATGTTTCCTCCTATATGGGATTATTTTTCAATTCCGGCAATCTTTAAAAGCTTCGCAACGCTCTCGGTGGGCTGTGCACCGTTGTTTAACCACTTCTTTGCAGCCTCTGCATCAATCTTTACGGTGCTGGGCTCGGTGGAAGGATCATAGGTGCCTATCTCCTCGATGAATCTTCCGTCTCTTGGCGAACGGGAATCGGATACGATAACCCTGTAGAAAGGTGCCTTCTTCTGTCCCATTCTTCTCAATCTGATTTTTACTGCCATTGTTTTGTTCTCCTTTTCATACTGTAAATTTAATACTTATATATAGTCAACGAATTTTAAATTCGCTTGCTATCTAAAGCTATATCTAAAAGGGAAATCTTCCCTTTCCCATCATGCTGCCCAAGCCTGCCATTCCGCCGTGCCGTCTTCCCATACCGCCCATCTGCTTCATCATCTTCTGGCTCTGCTCAAACTGCTTTATGAAGCGGTTTACCTCTGCAATATCAACCCCTGCGCCCGAGGCAATCCTGTACTTTCTTCTGGGATTCAAAAGCTTCGGGTTCTGTCTTTCCGCCTTTGTCATGGAAAGAACTATTGCTTCCATATGCTTAAGCTTCTTTTCATCAACCATGCCCTCTATATCAGACGCCTTAATCCCCATTCCGGGAAGCATGGAAAGAATGCTTGTAAGTCCTCCCATATTCCGCATCTGCTTCATGCTTTCAAGGTAATCCTCAAAGTCAAACTTCCCCTTCTTCATACGGGAAGCCATTTCCCTACCCTTGTCCTCATCAATATCTATTGCGGCTTCCGCTTTTTCTATGAGAGAGAGCACATCTCCCATGCCAAGAATCCTGTTAGCCATTCTGTCCGGATAGAAGGGCTCGATATCCTCTAGCTTTTCTCCAACACTGGCATATATTATGGGCTTCCCTGTGACAGCCTTTATTGACAACGCCGCACCGCCTCTGGTATCGCCGTCCAGCTTCGATACCACTATACCGTCCACGCCGACCTTCTCGTCAAACTCCTTGGCAACATTCACGGCATCCTGACCGGTCATTGCATCTACGACGAATATTGTTTCATGGACATCCACGGTATTTTTTATCTCCACAAGCTCGTTCATCATGTCCTCATCCACATGAAGACGTCCTGCGGTATCTATTATCATCACATTAAAGCCGTTCTTAAGAGCATATTCCTCCGCATCCTTGGCAATCCTTGCCGGCTTTAAATCCGTGCCCTCTTTAAAAACCTCTATCCCAAGCTTGTCTCCGTTTATCTGCAGCTGCTCTATGGCTGCGGGTCTGTATATATCGCAGGCTACAAGCAGGGATTTCTTGCCCTTTTTCTTTAGCGCCCCGGCAATCTTTGCAGTGGCGGTGGTCTTACCTGCGCCCTGAAGTCCCGCCATCAAAAAAATCGTAAGAGCTTTGCCCGGTCTGAAGGATAGCTCACTGACCTCGCTTCCCATAAGGCTTGTAAGCTCCTCGTTTACAATCTTTATTACCATCTGGGCAGGGTTTAGACCGTTCATAACATCCTGTCCCACAGCACGCTCCTCCACGGACTTTGTGAACTGCTTTACCACCTTGAAGTTTACATCCGCCTCCAAAAGAGCCATCTTTACCTCTTTCAATGCTGCCTTTACGTCAGCCTCTGATAGACGTCCCTTTCCCCGAAGACCCTTAAACACATTTTGAAGTTTTTCTGTTAAGCTTTCAAATGCCATATCCTGTCCATCTACAGCAATGGAATGAGCTTATTTGCAAGCTCGTTTATCCTTGCTATCCTGTAATATATATCCTGTGCTTCGTTGCCGCTATTCTGAGTATCAGAAAGCCTGCTTATACTCTCCGATATTTTTTTGGCTTCCTTAAAGCGTTCCACCAGATGAAGCTTATTCTCGTATTCCTGCAATGTATCATTGCACCGTTTAATGAGGTCGTGCACCGCCTGTCTTGATATGCCGTTCTCCTCCGCAATCTCGCTCATGGACATATCGTTGTACACCCTGTCGGCATATATCTTTTTCTGGTGCTCCGTGAGAAGCTCCCCGTAAAAATCAAACAATAACGCTGATTCATAAATATCGCTCATAACCTGACCATAATAACAGCAAAAAATAAGGCTGTCAAGTATTTTTTCTTGGCAGCCCTCCTGTCCTTTTGAAAGCAAATTTTAGTTTTATATATTCGTTCTCACAAGTCTCGGCTTGTAGCCTTCCTTTTCAAGCGCCGCCATTATCTCATTCTTGTGGTCGGTTCCGTAGGCTTCAAGGGTTATCCGAAGCTCAACCGCCGCATTTCTGTTTATGGATACAAACTGGTTGTGTTCAAGCTTGATGACGTTCCCGTTCACATCAGCTATTATTCCCGATACTCTGTGAAGCTCTCCGGGCTTGTCTGGGAGAAGCACGGATACGGTAAAAATTCTGTCACGGAATATAAGCCCCTGCTGAACCACGGAGGACATAGTGATGACATCCATATTGCCGCCGCTTAAAATAGATACAATCTTTTTGCCCTTAACATCTAAATGCTTGAGCGCAGCCACGGACAAAAGTCCGGAATTCTCAACTACCATCTTGTGATTTTCGACCATATCAAGGAATGCCACCACAAGCTCTTCATCATTTATGGTAATTATATCATCCAGATTCTTCTGTAAATATGGGAAAAGCTTTTCTCCTGGGGTCTTTACCGCAGTGCCGTCTGCAATAGTGCTTACGGAAGGCAAAGTCGTTACCTTGCCGTTTTTAATGGATTCCTGCATGCAGTTTGCCCCTGCGGGCTCAACGCCTATTACCTTTATTTTCGGATTCAAAAGCTTTGCAAGAGTGGATACTCCCGTGGCAAGACCGCCTCCGCCTATGGGTACAAGGATATAATCCACCAGGGGAAGCTCCTTTACAATCTCCATTGCGATGGTTCCCTGACCTGTAGCCACCGTCAGATCGTCAAAGGGATGAATGAAGGTATATCCCTTTTCATCCGCAAGCCTGTATGCCTCCTCGCATGCCTCGTCATAAACATCCCCGAAGAGCACCACCTCTGCGCCGTAATTCTTGGTGCGGTTTACCTTTATGAGGGGTGTGGTCGTAGGCATAACAATGGTTGCCTTTGCGCCATAGCACTTTGCGGCATATGCTACGCCCTGGGCATGATTTCCCGCAGATGCGGTTATGAGTCCCCGCTTCAAATCCTCCTCTGAAAGCGTGCTCATCTTGTAATATGCGCCGCGCAGCTTATATGCCCCGGTAAACTGCATATTCTCCGGCTTTAAATATACCTTATTCCCCGTCTGTGCCGAAAAATAGTCACTGTATACAAGCTTGGTCTCCAATGTTACCTTCTTTACAACCTCGCTTGCCTCCTCAAATCTTTCAAGGCTCAACATCTCTTTCTTATCCTTACTCATAATTTTCCTCCGTATCCGCATCAAATATTGCCGAAACAAATTTTTCTGCGTCAAATTTCTGCAAATCCTGAATCTTCTCTCCCACTCCTATATATTTTACCGGCACCTTTAGCTCTGACTGCACCGCTATCGCTATTCCTCCCTTTGCGGTGCCGTCCATCTTTGTGAGAATTATGCCGGTCAAATCCGCAGTCTCATTAAACTCCCTTGCCTGCACAAGGGCATTCTGACCTGTCGTTCCGTCAAGCACAATGAAATTCTCCCTGTGAATGCCGGATAGCTCCCTGTCTATAATGCGGTTCATCTTCTTTAGCTCCTCCATGAGGTTCTTCTTGTTGTGAAGTCTACCCGCAGTATCTATGAGCAGTATATCTCCGTTTTTTGCCTTGAAGGAATTTACCGCATCAAATACGACGCTGGAAGGGTCCGCCCCCTCTTTTCCGCCTATCATGGGAACATCCGCACGCTTTGCCCATTCAAGGAGCTGATCCCCCGCAGCGGCTCTGAAGGTATCCGCAGCGGCTATCATTACCTTCTTCCCTCTTGCACGATATTTCCATGCAAGCTTTCCTATGGAGGTGGTCTTTCCGACGCCGTTTACGCCGATCACTATCATTACCGTCCTCTCGTTTTCAAAGGAGTATTCGTTCTCCCCCACGTCCATCTGGCGTCTGATGCTGTCTATGAGGATTTTACGGCACTCTATGGGCTCCTTTATATGCTCTTCCTTTACTCTTTTCTTTAATTCGTCAATGATGCTCTCCGTGGCATTTACACCCACATCCCCCATTATCAGAAGCTCTTCAAGCTCCTCGTAAAAGTCATCATCAATGGAGGAATGACCGGAAAACAGGTCGTCAATACCTCTTGCGATATTATCCCTGGTCTTTGAGAGCCCGTCCTTAAGGGCATTGAAAAGCCCCTCCTCGTCCGCCTCCGCCATAAGCTCCATTCTTACGGCTTCCTCGTCGTTTAATGTGCCGAAGGTAAACTCCTCCGACACTGACTGCAATTTTGCCAGAGCCTCCGAATAATCATTTTCGGTATTCCTGTTTTTGTTTCCGAATAATGCCATATCCTTCCCCTGTCAAATCAATCCGAAAGCTCGCTGTCGATTAAATTTACGCTCACAAGCTTGGATATTCCCTTCTCCTGCATGGTAATACCGTAGAGTCTGTCAACCTCCTCCATGGTACCCCTTCTGTGGGTTATCACGATAAACTGTGTAAATTTCGTAAGCTTATGCAGATACTTTGCAAAGCGGTTTACATTCGAATCGTCAAGCGCCGCCTCTATCTCATCCAAAAGACAGAAGGGCGAGGGCTTGAGATTCTGTATCGCAAAGAGTAAGGATATAGCGGACAAAGCCTTCTCTCCACCCGATAACTGCATCATATTCTGGAGCTTCTTCCCGGGCGGCTGTGCGATAATCTTAATTCCCGCTTCGAGTATGTCCTCATCCTCCATAAGCTCCAGGGTCGCCTTTCCTCCGCCGAAAAGCTCCTTGAACACCTTGTCGAATTCATTGCTTATCTTCGCAAATTCCTCTGTAAACTGCTTCCTCATAGCGGTATCGAGCTCCTCTATGATGCCCTTAAGCCTCTCCGCAGCCTCCACAAGGTCATCATGCTGCTTTTTGAGGAAGGTATATCTTTCCATCAAAACCTTGTAGTCCTCTATGGCGTTTACATTGACATCCCCCAGATTCTTTATCTGGTTTCTCAATGATGCCGCATCCTTCTTCATTCCGCTCAAATCTGTAAGCGTCTCATCCCTGAGTGTCGAAGCGTCTGAAAGCGTAATCTCATACTCATCCCACATATAGTTTATCTGGCTCTCAATGGCTTCCTCCAGCTTTTCCTTCTGACTGTTAAGCCTGAATACCTCCTTGTCTAGGGAGCTCATCTGCTCTGCTATTTTTTCCCTGTCCTTAAAGAAGTTCTTCTGCTTTTCGGAGAGAGTCTCCTTCTTTTCAATATCGCCCTTTAGCTTGTCATTGGCATCGCTCTCATCCCCATAGGAGGCTTCGATGTTTTTCTTTATCTCCTCTATGCTCTCCTTGTTTCTCTCTACTTCCTTCACGTTTTCAAGAAGGGCATCCTCAACCTCCTTAAGCTCTCCGTTAAATCTTTCTATCTCCGCATCTATACGGTCAATATTTTCCTGCTTGAAATCCCTTGCCTGCTTTATTTTTTCTATCTTCAAGTCCCATTCGGAAACCTGGGCGGAAACCTCTGCCTCCTCCTTGCGCTTTGAATCAAGCTCCTTCTGGAATTCAAGGATTTTCTCCTGCGTCTGTCTTTCTGCACTTTCGGAGAGGGAAAGCTCCTTTGCGGCATCCTCCTTCTCCTTGTTAAGCTCTATGATCTCCTTTTCTATGGACTGCACATCATCCTTCAATGCAGTCATATCCTTGCTTTCCTCCTCAAGGCGTTCTCTTGTCTGTGAGAGATTGAGCCTTGCGGTATTCTGCTCCAAGGTCTTTTTCTGGATGTCATTCTTAAAGGTCTCCACATCAGTCCTTAATCTGTTCCTGTTATCCTTTATGCTCTCTATCTGCTTGTTCGCTTCATTTATGGCTTCTCTTAACTCATCCACGCTTCCCTTTAATTCATCTATCTCCCTGCGCCTGCCGAGAAGATTGGAATTGTTCTTAAAAGCGCCTCCGCTTATGGCGCCGCCGGGTACGAGAAGCTCTCCCTCTATCGTAACCATGCGGATTCCATAGTCAAATTTTCTTGCTATTCTTAGCGCATTTTCAACCTTGTCCACAACAACTATACGCCCAAGCATTGCCTTTGCCACATTGGCGTATTTCTTGTCTATCTTCACAATCTCATCCGCCATGCCGATGACTCCGGGCTCCTTAAGCGCCTCGGGATTCTTAAACTCCTGCGGATGAGTAATGCTTGTAAGGGGCAGAAAGGTTGCACGTCCTGCCTTTGTATCCTTTAGGTGCTTAATCATCGCCTTTGCGGTGTCCTCATCCTCTGTAACGATATTCTGGATATTTCCGCCAAGCGCCGTCTCTATTGCAGTCTCGTACTTTTTGTCAACCTTTATGATATCCGCAACGACACCCACAATGCCCTTGTTTTTGTCCTTCTGCTCCATTACCGCCTTTACGGAGCCGCCGTAGCCGTCGTATCTCTCGGCAATATTCAAAAGCGCATCGAGCCTTGATTTCTCCTGATGATAAAGCTCCTGCTTCTTTCTTAATTCCTCGTCAGCCTTTCTAAGCTCCTCCCTGAAATCAAAAAGCTTCTGTTCGGACTCCGCTTCCTTATCCTTTATTGTGCGAAGCTCCTTTGTGATACGGTCAAATTCATCCTCTAGGGATTTAATGGTCTCCTCCCTTGATTCCTCGTCGCTCTTTGCGCGGAGAAGCTTTGAATTAAGCTCTGCCTTCTTAATATTTGTCTGCTCCGACATATTCTCAAGCCTTGCAATCTTGGACTTTATGGAGCTTCTCTTGTTTAATTCCTCGATTATGGCGTTTTTCCCGGCTTCGATATTCTCATCCAGGGCTTTAACCTTATCCTGAAGAGCTTTCAATTCATCCCTTACGCCCTCGCCGTCCTTTAAGAGCTTCTCTATCTCCTTGTCGGAATCGGTTCTGTCGGATATGATATCCTCCCTCTCCTTGTTTCTTAGCTCTATATCCTTTGAAATAGCTGTCTTTCTGGAATTGAGATGCTCCTCGGTTCCCGCTGCGGAATTTATCTTTTCCTTTAAGACATTTATTTCTCCCTCCAGCTTTCCCCTTATTATCCCTGCATTTGAAAGTGTCTGACGCTGCTCTTCAATCGAGCGCTCCAATTCCTCAATTTCAGCCTGTACCGCCTCATATTCATCCTTTATTCCGTTGTATCGCTCATTTACGCTCTCGAAATCCTTTGCTGCGATCGCATGCTTTTCCGTGACCTCCGAAAGCCTGTCCTTCATGCTCTTATTTTCCAAAAGGAACACATTCACATCAAGGGTCTTCAGATCAGCCTTTTTTGAGAGATATATCTTTGCCTTCTCTGACTGCTTTTCAAGGGGCTCAACCTGCTTTTCAAGCTCTGCGAGAATATCGTTCACACGAACCAGATTCTGCTTTTCATTTTCAAGCTTTTGCTGTGATAACGCCTTGTTTTTCTTGAATTTAACTATACCTGCCGCCTCGTCGAAGAGCTCTCTTCTCTCCTCGGGACGCCCGGATATGATACGGTCTATCTGACCCTGACCGATTATTGAATAGCCCTCTTTTCCGATACCCGTATCGTAGAAAAGATTGTTTACATCCTTTAGTCTACAGGGATTGCCGTTTATTAAGTACTCACTCTCTCCGGAGCGGTATATGCGCCTTGCCACCGTGACCTCGTTGAAATCCACCGAAAGCTTGTGATCCGCATTGTCAAAGGTTATAGCTACATAGGCATAGCTTAAGGGCTTTCTCGCCTCCGTACCCGAAAAGATGACATCCTGCATGGATGCGCCTCTCAGCTGCTTGATCCTCTGTTCTCCCAAAACCCATCTTACCGCATCGGCAACATTGCTCTTTCCGGAGCCGTTAGGTCCCACAATTCCCGTTATTCCGTTGTGAAAATCAAATACTATCTTGTCGGCAAAGGATTTGAATCCATGTACCTCAATGCTTTTTAAATACATATCCCTGTTCCTTTAACTTAAGGAGCGCAGCATATGCCGCCTTCTGCTCCGCCGCCTTCTTGGTTCTCCCAGTGCCTTCTCCGAGAGCGTTGCCGCCTATAATGGCTTTTACCCTGAATTCCTTATCGTGCTCGGGCCCTGTCTCGGATACCAGCTTATACGATACATCCTTTTTAAGCTGCCCCTGCACCACCTCCTGCAGGGTGCTCTTTGAGTCCGAGAAAAGCTTCTTGTCCTCTATATCGTTTAAGACGAAGCGTTCAATATGTGCCTTTGCAGCCTCCATGCCGCCGTCCAGATAGATTGCGCCGATCACTGCCTCGAAGACATCCGATATAATACTGTCCCTGTTTCTTCCGCCGGTGTTCTCCTCGCCCCTTCCGAGGCGTATGAATTTGTCCAGCTCCATCTGTCTTGCACACAGCGCAAGAGTGGGCTCGCATACAATGGAAGCCCTGAATTTCGTAAGCTCCCCCTCCGGCATATCGGGATATTTTTCAAACAAAAAAGCACTGGTTATGAGCTCCAGCACAGCATCCCCCAAGAACTCCTCCCTCTCGTAATTTCCCACGGAATTTATCCGCTGTTCATTAGAAAATGACGAATGTGTCAGAGCTTGTAAAAGAAGCTTCTCATCCCTGAAATAATACCCTATTATCTTTTGAAAGATTGTAAGCGCCTGTTCTTCCATCCCATTGCACACAAAAATACAACTATCCCCCGGATTTGGGAATAGTTGTATTTAAATCCCTAGTTTATGGCACCCTTTATAAGCTCAACAGCCTGCTCCACGGTAGTTATGGACTCCGCAGTTTCCGCAGGTATCTCGATATCAAACTCCTCCTCGATACCCATTATTATCTGGTATACATCCAGAGAATCGGCACCCAAATCATCTACAAACGTGGTCTCCGGGGTAATCTCCTCCGGATCCACATTCAAAACCTCGGCTATGATGTTTTTAAGCTTGTCAAATTCCATTTCTAACCTCCAAAAGTTTATTTATTCCGCCTCGTTGGCAGGTATTAACATATCCTTTATCTTTTCGTTTATATGATTCTCCTTAAAGGCAATGCACTGGATTATGGTGTTCTTAATCTCCTTTGCGGTGGATGAGCCGTGAGTCTTTACCACAAGCCCTTTAAGCCCCAAAAGCGGCGCTCCGCCGTACTCCTTCGTATCAAACTCCTTCATAGTTTTCTTGAGAGCAGGCTTAATGAGAATCCCTCCTATTTTGCTCCTAAGCGTGGACATAAGACCTGCCTTTACCTTCTTAAGCAGCATCTTTGCCGTTCCCTCATAGAGCTTAAGGATGACATTTCCCACAAAAGCCTCGCATACTATGACATCCGCTTCGCCCGCAGGTATGTCTCTCGCCTCTATACTGCCTATGAAATTTATGTCCGGGCAGTTCTTAAGCAGCGGGAATGTCTCCTTCACAAGGGCGTTTCCCTTCTCCTCCTCGGCACCGATATTAACTATGGCAACCCTCGGATTCTCGATCCCCATTATATTTTCCATATAGATGGAGCCCATCTTTGCAAACTGCACAAGATGTGACGCTCTGGCATCCACATTTGCGCCGCAGTCTATAAGCAGGCTTACTCCCTTTTCTGTAGGTATCAAAGGCGCAAGGGGTGGTCTCTCTATTCCCCTTATCCTTCCCACGATTACCTGTCCGCCCACAAGTGTGGCGCCTGTGCTTCCTGCGGATACATATGCATCACATATGCCGTCCTTTACGAGGTTCATAGCTCTTACTATGGAGGAATCCTTCTTCCTCCTAATAGCCATAACGGGAGGCTCAGCCATCTCTATGACCTCCGTGGCATTTACCACCTCTATGCGCTCTACATCATAGCTGTATTTGGAAAGCTCATTTTGTATAAGAGACTCCTTACCTACAAGATATACCCTTAAGTTCTTAGCCTCGTTTACAGCGTCTACCGCACCCTTTACAATTTCTGCGGGAGCATTGTCCCCGCCCATTGCGTCCACCGCAACATTGACTGTTTCAGTCATCAGGTTCCCCCTTGTTTTTTTATCCTTATCTACTATATTAAAGTGGTTTGCAAAAGTCAAGTGCTAACTTGAACGCAAAAAAGACCTGTAAAAACAGGTCTTTCGTAAATCCTTTCTTACGCCTCAACTATTTTCTTCTTGTTGTAGGAGCCGCAAGCCTTGCATACTCTGTGAGGCACCATAAGAGCGCCGCAGTTTGAGCACTTTACAAGTGTGGGAGCGCTCATCTTCCAATTTGCTCTTCTCTGGTCTCTGTGACCTTTAGAGGATTTATTCTTGGGACATATGGACATATTAACACCTCCTTATCCTAATCTTCCTTTGTTTCCTTGTGATACGCATCAAATACGTCTTTGATATGCGCCATTCTCGGGTCGGGCACGAATCTGTCGCAGCCGCATTCTCCCTCGTTTAAGTCCCTGCCGCATTTGAGGCAGAGCCCCCTGCAGTCCTCACGGCACAATATCTTCGACGGCCATCTTAGGGAAATCTCGTTTTTGAGAAGCCTTTCCGTATCCAGCTTAAATCCTTCCATATACTGGCGTTCTTCCTCATCAGCACTCTCCGCCTCGGGAGAAACCACCAATTCCTCAAAGGAAAGCTTAAGCTCAAGAGGTATGCTCTTTAAACACCTATCACATACGGTATCGAATATGAGATTTATGCTGCCCTTTACCTTCGCCCTGTTCTTCTCGACAAAATAAACATCGAGAACAAGCTTTGAGCTTTCAAGGAGCTTTACCTTCCTTTTGCCTCTGCCAAAGGAATCTTCCTCATATTCCGCTTCTGCATGTATGTGATTTTCTCTGGATGAAAAAACATCCGACAAATCAATCAACATAAAAATTTCCCATTAAAATCGCATACTATGCTAGTATATATAGTATGCGACCATTTGTCAAACATTATTTTCGAAAATCCGGATTATCGGGAAATCACTCCAAATGCCTCTCTGCCACAAGCTTGTCTACAATCTTGACAAGATTGCCTATCTCAGGCTTTGAAAGCTGTGCGTCCGCTCCGAGGGATTCGCCCTTTCTCTTCATCTCCTCGTTTACAAGGGATGAGAATATGACAACCGGAATGTTCTTTGTGGCGTCATCGGTCTTTACAAGCTTAGTAAGTCTGTGACCGTCCATCTCGGGCATCTCTATATCAGTGATTATGCAGCGCACATGTTCATCAAGAGTACCCTCATCCTTGCATTGTGTGATGACATCATATGCCTGCTGTCCGTTCTCTGTCTTGATGATATTGTCATATCCTGCAGCCTTTAAGGAATCCACAATGAGCTTTCCTAAAAGTATGGAATCCTCTGCAATAAGGATGGGAACATTGCTTCTGTGCCTCTCTCCCAGAGCGTCTATTGCGGACATCTGAAGCCCCGTCTCGGGGTTTATGTCGGATACAATCTTCTCAAAGTCAAGTATTATGACGAGCTTTCCGTTCTGCTTGATAATACCGGTGGAAACAGACTGATCCGCAGTGGATATGGTGGAGTCAGGCTTGATTATGCTTCTCCATGAAACTCTGTGAATACCCTTTACGGAATCCACATGGAAAGCGATATTTAACTTGTTGAAATTAGTGATGATGAAAAGTCCGTTGGGCTCGGATTCGCCCCTGCCAAGACAGTTCTTAAGGTCTATTGCCGTAATCATAACATCACGGGGCATAAAGATTCCCTCTATGCTGGGATGTGAGTTGGGAACGGGAGTAACCGGCTGATAGGATATTATTTCCTTAATCTTCGCTACGTTTATTCCGTAGGAATTTCCCCCCAATGTAAATTCCAGAACCTCCAGTTCATTTCTTCCGCTTTCAAGCAAAATCTTAGTATCCATAGTCCACCTCGTGTTTATTATAATCTATCGATATATCGGATTTCTTCGCCACCGCGGCAGCTTGCGACCCATATATACCGTAGTATATCATATTTTAAGCCCTATTGCAACACTACATTATAGTTGGTTCCGTCTATTTTTTTGGATATCGTGAGCGAATTTACGAAATCCACCGTATTGTCTATTTCTATTATAAGCACCAAATCCTCCGACTGTCCGGGCTCCAGATCTCCAACATATGTGGAGAGGTCATCCGTAAGCATCGTTACAAGGCTTGTCCTCGTATAATCCCCGTTTACTGTTACCTTCAGGACAGGATTCTGGCTGAATACATTCACGGAGGCAATATTGCCTGAATTGTTGCTTAGGTTGAAATTCAAAACAAGGAGCCTTTTTCCCTTTCCCGCATCAAGAGAAAACGCCTCATCCTCTCCCTCCGGATATGAATCGGTAATGCTGCTCCCGGTATATTCGATCGTAACGCCCTCGGGAAACTGTATGAGCTCATACATGCTTACATTTGTCGCCGCATCCTGATTTACGGTAGCACTGCCGTTTCCGGAGGTATCGTTATTTTTATCCTGCTCTGCGGGTTCCTCCGGTTCGGGAGTTTTAGCGGGTCTCGGCGTGGGTATTACCACAGTGCTCAAATCCACCAGCCTGCTCCTGTGCGACGCATCGAAGCGCATAAGGGTAAATGCGGCATAATTCCCCATTCTCTCAGCTTCATCATCCGTAAGCGACGGAAGCCCGTCATCCCCGCAGGCGGTAAGAAAAATCGCCATATATGCGCATAGTGCGAGTAATATTCCTGTTTTTTTGAGTTTTTTAGTGTCCATCGGCATTTTCAAGCCTTTCTCCGGCACCGTTATCTTTAAAGTACCGCCTTTCAAGTATAATGTATATTCCCGCAATAATCAAGGCAATAATTCCGACTACAAAGAAAAGGATTGTCCTCTGGAGCACACCCACTCCCGCAAAGTCATATACTATGAGCTTGACGCAGGTCAAAAGCGAAAGAGAAATCCCGTATATTCTAAGGTGCGTCTCCTTATAGACAAATCCGAATACTACGCATATAAGAGCGATTATCATAAGGAATATGCTGTTAAGCATCGGATAGGAGCTTTTGAATATAAGCGCCATGTATGTGGCAAACACCGCAATGATGATGCTTTTAAACCTCGTCTGCATATTGTATCTGTCAGTAAGCATTATAATCAATGAAGCAAGTCCGAATACAAGCATTCCGATATACGTGATATATGCGTTTCTGTATACGGGGTTAAAAAGCTGCGCAAAGCATATAAACATAGCTATAAATACAAGTGTGTTGAGCACCGCAATGAACCTGTCCCTGTACCGGTCGAAGGTGTTGAATACAAACATTCCCACAAACAGCACGCCCACCGCCGAAGGAAGCTTTATTATAGTCGGAAGCTCCGTGTATGTCACGAATACCAGCGCAGCCAAAAACAGGATTTCGTTGAGGGTTCTGTAATATTTTATAAGTACGATTCCCATAAGCATAGCCGCAAGGACTATCAGACGATATGTGATATCCTCCTCAAAAAGAGCTGCAAGGAATGCAAACAATACAAGCACCGTATCAGAGAATCTGAGCGCCGGATTCGCATAGCAAAGCGCCCTCGACAGCACAAGCATCACGGCAAGCATTATAATCCCTGTAAGCGTGGAATCCTCGTAAAAAACATTGGCAAAAAGAAGCGTTATGTAGTATATCCACCATTTCTGCGGAAGCTTCAAAAAGTGCATTATGAAAAACAAAATAATCCCCAATACCGCCGTGATTATGACAAATCCCACGCCTCCCGCACTCTCCCCGAAGGCTCTTAAAAGGGCTCCGGGAGCGCCCTTTTCATTGTAGGCGCTTCCAAGCATAAAATAGTAGGCTGCGGAGCTAATTATAAAGGCTGTAAGAAAGAAAATCCCCCAGCCAGTCGCAATATAATAGGATTTTTCCGCCGCATTTATGCGCTTTGTAAAAAAAACCTCCGCCACAAACAAAAATACGAAAATCCCTATTGCTCCTGCCACCAAAAGCGCAAGGTCAATGCCGTAGTCCCTGTAGACAGACCTTCCGTATTCCGTTCTTCCGAAATTAAGCATTTCATTTGCGTATATTATCAGGGTAAAAATCAAGTTGCAGAGCATATTAAGTATTATTACCGCAGTGTGACAGGTTTTTTTTCGCACCGCAGCAAATATGACATTTACAAGGGATACAGCCCCGCACAAAAGCACCGCCTCAACAATATTTATATTATGCCATTTGAAGCAGTTTACTCCGTTTACCACATAAAACCCTCCCACCGCTATTGCGGAAAGAGTGATCGCAAGCTTGGGGATCTTCTTGTACAAAAGAAGCTCCGATGACAGAAATACCGCAGCGCAAAGGACATACAAAAACATCCCCATCATAAAATCCGTCATAAAGTTTACGCAGAAAAGAATAAGCGATGTAAGTATGAATATCCCTCCGAAAAGCCCCAAAAGCACCGAAGCAAGCGTAAACTCGGTGCGGTTAGCCTCTCTTTTCTCCTCCCAGGGAAATATCTGCTTAAAGCGTGCGCAATAAACCTCATAGTTTTTCGAAAGCTCATTTGAATAATCGTCAATATGCGGTATATCCTCTCCTGCACGAGCCTTTAGCCTGTTTAAATATGCAGTAAACTCTGCGTCCCTCGACTCATTTAACAGCTCATCTATCCTTTTAAGCAGGGTCTTAAGCCCTTCGTTTGTAACCTGTTCTGTATTTTCCATAATCTCATCCTCTTTCAAGCTCAAACCAGAAGGCTACGCCGTTATTATAATTCTCCACGCCGTATTTTTGTCCGAACATATCCATTACAGCCTTCACAACCGACAGACCTATGCCGTTTCCGCCGTATTCTCTGGTTCTTGCCTTATCCACCTTGTAGAATTTTTCAAAAAGATGCGGTATTGCAGTCTCGGGGATTGGATTCCCCGTATTGAATACCGATATCCGCACCCTATTATCCGCCTCTTTTAAACTTATTTCAATATATTTTTCCTTTTCGCAATAATGAACTGCATTTGAAAAGTAATTTGAAAAGACGTTTTCCACCAAAAGCTCATCACCCCACACAAAAATCGGAGGATAATCCTGCATTTTCACGTCAATCCCCTCCCTTTGCGCAAGGATTCCAGCAGAATGGAGATAATTTCTGATAAAGTCCACGATATCTATTCTTTCAAGCTTTACCTCGTCCCCGCCCGTTTCTATATTGTCCAGAAGAAGAAGCCTTTTTACAAGCTCATTCATCCTGTGGGACTCATCGATTATTACATCACAATAAAAGCTTCTGCTCTCCGCATCATCATTCACGGACTCCCTAAGCCCCTCCGCATAGCCCTGAATAAGCGCTATGGGGGTCTTGAGTTCATGGGAAACATTTGAGAGAAATTCCCGTCTCTCCCTGTCGATCGCATCCCTTCGCTCCACATCCTTTTTTAATTCTATATTTGCGCTCTTTAATTCGCCTATTGACCTTTCGAGGGAGTCCGAGAGCCGGTTCATATTTTTACCCAATGCGTCAATCTCGTTGCTTGCGCCCTCCGTCCTGTACTTTGCGCTGAAATCAAAATCCACCATGCGCTTGGATATTTCGTTCAGCTCGAGTATGGGCTCGGTAATCCTTCTTGAAAGGAAGAATATAACTACGGCTCCGCCTATTATCCCGAAGCCTCCTATGTAGAGCAGAAAGCGGTTTGTGAGCTTTGCGGTCTCCTCTATGGTCTCCACCGGCGTGCGCATAAGAAAGGAAATATTGTTTTCCGTTCTGGCAAAAAGCTCCAGATACTCTCCTCCCATATCATAGACCCTGTGGACGGAATACTTGTCGCTTTCCTCCTCAACCTCTATATATTCCTCAGGACCTCCCTGCAAAATATAATGTATGAGCCTCCCCTCAAGAAGGGCTCCGCCGTATCTTGAGGAATATTTCATTCGTGAATTTACATCCATGACACAAATGTCAATATTATATTTTAAGCAGATTTCTCCGAGTTCGTTTACAAATTCCTCCGATTCAAGCCCCGAAGAATTCTCCGCAAGAATTATGCTGTTGTAGGCTTCGTCAATCGCCTCGAGCCTTTTGTTTATGTAGTATCTCTCCAGATATACATTGTTTACAACAATAAAAAGGGCAATAATGCCCATCATAAAAAGAACATATATGGTGGCATACTGCCGTCTTATTGAGGATTTCATGCCTCATCCTCCATCTTGTAGCCCATGCCCCATATGGTCTTTATCTGGTCGCCCGCCTTTCCGGAGAGCTTGCTCCTAAGCTTCTTAACATGGGTGTCTATGGTGCGGGCATCCCCGAAATAATCATAGTTCCAGACACTGTTTAATATCTTTTCCCGGGATAATGCAACGCCCTTATTCTCAATAAAATACTGCAAAAGTTCAAATTCCTTGAAGGAAAGCTCAACCTCCCTTCCCTCCGCAATGACCCTATGAGCCTGCTTGTCAAGGCTTATAAGCCCGCACACAAGCGCCTCCTCCTTTTCGTCCCCCTTTGTGCGCCGCAGTATCGCCTCAATCCTTGCGACAAGTATCTTTGGAGAAAAGGGCTTGGATATATACTCGTCAACGCCCAGATCAAAGCCTGTAAGCTCATCCCTCTCATCCGATTTTGCGGTAAGCATTATGACGGGAACCTTGGATGTCTCCCTGATTTCCTTTAATACCTCAAAGCCGTTTAGCTTTGGCATCATTATGTCAAGGACGATAAGAGCAATTTCCTTGTCCGCATAGAAACACTCCAGAGCTTCCTCTCCGTCTGCCGCCTCCAAAACTCCATAGCCCGCCTTTAAAAGGAAGTCCTTTATGAGCTTCCGCATTCTGGATTCATCATCCACCACAAGAACCTTAATTTTGTCCATTTGCCGTTATATCCCCTTTAGATGAATTATCCCCCTCTATCAAAAGCTCCCGCTCCTTTTGTCTGATAACCGCCTCACGCTCGGTAAGATTTTCCTCCCACGCAGCGTATTTGTCTGTAATAACCCTCTCGTAATTAAGTATTGTGGGCTGGTCGGAATTAAATGTAATCACAAACATCGCAAGCACCGCAAGCACAAGCAGAATGTTGAGTATGACGGAAATAACCATCGGGCTTATGGACGATTTTGAGGACGGCTGTATGCGATACCTCGCAGGATTTGATTTCTTCCTTAGCTCCGTATCGTAGGTTGCCTGCAAAACAATGGGGGAAATCCTCTCATTAGCAATATTCGGGGACTCATAGAGATAATCTCTCAGTTCCTTTAAAAATTCAAGCCCCACAGGCGTCTTAAAAACTCTGTCAGCCACAGCCTTCTCATATACGGCAAGCACCGTCTCCGGGCTTTTAAAGTTTATGCGCTCCATTATGGCGTCCACCTTTTTCTTTTCAAGCTCCGCCAGCTCCGCATCCTTTTTGGTATAGAACACATACCCCTCCACCACAAGGGGCTCTGCTGCGCTCTGCGTTTCCTCTTTATTTTCCTTAGGATTCTCCTCCGCCATAGTTTATTAAGTCACTCCTCTTTCAATGCCTTCTTGTTGTCGTACATTGCCTTGTCGGCACGGTCAAATACATCCTCTACCAGATTATCCCTGTCAAACCTCGACATTCCTCCTGCCACAACCACGGCTCCCTTTTCCTTGTTCTCGTGGTTAATGCGGCTTAGCGTGTGCATTGCGATGTCAATATTGTCGTAATCCTCTCCTCTTGCAATTACCACAAACTCATCCCCGCCTATTCTGAATACAGGGCTGTGCCTGAAAATATTGCATATGAGCCCGCAGCCCTCTTTTATAAGCTCATCTCCTGCGTTGTGCCCATGCTCGTCATTGACCTTTTTCAGATTATTTATGTCAAAAACCGCAACGGCAAAGGGAGATGAGGAATGCTTACTTATCGCATCATTCAAGCTGCTTTCCGCCTCCACATAGGCGTGCTTGTTCTTAACCCCCGTAAGGGAATCGAGATTCACCTTGTTTCTCGCCACCTCAAGATTGTATGCATACTCCTGATCACGTCTTACCTGCTCGTCTATATCATTTACACCGAATATGAGCTCTTCCTTGCCCTCCTCAATGATACGTGCGCCCTTAAGGCTCACATAATGAGGCTTTCCGCTTATCATAAGACGGTAATTAAGCACAAACACGCCCTTTTCGTATATCGTTCTCAGCACGTTTTCCTTGGTAAAGGCTTTGATAAACATATCCAAGTCCTCAATATACATTGCCCTTTGAGCGTTTATCTTTGAGTTTTCAAAGAAGTCCTCACCCTCCTTGGCGAGATTCAGGCTTTCATACTCTCCAGTGGCGTCATATTCGGAATACTTTTCCGTCACAGGATCTACGGTATAGAACACAATGAAGTCCCCGGACAATGCGCTGATGCGTGAATAGGCAATACGCTCCTCCTTTATGCGCTCCATCGCCTCCTTCTGGCGCATCTGGGCGTCCACATTGTTTACGCCGATGATTATGTGCTTTTTGTCCCTGCCTATGGCGGTAGCTTTCATATTGACATACACCGGCTCCCCGTTCATATAAAGTCTGTAGGTGTGGGTAAAGCTATTGTGCTTTTCTATGGCATGAGTCACGGTTTCACGGTTAAAGGTATTTATGAAAAGGTCCCTGTCCTCCTTATATATAAGCTGGATTGCATCCTTTCTGCTTGCCTCGAAGAAATTCCTGCCTCTCCTTTCAACCACCATATCCTCGCTGTCGGAATCAGGCTTATATTCAATAAAGTCCTCCGTATCAAGATTCACATAGTACATAGACAGATAATCCGAGGATAATGCCTGCGCCACGCTTCCGTAGGTCAGCGCATTTTCTTTTCTGATGTCCAGCATTATGACCGCAACTGCCTTTGCGTCCGTGACAGGATTTACCGCAAGACGCCTAAAGAGCATATGGATATTTCTTCCGTCCTCGGTCTTTTTGTCCTCTATGGTCTGCCTGCCCGTCTCCCCGCATTGCACAAGGGATTTCATAAAGTCTGCCACAAACCCCTTCTCTCCCAGAATTTCATCCGTATTTGCATGGAACTCATTATCGTCAAAAAGATCCTTTATTATCTTTTGATAGGATTTATTGCATCTGATGATTGAACTCTCCGTATCCTTGAGCTCATAAATCGCCATTGGCACAGTATTGAAATAATCGTCAAAGCCCTCCTCGCCGTCAGCGGATAATGAAATATCGTAGAGATTGATTCTTCCTATTGCGGCATAATACTCGGATTCTCTTGGATCCTCCAGACCTATCTGTATCCCCACCTCGTAGCGCCGCAAAATTTCCTCAATAGGGTTGGGCTTGCTGTAATAGAAGCCCTGAAGCTTAGTCGCTCCGACCTCTCTCAAAAAATCCACCTGCTCTCTTGTCTCGACACCCTCTACAACGGTTTCGAGCCCCAGATTCATTGCCATTTTGATGAGCTCGCTTATAATGATTCGGCTCTTGGGAGTCTTGTCAAACTGGCGCATAAACTGCATATCCAGCTTTATTGTGCTAAAGGGAATTGTCTGCAAAATCTCCGGAGATGAATAGCCGCTTCCGTAATCATCCATCCACACCTTGAAACCAAGCTCATTAAAGCGCTCCACCTGCTTCTTTATGTATTCGATATCATCTCCCACGGCGCTCTCGGTTATCTCTATCGTATATTTCTCACGTTCGATGCCCGCATCATCTACACGCTTTCTTATCTCCTCCACAATATCGCACATTTCAAAGTCTGTGCGGGATATATTTATGGAGCAGGGTACAATATGCAGATTATTCTGCTCCATTATGCGCATTTTCTTAAGTGTAAGCTCCAAAACGCACAGATCAAGCTTGTATAATTGCTTGGCATCCTCCAAAACCGGGATAAAATCTGCGGGGGACAAAAATCCCACATTGGGATCTATCCACCTCGCAAGCGCCTCCTCGTCAGAGATAATGCCAGAGGCAGAACGGACTATGGGCTGATAATATACGGTTATCCAGTTCTCCCTTATCGCCTTATCGAGATTATCCAGGATATAATGCCGCATTTCGGCAGCCTTAAGCATATCCTCGTTAAAATAATTAAAGGCGGATGTAGCGATGTCCCGCTTTACATCACAGGCCATCTTTGCCCTGTCGCAGGCAATGCTCGTGGATACCGCTCCCATGCTGTGAAGATAGATTCCCACTCTCACAGAGAGGCTCTTTCCCTCATTTAAGCTCTTACATTCCTCGAATATCTTTTTTAACTCTTCTTCAAGCCCTGCGCTCTTTGTTATCACGGCAAAATGGTCGCTTCCGATACGACAGCAGTTTATATTGGAAAAATGCCTCGACAAAACCTGTGACATAGCGTGAATCAGCCTATCTCCTTCGCTAAAGCCGTATTTCAGGTTGTAGTTTTTCATATCGTTGAAATCGAAATAAAGAAGCGCCGGAGCCTCCCCTTCTTCCACAAACCTGTCCCTTGTGCCTTCCGCAAGCTTATAGAAATAGCTCATGCTGGGAAGCCCCGTCATAAGGTCATAATTATTCGTATCCTTCTGTGCTATGCTGAGCATCAGACCGCTCAATGCCTGATCGTAGATTTCCTGATTCTTGTCCACATAGGGACCGGCATCGGAATACCAGATTATTGCAAGGCGCTTCCCGTCAGAGGTATAGACATGCTTCCCCCTTGCGTGGATTATCCTGTATTCACCCTCTATCATGCTGCGATAGATAATATTGTAATCGCTTCCGCCGTTCGCAAAGCTTATCGCCGCATCTCCGAGCCTCGTCACATCATCCGGATGATCCTTGTCGTAGATATGATTGTTTAACTGGTCGTAAGCGGTTTCCCTGTCCACCGCAAAAAGGTCACAGAAGCCGTCGGAAACTGCTATCGTCACGACACGCTCGTCCACCATTTGGAATATCGCATAGGGAATACAGCTCTTTTCTATAACCCCATGTGTCTTTTCATCAAAACTGTACAGTTGCAAAGCTCTGCCTCCAAATCCAAATCTAATTATATAATTATATAATTTATGCAGATTTATGTCAACAATACCGTTCCCCCATCGGTAATATCTGCGCCTATTTTGACAGCAAAAATCCCTCTATTCTGAAATTGTAGACATCCCCCGACAACGGATCATAGGAGATATACACATGAGTTATCTCTATCGTATATCCATCCTCCACATACTTAAGAGGCTCATTTGCGTCATCAGTGCTTAGCTTTTCGCCAATCATAAGCTCAATAAGCTCTGTCGCATCAAAATACAATGCCGTTTCCTCTTCCTCCGCTCCGTAATACTCACTGTCAAGGCTTGTCTTCTTTATGGGAAACGCACTGTAATCCACATCCTCGCTTCCGGAATATACCGATTCGGAAAACCTTGAAACAGTGCTGTATCCGCTTATATCAAGCTCTGTGGCTTCACAGGAATAATCCACATACCTTCTAAGTCCCTCTTCATCCCTAACCTCCATATCCTTAAGAAAATCAAAGGCTTCTTCCGGATACTTTCGCTTAAGATACTCTTCGCCGCCATCCATCCCCCTAAGATACTCCGCCGCCGCACGAAGCCTCTTTTTGTCCTCCATACTAAGCGCACTCACATCTTCGGACAAAAGACGCTTAAGCGTAGCCTCCTGCGCAAATTTCGGAACCGAAAGCGCATTTGAGCCCGGAACAAGCGTCAGGACAAAGACAAGTCCCGCCAAAAAGAGAAGAATGTATTTAAGCTTATCCCTTTTAAGCAAATACCATAATATATAGACTATCTCGAAGAATATAAAAGCAATCCCAAGATACCTTGACGGAGTGAGCCCGTATTGCGAAATCCTCGCAAACACCGTGTACGCCTGCAAAATCATCAACGGTGCAAACACATACGGCAGAAGCCTCGAAATCCTGCCGATAAATCCGCTTTCCTTATCCGAATTAAGGTATGCAAGCGGAATCGAAAAGCAAAAAAGGGATGTGATGATTGCAAATACGGTATTTGACGGAAATTTGGAAAATACAAGGATTTTTATTATATAAAGATATACTATTACATATGCTATGAGGCTCATCCCATAGAGCACATAGCAAAAAAGCACATTTACGAATTTCGGAACCTCCTCCTCGCTGTTTGCAATGGTGGCTATGAATGCGCCTCCCAGATACATTCCCGTGACAAGACAGAACAAGGGCTCCAGAATATCCTCGAAATCCCCGAACAAAAGCTCTGTAAATACAAAGGTAAGGGTCACTATCCCCAACAGCACGACACAGTATATAACTCCTATAAGAAAGCTGCCCGAAAGTACCCCCTTAAGATAATCCGGGAAGGAGAACCTGTCAGAAAGCCTCTCGTAGCATAAGAACACTGACAATAAGAACAAAATTGCGATATAACCGATGGTTATCATTGAAAGGTGCTCGTTTCCTATCGCTTTGTTCAGCTTGTCAAAAAATTTTTCAAAAAACAGGGTACCCGAAAGGATTGATGAATAAAAGAAAGTAGCAACGGCAAAAATGCCGGATATAATAAGCCTTAATTCAAGCCTGTCACGGTTTATGACATTTTCCGCAAAAAACACGCCGAATATGAGCAATATGAACCATAAGAGAAAATGTGCCAAAACAATGCCAAGAGAATTTCCGTACGTCCTTATCACGGGCGCATTATATAAAACGCCGTTTATAAGAGTGTTGAAAATACTGCACGCCGTGGCAAGAATGAGCACAATAAAGGTTATCGGATGAGTTTTCCAAAGAGTTTTTATATATCCGAAGGTCTGTTTAATCTTTTCGCCAAGCTTCATCACTGTCTGCCTCCTCCTCCCCCTGCCCCTATGCTTGTATAATATCAGATTCGTGGATATATTGCACTCATATTTTTTCATCCTGCCTCCAAAGCATTTCCGATCCGCTCGCCATTGTGTCAAAAAACTGTAGCTTGTTTCAAACAAAGGATGCATGTGCCCATATATTTTTGTCAACTTAACTAAAACTTCCCACATGAAAAATGGGGTTCGCACCTTGAAAATTCAATATCCCAGCTAACAAAATATGATTTATGCCGCTTTAGCCAGTGCCGTCTGCATATATTCCGGTAGACCAAGGTAAAAATCATTGATGAATT
>JAFUVF010000088.1 GCA_017483735.1 Lachnospiraceae bacterium | reverse complement strand
GAGGGTTTTGTCAAGTAAAAAGTGGCAAGAAATTCAGCATTTATACAGGTTTGAGACTGGTTGTATCTATGTCTAGATATAATCAGCTCGGGATTTTAGGTTTAAAATAAGGCTCTATTTGTGGCAGATTTGTGGCACCTATAGTTTATAATATGAATGTGCAGTTTGATGCGCAAACTATTTTTAAACGGGAGGTAGCAAAAATGAGTGACGATAAGATAAGAGAGGAGCTGAAGGCTGAGATCAATGAGAAGCTGGCCGAGCTTTCAGTTGAGAATCTGGAAAAAGTTAGTGGAGGGAGCACAAGTGTAAATGATATAACGACATGTCCTATATGTGGTGCAGGACTTACTACTACGGATTTCGTCAGTCATCTTATGGCTTCGCATCCAGAATCAGCAAGTAATCTGGAAGCACTGATTAGTATGATCCGGCAATTTATTCAGAATGCTTCTGAAACGGAGAAAAGCATAGTAAAAGGATAATAAAAATAACTATTGGAGGTAGAAGAAATAGTTTATAATATGGACATGCAGTTTGATGCGCAAACTATTTTTATTACAGGAGGTAGCAAAAATGAATGACGACAAGAAAAGAGAGGAATTAAAGGCTAAGATTAATGAGAAGCTGGATCAGCTTTCAGTTGAAGAACTAGAAAAATTTGCAGGTGGCAAAATTATAGTCGAGGGGGAAACTTATACTTGTAAATATTGCGGCGATACATTTTGGAATGTAGATATGCTTATGAATCACATGAATAATGCGCATCGTGTGATACAAGGATAGATGATTTTGATATGCAACTTGAAACATTAAAATGAAGGTATTGGAGGTAATGAGAAATGAGTGACGATAAGAGAAGAGAGGAGCTGAAAGCGGAGATCAACAAGAAGCTGGATCAGCTTTCAGTTGAGGCTTTAGAGAAAGTTGCTGGAGGATTTATTAAATATTCTGAATATAAATGTGAAAAATGTGGAGCAATATTGTCTCCGTTTGAGGACCATAAATGTAGAGGATATCTACAAACTACTCATTTAAGTGATCCTAGTTTAAAAGATGCTAACTAGAAATATTTCATAGTAAATTAAAAAGAATAATCGAATAAGCGTTTTTGAATGATGTCCCGAAATAATTAAAACATATTTATATGTTCAGAACAGGTAGTTATGATAGAAATATCAGAGCTACCTGTTTATTTTATGCGAGGGAGGTGAGTTCCATGATAGAGAATGTTAATGAGACATCTTCAAGCTATGAAAAAGCTGTTGCAAAATATGAGCAGGCTAAAACTTCAGAAGACAATTTGTAATAAAATATATTAAAATATCAAAAAAGTTTAATTTTTTTATAAAATAAGGCTCTATTTGTGGCAGATTTGTGGCACAAATAGTTTATAATAAGGATATGTAGCTTGATGCACAAAATATTTTTATAACGGGAGGTAGCAAAAATGAGTGACGATAAGAGAAGAGAGGAGCTGAAGGCTGAGATCAATGAGAAGCTGGACCAGCTTTCGGTTGAGGATTTAGAGAAAGTTGCTGGTGGATGGTTAATAAGACATGATTATGATCCTTATGATGATCCTTATGATGATGATATCCCGGGAACAATTTTGAAATGTTCAAATTGTGGGGGCTTTAAATTTCAAAAAACAGACAATATTTTTAAATGTATATCTTGTGGCACAGTTCAAAATTGGCTGAATTGAAAAACGGGCAATTTGTTAAAATTTAATCAGATCATATAAAACTACAAGATGAATACAGAAAAATAATTACACCTATAAAGTAATGGAGAAAGAAGGTATACCGCCCTTCTGCCGAATGTATTGAGAGAAAGCAATTAAAAGAAATGAAGTGAGAATATTCATAACACTATGGAAGGAGTAAAGCTATGGAGATTGATATTCAGTATTTATTGTGGCTACAGGAATTAAGAAATGTGACGGGTGGTGTATTTGATGAGTTTTTCAATGCACTGTCAAAATTTGCGGTGGATATGATGCCGTTTCTGCCGTTTATCATCTTTTGGTGTGTGGATAAGAAGTGGGGCTACCGCTTTATCACCACATGGGGGATTGGAGAGCTTGTAAATGGCATTATCAAGCTTACGGTGTGTGCATACAGACCGTGGATACGCTCTGATTTGATCGAGCCCGCAGGGGATTCAAAGGTGGCTGCGACGGGTTATTCCTTCCCCAGCGGACATACGATGGTTGCGACAGCTACATACGGAACCGTCGTGGTCTGGCAGAAGGATAAAAGGAGATGGCTGTCGATTATCTGCGGCATTCTGATTCTTCTGACCGGCTTTTCAAGGAATTTCTTAGGGGTGCATACGCCGCAGGATGTCATCGTAGGCTTCTGTGAGTCCGTTATTATCATCCTTGCCGTCGGCGCTGTCTCAAAAAAGGTTGAGGGAAACGAGAAGCTTCTCGATATCCTTACATTGGTTGGACTGGCAGCGGTCATTGCGACACTTGCATATATAATGTTAAAGCCATATCCGATGGACTATGTGGATGGGGTGCTCTTGGTTGACCCGGGAAAGATGATGAATGACACCTTTAAGGCCTGTGGCGCATTTACGGGGCTTATGGTTGGAAGCTACATTGACAGACATTATCTGCATTATGAGATTCCGGTCGGGGCTGCGAACCTGCCGGTACTGACCTTTGTAGGATTTGCAATAATGTTCGCATGGAAAGAATGGTTCGCTCCCGCAACTATCGTTGCCGCCTTTGGAGGACATTGGGGAAATCTGATTGCCCGCCTTCTTATGGTACTCTTTGCGATGATCCTCTGGCCGATGGTAATTCATAAGGAATGCAGGGATAGCAAGGTAAAGGGGTAAATTTATGAAGGCTTCGAAGAATGGGGATGAACTTATTATTGAACTTGCAGGACGCATTGATTCCGGCAATGCCCCGGCTTTGGAAAAGGAGCTGTTGGAACTTCTTGAGGCGCACAGTACCGAGGAGATAGTATTTGACGCAGAGCGCCTTACATATATTTCGAGTGCAGGTCTCAGGGTGCTTATGAAGGTCAGAAAATTAAAGGATGCACCCACAGCGATAATAAATGTGGCAAGGGATGTGTATGACATCTTTGAGACGACGGGCTTCACGGAGCTTTTTAATGTAAAGAAAGCGTATCGCAGCTTAAGTGTAGAGGGTCTTGAGGTCATCGGCAGGGGCTTTTTTGGAACTGTATACCGTATAGATGCAGAGAGCATTGTAAAGGTATATAAGGGAAAAGACAGCATCCCAATGATAGAGAATGAAAAGAAAATGGCGCAAACAGCCTTTTTAAACGGAATACCGACTGCCATATCGTACGATATTGTGAGGGTTGGAGAGGACTATGGTTCGGTCTTTGAGCTCTTAAATGCAAAAACCTTTCATGAGCTTTTGCTGACGAAGGAGCTGCCGTTTCCGGAGCTTATCTCAAAGTACGCCAAGCTGCTAAAAATAGTGCATACGACAAGGCTGGAGCACGGAGTATTCCCTTCATACCGTGAGCGTTTTCTGGATTACCTTGATGTGACGGCAAAATATCTGACAAAAGAGCAATTTGACGGATTGAACAAGCTTTTGAGGGATATGAAGGACGAACAGACGGTGGTGCATGGCGATATCCAGATGAAAAACGTGATGATGGTGGATAATGAGCCAATGTTAATCGATATGGATACTCTTGGACAGGGCAATCCGGTGTTTGATTTTGCGGGACTCTATGTTACCTATCAGTCCTTTCCGGAGGATGATCCGAACAACGGCATGTCATTTTTGCAAATGCCTAACGAGGAGGCGGACAGGCTGTGGCATTGCATCATAGAGGAATATTTTGATTTTGGGGATGATGCCGAAAGGCAGAGGACAGTCAATAAAATTGCGCTGGCTGCCGCAATCCGTTTCCTGTTTTTGATGGAAACCACGGATTTGAAGGAAAGTGACCTTGGCAGAAAGAGGATTGCACATGCGGTCGAGCATATAGAGGAATTGTTAAAAACAGTGACCTCTCTTGCTTTGGATGTATCATAAATGTGAAAGGGAAAAAGGTATGAGTTTGTTGATTGAAACAGTTAAAACAGAGCGCTTTTCTATGGACTATTTTCGCTTCGGCGAGGGCAAAAGGACGCTCGTGATCCTACCCGGTCTGAGCGTTCAGAGTGTTATGGGGCGGCGGATGCGATTGCCGAAGCCTATAAGTCCATAACAGAGCACTACACGATATATGTGTTTGACCGCCGTAAGGAGCTTCCCAAAGCCTACTCCGTGCAGGATATGGCGCATGACACGGCGGAGGCGTTTCAAGCCCTCGGTTTGGAGCAGGTTTATCTTTTTGGGGCATCGCAAGGCGGGATGATTGCGCTGGTACTGGCAATTAACTACCCTGACTTGGTGGGCAAAATGGTGCTTGGCTCAACCTCAGCCAATGTGCGTGACGAGCAATACCGTGTTATTGAGGAATGGATTCGTCTTGCCAAAGCCGGAGATTGTGAAGGGTTGTATCTGGCCTTTGGAAAAGAAATCTATCCCCCTTCCGTGTTTGAGCAGTATCGGGAGACGCTGATTGCGGCGGCTGGAACGGTAACTGACAAGGATTTGGAACGCTTTATCATCCTTGCAGAGGGGATTAAGGGCTTTAATGTCGTTTCGAAGCTGGATAAGATTCAATGCCCTGTTCTTACTCTCGGTGTTTTTGAGGACAGCGTTCTTGATTCGGATGCCACTATGGAGATTGCAGAGAAGCTTGATGAGAGAGCGGATTTTCGACTTTATATGTATACCGGATATGGGCATGCCGCATTTGACACTGCACCGGACTATCGGAAGCGGATGCTTGATTTTTTTGAGCAGTAATGAGTGACACAGGGCTAAAGATTGAGAGACAGCAAAGAAATAAAAAGGGAGACAGAGCTTATGACAGTTTTTGTATTGAAGATAATAGCTATGCTTACGATGCTATGTGACCATATCGGGGGCGAATTTATGGACAATTCCATCCCCATGAGATGTATAGGAAGATTTGCATTTCCGATATATGCATTCTTGCTTGCAGAGGGCTACAGGCATATGCGAAATGATCCTGACAGGGTGTCTGCGCATTTGGGCGGGTATGTGTTTTTGGCGTTGATTTCCGAATTTTGCTATGATTTGCTGGAGTTTAAGCCCTTGAAAATAGAGGATATGATAACCTCACAAAATGCAATAATAACACTTCTCATTGCATTCTTAGGACTTATCGCCATTGACAGATGGAAGGATAAGCCGTTGCATATGTGGTCGGCAATCATACTTACCGCATGCGCAAATTTCTTTATTATGTCCAATTACAAATTTGTGGGAGTTCTTCTCGTATATGCGTTTTATTACTATTTAAACAGGATGGAGAATATGTCCTACGTCAAAAAGCTGGCATTTCTTCTGGGAATATTCATAATTTATTTGCCCATATATCACTGGGCAAGATACAATTTTTGTTCTCTTGAAGCATATATTGATAAGCTCACTGTTGCGAACAGATGCTGGTATCTTACGCATATTGCCATTGCATTCGTGCTTGCCGGATATAAGGGGGAGCTTGGATACAAATCAAAGGTATTTAATAAGGTTTACAAAAATTTCTATCCAGCACACCTGCTTGTACTGGGAATTATAAGGCAGCTGCTGTAAGAAAAGAGACTATTGTATTTTTGCATTGACGGGATTTGAGCTGTTAATTAAAATATAATCAAAATATATGGATTATAAGGGGATTAACAGATGGAATTTGTCATGATAGAAACAGGGTGGCTTTCAATCATACCGCCCATTCTTGCGATAACGCTGGCGCTCATTACCAAAGAGGTATACTCCTCGCTTTTCATAGGATTATTTTCGGGAGTACTCATCTATGCGTTTGAAAGCGGGGGCAACATTTTTTCGGCGGCAGCTCTGACCTTCGATATGATGAGCGCAAAGATTGCCGACAACTCCTATATGATAATATTTCTTGCGCTTCTGTGGGCGGTGGTCATACTTGTGAGCAAATCAGGCGGAAGCTACGCCTACGGAAGGTGGGCGGAGGGTAAGCTGAAGAACAGGCGCTCGGCGGCTCTTGCGACATCGCTTCTGGGCGTTTTGGTATTCATAGATGACGGTTTTAACTGCCTTACCGTCGGAACGGTTATGCGTCCCATATTTGACAGGTTAAAGCTGTCAAGGGAAAAGCTCGCCTATATAATAGACGCAACGGCGGCTCCCGTCTGCATCATTGCGCCGGTTTCAAGCTGGGCGGTGGCTGTGGCAAGCGAGGTGAGCGAGACGGGAGGCTTTCACATCTTCCTCTCCACGATTCCCTACAATCTGTATGCGCTCCTTACTATTGTTATGGTAATTTTCTTAAGCGTTACAGGCAAGGATTTCGGACCGATGAAGCAGGCGGAGGCAGCAGCCAAAGAGAGTGAAGCTGCAGATTCCGATATGGAGTACAAGGAGAGCAGAGGCGGTGTGCCTGACCTTGCATTGCCGGTACTTGTGCTTATTGTATGCGCCATTTTGGGGATGGCGTATGTGGGCGGATTCTTTGAGGGAGTAAGCTTTTCCGAGGCGATTGGATACAATCCCACGGCGGGTCTTTCCCTTGGCACCTTTGCAGGGCTTATAACCGCATTAGTTATGTATATTCCCCGTAAGCTTATGACGCCTAAGGAGTTTGTGAGCTATATCGTGGAGGGTATCGGAAGTATTGTCCCTCCGATGCTCATACTCATTCTGTCCTGGAGCCTCGGAGGGGTATGCAGACAGCTTATTGGGACGGGGGTATTTATCTCGGGCTTTGTGAGCAGTGTCAATCTTCCTATGGGTTTCCTGCCCTTTATATTGTTTGTGATTGCGGCGCTTATGAGCTTTTCTATGGGAAGCTCCTGGGGAACCTTCGGAATGCTGATTCCCATAGTTACAATGATATGCAGTGTGGACAATGCAAGTGTATATCTCATTCCTGCGCTTGGCGCAACCCTTGCGGGCTCCGTGTACGGAGACCATTGCTCCCCGATATCAGACACAACCATTCTTGCCTCCACAGGAGCGGAATGTGAGCATATTAAGCATGTGGAGACCCAGCTTCCCTATGCAACGCTTGTAGCGGTTGTATGTGCAGTGGGATATTTGATAGCCGGTTTTACATTAAATCCATGGATTTCGATAATAGCAGGGATTTTGCTTTTGATCACAGCGATTATGCTCTTAAATGGCAGAAACTTCAAAGTTGCCCCTTGACGGAGCGGCTTTCTTGATGTATAATAGATTTTGCAAAATTAAATTGCACTAAAGTGGGGTATAAAATGCAAAAATTCATCGCTTCGGGAAGCACTGCACTCTCCCTTATTTATGGCTTTGCGAAGCGGTGATATTTTTGAATGACGACCACAACGGCGGATGTGTGTTGTACGAAAAAAGGGAGCTTGTTGAAAAGCTTATGACGGCTGCGGCTTATGGAGGAAAATAAAATGGAAAAAACCGTATTTGGACGAACCGGCAGAGAAGTGAGCAGAATCGGGCTGGGTACCTGGCAGCTCGGGACGAAGTGGGGAGACCCGTTTAACGAAAATGAGGCTATGAAAATTTTGGAGGCCGCATATGAAACAGGTATTACATTCATTGATACCGCAGATGTATATAACGGCGGTCAGAGTGAGAAAGCCATAGGGAAGCTTTTGAAAAAATATCCTGAGCATTTTTATGTCGTGACGAAGTGCGGCAGGGCATTAAATCCGCACACGGATGAGATGTACACTCCGGAGGCTGTGGAGCGCTTTGTGGACGGAAGTCTGTCGAGGCTTGGAATCGAAAGACTGGACAACATTCTTTTGCATTGCCCGCCCTCATCAGTTTTTAAAAGGGATGAGATATTCGCAAAGCTCGATGAACTCAAGAAGGCAGGAAAGCTAAGAGATTACGGAGTAAGTATAGAAAAGGTTTCCGAAGGGCTTGACGCAATGGAATATGATATTTCCGCCATTGAGGTAATCTTTAATATGTTCAGGCTTAAGCCTGCAGAGGAGCTTTTCCCGAAGGCAATGGAAAGAAAAGTGGGAATAATCGCAAGAGTGCCTCTTGCAAGCGGGCTTTTGACCGGAAGATACAACAAGGATACGGTATTCGGCGCAAAGGATCACAGAACCTTCAACAGGAATGGGGAATCCTTCGACAAGGGCGAGACATTCTCGGGCATAGATTACAATCTCGGACTTGAAGCCACAGAGGCATTAAAAAAGCTCTTTGGAACCGAAGACCTCATTCCCTATGCGCTCAGATGGATATTGATGCATGATGCAGTGAGCGTCGTGATTCCCGGAGCAAGCAAGGTCGAGCAGGTTTACTCCAATGTGAGGGCTTCCGATATGAAGGAGCTTAGCGATGAGCAGATGAAGGGCGTAAGGGAAATCTATGATAAATATATACGGGCAAGCGTTCATAGTAATTGGTAAAGGAGGAGCACAAATATGACTTATGCTGTAAGATATTATACGAAAACGGGCAATACGAAGAGACTGGCGGAGGCTGTCGCAAAGGAGCTGGGGGTTGAGGCGAAGCCCATAAGCGAGCCCCTTGAAGAAAAGGCGGATATGCTGTTTTTGGGAAATTCCTATTATGCCTTCAATATTGACCCCGAGATAAAGACCTTCATAGCCTCTCTTGACAGGGATAAGGTCGGAAAAATCGTAAATTTCGGCTCTGCGGCAATGCTTAACTCCACCTACAAAAAGGTAAAGGCGGAGGCTGACAAGGCGGGAATTCCGATGTGTGAAAAGGAGTTTCACTGTAAGGGCGAATTTAAGGGGATTCACAAAGGCAGACCCAATGCGGATGATGTGAAGGCGGCTGCCGAGTTTGCAAGAAAAATCAAGGAAGAAAATTAAATGGAGATTAAAGCAGTCAAATTCAGAACAAACGGATTTTTGGACGATATTTGAAAATACGCAGGAAGCTATTATTGACGAGCATACTTTTAACACCGTGCAGGAACTCTTGAAAACCAAGAGAACCACAAAGTATCTGGACGAGCCAGCTAATCCCTTGACGGGAAAGATGTATTGCGCTGATTGTGGAGCGAAAATGTATAATCACCGCCATAAATACGGGCGTGTCCGCAAGGATATAGAGCGGAGAGAGCCAAGCAGGAGGCAAAAAAGAAGAAACTGACGGCAACCACATAGGGAAATACCGAGAGAGGACTAAAGCATAGCGTTTAGTCCTTTTTCTTTCGTGAAATTACGGGAAATCGGAGTAAAAAGAGGATATGGTCATACCCCGTCCATCCCATCAATCCATCCGTCCGTCAGTCCGTCATTTTATGAGCCAAATAATGGCAGAGAGGAGCAAAGATGAATTTATCACGATTTGAACAGAAAACAATAGTAAATTACAACTCAGGAGATCAGACGGCAACGGTCTATACAAGAGATAAAACCGTTATGCGGCGACTTGATGCGTTAGTTATCGAATATCCGGAACACTATCGGCTAATGGATGAGACAGATATCGACAAGACCTACGAAATGCCGAAATCTCTCATAAATTATCGTAAGCCTATGAGCGTATCGGATAAGCAGAGAAGGGCGGCAAGTGAGGTCATGAAACAGCTTAATAACGCCATAGAAAAGACTTGAATTTATTCCGAGAGTAGAATATAATGCTATTTTGGAGGTTTATATGGATTATTTGACAGCGGCAGAAACAGCAGAGAAATGGGGAATATCCGACAGACGGGTAACGAAGCTTTGTAACGAGGGGCGTGTTGAGGGAGCAATTCGCAAGGGCTTTATGTGGCTTATCCCTGCCGGAGCCGAGAAGCCGCAGGAATTAAAACGAGGCGTGAAGCCAACAAAGTAATAGGGGAGCATGTGTTTATGAGCGACTTAAAGGCAAAGGAATATAAGAAATTCGAGGATATAAAGCATATCCGAGAAGATGGCTCTGAATATTGGAGTGCCAGAGAATTGGCTGATGCGCTTGATTATACACAATGGAGAAATTTCAGCAAAGTAATCGACAGGGCAATGATAGCCTGTGAGAATAGTGGACACAGTGTTCCGGACGATTTTGCTGAGGTCAGCAAAATCGTGGAAGCCGGGGCGACTTCAAAGCCTAAAAAGGATTATGAACTGTCACGATATGCCTGCTATCTTATTGTGCAGAACGGCGATCCGAGAAAAGAAGTGATAGCACTCGGGCAGACATATTTTGCCATTCAGACCTATCGTCAGGAGGTGGCAGACCATTTCAATCAGCTTGATGAGGATAGGAGACGGCTTGTTGTCAGAGGCGATATTAAGCAATGGAATCAGCTTTTGGCAGAAACGGCGCACGATGCAGGAGTTATCACAAATGAGGAATTCGCCATATTTCAGAATGCAGGATACATGGGATTGTATGGCGGACTGGATGTAGAGGATATTCACGCAAGAAAGGAACTTGAAGTCGGTCAGAAAATCCTTGATTATATGGGAAGTACGGAGTTAATCGCTAACCTATTTCGCATATCCCAGACCGAGGAGAAGCTTCGCAAGGATAATGTGCAGGGCGCAGAGGCGGCTACAAGTGTGCATTATAATGTTGGTAAGGAAGTACGGACAGCAATCAAAAAGATAGGCGGCACTATGCCGGAGGATTTACCAAAGCCGGAGAAAAGCATTCAACAGATAGAGAAAGAGCAAATTGCAAGGCTTAAAGCCAAGGCGAAAAAAGGAAAGATTATGTTGGATGAATAAATAACGACAACAAATCGGGATTTGATGAAGGAGACGTGCAATGAGTAACAAAGACATTATAAAAAGGTTTTACGAAGTGGTTGTCTCTGAGAATCTACTTGATGAACTTCACAAATACATTTCAGAGGACTGTGTGCTGAGAGTTGGAGAAAAGGTAAATTATATTGGAACAGCAGGAATGAAACAGCATCTTCTCGCTGTCAGACAAACCTATCCTGATTATACACTGAAGATTACCCGCCAGTACACCGATGGCGACTATGTAATTTCAGAGTTTATTCTGCGTGGGACCCACAAAGGTGACTTTCTGGGGATAACACCAACCAATAAGGTTTTAGAAATAACGGGAGTTGACATTGATAGGGTTGTTGACGGAAAAATTGTCGAGCACAGTGGTTCAACTGAAACCTTTGAGACGTTCTGGGCAAACGGTTTGATTAAACCAGTATAATACCAGCTTGAATATGTGGAGGTATTGTTCATTATAACTGCGTTTTGAACAGTTAAACAAATTCCAGTTTGTAGTTAAGGAAGAACAAGGCATTTAGGAGGAATCCCGAATGCCTTTTCTGATATAAGAAAAGCCATAAGGCAGAAAGGAGGATTTTATAATTGAATATCGTAACCGTCAGACGGCGGCGATTGATCTATGCAGACCTATCGCCACCGTCTTTTTTTATCTTCAGAAATGAGATATGAGAACAGAGAACACATTTGACGACTTTAGGGTTATCATGCGGCGAAGGGCGGTGTTGTGAATCTGACGAGAGCGCTGGCAGCAGAGTGGGGAAAATACGGGATCACAGTGAACGCGATCTGCCCCGGATACTTCTATACGCCGCTCACGAAGGAAACGCTGGACAGCGAGTTTTTCCAGAAAAATGCGCAGACAATGATTCCGCTGGAGCGATATGGCCAGGAGGGCGAGCTGGATACGGCAGCGATTTTCTTGGCATCGCCGGCTTCCACCTATGTGACGGGAGATATCGTGCCGGTAGACGGCGGCTACACTTGCATGTAGATCATACGCAATTGTCCGTATGTGTATCGTATGGAAAAAATCCATTAAGGAGATAGCGTAAGATATGCAGGTGTGGTATAATTTCTGTGTAACAGCTTTTTATGAAAATATGTCCATATTAAACAAATGGAGGTACATATGGATAAAAATCTAACTTTACTGGCTAATAAAGGGTCAGCAGAAGCCGGAAGACAGGTCTATAAGAATGTTATAGAAGAGGAATCTAAGATACCTATGAAATTGCAGGAAGATTTGCTCCTGGGTCTTATCAGGGATAATGAAGAGACTGAGATAGGTATCCTGTATGGTTTTAAGGACATTCATTCGATTGATGACTTTCGTAAGAAGGTTCCGGTACACACTTATGATGATCTGGCACCTTATATCGAGCGCATGATGGCTGGTGAGAAGAATATCCTCACTGTATATCCTTTTAATCATTTGAATACGACTTCAGGGACTGTAGGAGTTCCAAAGTATATACCTATGACGGATCGTCAACAGCAGGTATTCATGAAGTATAACTTCCTCTATCTGAACGGACTCAAGGCAGAATTTCTTCCTCCGGAATGGATGAATGGAAAGACCTTCTGTACCAGTGAGGGAACCTGTACAACACTCGATAACGGTATAACTGTTGGTTGTGCATCTGCAAAGAATGCAGAGTTTCTTAAGGATGAGAGTAATCAGCAGGGACAGATGTTGCGCACTATATATACCTCTCCTGTAGAGGCTATGGTGCCCGCTCCCGGTACTGATACCAAGTATTTGCATATAAGATTTGCTCTGATGGAGAAGAATCTGACAGGAATAGTGACCGGCTTCTATAATATGCTGGCACATCTTTTCCAATATCTGGCAGATAATTACGAAATGCTGATAGACGATATCGAAAAGGGAACTATTCATCCCGGTGTTAAGATGTCTGAAGAAGTAAGACAGTCTGTTCTTAAGCAGATAGCTCCTGCTCCTGAGAGGGCGGCTGAACTGCGTGAGGCTTTTGCAGATGGTTCGGACAAGCCGTTTCTAAAGAAAGTATGGCCGAATCTTATATATCTGAATGGTGCTGGTGGAGATGGACTTGCAGTATATGATAGGAAGATAAAGGAACAGTTCTCAGGTGATCTCGTTTCTAATCTATATGCGGGAGTCACATCTTCTGAAGGTCTATGGTCAGTTCCGGCTGGAATGGATACATTGGACAATATCCTTGCTGCAGGAAGTGCATTTATGGAGTTCTTGCCTGTAGAAGCAGGTGATGACTTCTCACAGGCTGTTCTGATGGACGAGCTTGAAGTGGGAAAAACCTATGAGCTTATCATTACAAATTATTGTGGGTTCTACAGATATAGAATGAGTGACGCAGTAAAGGTTACAGGCTATATCAATGAGACTCCACTTGTACAGTTTATGTATCGTGTTAACAAGACAATCAGTGTTGCGCTTGAGAAGACAACAGAGCTGGCGCTGGACAAGACAGTTTCTGATACTGCACAGGAGCTTGGATTTAAGCTTTCTGACTACTGTGTATATCCAAACTCAGATGTTAATCCCGGAAGGTATGATTTCCTGATAGAACCGGATAAAGAAACTGAGGGCCTTACGATTGAGGCACTCGAGGAAGCTGTGTATAAGCATCTGTCGGTCGCAAATCCGCGTTATTCATATGCAGTAGAGCATGACATGCTTACCAGACCGAAGGTTCTTTTATTACAGCCGGCGACAGGCCTTTTATACCGTGATATGATGATATTTAAAGGGGCTAACGCTTCGCAGTTAAAACCTGTGCATGTTATATCTAATGAAAAACAGAGAAAGTTTTTCTTTGGGCTTACT
>JAFUVF010000072.1 GCA_017483735.1 Lachnospiraceae bacterium | reverse complement strand
GCTGGATGTCTACTTATAAACATGTCATTTTTATCTTTCCTACCATCTCCTTTCCTTATGAAACTACCTATTTACAAAGCTTTTCAGCCTTTCACACCATCTTTATTTGGAGCTAACACCAATATTTCTTAGAGTACCGAATCGAAGATACTCTCGATCCTGAGTTAATTGCGGCACTCCAAGAAATATTGGGAAACTCCTTGATAAAATCACGGTATCGTGATATAATAAATTCAAAAAGGAGGTAACCTTATGCCAGTTATTTCCAGATTCTACGGTATTGTAATCCGAATGTATTTCATCCAAGCCGAGCACAATCCACCGCACATCCATGCCATCTATGGAGATGACATGGATGTGCGGTGGATTGCCCTTAACAAAAAAGATCTTATGTCCATTTGGAACAGCCAGAAATTCAAATCAATAAAACCGCTTGAGTAAGGAGGTGTCTTATGTTTCATAAAATCAAAAGCGTTACACCGCTGCCAGATTATATATTGACTGTTCAGTTCTCTGAAGGTGTGACCAAGCGCTATAATCTAAACATACTTATTGAAAGATACCCTATGTTCTCTCCCTTAAAAGAGCATCCGGAGCTATACTACTCTGCTGCTGTGGACGCTGGCGGGTACGGAGTCATCTGGAATGATGATATCGATATCGCCTGTGATGAACTCTATTTTAACGGAGAGGATATTAAAACGCCCTTTGATGGTCTGATTGCCTTTAGCGATGCCACGCAGCTTTGGGGGCTCAATGAGAGCACTCTCAGAAAAGCCATCTCATATGGCAAACTCGTCAATGGTCAGGATGTATGCAAATTTGGTAAGCAATGGGTTATTTCATCCGAAGCAATGAAGCGTGAATATGGCTTGCCAAAAATATAATAATCCTTAATCCACCCATGCCAGCCGGTTCAGCTCCTTTTTATCAAAGCAGGCATATATGATGTCGATTATCCTGTCCTGCTCCTCCTCCGTCATATTTATATCACTGGGGAGGACTATGCCTCTGTCATAGTATGACTTCGAGATGTCACACCTGAGCATGAACGCATCATTCCTGAAATTTTCATACATATGCCACGGACCGTCAGGAGTGATATACTCAAAATTCCTATATATAGGCTGCATATTCATTGGTTTATATACGGTTTCACATTCCGCCCCGAAGGCATGCAGGGCATCATATATCTCCATCGGTGCCGCTGTCCCCTGAATATCCCTGTAGGTATACTGTCTGTCGTTACGGGTCTCTGCGAATTGTATATTGCTTTCGCACAGCATACAGCTTACCCGGTAAGCTGGATGGGTATCCTCCCCTGCGGAAATCATATATACAATGCCTTCGTCCAGTCCCCCGCAGTATCTTTCATATATTTTTTTCTTTTTCTCTGTTATCCCGGGTATGTGCAGAAGCTTTCCTCTTAATACAGCTGCATCCAGCTCACTCATACCGCATTGGTATCCCGTTTCCTCATGCTGGTTCCACGGAGCGGCAGCCCTGGCGCCCTCAGACCAGTATCTTATTTTTTCCGCCTCGTAGAAATCCCTTGTAAGCACGGCACCGCCCGTATGCCCTAACATACTGTCTTTTCCGAAGTCCGCCACACAGTAATCTCCAAGGGTTCCTGCCTTTATCCAGCTTTCTTTCTCTCCCCCTGTCTGCGGCATTCTGTATTCCGCTCCCAATGCCTCGCCTATGCATTCAATAAGAAGTGCATCATGCTCAAAGCATATCCGTCTGATTTCCTCTGCTTCTCCCGGAAATCCGTATATGTGATCGATTATCACAAGCTTCACATCCGGGTATCTCTCAAATGCCATTTCAAGCACTTCCGGAGACATGGCCCATCCGCAGCCTTCATCCGAAGAGTCGATAAATACCGGTTCGCCTCCTTCCAGGACTATGGGGCTTACCATTTCCGCCCTGATAAGGTTCTGGCAGAACACCTTTATTCCCTTTAAAGCGCCTTCGTTTACAGACTTCTTCCCATAGAGCTTCTCTGCCGCTATCTTAAGGGTCATCTGAAGCGCCGCTTCTCCGGAATTTAAAGCGACTGCATATTTTACCCCCATAAACCCTGCAAGCTCATCCTCCAGCCTGGAAATCTGCGTCCCGTCACAGCCTGCGTCCAGAGCCTGCATGACGAATTTTTTTGATTCATCATATACCGGAACTGCGGAGACGGAAATTATCCTGTCAAAGCCCTGGCTTTTATATATTTCCCCGTCAAATATTCCTCTGAATCTTGCCTGTTCACGTATCCACTTTTCGTTATATCCTGTCATTTTCATCTCTGTACTTCTGTTATTATGCTTCCATTGCATTACGCATGCAGCTTTCCGGGCATAGCTCCGCCATACATGGTCCTGTCCCCACGCTTTAGAGTTGCTATGTCCGGAATCCGGTGTATATGTATGCCTACCGCACGCACATACCCTTCAGCCTTTTGTCGGAAAATCCTTTTATTTCTTTGGTCTGAACATTGCCTCCACGATTTCTTTTGTGTTTATCTCAAACCCGTCGCTTAATATGACGGGAGCGTCCTTGTCCTTGGGAAACCAGTCTCTTTTGCTTCTAAGCTCAAGCCCCACCCTGGCTCTCCTCTCTCCAATCTTCAGCTTCAGATACGCCCTGCGTTCCTTTGGATCCACGTCAAATATTCTGTCCTCATATCCGGCCAGAGGACCTTCCACTATGGTGTATTTACCGTCTGCATTCTTATAGCCGAGTGACTCGGTTATCACTCCGGCATCCGGGAGCTTTAGGGGCTTTTTCCTTCTATCATCTGCCCTGTCATAACGGAATCCCAGCAGAAAATCCATAAGCTCCGACTCTTCCTCTGTCAGGTCCGTCATCCCTTCCCAGCGGAGTTCATCGCTCTCATCAAAGCTTTTTCCCAGCTCGCTTATAAACGACAGCACTTCTCTTCTGCTTTGCCTGACGTATTCGTGGATCTCATCTCTTGGCAGTCCCGAACGGACAAAAATATATCCGGGGAACATCGGCTCAATCACTTTTCTGTCAAGGCTTCTCATCCAAAGCTCCGCACATGGATAGAACACGATACCTTTGTCCTTTGGAAGTATGCTTCGGATAGTCCTGCTTACCTCCCACTGCCTAAGTGTCTGCGCAAAGAGTACATAGTAGCTGTTTTGTGCGCAGTTATCGGGATTTTCGTGGTCAAAATATCTTGATTTTTTGACCACCCTTTGAATCTCATTTTCAGCCATTCTTTTTGTGCATTTCTAACAAAAATTTAATGTCAAAATTGTTAAAATCTACCATAAAAATACCGTATTTATATTAGCATATCTTACTTTTTGCGTCAACAAACAACTGGTCAATAAATCAAGATATTTTGACCACGAAAATCCCGATAACTGCGCACAAAACAGCTACTATGTACTCTTTGCGCAGACACTTAGGCAGTGGGAGGTAAGCAGGACTATCCGAAGCATACTTCCAAAG
>JAFUVF010000087.1 GCA_017483735.1 Lachnospiraceae bacterium | reverse complement strand
CTCTCCTGATTTTGGAAAGCTTCGGGGCTTTACCGAAAACCTGTAAAGCCCCGAAACAAGCGCAGAGAGTGGGATTCGAACCCACGCACCGGAGACCGGCCTAAAGCATTTCGAGAACTACAACACATCTTATAGCCTCGAAAAACCAATCTCATAAAGCATCTTTTAAGCATCTTTAGAATACGGCCTAAATACCGTAAAATCAAGCACTTTCTTGTGCAAACGCAGGAAATATCAGTAATCTTTCAAAAATCCCAAAAGAATCAGAATGCAGAGAGTTTTTTAGAAAGCTTTTTAGAAGACCGGGTCATAAGAAGAAAGGATGGAATATGTATGACCCTGGAAGAAAGAATCGCAATTGTCCGGGATAACTATCCGGATCCGATGACTCAGCTGCAGTTCGGTGAGGCCGTCGGTCTGGGTAAATCCTCGACATACAAGCTTGTCCGGGATGGCGTGATCCCCTATGAGGATGTATACGACAGGCTTACACATTATCACATGATACGGAGACAGGATGCGATCCGGTTTCTGGAGAAAAAATACGCACACGCCGCCGAAGCACACATAAGCGCCGGCAGGCGATGCATTGCAATGATGCTTCATGATGAACCGGAAATACTGACGATGAAGGACGTGTTGCGCATCACAGGCCTTTGGAAAAGCGCTGCGCAAAAATGGCTCACAAGCGGGAAGCTCCGCGGGTTTTATTACATACACAGCATGATCATCCGTAAAGAGGATCTGATCAGATTTATGGCGTCCCCTGAATATCAGGATTCGAGTCACAGGAACCTGAGGGCAAAGGCAGTTACCGTGGCTGTCGAATGGTACCGGACAGTTTCGGAACGAATGGGAGGGACAGATCATGATTCTCAGGAATGAAACGCAGGGAAACTATGTAGTGGTCAGTCAGGCGATCATGCATGACAGGTCGCTGAAGCTGTTTGACAGGGGACTTCTGGTAACGCTGATCTCCCTGCCGAATAACTGGCATTTCACCGTAGATGGATTGGCAAATATCCTTTCCGACGGTCGTGATGCGATAAAAACGGGACTTAAGAGACTTGAAGCAAAGGGATATCTGACCATAGAACAGCTCAGGGAGAACGGTCATTTTTCGGGTAACTGTCTGAGGATCAATGTTAATCCGGATCAGACGTTGTCAAAAGAGCCGGCGACCGAGGAACAAGAGACCGAAGTACCGGAACCGGCAAAAACGACAGCCGAAGAAGAAGCATTACCGGAAATGCCGTCAGCGGAATCACCGCTGGCGGAAATCCCGCTGGCGGTAAATCCGTCACCGGGAAAACCGTCGACGGGAATCCCGACACAATATAAGAATAATAAATCAAATAATCATAGATCAAATATACAGGGATCAAATAATAAGATATGCCATATCAGCGCGGGAAAGGAGGCGGCGAATGGAACAGTCAGGAGAAAACAGGATCATAGCCATGGATCATCAGACGGGAAGTGGACTCAGGATGAGATCGACCTCTACGGACTGTGAATGTCCGAAGTGCAAAGGATCAGGCTGGGAGATCGTCCTGGAAAGCGGCAACTCCTATGCCAGGGAATGCTCCTGCGGCATAAGAAAGCGTGAGGTTTTGGGTAGGAAGCTTAAGTTCGCCAACATCCCCGATGCCTTTGCCGATGTCCGTATCGAAAACTTCCGTAGCGATATCTACCGCCGGGAGGATTCTCTGAAGATCATCGAAAAGGACTGTAAGGCGATAGGCTGGTGGCTTGAAAATATCGGCGAGATGCAGGATCAGGGCATGGGACTTTATCTGTATTCAGGCACCAAAGGCAGCGGTAAGACAAGAATGGCCGTTTCCATCGCCAATGAGCTTATATACGACAAGGGATTGTCGGTCAAGTTTGCCACATCCGTTCAGATCCTGAATGAGATCAAGGCAAGCTGGAACCAGGAGGACGGTATGACAGAGCATCAGCTTCTTGATGACCTGTCCAAGGCGGAGGTGCTTATCATCGACGACTTCGGGATCGAGAAAGTCAAGGACTGGATCGAGGAGAAGCTGTATCACATCATCAACGCCCGCTATATTAACCGGCTGATCACGATCTTCACCAGCAATCTTCCCATCGAGGGACTTGATTACGATGACCGGATCACCAACAGGATCAAGGAGAAATGCTTCCCGCTGGTGTTCCCGAATGAGTCTGTCAGGGATTACATCGCGGAAGAGAATTTCAGCAGGCTTAAGGAGATCATGGCAAGTTAAGCAGAACCTGGGAGGTAAACGATGGAAGGATATCTGGGATACAACAGCAGAAATGACAGGTATGGCCTGCTTATCAGGGATCTGTGGGAGATCGATGGCTTTCACTGTGGGGAATGTTTCGATGTACTGATTAACGGTGAATGGGTACCGACAAGAATCGAGTATTCACACTCTTCAGGTACCTGGTATCTGGCAGGAACAAAACTGATGGGATGCGATCTGGAGCACAGGCGCGTTCGTGTAGCGTAAAAAACAGACACATTGAGGAGGATTATGAACATGAAAGAGATAGCAGATTATAAGCCGATCATCATCGGCGTGGATCATGGGTACGGAAATATCAAGACGGAGCATTGTGTGTTCCCGTCCGGCATTCAGAAGACATCAGCGGCACTCGCAAGTGATCATGTGCTCGATTATGACGGTCAGAAGTACATCGTCGGCGAGAGCCATTTGACCTATCAGGGAGATAAGACCGGGGACGATGCTTTTTACATCCTGACACTTGCAGCAATCGCTGAGGAACTTAAGCTTCGCGGATATGCCCCGGATGCAAATATCATCCTTGCGGTAGGTCTTCCACTGGCGTGGACGGCTGCACAGAGAAAAGGCTTCAGGGAGTACCTGCGGAAAAACGAAAGCCCGGAGTTTTAATACATGAATACCCGGTACCGGCTTCATATCGAAAAGGTGAAAATATACGCCCAGGGGCTTGCGGAGAGCTGCCTGCTTGATTCACTGGATGGGGATCATATGATCGCGTATATCGGGAACGGTACCATGAACATCGTCCGCTTTTCTGATGGGATGCCCTTAGAGAAAAGCATCGCCACTGAAAAATATGGTGTGGGTACCTGCATAAAGAACATCCGGGATGAACTCTCACGCAGGCTCGGCCGTGATATCGAGGAAAGGATCATTGACCGGCTGATCCGTCAGGGATGCTCGGATAAAAAAGATGATATCGCTACGGTTACGGACAAGCTTGTACGGGAGTATGCTACGGAGATCATCAAAAAGCTGGAGGACTACGGCTATGTTGAGGGATATGTGAAGCTCCATGTGTTCGGAGGTGGGGGATGTCTTCTGAAGAACTATTCGAAGCTTTCCTCACAGCCAGGAGTTGAGTTCAATGACGATATCTGTGCCAATGCCAAAAGTTATGCCATCTGGGCTGAAAGAGGCTGACAATGCTCGGGGCAAAAAGCCGCTCCATCTGCGTTAAATTCCGGGAGGACGATCCGGAGCAGATGGCGGCATGGGAGTATCTGACAAATGAGCGCGGAACAAAGACATATGCAGAGATGATCACAGCACTCGTGAGGGAAAGCTGCGGGAACGGCTCTTTGGCTCCCGCAGTGAACCGAGAGCAGTCCTTTGGAGTGCTCTCGGAGATAAAGCACATCTGTCTGGATATCAGGGAACGGATGGACAGATGTGCTCTTTCTCCGGTCGGAACGTATGATGCATCACAGAATGAATCCGTACCGGAGAAAATGGCGCATAAGGGTGAGATCACCGAAGGGATCGCTGACCTTATGCGACAGCTGAGCGGAGAGGACGAGGAATGACCGGTGTTTTATGGCGGGCATTTTTACGGATATCCGGCAGATATCCGCTCGTCCGGTTCAGATATCCACCGGATATCTGATAGCGAAGGGCTTCCGTCAAGGAAGCCGTGCGGAGGGCAAACGACGCACCCAGCCTCGCAGAGGCCCGACACTTAACGCAAGTTAAGTACGAGGGCACGTACTTAATCTCTTAAGCTGCCTCCGGCCATGGCATCGCAACCGCCCTGCCCCACTGCCCCGCTTCCATTTGTGGAGGATCTGAAATGCATTACAACGAAAGGAATGAAAGATATGCAGGAATTTCACGTAGGACTGCCCTGCCTGAAGCTTTCACTCAATCCATCGAACCAGAGGCATCATGGTAAAGCTGCCAAGACCTGTAGCATAAAAGACGCCTGGGATGAGATGAGTGATAAGCGCAAGGGGAGAGACAAAACTATAGATCATGAACTGACCAGGGATAATGTCTGGCTGTGTGGCAATACCGATATGGATATGGAACAGGCGATCCAATCAGAGATCGACCGGATCAATGCCATACGTGCCGAACATGGCAAACGGAAAATGAGAATAGATGCCGTATCTGCGATTGAAATGATACAGAAGCCGCCTATGGAACTGATGGAGACACTTACGCGGGATGAGCAGATAAAGCTCTTAAAGACCAGCGATAAGGTGATCGAATCTATTCTTCATGACTGGAATCCGTCCTGGAAGACAGTAGCTACAGTAATCCATTTCGATGAATTCGGAGGCCGTTCCGGTCATCCGCATAAAATATACATGCCGATAGGTGAGGATAAGGATGGCTGTCCTGTGCTCAATGCCAAGCGTGACTTCAACCTCAAGTTTTTTACCTTCATGAACCGTGAGTATCCAGCACGTATGCGGGAGCGTGGATATCCGGTTCTTGACTGTGAGATCTATGAGGATATGACGGAGGAAGAACGCGAGGCGCATAAAGAGAAGAAAAAGGATTACGGTCTGGAAGGCTATGAGTATAAGCAAAAGAAAAATGCCGAGCAGGAAGCTCAGATCAAGGCCAATGAGCAGCTTTTAGAAGGACAGAAGGAAGTGCTTTCCACACAAAAGGATCTGATAGCTGAAAATGATAGAATCATAGCAGATCAGGATGGCAAGATCACCCAGGGCGAACAGAAACTGGATGGTATTCGAGCAGATGTGAAAACTGCGCAAGAACGGCTGGATAAGGTCAATGCAGATGTGACGCAGGCAAAGGAGAACCTCAAAACCGTTAATGACGATGTGACTACTGCCAAAGCTGAAGTAAAGAATCAGAAAAAAGAGAGCAAAGAGCTCAGGATCAAGATCCTTTCAAAGGAAAAGGTGCTGGATCTTCCCGAACCGCCTAAGACAATAGACAGGCAATGCTACAGGGTGCCGATTGACGAATACAAAAGCGTCAAAGCTACTGCAGCCCAGGTGGATGTGATCAAGGAAGAGTACGAGGAACGAAAGAAAGCACAGGATAAGCGTGATAAAGCCCTGGATAAGCGCGAGGCGGCTCTTGACGAGGATAAGGAGAATTTTGAGAAGAGCAAACGTCTTCCCTTTGCCGAACAGACCGAGCTTGCCATCCTTCGTAAACTCAAAAGATCTGTCGTCTGGCTATCCGAGCAGTCCTTCGTTCCCTCCGGTATCAGGCAGCTTCTCTCCCGAGCTCTTGGTGGAGAAGAACTTGCCGTTACGAAGGGGAGCATACAGCGTGAACAAATCCCGAAGAAGCCCAGTGAAATAGCGATTTGACTGCAAATCCTTCTTGACAGAGGGCGCTCAAAGAAGTATATTATTTGTAGTGACCTGGTTCCAGATACTCGCGAGGACTGGGACCGCGGGAGGACCTGAGGGCCCTCCTTTAATTTTTCCATAAAAGAGGTTGCAAGTGAATAAGCCATACCTAACATACAAACAACAGATAGACAAGCTCAAAAATGATAAAGGGCTTGTAATATCGGATGAGACATATGCGAGAGAGATGCTTATGGATATAGGCTATTTCTCGCTTATCGGTGGATATAAGAACTTATTCATCAACCCGATGACGCGAAAATATATAAACGGTGCTACATTTGAAGATATTACTTCGCTATATGAATTTGATGAAGCGTTAAGACAGTTGACCTTTGGCTATCTTATAAAGGTTGAACAAAAAATCCGTCAGTTGATCTCGGATAGTTTTTGTTCAAAATATGGAGAGGATCAAATATATTATCTTTCAGCCACCAGTTATAACCCGGCAACGAAATACAGAAAAGATATAAATGGTCTGATAAAAAAGCTGGAGTTTCATGCAAAGCATAATAATGAAAAAGACTATCTGATACATCAGCGAAAGACATATGGCAATGTACCGCTTTGGGTTACAACAAAGGTGCTGACATTTGGACAATTATCGATATTCTATTCCGTTCTTCAGTTCCAGCAACAGAGCGTCGTTAGTAAAGCGTATCCCAATGTGTCTGAGAAAAGTCTGGCGAGATATTTAAACTGTATGACCCTGTTTCGTAATGTGTGCGCACATAATGAAAGATTGTTCAGTTTTAAGCTGATAAAGGTGGAGTTCCCGGATACGCCAATACATAAAAAGATGGGTCTTCCTACAAAAGGTAATCAATACACTATTGGGAAAAAAGACTATTTTGGACTTGTGATCGCATTCCGTTATATGTTATCCAGGAAGGATTTCCTGCAATTCAAACGAAATCTGAAGAAGTTAATAGATTCTTATTGTAGAAAAAGCAAACATTTAACCAGATCAGAGCTGCTTAAGCAGATGGGGATGCCGAAGAATTGGGAGACGGTTACTCGATACAGGTTGAATTAGTATTGTTCAGGGGGAGGGCTCCCTTTTTTGTACTCTTCTGCATTTCGCGCTGTTTTACCGTCATTTGGCGTAGTGGGTATTACGAAAACCCGGAAAACGGTCGAAATGGATAGGAGTGCTCTTTGGCCTTGATGTGAATGTGAAAGGAATCTGAAGTTTTGGAAACAATGTTAACAACTTAGAATAACTCGACCACAACATATTGCGGTTATTGCCTTAGAGTGTCGTTCATGTTATTCAAATTAAATCCACCGTATTTTCAATGATCGCAGCAAGTCCTGCGGTCTTTTTTAATTTGTCATAGTG
>JAFUVF010000012.1 GCA_017483735.1 Lachnospiraceae bacterium | reverse complement strand
GTGATCCTTGCGTACTGTGGTATGCCCCTCTGCAGGCAGCTTCATCCACATACCTTTTCCGAACTGATCTTCATGCACCGCATTAGACCTTGCCACAAATGTAGCCCAGGGACTGTGATCATTTTCATCCTTATTGGGAATAAGAATCTGCTTGTATTCCTTGCCGTCCTTTCCCATAAAAGGCTCACCGACACAGCCTTTGCCAAACTTGATGGTGATCTCATCCATCTTCTTTTTCTCACCACTCTGTGCAGGTGCGTCCGTCTTTCCCATCGCTTCATCACGCTTTGCGGCGATATCATCCATTACCTGATCTACTGTCTGTTTAATGTCTTCCATTGCTAAAAAGCCTCCTTTCAATGACTGACGGAGAGGATAACCTCTCCGTCTTTAATGTGTTTATTCATTTTCTTCTGATACATCTGCTGCGCTCTCCACTTCCGTATCAGCTATTGTTGCGTCTTCCATATCCTCTGCCGTAGGAGCCGGTCTGTCCCTCTGCTCTGCTGTAGGTTCAGGATAATTTACTGGTTCACCGTCATAATCCCTGTCAAGAAACTCTTCATCCTCATCCCTTTCCTGCTCATCCGCATCGTCCGCATATACTTCCTCCTCGGCTTCTTCATCTTCATCCTCGACGAAATCGCCGTCCTGTTTCTTCTTAACAACCTTGAAGTAATATGCAGCTCCGATCACACCACCGCCAAAGATAGCCATGATGATATATCCCAAAAGCGGATTGCTCTTAACAGGCTCCGCAGGTTCTTCCTCTGCCGGTTCCTCTGTTTCAGTCTCCTGTAGCTCTTCCGGTGTTTCAGTAGGAGTCTCAACTTCATGGGTATCGTCGATGTCCACGTTGTTATTAGGCAGTGCGCTCTCCGTAACAGGAATCTGTGATTCAAGTGCTGCCGAATTCTTTGGCAGTGTCTCCGAATTATCGGTTGTTACATTAAGCAGGTCGTTCTCCGTGATCTCTGTCAGGAAGTAAACCATCTCCTCCTGTCCGTCACGATCAATGATCAGATAAAAGACCTTTCCGCTTGCAGCCTCGATGGTGTAGAACTCTTTTCCAAGGTTCATATCTTCGCCCTGTTCTCCATCAGATAAAGCAGCTTCCTCTGCATCTGCCTTTGCAAACTCAGCTTTCTTCGGAGCTTCGGGGGATGTATTGGTACTGGTGGTTGTACTTGTTGTGCTTGTCGTATTTCCGTTGCTGTCAGTCCTGGTATGATCTGTAACCGTCGCCGTCGCACTGGAGGGCTGGGTCGCCTCTGCACTTGCAGGAAGCTGTTCTGCGGGATTGCTGTCATCATCCGAATTGGGATCCTTATAATATGGATTCTTTGTCTTATAAACTTCCGATACATTCCCGGCATTATCCATAGCTGTGATCGTGAAATACTCATAGCCAGCATCAAACTGTGAAAGCCTGATATTTACAGTGCCATTCGTGATATCCGTAAACTCATATCCGTTCACATAGATAACCTTTACACCGGAATCATTATCCGAAGCCTGGATAGTAAGCAGACCGTCTGATACAGCCGCATTCAGCGTAGGCTTGCTTGTATCAAAACACTTGATAGAGCGGCTTCTCTCATAGCTCTTATCATTGGCATCCGTCACAAGCACATATACAGTGCAGTTCTCGGAAATCTCAAGGAACATATCCTCAGTAACATCGTTGTAGCTGCCGTTCTGTCCGATCTTTGCCTTTACGGACTTGATGGCAAAATTCCCGGTATCAAGGATATCTTCCACCTTAAAAGTAACCTTTGCGGATGTACCGCTTGAATACCAGCCCGAAGGAGCATTGATCGTGATCTTTACACTCGGCTCCTTATATTCGCAGTCTTTATAATTCACACTGCAAACAGGACAGTCTTTGTTGTAATCATACTGACTGCACTTGTGATCACAGATACACTCGGGTTCCGGCTCGGGTGTAGGTTCAGGAGTCAGTGTGTGGTCATCCTCTCCGGTTTCTCCGCCATCGTCGGTCTCATTATCTGAAGTGCTGTTTCCTGTGCCGGAATCATCACCTGTGTTTGAATCATCCCCACCATCAGATTCATCTCCACCCGAAGGATTCTCAATAGTGGTAATTCCGTCTCCCACCGAACTATCATCCATGGAACCGCTGTCCGACTCATCATTATCTGTTGTTGCGTCATCCGAATTTCCTGTTTCATCACCTGTAACGCTCTCTTCGGCATATACCGATACCGTTGTGGAGCTATTCGCAATGAATGCCCCGACCGGCAGTGCAAATAACATCACCGATAAAATCAGAGACGCTATGATCCTAACTGATAACTTTCTTTGCATTTTCGTTAATCTCCTTTTCATTTTCTGCATGATTAACCCCGCCTTCATCAGGCGGGGTCTTTTTCATTTCCTTATCCCTTGCAGCCAGCATATCCGCAACCTCTTTTTCAGAAAGGCTGTTAAACAGCGCCAGCTGCTCAGGTGTTATATGTCTTCTTTTGATGATCTTCATCGCTTCCGCATCATCCGCTTCCTGTTCGAGTCTCGCCCAGTATTTCTCACGCTCGGTGTAATACTCTTTCTTTTCGGCGGCATGAATGCGGTTTTTCTTGATTGTTTCTCTTTTCACTTCTGCCTCCTTATACTTAATGACCTGATACGCGCCCGAAACTATAAAAATGCGATTGCCAGTACGGTGTGTTGATGGAAGAGTATTTGATCGGATCACCCGCATGGATCATCTGACCATTGCCTGCATAGATACCGACATGGGTTACAGGATTACCGGAATTATAAGTACCTGTGAAAAAGATAATGTCTCCGGCTCTCGCTTCTGATGCGCTGATCGGCGTACACTGGTTATATATACCCTGCGCCGTGGTTCTTGGCATGTTGCAGTAACCGCTGTGAGTAAGCACATAACATACAAAGCCCGAACAGTCGAAGCTCGTTGACGGATTACTTCCTCCCCATACATATGGGTATCCGAGATAATTCTCCGCTTCTGCTATAAGTGCCGCCACATCACCACTGCCACCGATAGGGTCTGTCGTACCGTAAATGGAGCCGTTACCGTTTTCAAAATAGAAAAGCGGGTTATAATACTCTCCATCCGATAAGCACTCCAGATGTAAATGGCTTCCTGTCACGGCTCCCGTGCTTCCGGTCTTGCCTATGATCTCTCCGTGCCTTACCGTCTGGCCTGCACTGACATTCATGCTTTCAAGATGCGCATACTTTGTGGTAAAACCCTTTGAATCCGTGATTACGATATAATTCCCGTAATCATCGTCATAAGCCGCTGTGGTAACAGTGCCGTCATGTCCGGCATACACCTCAGTTCCCTCCGGTACCGCTATATCAATGCCCCTGTGGAACTGGTTTTCTCCTGTGATAGGATTCTTCCTATAGCCGTAATAGCTCTTTATCAGGCTGTACCAGTCCGTATCAAAAGGCGTATAAAACTGCTGGAGCGCACCATTGGTCTGCTGATATGCCGCATATAGTGTACTTGCATCATCATTCCCGGTAAGCCGCTCTGCTACGATATCCTCCAAAGGCTTACGGGTAAGCTCCACATCAAGGATCGTCACAGTGTATTCCTCTTCCACTTCTTCCTCTTCACCGGTTTCTTCGTTCGTAACTGTTACCGTGCGGGTTCTAGTCTCTTCCCTTGGTGTTAGTGTCAGCTCATACATCTCATCAAAAAGTGATTCGATCTCAGCATCACAGTCCGCAGCCACCACATCCACATTTATCGCTGACAGATAATTGATCAGCGTAAAAGGGTTATGCCCGATCTCTTCCAGGTTATAGTTGTACTCGTCATAATCGGGATAGTCTGTTTCGATATTGTCGATGGTGTTCTGCAATGCCATTTCCCTTGAGGTCATGGCTTCATCCGATGCATCAAGCTGAGCAGGCTGGCTCTGATAGCTTCCTGCCATGGTTGCCGACAGACCGCCGTTAAGCACTGCGGAACAGCTTGATATACCTGCGGCAATAAGCATAAAAAAGAGTCCGAACAAGCCTATTGTTGCTATCGCCCCGATATGCTTCCTTGCGAACTCCGCTACTTTTCTTGCCATATTTGTAGTTGTCGTTGCTGCCTTTTTTGCATATCCGGCAGCCTGCTTTGCCTCAGTCGTTCCTTTCTTAAGTGCCTTGGCATACTCACGCTTGATACGCTGTTTCTGCAAACGCTTCTGAATGGCTTTCTTTTTTACTTCCGGGTTATCCTCCAGATATTTCTGATACCTGAAGTTTACCTCCGCCTTGAACTGCTTCTTTTCAAGAGCCGCCACCTTGTTACTCCGCTTTGCCTGTACACCCTGCTTTATATTTTTCGCATGGACTATAGCGGCTTCTCCTGCCTCTTCCGTCCTATGGGCAGCTTCCACACCGGAGTTATCCTTTTCATCTTCAGAAATCTTCTGATGAACGATTCCCTGTGCTTCCATCATCGCCCTGCGGTTTGCGGCAGTTATGGGATTATCATTCTTAGGCTTTTTCAGCACCTTATTGGTCTGAAGCTCATAAGTGACTTTCCCTGTCTTTTCATCAAAGTGCCGCACCAGCTTATATTCCTTACGCTGTGGCAGTTTTTTCCTTGCCTTTTGGGTCTTGGCTCCGGCTTTTTCCACTTTCTTTTCAAACATCTCAAGCTTATGGCTCTTTGCCGTCTCGGCTCCTGCATCTTCCACAAAGCCGGTCTTTCCATGAAAATCACCGTCAGACTGAATAAAACTATCCTTTACCCTCGCACGGCTCTCATGCTGTCTGTGCTTCCGAAGTGCCCTCGTTTCCTCACGCTGTGAAGCATACTCGGTATTCTTTTCATCCTCGTTTTCATGCTTGCTGAAAAATTCCTGATTGACCTTTCTGCTCTTTTCCTCTGCCTGTGAAACCGTATTTGCAGGTGCAGCATTAAACATCTCCTGTGCTTCGCTTACAGCCTTGCTCTTAGGTGCGCAACACTTTATCTTTTCATCAGCGGATCCCGAAGGACCCGCACGTGCTTTCTTAAAATCACCGGTATCTGCTTTCGCATCAAATGTCTCTGCCTTCATCGCAGTATTACCCGATGCCATATGCTTTGCCGGATTATTCTTTTTCTTTGCCATCCGCATCATCTCCCTGCTTTTCTGCTATATCCTCTTCGCTTTCGGCAGGTCGTGTATTCATAATGGCGTAGGTCTTGGTATCCGTCGGATATCTGTCCGCAAAAGGTATGACCACATCATTAAAAAGTATCAACCCGCATCCGGATTCAGAGTTCGTAACATACTGGAGCTGCTTCTCAGAAAGTCCCAGCTTATCCGCAAGTATCAGCTGATCCTTTGCGTTCTGGTTAAGGAGATATACAAAATCACTGTTACCGAGGATTCCCTCAATCTCCTCCGAACGCAGGAAGTCACCTACATTCTGCGTAAGTCCAGTAGGGATACCTCCCCACTTTCTAAAACGCTTCCAGATCTCCACAGAATACTGCGCTGTCTGCTTATCTCTAAGGAGCAAATGAAACTCATCACAGTAATAACGGGTGGCCACTCTGCGCTCACGGTTTCTTGAAACCCTGTTCCATACCGCATCCTGCACAATCAGCATTCCCAACTCTTTAAGCTGCTTTCCAAGGTCTCTGATATCAAAGCAGACAATACGGTTTTGCGAATCCACATTTGTCCGGTGATTAAAATAGTTCTGAGAGCCATGCACATAAAGTACAAGGCTGTTGGCAATGCGAACCGCCTTCTGCTTTGCATCAATGGCAAGCTCTTCTGATACCGCCTTGTCCGGCTCATACTTGACCAGTGCGTTATATAAGTCCTCCAGTATAGGCATCTTCTCCGGTCTCGGGTCTTTGAAATACTCATCATAAATACCCTCGATACAGCGGTCGATGATACCCTTTTCATCATTGGCAAGGCCCGTCTCGCCACCTGCTATAGCATCACAGAGCGTGATCAGAAAGTCCGACTTTAGCTTAAGAGCTTCCCTGTCATTCTTATGGGAAAGCTGTATATCCATAGGATTCAGATAATCCTTTGAATTGGTTGCCAGCTTCACCACCTCGCCGCCAAGCGCTTTTACAAGTGGGTAATACTCGCCCTCGGGATCGCAGATCAAAATGTCATCCCTTGATACAAGGAAGCTTCCAAGGATCTCACGCTTTGCAGAAAAAGATTTACCGGAACCGGGCGTACCTAAGATTACGCCGTTCGGTGTACGAAGCTTCTTACGGTCTGCCATAATCATGTTATTTGAGAGAGCATTAAGCCCGTAATAAAGTGACTGCCCTGACTGGAACAGCTCCTGCGTATTAAACGGTACGAGGATTGCCAGGTTCTTTGTGATCAGATGCCTGCCCTCACCCGTATTGTTGATACCGATTGGCGCCGCCGCATTCATAGCCACTTCCTGCTTGTACTGAAGGTCTATCAGTCTGCAGTTGGCCTGCTGGATGATACCGGATACCCTCTGTGTCACGGATTCCAGTTCTTTCTTATTCTTTCCAAAGCTTGATATCAGGATCGTTGTCCATATGAGCTTCTGATTACTGGTATTCAGATCATCCAAAAGCTCCATGGTATTCTTTTCATACAAAACGATATCCGTGGGAAGAATATCCATGTCATACCCGGCACGAACAGCTTTCTTCTGCTCGTCGATCTTTGTTTTCTGCACATCCGACAGTGCTCTTTTCAAGAGCTTTATGGCTTCGATAGGCTCTATCGTCTGCATATGTATGGATATGGAAATGTTGCTATCAATATCCAAAAGACGCTTCAAAAGTTCATCGTTCAGCTTCGGGGATATGATATCCAGATATTTTGTTGCTCCAAACATATGCCCCATCTTATATCTGCCGGGAAAACGGAACTCAAAACCCTGCGGTGCGATATAATCCTTTACCGTATTGCCGGACTCCGCCATCTCCTTAAATGAAAAACGGAAAGGCTCCATCTTGTCCTGATTGAAAAACTCATACAGGATCCTTAAGCGCTCCTTTCCGTCAAGGCATTTCGCATTGGTACCAAGGTTTTTGAGATTCTTTATGATATCCGCTTCAAGGCTGATAAATCTCTGCCTTGCTTCCTTGATATTCTCCGCTTCAATGCCGAAAATGATGTATTTACTCTTGATGACTCCGTTATTTCCTTTTGCAGAAAGGGTTTTCAGCATATCCGAAAATTCTTCACGGATATCGTCGAACTTATCTCCCTGCGGTGCGATCTCAAACTGTGCAGCCAAAGTCTCCTCGTTCACATGCCTGTTAAAGAGGAATATCTGAAAACTGATGGTCGGATCAAAATAGTTTATGAGCTGTGAGTATAAGCCCAGGATATCAGCCCTTTCATCCTCGTCCAGAAGGACATAGTTGAGATCATAAAACTCGATCATCTTTGTATAGTAGTTCTTTCTTACCTTGCAGATGCCATCGCTGTACATCTTGTCAAAGGTAATGGTCTGTTGTGTGGAAATCTGCTTGCCGGACTGACCATTATTTCCGGAGAGCGTTTTCTTTAACTTCTTAAGCTTAAGAAACTCTGCAAGGGTAAGCCCTGTGAATCTCTCAAATATCGACTTGCCGTTTTTCTTGGCAGCTACAGTCTTTGTAGCTTTATTCGTCTGCTTTGCGCTTGACTTCGGCTTTGCCGTAACGCTCTTCTTTCCACTTTTTTTGCTTGCGTTCAAGAGCTTCCACCTCCTTTTCCATAGATTCTCTTTCTCTTAACTGCTCGTAGAGGTTCTCTACCTTATATCTGCGTATCCCGGGCCGGATGAATTTCATCTCTATGACCTGCTTCAAATACTGTTCCGCAGGCACTCCGTCCTTCTCATACATTGCTATAAAGAAGAACGGGAGCATGACTGCCACCATAAGTAAGGCAGCCACGTCCGTCCCGATCACCTTTCTTGTCAGCAGATAAAACGGCACTCCCGCTACGGCAGCCGCTCCAAAGCAAATGACCTGGCGCTTTGTAAAATTCCCTATGAATTTCGATTTGATCGCCTTGGGGTCCTTTGCCACGTCTACTGCGATTGCCATGCCGATTCTCACCTCCGTTTTTATGATGCATGTAATATACTTTTTGCCAGCGAACCGGTCTTAAACAGGGAGAAACACAGGACAACGGTATATGCCATCACCTGCCACAGGGCAGAGTGAAGATTGCTTGCTACCGCCACTGCATTCACCAATACTGCGTATATCGCAACGCATACCATGATGAAAAATCCCTGGAAAGCCAGTGCTATGCATCCTTTGATATAGTTGGATCCGATGCTTCCCCATTCCCTGTTCACAAGGGTTGCAAAAGGCATCGGTGCTACCGAAACATAAAGATAGATTTCAATCATGCGCCCGTATAAAATGACGGTGATCAAAACGGACATGATCTTCATACAAAAGCTGCAGAACATCGTTTCTATGCCAAGACCTATCAGCTCGCCTATCTCCATGGTTGATAGCTGCGATGAAAACATGGACTGGATGGTGGCGCCGACATTAAGCGCAGTTGAACCCGTTATCGTGCTTGCGGCCTCATTTACCATGTGACCGCCCACATCAAAGATCGCCATGACGATATCCGAGGTCTTGCTGAGAAGCATTACAGCTATGCAGGCCTTAAAAAGATATCTGAAGAAAAGGCTTGTGTCGAATTCGGTAGTCTGTTGTCAAGGATAATTTTCCGATACGGCAACAAAAAAAGAGCGCCAAGCCAGTATTCATAAGGCTTTGACGCTCTTTCACTTTTTGGGTGATTTATGCTTTTGTGGCGTTATAAAACGCTATTTTGCGCTCTTTTACATCCACCTTGCGCACATCATATCCCGCATTGAATATGATGTTGGATAGTGGACGGTTATCCCCTGGATACCAGAAAGAGGGGTACTTGTATGCTGACTTGCATAACTTCTTGCCGATTATCTCCTCCACCTCGGCAAAGGACAGATTGACCTCCGCTCCCTGCCCGTCAAGGTATTCGCCCATCTTGCGGAAACTTGATTTTTCAGACACATATTCGACACGCCCGCCCCTGTCCTCCGTGGCTGTCTGCGGTGCGGCGGGAAGTTCTATCCTGCCGATGAAGTTAAACTCAATATCCACGGTCTGCGCCGTCTGATAGCGGTAGTCCTTTACCCTCTCGTGGACGATAACCCTGCGGACAAACTCATTCAGCATAGGTGTCGTGAGCGTGGAGAAGTCCGTGTATCGGTCGAGAAGCGCAAGGAATTTATCGACATTGGTGCGGCTCTCGTCCGTCCCCTCTATCTCCGCTCCCAACGCTTTCACGGACGCTTCAAGTTCCTCCTGCTCCCTCTCATAGTCCTCGGAGATTTTGACATAACGCTTTTCGCTTATCGTTCCGCTTGCATAATCCTCATAGAGCTTCTTTAGGAGCGTGTCGAGTTCCTTTATCCGTCTGCCCTGCTCCGCAAGCCTTTTCCTGTCGGCGGCGCTTGCCCCTGCTCCTCCCGCTTCGGCGTTCTTCATCACAAGTTCACGAAACTCCTCTCGGTTCTCCCTTGTAAAGTCGCTGACCTCACGGAGCGCCGTCAATATCAAGTCCTCGACTATCTCCGTCCGTATGTAGTGCATCGTACAGGAAGCCGTGCGCCTGCGGTAACTGGAACAGGTGTAGCAGTTATGCCCGTGCTTTATGCCTGCCGCCGTCCGCTCGTTGTATAGAGGCTTCCCGCAGTCTGCGCAGTATAAAAGTCCCGTCAATCGGTTAGGCTCTCCGAGGCTGTCCGCCCTCGTCCTGTGCCGTGCGCTGTGAAGCCTCTGCACCGTGTCAAAAGTCTGCCTGTCTATGATAGGCTCGTGGGTGTTCTCAAATACCGCCCACTTGTCCCGCTCGGTAGCCGTGCGGTTATGGTCTTTATAATGCTTCTTTTCGGTCTTGAAATTGACGGTATGACCTAAATACTCCTCCCTGCCGAGTATGTAAATGACGGTAGTTCCCCACCAGCGGTATATATCGTCAAACTCCTTATTCTTCCTGTTGCCCGCCCCCATCTGTGCAAGGTGCGCCGACGGACAGACGATTTTCTCCCTCTGCAAAATGTTCGCTATCTGCGTAGTCCCATATCCCTCAATCGTCATCTGGAATATCCTGCGGACAACGGCGGCGGCTTCCTCGTCTATTATCCATTGGTTTTTATCGTCTGGGGATTTCATATAGCCGTACAATGGGTGACTTCCCGTGTGCCTCCCCTCCATACCCTTTGCACGATAGACCGCCCTGACTTTCTTTGAACAGTCACGGGCATACCATTCATTGATTATATTTCTGAACGGCGCAAACTCATTATCCCCCCTGTCGCTGTCCACTCCGTCATAGACCGCTATAAACCGCACTTTCTTCTCACGGAAAAGCACCTCGCTGTAATATCCCACTTTCAGATAGTCCCTGCCGAGGCGTGACATATCTTTTACAAGGATGTTGGCTACCTTGCCTGTCTCAACAAGCGCAAGCATACGCTGAAAATCGGGGCGGTCAAAGTTCGTACCGGAATAGCCGTCGTCAACGAAATATTCCGTGTTGGTAAGTCCGTGCTGTTTTGCGAAAGATGATAGGATTTTTTTCTGATTTGTGATACTGTTGCTCTCTCCCGCAAGTTCGTCATCGTGGGAGAGGCGGCAGTATAGGGCGGTGATACGCTCTTTTGATTTGGTTGCTGACTGTCTCATCGGTTGCTCCTTTCAGACAGTCAACTCATTCGTGGTGGTTCTATTATAATCAGACTCGCCCCGCTTGTAAACTGTCAATATTCACTTTTTACATCCGCCCCTCAATCGCCCGTGCCGTCCCGTATCTGGTTAAGGAGTACCCGCTTCATCTTATCCGACATACTTTCCCCGCTCTGCGGATTGAAGCGGATATTGACCTTGTATGTGGTATTCCCGATACGCTTCTTTATTTGGTGTTCTGCCTTTGATGTTGTATCCTTTTTTTCGTTCTTCATCGTCTTTCCTCCCAGAAGCGAAAAGCGGATATAAACATCTCTGCTCATATCCGCCCCTCCGCTGTCCCTTATGCTGTTATGATAAATCCTGCTGTTTCTTTCTCTGCGGTATCTGCCGCTCTGCCGCCCTGCGCTCGTTTGCTTCGATGCGCTCCATATCCTTCTTGGTGTAGTCAATCACCTCTGCGGCGGCAAGTCCGCTCACCTCCCGTATGTAGTTCTGCCGCAGTACGGGCACGCTTTCTTCCAGTTCCGCTATCTCCTTTGCCCACGCTTTCGGGGTGGCTTTCTTATCGCCCTTTAATTCCAAAAGGCGGCTCTCCACTTCGGGGAATTGTTCTATCTCCGCCCCGTGTTCCCTGTCAAATTTCTTCTGCGTGAATACGGACTGACTCTGACGCTCTTTCATCACATCACGCAGACGGGAATACTCCGCATAGACCACCGCCAGTTCCTTTAAGTCCTGTAGCCTCTGCCACTTTGATTTATACGCCGTGTTCCTCTCGTCTGCGGTCTTTGTATGCTCCGTGATATATTCCTGCAACTGTGTGAATGTGGTTATGCCGTTTTTGGTGATAAAATCCTCTGCCGTCTTTGGATCGGAAAGCACCTCACGGTTACTGATTTTCGCATAATACTTTGACTTGACTATGGGAGCGGACATAACGCCTTTCTTTGCCGCTGTCCTATGGATAAGTTCAAGCACCTCGTTCTTTACCCTGCCGACGGTTTCCGATACTTTCCCTGCTCCCTTTGCTATGCGTGAGAATGCTTCCCTGCGTATCTCCACGACCTTTAGGACGAGGAGATTATAATTCCTGACTTCCCTGTTATAATCTCCCTTGTCGGTACGGATGCCCTTGCGCTCCAACGCCGCCGCCTTTTCTCCGAGATGTATCGTAGGTTTTATCTGAAGTCCCCTGTCCTTAAACGACTTCCACTCCCAGCGTTCATCTTCAATGCCGATTTCCTCCGCAACCTTGTTGATTGTTTCCACCATATCCTTGCGCCACTTCTCGGCATTCCCCTTATCGTCCCAATCGGTGGTTTTCTCGGTGGTACAGTCATATCTGCCGTTCTTCTTTTTTATCTTGTTCCCGTCCTTGTCATACTTATAGACTTTTCGGGATTTCTCGCCCCACTCGCCATTTTCCAAAATCGGGCGGGTAGTAAGCAGGATATGAATGTGAAGATTGCGCTCCCCCTTATCATTTACGCTGTCGTGGATGGCATACTCAGCGCACATTCCCTTGTCCGTGAAATTACGCTTTATGAAGTCCCGCATTACCTTGTCCGCAAGTTCATAGG
>JAFUVF010000002.1 GCA_017483735.1 Lachnospiraceae bacterium | reverse complement strand
TGTGCTGTGCTGTGAACAGCGTATGTCTATACTGCATTGGTGTCAAGTCCTTTCTTTATCATTGCAAATATTATCTCAATGACTTCTGTTGATTCGGAACTCTTCTTCTGCCTGACTGATTCGTTTCTGTATCTGCTCCTCTGTCGGAAGCTGATTTTTCACATCTTCTACTCCGATATTGCCATAGGATGCAACTCCCATAGGTGTTTCAATCCCACGAAAAGCCCACTGTACCTCTGTGCTGTCCTTTGACCTGCATATCATAAGTGTCCTTTGTAATCTCCTGTGCAAGTTTGCTCTGTTTCGCTGGCAGCCTGTCAATAAAATTAGTGACCGCTCCGCCGGAGTTATTATACAGGTCTGCATCTATACAATTTAAGAGTGTGCTCCTGCTCCAGCCTTCCTCTATTGTACGCCTTATATAAAAAGCGGCTTCATCGACTGACTTACATTTTGTGATTATCTCTACATGATGACGCTATGTCGCAAATCCGAAAGCTGTGGGGAACTCCATTTCTCCACCAAGTTGGTGGGGTTTTCACCGTCGGGCATTTCTCCACCAAGCTGGTGGAGTTTTTCAGAATCCCTGTCGAGCCAGTCATCAAGCATAAAAAGTGATTTTTGATCCTTTTCACTGAACTATGTGTAAAAAAGATACCACTTCTTCATATACCAGAGGTTCGTTGTACTGAACCCCCTTGCCTGTGGGAATTCTGCCTGGAGGTCAAGGCTTACCTGCTCAACTATGCCGCTTCCCCATTTTTCCTCAGCTTTTCTCATAACAAGCTCTCTCCCCAATTGCCAATTAAAAAGTAGCTGTTGAGAATTCACTTTTACCGCAGCCTTTATCTGCGTAGCCCTATACCTTTCTTTCAGTTCGGCAAGCTATGCCGAATAATCAGTATCGGTATGTATATCATGACTCGAAACCAAAAACGGTTTCTTCTTGTCATCCTTTGCCATACTGCTTTCTCCCGTCTTTTATGTATTAAATCTATTTTTCAGGCTCTTCGTCTATATATTCGACAATATCGCCAAAGTCAGTTCCCAGCACATGGCATATCTTACACAATATACTCATGGATACTTCTTCATCCCTGTTCAGCTAGGTTAATGTATTCGGGGCGATATCTGCCTTTTTCCGAAGTTCTGCCTTACTCATCTTCTGGTCAATCAATATTTTCCATAATTTGCTGTAGGATACTGCCATTAGCGCCTCCGTATATCCTCAAAACATATAATCAGTCATAATAGATTATATAAGAAATCGCCCCATTTCGCAATATCTTTTCACAATTTCTTTCTACCAACTTCTTGCGATTCGCATTGCAAAAAAAGAGGTGCAGAGCCGAAGCCCCACACCCCTGTAAACTATATATCTCTCTGTGAAGCTAATGCTTCATTTCGCGCCTGTCGCTGTGTTTCTCTTTGGGGGACTGCACTGTTTGCCGCCACGATAGCCTTTTTCTCAGCCAGTCGTGCCCGAAGAGATGGGCGTTCTCCCCTTGCCCTGCGTTTCCGCTCCTCTTCCTTGATACGCTCCTGCTCTTCAATGCGCTCCCGCTCAGCATTTCGGGCTTCCTTGCGCTCCTCTGCTTTCGGAACAGTATTGCTGAGGTAGTTGTCGATCTGGTTCAGATTCTCCTCCTCCAGTTCTTCCACCTTGGCAAGTGGCTTATACTCCGCCAGCTTCACGAGCAATTCTGCGGCTTTGCGGACATTTTCCGATCCTTGGCACGCTCGATGTTTAAGCCCCGGCTACCTCCGTGTCACCTCGCCTTTCCCATCGTCAACGGATTTGATAGCCCATACACTTTTTACAGTGCGGCATGTCACACTCTTCACGCAATGTTTCTCGTGGCATACTTCCCCGGATCGGTATCGTTTCCTACAGCCTATTCAGTTGTGATCAGTGGCAAGTTGGCACTCAACAGCACAAGCTTACCACTTGCAATGAATATATCGTGATTTCACTTGATAAATCAACCATTCTGCGGTATCCTGTGTGCAATCGGTGGCACTATTTTCATTATTACCACATATAAGAGGTATAAAACGGTATGGAATATCACTTCATAAGACAGGAAATAAGCGGAGACAGGGTACTTTTCGTCCTTTCCCTTGATAAGAAGTCCGGGAAGGAAAGAATCCTGATCGGATCAGAGACAGCGATCATAAAAAGACTTTGGAACGATCCCAATGCAATGGTCTATTATGACGAAATACACCCTATCGGGACGCTTTTCATAAACAAAAGACCGGGCGGGACTGACTGGACGGACAGCGGCTTCATGCCCTTATGGGAAGCATTGCATACGTCAAGGTGGAAACAGCCGGATCTGGAGCAGGCAGCCGCCGACTTTTGCTCCAATATGTATCAGTCAGGCGATCCCTTTGCCATCTATACTGCCATAAGGCTCTGGGATGGCTATCTGCGTGCCCGTGAGCCAAGAGACAGGGAGAGGGCCGCCGAGCTGTTTAAGATAGACCTTATGGGGCTTATATCTCCTTTGGAAAAGTATTTACCGGAACAGCTGCTTGACAGTTCTATAACCGACACCATACGGCAGTCCGGCGATGAGATGAAGATGGATGTATGGTATCCGGCAAGGACGGGGATAGAGTGTGTGATTGCGTACCGGTCATTTTTGCCGGTGATCATGTATTATCATGCAAGACTGGCAGACTGGAGCCTGTATTTCCGCACCTGCAAGGTCTGCGGCAGGGTATTCCTTGCCAAGTCACAGAAATATACCATGTGCAGCGATAAGTGCCACCAGAAAATGAAAACACAGGCAAAGCGTGACTTCGATGCCCGTGCCATAGAGAATGAATATGATCACATATACAAGAATGAAGCCCAGCGATGGGTTCATTATATCCGCCGCATGGAAAAAAGTGCTGACTGCTCCTCAGAGTGCGTTTCCGAAGTACGATTAGCTTACGAGGACTTCAAGAAAGAAGCAAAAATAAGAAAGAATGCCGTCAGGAGCGGTCAATCCACCGTTGCATAGTTCCGTGATTGGACGATACGGCAACTGAACGACATTCTGTGATACTGCATAGGCTTTTGGACACGGTGTCCAAAGGTTGAGGATATGCCAAAATTTTCACAGAAAATCTACAGAAAATTTTGCAATTTTTCCAAGCCGCTTAACAAGAGTGTTTAAGAAGCATTAGCTTAAACCAATATCGGGCGACCGATAGGGGCTGACCGGAAGGTCTTGGTTCACCGAAACGGCGTGGTGATCCCGCCCCCATATTATGTTGTCTCCGAAGTGCTTCATGAGCAGTCAACTCGATACAGGATCAGATTGATGGCTTGGATCGTTAATTGAAAGATATGCATTACTTCCTAACTGAAGAAGATGACGATGATTATGGAGAAGAAGGATTCTATATCTTTTGACCCACAGTCTGGTTTTGTGTACCCGGTCTTGCATGGGCGTTTTTAATACGCGATTTCTCCGTCAGGAGAAATTTCCTATAAAGTAAAAACAAGCGGTCAGCGGAGAAATTCATCTCCACTGACCGTTTTCAAACATACAGACAATATCTGTTACATATTACTTCTTAATATTTCAGCACTATTCAATAGGATGTTCCAGAATGTCAAACCCAATAATTTTCCGGAAAAATGTCGGATATTTTTACGCAGAGAAAACCTTTTTCCCTTCAAAATATGTAGCCGCAGGTTTGGCAGTGTGTATGTCATCCTCCGGACAGGACAGCACATCCTTGTCGACGAGGAGGAAATCAGCGTATTTGCCTTCGCAGACGCTCCCTCTTTCATCCTCGATGAACATCTGCTTTGCGCAGCCTATGGTCAGCGCCGTGAGAGCCTGCTCGCGGGTCAGGTGCTCTTCATGCCACCAGGGCTCTCCCTTCACAGTCGGGTGAACGCATGTAACCGCAATCTCCATAATGCCGAAGGGATCGTCAGGGCAGCCGCTGAGTGCCGGGTAGTCCGAGTGTGAGGACACATTGACACCATAATCAAAATAGGACTTCATAGGATATGATTTGTCCTCCATGCCCGCAGGAACCATGGTTTTCAATATCTCAGATATTCCGGTCGGCATATTATGCCAAAGCATACCCGCTGTGGCATAGATGTTATGCTCATTCATACGCTTCAAATCCGCATCGCTTATGTTACGCACGTGCACAATCGTATTGCGCAGCTCATCCTTGCCGCCGTCCACAAATGCGCTGACAGCACGGTTTACCGCCTTGTTTCCCATCGTATGGATGTGCATGGACATGCCCTTTTCGTTTGCCTTGCGGGTAATATCCGTCGTTTCCTCTTCCGTCCAGTTGACGAGACCCTGATGTCCGTCAGGGTATAAGGGATCCACAAAGCCTGTACCGCCTTCCACAGTACCGTCCATAAAGAGCTTGACCCAGTTAGGCACTACGTGTGCTGAAGCGTACTTTCTTGCATCATCAGCCTCGGCCAATGCCTTATCTATGTCCATCCAGCTTTCAATCTCATAGCTTAAGCCCAATACAAAATGCATATCCCCGGCCTCGTCTACCTGACGGGCACCCTGATAGAAATGATCATTATAGAAATAGTTGCCCCAGCCGTCGGTATACATCGTATAGCCCTCCGACAATAGCTGTTCCTGAATTTTAAGCATATTTTCCTTTGCTGTTTCAACGGTATAGAGTCTGTCATTGTCCAAGAATGACCGCACAAAGGTTCCTGCCTGCTCCTTAAGGAAGCCGGTAGGAGTGCCATCCTCGCCCATCACAATCTCACCTCCCCGCACTTCCTTCCGAAGTACGGTTCCGTCCTCCTTCATGATGCCGGCTTTGATCAGACAAAGCGTGTTTACCAGCCCCTTATGCCCTTCCTCGTCTGCGAAGTATATGGGAATATCATTGCATATTTCATCCAGCTGTTTGCGGGTGGGCATATTGTCCTTGAAAAGCATATAATTCCAGCCGAAGCCAAATACAGTCGTCGCCCCGGTCTCCCTCGCCTTCTTTACCGCAGCGGGCAGGATCTCCTTTAAGAATTTATCTGCATCGTCCTCTCCCCCGACTATCGTACCGACGGATTGCAGGGCATATCCCATCGAATAATGCGCATGACCGTTTCCGCATGAAGGCATTACGAGACCCTTTCCTGTATAATCCAGAATTTCAGTCCTGCCGTCTTCAATAAATTCTTCGGCTCCCTTTCTGTCCCCGACATAGATATACCTGCCGTCCTTTACAGCAAATGCTTCCACTATCTGATTATTTTCAGAAGTGAAAATCCTGCCATACACGATAAGGTCAGCGCCATCCTTATTTTTCCCATTCTCATTAATGCTCATTTGAACTACTCCCTTCTTTTCAATTCATCCATTCCGGACGCTTACATACCAAAGAGATACTTAAGAAAATCTCCGAAGCCGGTTATACCACCGGAAGCTTTGGGACTATATTCCAATCCCAACATTCTTGCGGTTGCACGATCCCTCAGATCATAAAAGCGATCTGCCTGAGGTGTCACCTCCAGCTCCTCATAAGCATGGGGAACGCCGGGCTCTACATGGAGCTCCGTAAAAACGCCTGCCTCCATAAGCTTTCTTGCATAGTCCATATCTTCATCACAGAAAAGATCTATGCTGCCGACGATCATGAATGTCTCAGGCAATCCCTTCAGCTGTCCGACCGTTGCTGCCGCCGGCGAAAAATAGATCATTTCTTCATCGGTAAGCTGCTTCTTTTGTCCGGCAAGCAATTTCTCCCAGCCAAAGACATTATTCTCTCTGGTCCAGACAAACTCCCCGGCATATTCATTCTTGTAAATATCATCTTCACCGCCGGTACGGTAGTCCAGCATGGGATAGATCAGCACCTGCCCCTTAAGAGGTACTTCTCCCTTATCCCGGTTATAAAGAGCGAGCCTTGCGGCCAGTCCTCCGCCGGCGCTCTCTCCCTCAATGACGATATTATCCTTATCCACATTCAACTCATCTGCATGTTGATACACATAAAGAAGTCCTGCATATACTTCTTCAAGCTCCACGGGATATTTGTAGGAAGGATCCATGGAAAGAGTATAGTCAGGAGAAATAACCGTTGCATTGATGCCATCTACCACACCTTGTATTTTTGACTCGACTGCGAAGGTGTTCCCTAAAAGATAGCCCCCACCGTGAATGAAATAAACAACCGGCGTTTTCTCTCCGTCCTTGCAATTCTCCGGACGGAAAACATACAGGTTCAGCTTTTCTTTTCCCGTTGCAACATCAATGGACAGTTTTTCGGCATTTTTCGGCTCTAATCCTTCTACCTCTAAGTCTTTATTGGTAATCCCCAACGGTATCGTGTAGTCTTTAACTACATCATATCCTTTTGGCAGAAGATGATCGGATTTAAAAGTTTTTTGATTCATTGCCTAAAGCTCCTTTCTAAATAATACAGCGGACTTGCGCCATTCGTATTATATCACTTTTATTATCAAAGATAAAAATATTTTGTCAGGGGATAGGTTCTGTCCCAGTCAACAATTTTAACCTCTGATTCCTTTGCCGGATGGATATTGAATTCGTCGAATACCATCACCTGTCTTTCCTTTCGGTCGTAGAGCGGCCACTCGTGCGCCTTGCCATCCGGGGAAATGTCCGCAGAAAGCGACGGGTTGCCGGTTTTTGCGAACTGAACCCACATTTTACGCATAATCTTAGAGAATGTTTCATCAAAGACCCTGCCCGTACAGTCGTTTTCCTCCGGATGCTTAAGCACGGAGGCAAGCTCAGTCGCATGTCCGCACTTCATATACTGCAAACTGGATTCGGGCGTGAAATAATAGGTGTACGACTTGCCGCCGCCCTCTGTCTGTGCCTCAGACAGTCTGATGTGCGCCGCATTGAACCAGAGCTGACTGAACAACCTGCTGTCTTTTTCATATGCTTCTCCCTCTGCGCTGTTTAAAAAGCTCTCAACCCGTTCCCTGTCTTCAACCGGTAGCTTAGCAATCTTCTTTGCTTTGCGGTCTGCCGCCCAAATTTCAAAGGCATCAGGCTCCATGAAATACACGAAATAATTCATCTCATCCTTATTGCAGCCATGAAGGAGCTCGATATCCTTCAACGCACCTTTGGCATAGGCCTCATAGGGGTCAAGCGGCAGGTATTTCCCGTCTCTCTCCGGGCCTATGAGTAAGTCCGTTACCGCTGATGCCTGCAAAAGCTTTTCCACATCGACCTTCTTAAGCTCCGCAACGGTTTTGCAGCCAAGCAGCTCCATTACATCGTTCGTACACTCGATGGCTTCCTCCGTAGATACCGTGATTGAGGGGGCACCGCTCTGAGCGATGACCCTTTTGATATACTGATTAGCGCCCTTGATCAGAGGAAGAGTCGTCACGCTCCCGCCGCCGGCAGACTCGCCGAAAATTGTCACATTGTGAGGATCTCCGCCGAAACCGGCAATATTCTCATGTATCCACTTGAGCGCCATCATCTGATCCATAGGACCTAAATTCTGCGCATCCGGATAGTCGCCGCCGTCCGGCAGGTGGGACAGGTGGACATAGCCGAAAATGCCTACCCTGTACTCTATGGAGATGGCGATGACCTCCGGGTTTTCCTCTACGAGATTGTGCAGATCATACAGAGGATCGCCCGTGGCTCCCATGGAATAACCGCCGCCGTGGATCCAGACCATGACCGGCTTTTTCCCGGTGGATGCCTCATCCGCCTTCCAAATATTTAAATACAGGCAGTCCTCGCTCTGATAATAAAGCGACCCGCCCTCGCTGATGTCCTCGTTTTGGAGAGGGCTCTTTGCATTGTAATACGCTTCATATATTCCGTCGTCCGGGGCATATTCCACGGGCGCTTTCCAGCGAAGCTCTCCGACAGGGGGCTTGCCGGTAAACGGGATTCCCTTATACGCAATGACAGTATCGGTCTTTTTGCCTACGAAGGTGCCATTGACGCACTTTACCGCAAATGCCTTGTCATAATTGCCGTCGGTGATCCGCCTGTTCTCACCGTAGCGGGCTCTCACCCTTTCCTTCGCTTCATTCAAAGCCTTCAGCTTCTCTTCAGACATATTAGATGCCATAAGATCTATCATATTACTCATTATATATCCTCCTGGTCAATGCTTGACTTCTAAATTGTTCTCCTCGTTATCTGATATTCCCCCCGCTTAGAGGGCGGAGGGAACACAAACATACCGAAATTGCGGTAACTATCAGATGGTATAATATTTTGTCATGAAACAGGTTCTCTCCCAATCCAGGAGCTTTCTCTCGGACTCCTTCTCCACATGAACATCATGCTCATCAAAGACCATCAGCTGCTTATCCTTAAGATCATACAGCGGCCATTCTCTTGCCTTGCCGTCGGGAGAAATATCCGCCGTAAGGGACGGGTTGCCGGTCTTTGCAAACTGTACCCACATCTTGCGCAGGATTTTACAGAAGGTTTCATCAAATGCCCTTCCGCTGACGAGAGTTTCCTCCGGATGATTGAATACAACCGCAAGCTCGATACCGTGTCCGCTGCGGATCAAAGGTGTACCGGATTCCGGCGTGAAGAAATAGGTGTAGGCCTTGCCACCCGCTTTTGTCTGATTCTCCGACATCCTAAACAGCGGTGCGATAAACGCAAGCTGATCGATGAAACGGGTGTCGCTGCTGTATTCAGGGCTTACATCCTTCGCATCCTTACAGTAGCTCTCCGCCAGTGCTTTCTCATCCGCTGTCATTTGGCTCAGTTTATTTGCCTTACGGTCAGCGGCGAATGCATTCCAGGCATCCAGTCCAAAGCCCCATACGAAATAACCCATTTCATCCTTGTTGCAGCCCTGGAGAAGGTCTATATTCTTTGCAGCCCCTTCTGCGTAAGCCTCATAGGGATCCAGAGGCACGGTTCTTCCGTCCCGTTCTGCCCAAGTGCGCAGGTTGAGTGCGATTCCTGCTGCCTGTAAAAGCTTTTCCACATCAACCTTCTGCAGATCGGCCACGGTTTTGCAGCCGAGAGCCTCCATCACTTCATTCGTGCAGGCAATAGCTTCCTCCGTAGACCGCGTAAAGACAGGAGTGCCGCTCTCGCCAATGACGCGCCGGAAGTATTTCTGGGCACCATCAATTAACGGAAGCAATGTCACGCTTGCGCCGCCTGCAGATTCGCCAAAGATCGTCACATTGTCGGGATCGCCGCCAAAGGCTGCGATATTCTCATGGACCCACTTAAGTGCCATTACCTGATCTAAGAGTCCCAGATTCTGTGCATCCGGATAGTCTGCTCCGTCCGGCAGATGGGACAGATGGAAGAAGCCGAAAACATTCAGCCTATACTCGACAGAAACGAGGATGACATCCGGATTCTCCTGTATGAAATTGGTGCCCTCCTCTCTGGGTTCAACCGTCGAGCCGATCTCAAAAGCGCCGCCGTGGATCCAGACCATGACAGGCTTCTTCGTATTCTGGTCTGCAGCCTTCCATACATTCAGAAACAGGCATTCTTCACTCTGCGGGTAAAACGATCCCACCTGACCGATGCTTCCCTCCTGACGGGGGATCCTGCCGAAGTAGTAAGCCTCGTAAACGCCGTCATCCGGCACACAGTCCACAGGAGCTTTCCAGCGAAGGTCTCCTGCCGGCTGCTTTCCTACAAAGGGAATGCCCTTGTAAGCGATGACACTTCCTGACTTCTTGCCGACAAAGGTGCCGTTTTTGCATTTCACCGCCAGCGACTTGTCGTAATTTCCGTCAGTAATCCTTTTGTTCTCCCCATACAGCGCCAGTATTCTCTCTGCTGCTTTTTTTACTACATCCTCGTCACTTGTAACACCCGGTGTATTATTCTCCATACTCATTTTAATATTCTCCTTTCGTTTTATGGTATCAGAGTACATAATATTTTGTCAGGAAATAAGTCCTGTCCCAATCTACAATGTGCAGTTCCTCCTCCTTCTGAGCATGGACATTGGATTCGTCAAAGACCATTACATATTTGTCTTTTGTATCATACAACGGCCAATACTTTGCCTCTCCGTCAGGAGACTGATCAGGCGCAAGGGAGGGATTGCCGGTTTTGGCAAACTGAACCCATATCCTCCGCATAATCTTCCCGAAGGTCTTATCAAACTGTCTCCCTGTGACGAAGGTCTCCTCAGGATGATTGAATATGGTGGAAAGCTCAATGGCATGCCCGCTTTTCACATGAGGCAGGGATGATTCCACCGTAATATAATAGTTGTAGGATTTGCCGCCGGCTTTGGTCTGAAGCTCAGCCGTCCTAAAAGGCGGCGCATTGAACCAAATCTGATCAAGCAATCGGGAAGACTTCTCAAATCCATCCTCCACCTTAACATCCTTGCAGAAGCTCTCAACCAGCGCCTTCTCTTCGTCTGTCAGCTGGGCCAGCTTCTCCGCCTTGCGCTCGTCGCACCATGCGCCAAATCCTTCAACGCCCCAGCCCAGGACGAAATAGTGGAATTCATCCTTGGTACAGCCCTGCATGATATCAATATTCTTTGCTGCGCCGTTTGCGTAAGCCTCGTAAGTATCTAAAGGCAGGTATTTTCCGTCACGCTCCGGGCATGTACGCATACACAAAAGCTCCGATGCCGTCATCAAAAGCTCGTCTGTATCCACCTTCTGCAGATCAGCAACCGTCTTGCAGCCCAGTGCATCCATCACCTTATTCGTACAGGCAATAGACTGCTCTGTGGACTGGCACAGGGACGGATTACCGCTATGGGCAATGACGCGCCGGATATATTTGTGCGACCCTTCAACCAACGGAAGGAGGCTTACGCTTCCGCCGCCGGCGGACTGTCCGAATATGGTCACATTGTCGGGGTCGCCGCCAAATGCAGCAATATTTTCATGCACCCACTTAAGCGCCTGTATCTGATCCATCAGTCCAAGATTCGCCGCATCCGGATAATCCCCGCCGTCCGGCAGATGGGACAGATGGAGGAAGCCGAAAACATTCATCCTATACTCGATGGAAACAAGGATGACATCCTGATTTTCCTGGACGAAGCTGGCACCGTCCTCTCTGGGTTCCGCCGTCGAACCGATTTCATAAGCTCCGCCGTGGATCCATACCATGACAGGCTTTTTCGCGCCCCGCTCTGCCGCCGTCCATACGTTCAGATGCAGGCACTCTTCACTCTGCGGATAAAGGGAACCCATTTGCCCAACACCCCCGATCTGGCGGGGGATTTTTCCGTAATAGTACGCCTCATATACGCCGTCATCAGCCACACAGTCTACCGGAGCCTTCCAGCGGTACTCTCCCACCGGCTGCTTTCCCACAAAAGGAATGCCCTTGAATGCAATGACATCCCCCTCCTTCTTTCCGACGAAGGTGCCGTTTATGCACTTTACCGCCAGCGCCTTATCATAATCGCCATCGGTAATCCGTTTGTTTTCTCCGTACAGAGCCTCCATCCTCTCTGTTGCCTTGCGCAGCTCCTCTGCCGCTTTGAGCTGGTCAGCGATCTGTTTGGCCTCCACACGCATAGTGGATATCTTCAAATCACCAAACGCCTGATCCAAAGCAGCCTCATCCTGCTCCTGCGCCATCAAAAGAAGAGCGGTATCCCCGTCCTCAATGTCTTCGCCTGCTTTTTTTAAAAGCAGCGCAACCTCTTCCACATTCTTTTCATCCGCAGCATTGCCGAGCAATACTCCGGCTCCTATGCCCACTAACATCCCCACGGGACCGGCTAATAGCCCCGCCAGACCGCCGATCAGACCCCCGGTCCAGCCTCTTCCTTTCTCATCCTCAGCCACAAAGCCATCTTCCAAAGTAAGCTCTCCGGCATTCTTTTTAACAAGAGCCCCGTGAGAAATCTTATAGCCCTCATCTTCCGGCTTATTCCTAAGCGTTGTCAACATCTGATAGGCTTCACTGGGCACCTCGCACTTTACTATGATCACGTTTTCCTTCATGCTGTAAAACTCCTTTCTTTTCGCTTTTTGCCAGTCTCCGTTCCCCAGTTCCGAAACGACATATACCTATTTTGCACCAGCTCAAAAACGGATACAAGGGGAGTTTTCAGATTGAAAACTCTTAAGTTTATAAATTCAGATTGCCTGTGACACAACAAACGGTTATCATATTCGTATATGGAGGAGTTTTGCGATGGAATTTACATTTGGGGAAAACCTGCGGAAGCTGAGAGAAAAAAAAGGACTTTCACAGAAACAGCTTGGAAAGCAGATGTTTGTCAATCCTTCCACCATCGCAAATTGGGAATGTGGCAGACGCCTGCCGGACGCTGTGATGGTACTCCGCCTCGCCAAATGCCTTGGAGTGGACGCTAACACGCTTTTACAGCTTGTGGCTCAGAGCGAAAAAAATCCCAATGTCATTATGGTGGACGACAGCGAGATTATCCTTACCGGGGGTATGTCTGTTTTGAGTGATGTCCTGCCAAATGCGACGATTGCGGGCTTTATCTGGCCGACGGAAGCGATTGAATATGCAAAAATAAACCGGATTGATCTGGCGATTCTGGATATTGAACTGGGAACGTCCAGCGGATTTGACCTTTGCAGTGAGCTGCTCAAAATCTATCCCTTTACAAACATCCTGTTTTTGACTGCTTTCATTGACTACTCCTATGATGCCTGGAAGACTGAGGCCAGCGGCTTTATTCTCAAACCTCTTACCCATGAGGGCATAAAGGAGCAGTTAAGAAAGCTGCGTTACCCATTCTGTGTGGGAGGTAGTGACAAGTGAACGGCTTGAGCAATTACTTATGGGGGTCCATTATCAGTGCGGCACTTATGCTAAGCATGATAGTCATTTGGTTCAGCACTGTCATCCCCGGGATGGATCGGTGGAACAGGCGCTTTTTCAGAAGCTATTTTATCGTTTTTGCCCTGTGCTGTCTCTCCTCCCTGACCGAAACAGCTTTATACCATTATCACGCACCGGGTATCGCCATATATACCGAAATGATTGCTGGAAGCCTGTTCCTTATGCTGCCCCTGCCAATGCTTACGGTTTATCTGCTTCATTACTGCGGCGAGAGCATTCTGCACAGCAGGCTTCTGAAGGCTGTCATTGTCCTTATGGTCATATATTGCTTGATGCTTGCAAGCACCCTGATTATAGATGGGTTATGGTATGTCACGCCTGACTGGCAGTATTACCGCGGTCCTCTGTACCCGCTTCTTCCGCTGCCATTGATTGGAATCCTGATTATCAATTTTATAGGAACGTTACGTCGCCGAAGGCTGCTTCCCCACAAGGTATTCTTAAGCTTTCTCATTGCTCTGGTGCCGGTGTCGATCGCAATGATAATACTGCTTTTCGTTGACGCATTCCTGTTGCTTGACATCAGCTACGTTCTCTCCGGTCTGTCTATGTACAGCTTCGTACTTGCCGATCAGATTGAGCAGGATTTGAACCGCCAGCAAAAGATTGCCAGTCAGAAAATAGAAATTGCCAATCAGCGTGCGGATATCATGGTTCTCCAAATGAGACCGCACTTCATCTACAATACCATGATGAGTATCTACTATCTCTGCAAGCAGGATCCCGATCTGGCGCAGCAGGTCACGCTGGATTTTACCACCTATCTTCGCAAAAACTTTACCGCCATCGCAAATGCTGAAATGATTCCTTTTTCTTCGGAGCTGGAACACACGCACGCCTACCTTGCAGTGGAACAGGCTCTGTATAAGGACACTCTGCTTATTGATTACGACACGCCGCACACCTTTTTCCGCATACCGCCGCTGACGCTGCAGCCCATCGTGGAGAATGCCGTCAAACACGGCAGGGACCCGTATACCGGACCTCTTCGCATTTCAATTCTGACAGAAAAGACGGATTCCGGCAGCAAGATCGTTGTCACAGACAATGGGCGTGGTTTTGATCCCGACGAAACAAAAGAGCCGGGCATTGCGCTTGCCAACATCAGACAAAGACTCGAAATGATGTGCGGCGGAAGCCTTGTAATCACGCCGGGGGACGGCGGCGGAACGAAAATCATAGTGACTATACCAGACTAAAGTATATTGGAAATACTGACACCGGCGGAAATGGGCTCTTTATCCGGTCTGATATAATCTCCGTGAACACCTCCGGATTTGCTTAAAAGGCATATATCGGTCAGTACTATATCCCGCTGAACGGCTTTACACATATCATAAACTGTCATCGCTGCGACCGAGCATGCCGTTATCGCTTCCATCTCAACCCCGGTCCTGCCGGTACATGTGACTGTGGCCTTTATCTCTACCGCATTGTCTTTTTCATTAAGGAAAAGCTTTACATCCGCACCGTCAATGATTACCGGATGGCACATCGGGATCAGATCAGGGGTTCTCTTGGCTCCCATAATCCCGGCCACCTGTGCGACTGTAAGAACGTCTCCTTTTTTTATCCGGCCCTGCTTTATAAGTTCAAATGTATGGGGATTTACCAGCACTCTTGCTCCTGCCGTTGCACTACGGTGCGTAACATCCTTATCCGCTACCGTCACCATCCGGGCATTTCCTTCATCATCAAAATGGGTAAATGCCGGGAGCATCCAGTCTGCGATCGATCTCACATCATTCCGGTCAAACACTGGTTTGTCGGTAACTTTATCAAAATGCGAAGGATCATCTGTTACGATCGCCTCAAAATCATCTGCCGGCCCGGGAAGTTCGTATCCGGTATCACTACTTGCAACCCCAAGCTTTTTGATGTCAGAGTCCCTGTAGCCTTCTATAAGAACTATATCAGCCCCTGCACAATCTGCGAGCATTTCAGTATCCTTCCCTTCCTTATCAATCTCAAAATCATGGGCATCATGCTTGATGACAGCAACATGATAGCCCCTGCCCCTAAATATCGGTATCAGCTTTTCAATAAGAGTTGTTTTTCCGCTTCCCGAAAACCCTGAAAGCGCAAATACTATCCTGTTATCGGTATTATTATTATCCATCTTTGCCACCACCATCAGTATCTTCCGAAGGAACAATTAGGAAAATGACAGGTCGTGCACATACGACACAGACCGCCTTCTCCAAGATTGATAAGGTCCTGCTTTGTAAGCTTTAGCCCTGTAAATATCTGCGGAAGCAGCACATCAAAGATCGTGGTCGGAAGGCTGATCGCCGCTCCCGGTACTCCGAGTATCGGTATATCGTTAAGGTATGCACAAAGCGTCATATTTCCGGGCTGCGCCGGAACTCCGTGGCTGATGATATCCGCGCCGAGACGCTTTATGGCTCCGGGCGTCAGATCGTCAGGGTCCACTGACATCCCGCCTGTAAATATCAGAAAATCGGCTCCCCGATCCAGAAGCTCTCTTGCTGATGAAATGATCATATCCATATCGTCATCGCATATCTTCACATCAAGGATACATCCCGGGAAATCAGACAGCTTCTTTCTTACAACCGGTTCAAAACGATCCCGGATCCTCCCGTTATAGATTTCAGATCCCGTAATGATAATACCTGCGGTCCTTTCCCTGTACAAAAGAAGCTCGATAAGCGGTCTGTCCTTACACAGTTTTTCGGCTTCCTGTATCTGTTTTTCCTGCGTAAAGAGCGGAACTATCCTCATGGAAGCGAGCCTGTCTCCGGCTTCAATCCTGCTGTGATCCGGCATTGTGGCTATCGTGATATCCCCTATGAGGTTGATGGCATCAAGAAGCTTTCTGTTTACCCGAAGCATTCCTCGAGCATCACTGATGAGCATCATCTTTCCTTCAGACGGTCCTTCATAATGCGCACCCGAAACCTGTATCATGCCGGCAAGTCTTCGTGCACAGTCTTCTTCATGAAGCATCCCCTGTCCGATATCCCCGACATAAACATTCTTTTTGCCTATATCAAGAAGCTGTTTAATATCCTCTTTCTGTATCACATGACCCCGTTTGAACAGGGCACCCTTAAATCCGGGAACCATGGCTGTGATATCATGACACAGCGAAAGACCTGCCGCATCCTCTACCTTAACTTTCTCCATTCCCATTCTCATATCCTTTCAGACGAAAAACCCGTCGATATATGTTCCGCTTGTCACGGGACTTTTCAGGCCGGACAGTATCCCGTATGCATTACACAAAACGGCACTGCTTATAACGACATTTCCCTGTGCCGAGGGAGTGTCAAGATACAACTGTCCTTCACGTATCACACTTCGTCCCCTGACAAAGCGTACACCCTGTCCCCCGGCCTTTAAGATATCCGTACCCAGCTTAAATCGAAGAATTTCATGATCATAAGAGGCATATCCGGCTATTTTTTTCAGTGCGGGATAACATATGCACTGAAGGTTTGTAAGAGATGATGCGGGATTACCCGAAAGCGCCAGCATAAGCTTATTGTTCTTTATCCCGTATGCACACGCCATCCCCGGTTTCATAATAACTCCTCTTACAAGGATCTTAAATCCGCATTCCTCCATAGCATCCGGAACAAGATCATAGTCCCCCACAGATACTCCACCGGTGGAGATAATAATATCACAAGATGCTTCCCCTTGTGTGATAAGCTCTGAGATATCTTTTGTCGTATCATTTGCATGTCCGAGAAAGACCGTATCAATACCTATGTTCTTTAGGGCTGCGGATATTATATAGCGGTTGGAGTTTCTGACCTTTCCGGGAAGCAGTTCATCTTCGGGTTCCGTCACTTCATCGCCGGTAGTTATCAGTCCGGCAACCGGTCTTTTGTACACGCTGACGGACAAAATGCCGAGCGAGGCAAGAGTTCCGGAAATCCCGGCATCCACCGGATATCCTTTCCGTGCGATTAACGTCCCCTTTTTGATATCCTCTCCGGCCGTAATGATATTGTCACCGGAGCTGTAGCTCCGTTTTATCGTGACAGCTTCGTCCGTATATTCCGTATCCTCGTATTTGCATACGGCATCCGCACCTTCCGGTATCGGAGCCCCCGTCATCAGGCGGATGGCGGTGCCGCGTGTGATCTTATGCTGCGGCATCTGCCCGGCTTTGATGTTTTCGATTACAGCAAGCGTTACCGGATGATCCGGAGATACTCCTTTGGTATCGGAGGCCATAAACGCATATCCGTCATAAGGAGAACGGTCAAACGACGGCACGTTTTCACAGGCCGTAACATCCTCGCCAAGGATCCTTCCGAAAGCGTTTTGAATATCTAATTTCTGTGTTCCTATCCGGTCAGCCCTGTCTGTAAGAAGCCTGATTGCTTCCCTGTGATCCACATTCATCATACTCTTCCTTTTATTCTCACATTTATCTGCCGGCCTTCCACGACATTGATCGCCATAAGGATGACCATTGAAATAGCTATATTGATCAGCACCCATTTAAGTGCCAGCACATCATTACCGGTCCGCCACATCTGATATACCGTCGTTGATATGGTTGCCGTCCTTCCGGGT
>JAFUVF010000011.1 GCA_017483735.1 Lachnospiraceae bacterium | reverse complement strand
GGTGGAGCGAGAGGTACTGCTGTTGATGGGGTTTCATGGCGTGAGGCTTTATGGAAGGCGATAGAACTGTTTCAGGGCTTTGAATTCGTGACGGCTGGAAGGGGGAGAAACAGGACTGGGGCGACGGCGTTTAAGTATGAACTGAAAAGGAGTTCCCGGACAGGGGAGGAAACATCTGAACTGATCATAAGTACAAGGGAGAAGGGACAGAGCATCACAAGGAGCAGTGTTGAGCTGGCATTAGAACGGTACCTGGAAGTGATGGAAAGGGATGGGTATGTACGCGGTCCGAAGAGTGCTGGTCAGGTGTTTGGAGGGAGTTACCTCTTCAGCATTTTTCTCGCATGGCAGATTATTACTACTTCTCCTGACGCATCTGTGGACATCTGAGGGGATTATGACGCGCTTCTCTTCCAGCAGATTATCAAGTGATGTAGGCTTGGATTTGGACTCTCACAGGGGTGTTGATAGCGGACAAAGATTGATTAGTGTGGGAGCGTTGGGATTCCGAGCCCTTGTCTCCCACAGGGAAAGAATGCTGTCAAGCGTGATTAAGGATCATGAACAAGGCAGATGCGGGACAGATAACCCTCTATAATCCTGCGCAGGGCAACGTTGGGCAACGTTGGTACCGTGTACCATTAATGAAATAAATATGCATCTGAATCATTCAGTATACCCATGCCAATACAGTATCTGTAAATGATTTCTGCCAAATCTTTTCCAAAGGGAACCAAGCGTTGTTTGTACTTTTTTGTACCCCTAAGAATAATCAAGTTTCTTTCAAAATCCAGGTCTCCCACTTTTATGGATACCGTTTCTCCAACACGTAGCCCACAGCAGTATAGCAAGCGCAATATCAATGGCATTTCTTTTTCTGCAAACTTGTTTTTTCTTGACTTTGAAATCCTTAATGAGTCTGCAACAGCAAAGATTTTTTCTATATCTTCATCTGAATAAAGATATGGAACATAAGTATCACGGGTCGCAAGTGTTCTTGGGATAAAGCATTTATAACCTAAATCTGCCAGGAACAGGAAGAGTTGTCTGATGTAATGCACGTGCTGGCTTGATGTATTAATTGAGATATCTGCGCTGACTTCTCTAATCCATGATTCGATTACTGATTCAGATATTTCCTTATCAGCATAGTTGAGCCTGCAAAGATATTCATCAAACAAAATCATGGTTCTTCTATAGTGTCTATATGCCTCATGACTAAGTTCTGCCTCCCTTACAGAGAGATACATTGATATTTCTTCACGAAAAACTGAATTGAACTCTGCCATCTTATTCCACCTCCCCATGCAGGAAATCAGAAAATCTATCGGAAGGTGGCGGCGGTGTTAAGCTATATTTTCTTAGATTCTCGATATCTATACGGGCATAATGCTTAATTGCATTATTTGAACTGTGCCCCAGCACCTTTCTTACAGTTTCATAGCTTATCTCATCATTGACCATGGAGCTGGCCAACGATGCCCTGAGAGAATGAGGACCTCTTTTACGATTTCCAGAATCAATACCAGAAAGACTGATATATTTGCTCAATGCAGCTCTGAAAGTAGCAGTTGTTATTGGATTGTACGGAGCATAAGTGTTTATAAACACCATATTTGTCATTGACTCCATTCTAACTGATAAATAATCGTCAATGGCTAATCTCACTTCACTGATCAAAGGAAGGTGGAGTACATTTCCAGTTTTTTTCTGAATGATATCCAAGTCAGTTTTGTTCAGCACATCCTCAATCGTCAAGCTCACAATATCACTGGAGCGCATGCCCATTCTCGACGCAAGAAGAATCATTGCGTAATCACGTTTTCCTAAAACAGTACTGGTATCTACAGTTTCTTCTATTCTCTTTATCTCTTCAACAGAATAGACGATTGGGATGACATACGGTTTACTATAATGAGGCACTATTGTTGAATAATCCGATGTTACACCCTCAAACTCTGTAAGATATGTTAAAAACAGTCTGATTTCACCCCAAAGGCTGTGATTAGTTATTCTTAAGCAAGCGTGTGCAATACATGCGGGAGACAGTACATCGAGAGATTTGCAGTCCTGTTTTGAGAGTTCATCCAGAAACCAGGATATAGCATATCTCTTATTCCTAACAGTTCCAGAAGCGTGCCCAGTACTTTCATTCCAGCTACAGTAACGGTCAACGATTTCTGCGAATGCATCTGGCAGGCAAAAGTGTTTGCCTTTATCAGAATGCACATCAGACCACGATCCCTTCAATATGTCATTCAGTCTTTGAGCAGTCGTTCGCAAGGCAAAATAGTACTGATTTTGCCCATGCTCAGACTGATAACACCGTAAAAACCGGTCGCCTGATTCCTCGGTATAGCGATCAAAGCCATTATCTGACAACCACTTAAAGATACTGTTGCATAAATACCTATAGCCCGTAATGGTTATAGGCGTACAGCCTCGAGCACCCAGCTTTCTTAGAAGCGCTTCCTTTAGTTCCGCAAATGAATAATTCTGTTCATGCATAATGGTAATACCTCCTTTATTGTAGTTTTATGCAATAAAGGTATCGGCATTATCATTATTCGAAAAGAATCCATAATAGATCAGAAGTCACAAGACTTTGTCCTAAACTTCTCGAATAATAATTCTTCTCGGATAATCCGTATTATTCTAGTTCTGAAATAATACGGATTTAAGAAAAGGAATAGATTCCCTGGCAGCAATAGTGGATGGTCTTATAGACACCACACCGTATGTGACCGATACCCTGTTTTTGTTCTGTGGCAGAAGACACAACAAGATAAAGGGGCTGGTATGGGAAGAGGACGGATACCTGATGCTGTACAAGAGGCTTTCAGACGGATATTTCCAATGGCCTAAATGCAGAGAGGATGTATTGAAGCTCACAAAGAAGCAGTTTAAGGATCTTATGAGCGGGTTATCCGTCGAACAGAAGGTAACGATACGGAAGGTAAAACCGGAATACGTTGCATAGCGTGTCGGGAAAAGACATCAGGCATTGTGCAGAACGTAGAAAATAAAAAACTTTTGATAAGGCTTTGCAGCCACGGCTGCGGGGCTTTATTAAATTAGGATAAAACGGCTGAAGCTGCCCTATGGAAGGATAAAAAATAAATCATGGCAAAAAATGAGACAATATAAAAAGGGGTACAGAATAATAAAAATGCGGCTTAAAACAATAGGCAGAATGACGAACCGGCAAAGGATGGGAAGTGGCATAAATACTGAAAATATGGTATTATAGATATATCAGGGATTTGAAGAAATCAGGATATGAAAAAGACAAAAACCACAGCTGAAGAATTGAATAAATATGACGAGATAGCGGAGTATGACCATGATACGCTGGTGCGCATGGTGTTTACATATATGCGCAAGGACGAAGAACATGACGCCCATATCCGTCAGATGATCCAAAAGCACAAGGCGGAAACGGAGAAGCTTTCAAAACAAAACGAGAAGCTCTCAAAGCAGGTGGAAGAGCTGAACGAAAAGCTCCAGAAGGTCTTGGAGGAGGTTGTTTTGTCAAACAGGAAGCGCTTCGGACGCTCCTCGGAAAAAGCGGAGACAGAGGGGCAGCTTTCGTTTGAGGAGATTGACGGTGTGATAAATATCTTCAATCAGGCTGAAGAGTATTTTGATGAGAATAAAGATATCCCCGATGATTACATCGATGATGATGAGACGGAAGTCAAAGTAAAGAAGAGAAAGAAGAAGCCCTCCGAGTATCCGAGAAAGAAGGATATAGATGTACTGCCGCATGAGATAAAAGAGTATAAGATGTCGGAAGAAGAATTAAAGGAAGTTTTTGCTGATGAGGGTTATAAAGAGCTTCCGCTGCAGAAGCAGTATGAGTATAGATTTGTACCGGCAAGAGTGTCCATACTTGAAAAGCAGATACATGTATATGCCGGTAATGAGAGCGAAAAGATTGTAAGGGCGGATCATCCGAAAAAGCTCATAAGGAATTCGCTTGCCAGTGCAAACATAGTTGCAGCGACCATGACAGCCAAATATGCAAATGCCGTGCCGTATGAACGTCAGACCGGCACGTTTGCGGAATGCGGAGCCAGTATATCTTCACAGGATATATCGGGGTGGACGATCAAAGTTACGGAAAGATATCTTTCACTGGTATGGGATCACATGAAGAAGAGGATGCTTTCGGAATGCCCCGTGATACAGGCGGACGAGACCTTCTGTCAGGTAAATAAGGACGGAAGGGATACCGGGGCAAAGAGCAGCATGTGGGTGTATTTAAGCGGAGAGTTCGAGAAAGACATAAAGATAGTCCTTTATGAATACCAAAAGACCAGGGAACAGAAACATCCGAGAGAATTCTTAAAAGATTATAAGGGCATATGCGTTACTGACGGATATCAGGTATATCATAACATAGAAAAAGAGCTGGAAGACCTGAAGATAGCAGGATGCTTTGCACATGCGAGAAGGAAGTTTTTTGAGGCGGAGGAAGCCGCAGAAGGGACTAAGGAAAAGACGATAGCCCATGATGCGGTAAAGCTGATACAGGCGATCTCGAGGGAGGAGAAAAAGTTAAAGGAATTACCTTCAAAGAAGCGCCATAAGGAGAGGCAGCTGGTGGTAAGGCCATTGGTTGAGGCTTATTTCGCATACATACATAAATATGAGAATGCAAAGATATCGAGCGAGAAGACGAGAGCGGCGATAACATACAGCATAAATCAGGAAAGGTACCTTAAGGTGTTTCTGGATGATCCGGATGTACCCATGGATAATAATGCAGCATTATACACACGATATTTTTATCCTCATCTTTATCAAAAGTCTGGTTAAATGCGATGTATTCATTGATAAAGATGAGGATAACATTTTACCTTAAACCGCAGATTTTTGCGAGTTCATCTTCATCATCGGGCCATAGAGGTTCCTCTGCATTCAGCTCAGGATTGCTTTTGTCTATGGCGTCCTTAAGCATCTCAAGGGATGGCTTGGCATAAATTCTCGTGGTCTGGGTCGATGCGTGGCCCAGGATCCTTGAAACCAGTTCCAGCTCAACATTGCTCTGGTACAGGTTTGTCGCCCTTGTACGGCGGAACATATGCGGGTGCACCCTGTCGGGGAGATCATGGCATTCATCCCTGATCTGGTCCGCATATTTATTGATTATTCGTGCTACGTTGCCTGGAGACATCTTATGCGGCCGCCCATGTATGACACTATAGAACAGATAATTCGTCTCAGGGGCGTCCATGCCGTGGTAAATTTGCATATAGTTCTTAAGATGCCCGGCGGCATTGTCAGACACGGATACAATGCGCTCCTTATCGCCCTTGCCTTGGATCCGTAGATATGGGCAATCCTTTTGCAGGTTCACATCGGACAGTTTCAGGCTGAGAAGCTCGCTAATGCGGATCGCAGAATCATAAAGCGTTATCATGATTGTTGCATCGCGTATCCCGCGCTTACTGCTCCCGGGTGCTAAGAATAGTGTTTTAAGGCACTCTTCGCTGAGGATATCCTTTTCTTTCTCGGGATTTCTCAGAAACGGCACTCTTGACACCATGAGTGCGTTTTGCTGCCATGTGACATCCCCATCCGCCACATACCACATATAGGCCTTTATTGCGGCAAGACGTTGGTTGCAGGATGACTTTTCGTAACCGGACTCCTGGAGGTATTCCATAAACCCAAACAAGAAGTCTCTGGTGCAGTCATCAAACCCAAATGTCCGTATGGAAAAGCCGGCCGACATGACGTAGCGCTTGAATACCGTGAGTGCGTCCCGGTATGCCTTCACTGTATGCGGGCTGCGGCTGCACTGCGACATCAGGTAACCATCTAAAAAATCCCTTGTCCTGGAGAAAAACAGCCTGTCAAGATCTTTACTCTTCATGTTGCACCTCCGGAATCACGCGGGAGGAAACTTCGTCCTTGCGCTTTATGGTACGGAAGGCATCTTCGACCTGATGGTAGTAATAGTGAGTTTCCATTGGTCCCTTGTGCCCAAGGTAGCTGCTCAGGTAAGGCATCATCACATTTAGCGGCACATCCCCGTCCATCCACGAATTCATCCGCTTTATCACGTATGCGTGGCGGAGGCAGTGGACGGTAGGCTTTTTATCGCAGGATGCAGAGGATCTGGTTGCATTCCAAAATTCATTAAACTTCCTGTCTACGGATGTTTTCGGGATATGTGTGCTTACATCCCGTCCCGGGAAAAACCATTCCTGAGAGGAGCCTTCTAAGTCATACAGCCAGCCAATGTAGTCCGAACACAGGGTTCGTAAGTCATCTGACAAGTATACGACCCTGTCCTTTCTGCCCTTGGAATGATAGATGGTGATGATTCCCCCGGGAATGTCCACGTCTTTAGTCCTAAGGGAGCATGCCTCATTATTGCGGAGGCCACAGCAGTATATCAGGCGGAACAGTACCTTGTATTCCCCTGCCATTCGCTTAAATGAATCTTTCGTTGTACATGTATCATAAAGGTCGACTTGTTCAAAGAACTCCTTGATGTCGTTATCCGTCATCAGGTAAGGCACCGTTTTCTCCGGCCTTGGCAGGCTCCCCGGGACATATGAGGATATCCCGACCGCGTTAAGGTAAACACTGAAGTTTTTCAGCACTTCCAGGCGGTTGCATTGTGTGGTTTTCGATTCCAACGCAGTTTTTGATGCCCATGAGTCAAAAAGCTGCTTTGAAACAGAATCCTCCTGTACCTTATGGTCACAGCAGAACCTGTCGAACCGGAACAGCCAGTATGCCGGGTTATCAAACATGAATCCTGCTTCCCGACGGGAACGAATGTATTCGGTTATCTTTTTTGAGAAAACGCTTTTGTATTCGTACTCTTTATGCATGGAAGGCACCTCCTTTGTAAGGGATGCCTGCCTCGGCAAGGGACAGTGGACACATCCGCATGCGTCCCTCATCCAGAGAGAGGTACTTGTGGACGGTTCCGTCGGTGGAATGCCCAAGCGAATCCGAAATCAGTTCGACGTTGACATTGCCCGCAAGCAGGTTCGTCGCAAACGTTTTCCGCACGTTGTGGAAGCTGCAGCCATTGCTGTCACCGGGTGATATGAATCGCCTCAATGCGCTCCGGCATACGCCACGCTGTACCCCGTCGTATGGTGCCTCGTGGCGGATGAAAATATACGGCGAGCTGCTGCTGGGCCTCCCGTCCCTTATATAGCGGAACAAGATGTTTCCTGTCCTGACGGGCATCGGCATTGTAAGGGACTTTCCGGTCTTCTTCTGAATGATGCTGATGCTACGCTGCTTCCAGTCTATGTCTGTAAAACGGAGCGAGATGATGTCGGATGCCCTGAACCCCATCGACAGCCCGACGCAGACAATGGCATAATCCCTGAGCTCCTTGGGGGACAGTACGTCCGGGTCAACAGACCAAATGGATGCGATATCCGCTTTTGAGAGCGTTTTTACAATAGACGTCCTCGGGGATGCCATAGCCGGCAGAGCTTTGTACAGGTATGGATCCTCCACAAGCCCCTGTTCATACAGATATATGATAAAGCTTCGTATGCGGCAGTTGTAGGCTGCTTTCCCTTCAGGGGTTCCATGCTCGTCCTGCAGGTTGAATTTCTTGACAATCTCTGGCGTGACATCATTGAAATGCTTGATGCCAATACCATTGAGATACCTGCAGAACCGAAGGTTGCTAGACCTCTGCATTGCGATGGTTGATGGCTGCCATCCCTCACGCTTTAATAGTGTCAGATATTCGGAAAGAGGGATTTTTTCCCATTCGGGAAGTGCCTCCATGGAGCCGGTTTTTTCTGGGTCGCCCGTCACACCCGTGGAGATCGTCCCTGTATCAAGAAAGACGAGGAACTGGCACAAAGTGCGGCGGTACTGCTTCCTGTTGGTTCCCAATAAGGACTCTGCCTTATGGAACCAGTGCCATACCAGGCCCCCATTCATGCCAGCACTGTGCATGTCCAGGAAGATATACAGCAGTGTCAGGATGTGCTTTGAGCTTTTTAACACCGTGCTTCCGTATCTGGACATCTCCATTCCAGAAAGGAAGCGCAGAACATCATCCCATGCCAACGCAAGGTCATCTGGTGACATACAACTCTTTAATTCCGTATCAGAGAGGCAAATGATCTGCGGGATGATCAGTTTGTTCAAAGCAAGGGAGAGACCAAATGGGCATTTCCCGGTCGTGGCAAGATATCTTAGGAACATGCGGATCATATCCTCATAAACATCTTTCGATTTCTGGGAGACATGATAGTCTTCCTTATGAAATCTCAGGACAAGCCCATAATCTAGGTCTTCAATGTTATGCAGCCCGCTGTTCTGCAGGTAAAGCAGGAATCTTGCACAGGAAATCCGATACCGGTCATCATCTTTATAGCCACAATCGCTAATGAAGGAATCAAGAATTCCCCTGAAGTTGGTACAGAGCAAGTCATACGGGGGCTTCCGAAAACAAAGATGATCAGTGAGGATGCTGCCTGTTCGGCATACATCTTCCAACTGCTGTACACAGTGCTTATAGCCTGTATACTTCCTGTAATTCCAAAACGGTTGGTTGACTGCTATCCATTGGCTGGCTGGATCTAACGAATAGGGTTGGTCAGTAGCCACCAGAAAATCTTCCAACTCCTGATAGCATAGCTTGTGCAGGCTGATTGTCGAAGCACTGAAACCTTCCTCTTTCAGGTACTTCATGACGGCTGTAACAATTGATTTGTATTGTTCCATTGGAACCACCTCCTTTGATATTATTTGGTGATTCCATTATCGAATCATATGCCAATGTTATCCACATCTTTTGCTAGAAAAGAACAGAATCTATGCAGTATCCAAGAAAAGATGAGGATAAAAATATCGTGTGTATAATGCTGCTTATCCGAATATGAGGATAAGCAGCAGAGAGGGCAATAAGACCGTTTACGGTAGGCAGGAAGAACTGGGTAATGATAGATACGATATCTGGGGCAAAGGCAAGCGCTGTGGTATACAGTATAGTTGAGACTGCCAAGGCGAACGGCATTAGGGTATACGATTATCTGGAATATCTGCTGACAGAGATACCGGAGCATATGGACGATAATAATCTGGATTTTCTTGAGGATCTGATGCCGTGGTCAGACAAACTGCCTGAAAGATGCAGGCGTTCCAAAGAAAAGAGATAAGAGAGAAATAATAGGGATATAAAGCGAATGGAAAGCCTCTGCCGTGAGTATACGGCAGGGGCTATTAAAGTGCAAGGTACCCGCTAGTGAGCGTTTACGCGCCAGGAGCAGGAGTGCGTAAGCAGTATTGCTACACCCTATGAAAAGACAACAAGGTGCGGCCGACCGGAGAAGAAACCGGACTATTGCAAGGAAGGTTCAGGAAGCGGAAGGGATGGTATGCGGTCCGAAGAGCGCTGGTCAGGTGTTCGGAGCGAGCTATTTATATGCTGTGTTTCTCGCTTGGGGAGTGATTTCTAATTCACAATCATAATAGCGGCCATCAATAATCACAGGAAGAAAAGAGTAACCCGGTACGGGCTTGACGGCTCGCCACCGGGTTATTTTTTTGCCTTTTCGACCGTACGTACGTTCTCATACCGTCTGTAAATTCTGCGCCTGTGGCACTCTGTAGCCGGCATTCGTCATATCTGTACGGAATTGCTCTGTTGATATATGAGCCTGTCTTGCGGCATAATCGATTGCCATCGCACCATCTTGAACATAAGTGTATAGGTTTGTGCGTGTGGTGTTATCGACAGCTGTGTTAACTTCCTGATCCCTCTGCGGCTTGAAATAATCCCAAAGCACATCTCTCATTTTCTCATCCTCCTCAATCTTGCTCCACACCATCCCGGTGTGTTTTTCCTCTACGATTCCAAGTATCCCCCGAAGATGGTCTCGTGTTTGCTGGTCTGTGGTATTTTTCATCTCCTGCAGCAGATAATCCACATCCTTCTCGTCCACCTGGACTTTCAGCACGCGGTATGCCGCATATTCATCCCCTTCGATCTCGTTCGTCATCACGATCTGAAAGGGCATATCAAGTATCCCTTTGACCAGGTAAATCCCCTTCACGTCCGTCTTTTCAAGCTGCCCAGATTTTTCCATTTCCTCAAACAGTCCGGACTCTCTTTCGGATGCAAAAATGGTCGCCGTAACCTCACCAATCTTCACGTCCTCCTCCGGCTTTGCGGTGGCGATGTAGAAGTTTGTATATCCTGAGACCTTGCGGATGATAAGCCTGGTCACTTTGTCTCCGGGCCCCTTGAATTCAATCACATTCTTCCGGAGGAATCTCTTGAACACGGCTTTCACATTTGTAGGCAGCTTGTTGCCGCTGACAACGATGAAATCTATCCTCGGGGCATCCTCTCCAAGGGTGTACTCACGCAACGTCCATGCGCCATTCTTCCATGACTCCACGTCAAGCTGCAGGGCATCTTCAAACCCTTTGTGATAATCGGAGCGGGGGAATGACCGAAGAGCCTTCAGCTCCGCCAGCAGTTCCTTTATCCTTTCCTGCCGCTCTTTCTCCGTCATCTCCGACGGGTCGGGCAACGGCCGTTTTTCTTCGCTCATATCGTCTCCTTGATATAATAATCCATAATTAGATTACCACCAAAACGAGGACTTGACAAGTGAATTTTTCGAGAAATTTCCTGATCTTTTTTAACCCCACCGACACCCGCTTCCCGCCTGAAATTCTTGTCTCACACACGGAGAGCAGAGACGTAAGGGTGTGCGGAAGGAAGTATAAATGTCAAGAAAGAAGAAGCCGGAACTGAATCAAAGTGTTATAACCGAGGAGTTGCTGGATAAGGTGGCGGCGTTTTACTCATCATCCTCATCCCTGTCATCTCTGTCGTCTCCTGATGGAGATGAGCGAGGAAAGTCCGAGGTTTCTGTGAGAGACGAGCGGAGCAAGGATGTCAAGGGAAGCAAGGATGTTAAAGGGAGCAAGAACTGTGCATCCCTGCGAGAGGTTGCGAAACACTTCAATGTCTCAATTCTGAAAGCGAAGAAGCTCCTCATTACAGCAGGTGTGTATCCGATGACGGATCAGATCGATCTTATCCACATACTCCGTGAGCAGGGATTGACCGAGAAACAGATCGCTGACAGGTTAGGCGTGTCGGTCGCTGCCGTCAATGCTTCTCTGCCTTATGAGAAAGTGGTTTATAAGCTCACCATCCCACCTCCTATGTCTTTTACCACTTCGAATGGTCAGAGCGGAGCAGATGGCGCAGGTGGAATAGTAGGAGCAGACGCAAGTGCAGATGAGGTCGTGTCTGCCCGAACTGTTGAAGCTGATAGGGTGGATCTTCATCGAAGGCGGTGGAACTGTGTCCATTCTTAAAAACACGATTGAAGCCGGTAAGGTTGGAACGGGTGGAGCGAGAGGTACTGCTGTTGATGGAGTTTCATGGCGGGAGGCTTTATGGAAGGCGATAGAACTGTTTCAGGGCTTTGAATTCGTGACGGCTGGAAGCGGGAGAAATCATACCGGGAGAACGGCTTTTACTTATGAATTGAAACGTAGCTCCCGGACAGGAGAGGAAACATCTGAACTGATTATCAGCACGAGAGCAGCCGGAAAAACAGTGACAAGATCGAGCGTTGAGCTGGCTTTAAGTCGTTATCTGGCTGTTCAGGAAGCGGAAGGGATGGTACGCGGTCCGAAGAGCGCGGGGCAGGTGTTCGGAGCGAGCTATTTATATGCTGTGTTTCTCGCTTGGCGGATTATAAGGGATAAGCCGGAAGAGTAGCTGACGTTCCAGAATATTATCAAGCCTTGTAAACGCAGGATTCACTCTCACAGGACTGCTCTTAGACACAAAAGCTGATGGAGTTTGGGTGGTTGAGGGGGTTATAGCGCTTGTCTCCCACACTGGCGAAAGTGGCAGAAATAGAATGATAAAGCCTTGACATTACCGTCTTTACCGTATATACTCGCATTATCAGGAGGTGGCAAATATGGCTACAAAGGCGATGAATTTCAAAATGGAAGAGGCGGACATACTGGATATGAAGCAGGTGGCAGCTGTGTTCAACATGACTGTATCAGATATCTTAAAGAACGGAGCGAAGGAGTATGTGGCGAAGCTGAAGAAAGATCCTTTTTACAGGCTTACAGCAAATGTAGAAGAAGCGTCTGCCGAGGAGTCGGAGGAGATTCTGGCAGAAATT
>JAFUVF010000086.1 GCA_017483735.1 Lachnospiraceae bacterium | reverse complement strand
CAATACGTCAACGTAATCTTCAAAGTGGAAGCCCCGCGCCAATGCCGAGAAATCCGGCTGCTTCACGCCGTAGGACGCTGCCGTATAGGAAAGATACTCCCGAAAGGTGAAATAGCCAAACGAATGATCTTCCGCGAATACGGTATAGCGGTTTTCCTTGAACGTCTTGTCCCGAAAAGAAAATGCTTCTCCCTGCCATAGAGCCGCGCCGATCTGAAAGCTGTCAATCAGCCCGGAGAGTGTTTTGATAAAGGTCGTCTTTCCTGCGCCGTTCAGACCAATCAGCCCAACGATCTCATGGTCGCCAAGCTCCAATGAGAAATCATCCAGTACGCTTTTCCCCGGCGAGTACCACACGTTCAATCTGTCGAGAGAAAGAAATTTGACTCCGTCCATAGCTTACTTACCGGTTCCCTTTCTCTTTCTTCCAGATCGAATAAGCGGAAAAAAGAAATACAACACCCAGGATGGCGTATATTGCGGCAAACATAAAATTTTCCTGCACGCCACAAAATACTGCTGCGATCAGCCAAACGATACCTATAAGAAGTCGAATAATAACATGCCTCATGATTTTTTCCTCCTGATATATCTTTGTGTTAATGCAGCGATTCCCATAGCCACAATCGAAAATGCAAATCCAATCATAAGCAGAATTGGCTCCGGAGCATTCAATCTGCTTTCGGCAAACATATTCGCAAGACTGAATGTAAAGTATTCAAGCAGCATAAATAATGCTCCGTACAAAACACAGATTGCCCATTTCTTCCGCTTCCACTCCTCGTTCCGTCCAATCAGGAACGATGTGATTATGGTAGATACAGGCATCACCACATACAATGCAAACACGGAATATCCCATTGCATCATCATAAAGTGGCGTCACCCAGAAGATCAGGATGAGAATCGCCCATACGATCAAGTGTGCGAGAATGGGCATCATTTTCCTCATGATCCAATCACCTTGCCTTTCCATTTTTCAATCAATCTTTACCATCCATTTTCTGCTCCTAAATAGCCTCACGGATATCCCCCAGCGAGCAATCTCCTCCAGCCCAATCACAAAATACACCCAGGATACGGGAAGTCCTATCCATCTTCCGGCGAGAAACCCCAACGGCACTCCAAGAGCCCAGGTTCCCAGCAGATCAATCCACATGATATACTTTGTCTTACCTCCGCTTCGGATAATGCCCCCGCCGAGAATCATATTCTGTACCTTAAACGGCACAAGTACAGCAAAAGCAATCAGCAGCAGCCCGGCAGTATGCCGCACATAATCCTCCACATGATAGATACGGACATAATAGCCTTTCAATGCAAGAAGAAGTAGTGACAATACTGCAGACCCGATAAACCCATACCACATAAGAGCCTTTGACTGGCGATATGCTTCTTCTTTTTGCTCTTCTCCCAGGCGCTTTCCAATCAGAATACCTGCTGCCTGCGCCAATCCGGAAAGTGCCCCGATAAGTAACGACTCCACAGGCGAGATCAAAGCGACGGCCGCTGCCTCCTGTGTGCCGATGTGACCATAAATGGAGGTGAAGACATTTTGCCCCACTCCCCAGAGAAACTCATTGACCACAACCGGAATGAGCATAAAAAGGTATTGCTTCCTCTCTGCCACGTTCATTTTGATAGACCAGGCAAAGCGATCCTTCCGGTTTCTAATGAGTCGGAACATAAACCACATAATCATCAGCATATTGATCCATCCACTGACGAGGCTTGCCACGGCAGCGCCTTTGACACCCAGTGCAGGAAAGCCGAAGTTTCCAAAAATCAATGCATAATTCATTGATGTATTGATAACGGCGGACATGGTCGTCGCTATAAGCGGTGCTTTCGCGTGATCGTAGCAGCGAAGCATAACGGATAGCGTTGAAGCAACCCCCATCGGCAGGTAGGTTCCTGCGATGATCTGAAGATATTCGGCAGCGGCAGAAACCGTATTTGTATCCTCAGAATACAGGCGCATGATTCCACCCGGAAACAACAGGCTTACCAGCGTAAACAAAAAGCCTATGATACAGCTTAAGAGAAGATTGACGCAGAGGCTCCTGTCCGCAAGCTTTCCATTCTTCTGCCCGATATACTGTGAAATCTGTATTCCTGCAATAGCTGTGACCGCGCCGATTACCACAGAATACAAAAAAGCAAATTTCCCAGCGATACCGACAGCGGCGATGCTGGTGCTGCCAAGTTGTCCTACCATGACCTGATCGATCATGGAAAAGGACGATTGCAGCATAGATTGCAATGCCACAGGAATTGCTATTCGTATCACATTTTTGAAAAATGGCTGCTGATTCATAAACAACGCCTCACTTCAATATCATGGTTATCGGCATCGCGGCTGCAAGTCTCTGAAGATGTTCCTCAAACATTTGCCACGAAAAGCTCTTTCGTATATCAGTTCTTGTACACCTCTTTGTCTGGCTGAATTCTTGGGGATTTGTTTTCTTCATAATCGTCCTCCCTTCTTTTCTTCAAGACAGCTCCTATGGCACACCCAATCAAGGAGCCAGCACCGGCACCAATGGGAATTTCAAACTGAAATGCACAGCAAAGTGCTGTTCCTAACATCAGACCGATAGACAATCCCTCTAACATATATGTATTTTTCATCGTACAGACGCCTCCTCAAAAGTTAAAGACACACAACACCTTGTAATATGGCAGAAAAGATTCTATGATGATATGCTTCTTTTACGTAAAATCATAAGGGCTACTCCCATAAAAAGTGGAAATATACACGCCACCCCTATGCCCGATCTTATATTGTCACCCGCAAGTCCGGCAACCGCTCCCGCAAGTGTAGGACCACCGGAACAGCCCAAATCCCCTGCAAGTGCCAACAACGCAAATAGGAGCGTCCCCCTCCCCTTCACAAGAGCGGATGCAGCGCTGAATGTACCTGGCCAGGAAATGCCAACGGAAAAACCTGCCAACCCGCAGCCAAGGAGCGCTATGACAGAACTTGGTACAAATGTGATGATCATATAAGCCACAATACATAGTCCCGTGGATACGCTCATAAAGGCATGTAAGTTAATCTCTCGTCCTTTAAGGCCATAAAGGGTTCTTGATACCGCCATACACAAAGCAAATAACATCGGTCCCAGAATGTCTCCTAATATTTTTGATACGCCAAGACCCTTTTCAGCAAATACTGATGCCCATTGGCTCACAGCCTGTTCAGACGCTCCGGCGCAAAGCATCATTAGAAACATAAGCCAGAAAATTCCTTGCGACGCAAGTTCCTTAAAGCCGATGCTCTCCTCCGTATTCGTTTCCAGCTTTGCAATCGGCACCCGGGTGAAAAGGATCAGATCAACGGCGGGAACGATGCACCACAACACAGCAAGAAGCCTCCAATTCGATATACCCACAAAGGCAAAAAATATCGTTGACAAAAGCACGACTGCCATATATCCCCAGCAATATGCCGAATGAAGCAGGCTCATTTGGGCTTCCTTATGATCTGTGGGGCACGCCTCAACAATCGGGCTGACAAGCACCTCCTGAAGTCCTCCGCCAACGGCGTATATACAGACACAGACAATGAGTCCAAAAAATACGTCCACTCTTTTTCCTGGTAGAACAGCAAGCAAGAGAAAACCGACAATAACAAATGCATTCGACAGTATCATGGATGCCCTGTACCCGATCTTCTCAATAAAGGGTGTCGAGAACATATCAACCAGCAGCTGAAGGCAAAAATTCAACGTAATAAGAATGGTGAGCTTCCCCAAAGGAATTCCAAACTCTGTCTGCAGCCTGACAAAAAGCAGCGGCACAAAATTGTTGACGATTGCCTGGACAACATACCCCAGATATGCAGCTTTTATTGTCAAACTGTAATTATTCATTGGAATCACCTTTGCTTTCATACATCAAAAACGAAGAAGTGCACGCCAACCAGCAGTAAAAAAAGTATCCACCTCTTTTTGATATTGCTCCGCACGCTCTTTTGTATAATCCTTTCTGATAAACTCCGCATATGAACGGTATTGCTGTCGCATCATCGTAGAAATAGTTTCCGCATCAATTTCCGGAATGTTCATGCCTTGCTTCCGAAGCCTCGGCAGCGTGCGAAGCATCACTTCAGTTTCATAATCCGCCACCCTGTCTATGATATTCTCATATGCCGTACCTTCCGCGCAAAACAGAAGAAGCTTCATATCATCAAAATGGGCATAAATAAAATCCAGCATCTGCTGATGAGTCTTTTCCTTATCCCAGACTTCCTCGCTTTTTCCTTCCGAAAACAAGGTGTCCTTCTCGTTCTCCGCCATATGCAGAATCCCCTTAATCTCTATAATCAGTGGATCAACAAGTGATGAAAAGATTTCTTCCTTGCTCTCAAAATGCTTATAAATCCCTGGTGCAGAAATCCCTACTTCGGAAGCAATCATCTGCATAGATGTTTCCCGGAACCCGTTCGCCAGGAACACTGCTCTTGCGGCACTTTTGATTTTCTCAGGTGTGTTTCCTTTTTTTGCCGGCATATGAGACCTCCTAACAACCGAAAGGTTAATGGCGTTAACCTTTTGCGTAGTATAATACACCATCCGAAAAAAGTCAATATAGAAATCTGAATTTTCACTCACTTATCACAAACTTTCTATTCGTTCGAGTGTTAACCCTCACTGGAAGTTAAGAAACAATTTTTCGACTTTTAGTCGAATAAATTTCTTGCAACGAAAAAATGCCCGTAGCCTTCCACATATCGCAGACAACTACAGGCATATCTCTTAAATCATATTAAACTCTCTGAACATAGTCCAAACTCAGCCATCCAATCCCGCTTTTCAGCTTCCCCCAAAGCGAAGCCCCGGCTCCCGTAGATGTCTGAACTATAGTGAACACACCGGGTTCAATAAAGCGTACTCTATTGAAGTTCGTGCCAGGTCCAGACCGTATATTGAGATCAGAAATACTGACCTTCACCAGAAACGGCACCTTCACCGCAGGTTCCGCCGCTTTCGGCTCATACACCACCTTGCCGTCAGCGTCGAACACCTTATATCCCGGATTCTGATCCGCGCACTTCTTCGCATTGGCCAGAACCTTATAAGCGCCCTTCTGTGTCTTGCTGTCAGCCCATGTCATTCTGACACGGTACCACCTGACCGCCTCACCGCCGGAATCCTTTACATCATACTGTGTCAGCTTCCATTTTTCGATGATGGAGCAAAGCTTCTCCACATAGGTCAGGCTTGTGGCATAGCCGCCATCCTTGATGATCTGGACAGCCTTCTTATAATCCTTGCACCCCTTCAGTCCTGCATATCTCAGCTCGCTGCCGTTCTTCGCCCCAAGCAGATAAGCGGAATGGTCAGCGATAGAATCCTCTATGTCGGGATACTTCCGGAAATCAGCCGTGATGGTCTCATAGCTCCCATCCGTATTCTGTTCCTGCGTTTTCTTCGTGTACTTGCTCTTGCCATCCCATGCGGATCCGCTCCAAGTGTTCCCGGACAGGCTGCACTTCATCCCGAAGATATTATTGGCATTCTGCGCCAGCTCGCTCTTTCCATACCCGGATTCCAGAATGAACTGTGCCAGGGATACCGATGCCAGGATGCCGCTCTTCTTCTGGTCAGCCGTAAACAAAGCACCTACCTTCTTGATTGCATCCGCCTCGGACAGATTCTTCAGTACTGATGCCTGAGTGCCCTTTTCCACCGAACCACCCCCGGAACCTGAACCGGAACCCTGCAGCGCCTTCGTCACCTTCTCCGCCAGATCCCCCATCCTTACATACATCCAGTTTCCCGGACAGCTTTTATTTACAAACCACCGGTGAACCGTCAGGATCATCTCGCCGTTCTTTGGGGAATAATTCAGCGTCTTATCCTTATCTCCGAACCAGATCAGCTTATTCTTGCCGTTACGCTTACAGATATCAATGCAGAGCTCGATCAACTTCTTATACACCACATTCCTAAAAGCATAAGGCTCCGAAGTATCGGACGCACACTCTATCGTGACCGCCCTCTGATCATTGGCATTACTGGAAGAGCACCATGAACGGTTCTTCTCTTCCACATACATCCCGACACGCCCATCCCTGTCGATACCGTAATTGCTGGACGCCTGTGTGCTGCTCTTCGCAAACCAGTCGCCCAGACCTTCCGCCGTGCACTGGCCGACCACGCAATGAGGCGTGATCCGGTCAATGCTGTGCGTCCTCTGCCCGGAATGGTTCGGGGATAACTTTGTATAAACTACCATCGGACTATTCGTGTAACCCATTATTTCTCACCATCCTTCTTATCCTCGACAGCATCCTTGCCGTCGTCTTCCTTCTCAGCCCTGTTATGAAGCTGTTCCAAAACCTTATGCAGCTTTCCCGGAATCGGAAGTCCCAGATATGCCGCATTTTCCACCAGCGACAACCCTTCATTGCTCAGATAGAAAAAGATCACCGCCGTCCTCAGCACTCCAATCTCTCCAAAGATCTGAGTATCCAGAAGATGACCGACACCTACCAGGGCAAAGATAAGTACCTTCCTGCAGATACCCTTGAACCCCACGGCGCTTGACAGTTTCTTATCCGCAATGGCGCACATGATACCGGTGATATAGTCCAGCACCACGAAAGCCATGAGCGCGTACAAAAGCCCATCACAGCCGCCAAGGAAATACCCCAGCCATCCGCCGATCCCCGCAAAAACCATCTGAATCACATTCCAAAACTCTTTCATCACAAATCCCTCCATTTCTGCATTAAAATGGCTCCCTTCCGGAATACCGCCCAAACAAAAGAGGCAGCCGAAGCTGCCCCTTGCGCCCAATTATTCAGTTACCACTGCTCATTATGACGAAGAATCCTGCTCCGTCAGCGTATACGTGATCTTCATCGTCTTATCCGCATTCTTCACCACCGCCTGCGACAGGTTGGATATCGTTGCCAGATACGGCGTCAGGATCCACGTATACCTGTACTGGTTCAGATATGCCCCGCCCCATGCGAAGACATATTCCTTATACTGGAAGAACGGCGTGGCGACATTCCCGCACCGCTCCCCGGCAAATGTGGCGATTACATTATCATTCACATCGATCTCAAAATCATATCCGATGATGATATCATTCAGCATCGACAGGCAGCAGTCACAGCTTCCCGTCTCTCCGATACACCTCATCTTGGATGTAATGCCCAGACTGATCAGCGTGATATCCGTGCTGTTGGAAAGATTGATCTTGTAAATGCCTGTCTTGTCATAAGAAGGCACATACAGATAACCGTTCCTCACCACGGCATTCCTGCTACCGGACGGATAGCTCGACCCTTCCTTGAAGCTACCCACCGTCATCAGCGTAGCATTGGAAAGCGTCCAGCTTCCTTCCGTATAGGAATAATCGCTCTTTTTGATCTTGATCCAGAGCATCGTCGCGCTGCCGGATGAATTGGCCTGATTGGAAAATCCGTACCAGTATCCATCACCGCCATCGCAGAAAATCCCATACGGCGTATAGCTCCCGTAAAACTTAAATGTGGAGCACTGCAGCACCGTGGTATCCTCTAAAACAAGCGTGGAATCATCCAGCTTCTCATTCAGCCCGATATCAAAGACCGGGATCCGGTAGCGCTTGATCGTCACCGTATTGCTCGCATAGCACAGGGCATAGAGCTTCGCATTCTCAAAATCCACCGTCACCGTCCGGAACAGGTCATTGATAAAGCCGTCCTCATCATCCAGGCTCACCTTCTTGATCTGAAGGAGCGTAGTGTCCACCGCCACATCCGACCCATATGCATTCGCCCCGCCGTGCTTCGATGTCAGACCCAGAGCCGCGATCGTGCCGTCGCCCTGGGAAGGCGTGAACTCCCATACGAACTTATAACCGTCCGTAAGAGGCATACTCTCCGTCAGGTTCATGCTCCCACGCTTCACATTTGCCGTCGCATTGACATCGTTGCTGGCATAAGCCACAGGCAGATTTGTTGACGGCAGATACAAAGTGTTTACCGCCTCCGTGATCGCACTGGAAAAGAGCAGGATGCCGCCGATCATGTTCGGGCAGATCGGAAGCAGCTCATTATTCCAGGTCAGGGAATCGTCATATTCCCCGCCGGCCTTATACATGACGCCCATCGGATTCACTCCCAGAATGTCATTGACCGCATTCGTGACCATGTT
>JAFUVF010000085.1 GCA_017483735.1 Lachnospiraceae bacterium | reverse complement strand
TTTCATCTTGCACCTCCTTGTATACGGAATCCGTATATAGCTATAGTTTCATTATATACACGGAATCCGTATACGTCAACAGTAAGGTCAACCCTCTTCGTCTTGCTTTTTCTTCCACTCAGCAAGAAGATCAAAAAGAACTTTCTCCATCTGAGATCTGGTATAGAATGTCGGGAAGTATTCCTGAAGCTTCTTCTTTGTTATCGTGAGCTGCTGAAATCTGTTGCTCTCATCCTTGGGGGCATTCTCATTCAGGATCCGCATTAGTTCCATCTTAGTGATGGTATCATTTTCTTTCAGATAATCTCTCAGTGCAAAGATCTGAAACGTCTTGCAGATTTCATTCTCACACATGTACTCATAAAGCATCTCTTGAACTTCGTGATCCAGGAAAGAAACTTCCACAGCTGTAGCAAGTGCCAAGGCTTTCTTATCTACCAAATCCAAAATAGACGGAATGAGTTCTACCAGGCGGAGATAACGATGTAACTGTCCGCGGCTTTCACCAACCTGTTCCGCCAATTCATCGTCTGCTCGTCCCTCCGGAAAATTCGTCCCGAATTGGGACGCATTTTTTGATGGTCTTCCTGCCCTCCTGCGCATCGCATCATATCGCATCTTATAAGCGAACGCTTTCTCACTCGGCAGAATCTCTTCTCTCTGCAGATTGGAGTCTACCATCGCCAGGACAGCTTCATCATCATCGTAATTCTTTACGATCGCAGGGATCCTTTCCAATCCGATTTCCTTAACTGCAAATAACCGTCGGTGACCGGAGATCATTTCATAATTTCCGTCTTCAAGCGGTCTGACAGTAACCGGAACCAATACACCGTTTAACATGATGCTTTCTACAAGCTCATGCATCTTTTCATCATCCAGAACCTTAAACGGATGATCCTTGAACGGCCGGATCTTTGCAACCTCGATCTCGTCACAACCGGCTACTGAAGGAACACAGAGTAATTCATCAATGGATGTCATTTTGATCTTCTGTCCAACTCTTTTAGCCACGATCCAACACCTCCTCCGTTAATGTCCGGTACGCATTAGCAGCCTTTCCTTTCGGATCATACTGATAAATACTGGACCCTTCAGCACTGATCTCTGCCGCACGAACCGAAAGAGGGATGCAGGTATGAAACACGCCGATCTGATTCGAGTAAGTATCTATGACAAGCTGTGAGATATCCCTGGCATAATTCGTCCTGGCATCTACCATCGTAAGCAATATCCCTTCAATTCTGAGATTCTTATTTAGTCTTCTCTGTACGCGACCGATGGTTTTGATGAGCTGCTCTAAACCTTTTACCGGAAGATATGCAGCCTGCACCGGGATCAGAACACTGTCCGCGCAAGCCAGGGCATTGATCGTAAGCATTCCGAGCGAAGGCATACAATCGATGATGATATACTTGTAGTCATATTCCGCTTTGAGATATTCAACGATGCTTCGAAGCATGACTTCCCTGCTCATTGCATTTACTAGATTGATCTCAAGAGCTGACAATTCGATATTGGCCGGAATAAGATCCACGCCTTCATCGTGCTGAATAATAGTCTGTGTGAGAGACAGCTTCTTCTCTTCCATTACTTCTGATAACAGAGTAGACAGCGTATATTCAAGACTGTCCGGCTCCCTGTATCCCAGGCTGATCGTCATGGAGCCCTGAGGATCTCCATCGATCAATAAAACCTTGTTGCCCTCTGCAGCCAGTCCGATCCCAAGATTTACAGCTGTGGTGGTCTTTCCGACACCGCCTTTTTGATTTGCAACTGCGATAACCTTACACATGATCCTCACCCCCTTAGTTACTTTCCGGATCGCCGTACATTACTTCAATGTACTCATCAAGTTTTTCAGTATTTACAAGACAGATGCGCTTGATGCGGTATACTGCCTTAGCTTCATTTGCGAGATCCATAAACGAGTGGATCCCCATAGAATAAAGGATCGCGCCCTCATCATATCTAACCCATTTCTTCTTGCCGTTTTTGAACTGTGCCTTGTAATTATCCAGTCTCTCCTGCTTACCGGGATCTTTTGATCTTCCTCTTTCCATATCAGTTTTCTCCTTCCTCGCCTTCGCAATTGTTTTCCAAATACTTGTCGATCAACTCCAGATCGATGACCACGTTCTTCTTAATACGGATATTTGCTCCTGCCTCTTTTGCCAGTTTCACGAATGAGTAATAGTTCATGGAATACATCCTCGCGCCCTGGGCATAGGAAACAAAAGTCCGCTTCCGTTCATCAATATACCGGTCAAGATCCGGTCCTCTTCTTAATGTCCGAAGAAGTTCCTTTTTTCTTTCTTCTTCCCGCTCTTCCTTTGATCTTTTCGCCATGATCATGAGCCTCCTTTCGAATGAAAAATGTTTACAAGTTGCCCCAAACACGAAAAAAGGCACCTACTCTAGATTTCTCTAAAGTAAGTGCCTGTGAAACCATCCAAAAGCTGTCCTCTGGATAATTTACCTGTTCAATTTACAGCTGAATCCGTGCTCTACATCACGTTCCGTGACGATGCACGAAGCATTTTTTCACTCTTACATGAGGCTTCAAGAGACCTCACTTTTCGGCTCAGAAAACGCGACTCTTTGCGTCTACATGCCGTTGTCCATACTTGTCCGTAGTGTGACGAAGCGTGACAAGGAATGACAAGGAGCGACGAAATTATAGACTTTTTAACGTCGGGACGACTGCTCACTATACTGTCGTTACCCTGCATCATCCTGCAGTCCCAACATGTTATCAAGCTTCTCACTTGCCGTTACACTGCACCGTACTGCACCATACATTGGAATATCTGTGGCACAGATGTGGTACTCAGCATTTTTTTGTGGTACTTGGGAGTCCATCAAGGACTCTTCCTAAATGACATCATGATCATTTAACTGATCAAATATATCCTTCTTTTTGCTCTCCGATACTTCGGCGTAGATGTCCAGGGTTGTCTGGATATCCTTATGCCCCATAACGGATTGTATTACCTTAACATTGGTTTCATTCTCACAAAGCCTCGTACAGAACGTATGCCTTGTGATGTGGCAGCTGAAATCCGGTATTATTACCGGCTCTCTGCCTTCTTTCTTTGCATCCACTATTTCCTTTGCGTTATGATCCGATACTATGCGCTTTATTACCTTATTCACGCCAGCCGGATTGAGCAGCCCGCCAAAACGATTACAAAAGATGAAGTTCTTCATTCCTCCAAGCTCTACAACACAATGATAGCCGTACTTTTCCTGGTTCTCTTTTTCAAGCTCCAGAGCTTCCTTGACCTTCTTGAGCATCGGAATAGTTCTGATACCCGCCTCTGTCTTTGGAAGTGCAAGCTCATATTCACACTTGTAGTTCTTGTCAGATCTCGGATAATAGGTAATATCGTGATCAATGGTTATAATCCCATTATCCATATCGGCATCATCCCAGCGCAGACCGATAACCTCTCCTATACGGCATCCAGTACCGAACATCACGGTAAACAGTGGCTTCCATTTCAGATTCTTCTGAAGATTAAGACAATCAAGGAAAGCCCTTTCTTCCTCTATTGTGAGTGCATGTCTTACCCCGGTCTCGCCGTCCCACTTCTTATTTACCTCAGCCATTGCTCCATCCGCAGGATTATTACGAATGACATTATCCCTGACTGCGAGCTGGAAGGTGGGGCGTAGCACCGTATGAACAGAATCCACCGTGCTTACGGATAATCCCTTGCCAAGCAAAGCATTGTAAAACAGCACCACATCAGAATACCTGACACTTGAAAGTTTCTTCTTTCCGAATCCGTTTCTTACGTAGCGGTCATAGGTATACAGGTAATTGGTTCGTGTCGAACTACGAAGTTCAGTCTTAGTAGCTATGTAGCGGTCAAATGCGAAGTTCACATCTGCTTTGCCCTGGACATACATATCAAGTCCATCAAGCTGATCCCGCTGAAGCTGCTTTTCCTTCTCCCTAAGCTCCCCTAAGTCCTTGGAGTAAATACATCTCCGTTTTCCAAGGGGATCTGTATAGGAGTACCGGTAAAGCTTCTTCTCCTTCTTGTAGTCCTCTCCCTTATGTAGTACCTTGCCCTTAGTGTCTTTCCGTATTTTTGCCATAGTTCATCCCTTTCTATTCAGGAAAGAGATTTTGCAAAATTACTTGTGCTTGGTTTCAAACAGTAGCCTGACACCTTCACGTATGGTTTCTGTTATGGTCTGGTCGTTTTGGTCTGCACGCTGCTTTAACTGCTCAAATTCTTCATCGGTAAAGCGGATGGATATTTTACTCGACTTAGGCTTTTCTGCCTTCGGTCTTCCCATCTTTGCCAAATCAGCGTACCTCCCTTCAACCATCCTCATTATACTTTTTGTCCTACAACATGTCAAGGTTTTTGTCCTGCAAAATCTCCTAACCGAATCTTATGAATTGTTGAGTTTTATGTACTCTTCAACCTTTTCAAGATCCACAAGCGCTATCTTATCAACATGTACAACCGCATCGGAATTGTTTGCCAGATCAGTAAACTTCCTCTCGCTCATGCTATACAGTTCTGCGCCTTCTTTATACCTAACATATTTCTTTGTTGAGTATCTTTGCGTCCGCAGGAGAACAATAGAAAAGACATCACTCGGCACATAAAAGACCATATCGTTATAGATGCACTTAACGAGGCTCTCTTCATCTTTCTCTTTCGCCATAGGCTTATGCTCCTCTCGCTATAATATTTCATGGCTAATCAGCCAATAAAGGCGCACTTATCCCCTAAAACTCAAATTCTCTTTCGCAAATGCGCTTTTATTGACCGATAAACCTTTTTCTTAAAAAAATACTTTGCAGTGATCCTGGGTACAGATCACATTGGAATTCCACCAGCTTC
>JAFUVF010000084.1 GCA_017483735.1 Lachnospiraceae bacterium | reverse complement strand
TGTAAAATCTCTGCCGGATACGATAAAGTTCTTGGAAGGAAGATTGGATCTGTCCAAGCAGGACAGCGATGATAATATCACCAATAAAATTCCACAGGGAACAACTCCGGGTGCTACAGGCACATCATCGAGCGACGATCCGGCAAATAGTGATCTCGATTTTTCGGATGTTAAGGGTCAGGATGAGCTGATCGAGGCTATCGTTCTCGGAGCGGCAGGTGGACACAATATCCTAATGCTGGGTGAACCCGGATGTGGAAAGACGATGATAGCGCAGCGTATACCCACGATCCTGCCACGGATGACGGAGAAAGAGTCACTTGAAGTAACCAAAATCCATAGCATATCAGGGCTTCTTGATGCAGGCACCGGACTTCTAAAGATGCGTCCGTTCCGCGCACCTCATCATAATGTATCCTTAAATGCGCTGATCGGCGGTGGCAGTTATGCTCAGCCCGGAGAGGTATCATTGGCACATAACGGCGTACTTTTTCTTGATGAGCTTGCAGAGTTTTCGAGAAGTACGCTTGATGCACTCCGACAACCGATGGAAGATAAGCGGGTTACAATATCGAGGGTTAACGGAACGAATTCCTATCCGGCAAACTTTATGTTTGTAGCTGCGATGAATCCTTGTCCCTGCGGATATTATCCATCGAAGAAGTGTCGTTGTACGGACTATGAGATCATACACTACAGAGGCAAGATTTCCGGTCCGATCCTTGAACGTATTGACATTCAAAAGAGCGTGGCTCATGTGGATTATTTTGAACTGAACGAAAAAAAGAGCAGTTACAGTTCTTCGGAACTCAGGGAATGGGTTGAGAAAGCCAGAAATATTCAGCAGGAAAGATTCAAAACCGATAAAGAAGTAAATTGCAATGCACAGATGACCACAACCATGATACAGAAATACTGCAAGCTGGATGACGAATGTACAAAGATACTTAAAAATGCCAGTGAGAAATATGGCTATAGTGCCAGAGTTATCCACAAATTATTGCGCCTGGCCAGAACATCAGCGGATCTTGATGAATCTGAAAATATAAGAAGGGAAGATATCATACGTGTACTGAACTGTCGTGATCTGGATGTATCGAGCAGTCAGATGTATGCGATTGCTTAGGAATGACAGCCGATAATGAAACAAAGCTTTTGAAGTATATTGTCCTGTCACAGATGAAGGGGCTTGGCCCGGTGACTCAAAATGCCTTGCTGAATATCTCTGGAGACATTGTTGCCTGCTTTGAGTTGTCGTATGATGATTTGATCAATACGAATTCGTTAATGTCGAATAAAATCAGAGTCGGAGAAAGCCGGTTTAAGTCGTTTATAACACAAAGGAAAGATAGAGATCTGTGGACTCGGGCAGAAGAGATATTGCGATTATCAGAATCGTCAGGGATCAAAGTGATCACATATGAAGATAGTGAGTATCCGGAAAGATTCAGAAATATAAAAGATATTCCTGTTATCCTGTATATCAAAGGGAAATTGAAGATTAATGATTTTAATAATTCTATAGGCATTGTGGGTGCGAGAAGATGTACTGCTGCAGGGAAGAAAACGGCTATTAATACTGCCGGGATGGCTGTTGATGCTGATATTGCTGTAATAAGCGGGATGGCTAAGGGAATAGATTCTTATGCCCATACCGCCGCTATAAAATCAAACGGATATACAATCGCAGTACTTGGAAACGGTGTGGATATATGTTATCCTAAAGAACACGAAAAGCTGTATGAAGAAATAGCAGAACACGGCTGTGTTTTATCGGAATATCCACCGGGGACAGTGCCGCGGGAATATACTTTTCCTAAGCGAAACCGTCTGATCGCCGGGTTGTCCGATAAACTGTATGTCATTGATGCGGGGCGAAATAGTGGTGCGTTATCGACTGTGGACTATAGCAAAGAATTTGGTAGGGAAGTTATTATGTGCGGTGAGTCGGTAAATAGGATTTAAAGGAGATCGTTTTGTGAATAAAGATTTGATAACTACAAGGGAGACTAACGAAGAGCAGTTCTATCAAACGCTTCGCTCTTATGTGATTGATGCTCAAAAGAAAATATATGTGGCTGTTAATGCAGCAATGGTTACAGCCTATTGGAAGATAGGCCATGATATCCATGAGGCTTGTGGTGATAATGACAGGGCTCAGTATGGTAAGCAGCTGATTAAGAAAATATCAGCAAAACTGACAGCAGAATTTGGAAAAGGTTTTACACCGTCAAACCTCTGGAATATGCATCAGTTTTATCGTGTGTTCCCAGAGTTGTCTATGATAAACCCTCAGCTGAGCTGGACACATTACCGTTCATTAATGCGCGTGCCGGACAAGGAGGCAAGAGATTTTTACCTTGAAGAAGCAGTAAAATCTGAATGGAGTACGAGACAGCTTGATCGTCAGATAAACACAATGTTCTATCAGAGGCTCCTATCGAGCCGTGATAAGGAGAGTGTGGCTGCTGAGATAGAAAAGAGTGTTCCAAAGCCTGAATACACTAAGATACTTCACGATCCTTATGTGCTGGAGTTCTTGGAACTTGAAGATAATGAGCATTACTATGAGGGAGAACTTGAACAGGCTCTTATCGATCATTTTCAGAAGTTTTTTTAGAATTGGGGCGTGGGTTCACGTTAGTTGGAAGGCAAGTGCATTTGGTAATAGGAAAGAAGCACTTCCATATAGATCTTGTTTTATACAATATACTACTTCGATGCTATGTTTTGATAGATCTGAAGGTTGATGAATTAACACACGATGACATCGGTCAGATGCAGATGTACGTCAACTACTACACGCGGAAGAAGATGAATCCCGGAGATATTCCGCCGGTAGGATTACTTCTCTGTGCAGAGAAGGATGATGCGGTGGTGGAATACACATTGCCAGAAGACAATCAGCAGATTTTTGCAGCAAAATATCTGCCATATCTGCCTACCAAAGAAGAACTTAGAAAAGAGCTTAATCTTGACGACTTCTAGAAAAAGGATGGTTAAGAGTAAAGCCTACGCAGTGCGTAGAGAATTTGAGAGAAGAAAAAACTCTACGCACCGCGTAGAGAATCTCGGAAAAAAGTGCCTGTTACCAACGTGGTACACTTTAGGTCAACCTAAGCGAGGATCGGATAGCGGCTCCCGGCAGAGGATGAAATAGGGATAACCAGGGGAAGGATAATGGATAAAAGATTGCGTAACAAATAAGCCATCCGCGATTGCGACAGCTTACAGGAAATGTTATTATGCTATCAAGGTGCGCCGTTTAGTTAAATCACTTGCTTGCGGTTATTAAAGTGCTTCCGCTCCCGATCGCTGTTTCGTTTGTTTCGTTTATCACTACGACCTGGCTGTATCTGAGAGCGGGTAGCACAGGCACCTTCAAATATGCTATCCAGAAGGGATAGCTCGCAGACATTTGCGATGAACCTTGCAAGAAACCACTTCATCCGACCGATGATATAAGCTCTGTTTGCCTGATAACGATACTTGTTGTCAGGATTGGCATTTTCATCGATGCGTTCATCTGCGGCACTCTTTACCATAGCGGATAGATTTGAGAGCAAAAGGTTTATGAAGAATTCCTGCTCAATAGAGGTGCTGGTGGCACCGGAGAATTCTTCTATAAGGCACTGATTTTTAAGCTCACCGTATTTTAATTCAATCGGCCATATGCCGATATTTTATAAATGCCGACATAGTTTTAGCAGAATCCTGTGTCCGGTTCAACACCAGACACAGGAAATAAAATATCGGCATTTATTTCAGTCCGCACAGGCGCTTTATGATCTCCTCATCGTTGGCATATTTGAAAGCGACATCATCCTTAAAGACAGAATTGTCGCTATTACTGAGTTTGTGTAATGCATCGCGTTTCATTTCCTCAGTAACCTTTGCGTAGAATCGTGTCGTTTCTATGTTTGAATGGCCCAGCCATTCTGAAATAGTCGGAAGCGGCACGCCGGCCTGGTATAAATGCATGGCCCGAGTTCTCCTGAACAAGTGCGAGTGCAAATGAATCAAGTCAGGATTGCTATCGCGGACTTTCTCCTCGCATCCTTCAAGTATTCGACTTACATTGTCGCTGGACATCTTGTTCTGCCTGCCGTAGCGGAAGGTATAGAAAACCAAATCTTCCTGACTTCTGCTGGGATGATATTTTTCACAATAACAGTCAAACTGGTGCCATATTTCCTTGGATAAGGGTGTTATCCTATGTTTCTTCCCTTTTCCGTAGAAATGAACGTCAGCCTCGTTGTTAGATGTTGCCTTGATGTCAAGAAGCTTCAGCGACAGTACCTCGTTTATCCTTGCCCCACTCTCATAAAGCAAGGACAGGAGAAAATGATCCCTTATGGCATTGCGGTTGCTTTCCGTACTATTCAATATCAGGCGGACATCGTTTGTGGAAAGCCATGTGAAATCTATTACCCTGTCGTCATCGACATCGCTTATTTCGCGGATTGCCTCGTATTCGTCCAATGCGATTGCATGCTTCTTGTAAAGATACCTACAGAATCCGCGTATATCTGAGAGCCTGTGGTTGATGGTAGGTGCCACATTGCTGCGACCAGTTTTAAGCCATGTCATGAATCCGACTATGTTCTTCTGGTTGAAATCGGAAGCCTGCATTGTCAGCACGGTTACTCCATTTTCGGATTCAAGATATGTAACGAACAGGTTTATGCTGTATCGGTACGAGGCTATTGTATCATCGTCGCGGTTTCGTACACCTGGAAGGTATGTCCGCATGAACTCTCCCATAAGGGCTACAAGGTTTGGGTCTTTTGCTTTAATCCTCATCTTCCGGTCCCCCCTTTCCGTAAACACGGGAAAGAAGATCCCAATCGATGTTAGCCGCCCTGCGCAGGTTTTCTGGCAGGAGATGGACATAATAAAGCGTTGATTTTTCGACTGTATCACGGAAACCCTTTGGTTATGCCAGTCTATGTCCGAAAGCTTGATGCCTATAATGTCTATTCCGCGGAGCCCGGTGCAGTATGCAACAAGTATGATTGCAAAGTCCCTTTTGCCGAGTACACTGTCCGTATCAGCAGCCTGCGCTATTCCTGAGATTTCATCCTCGGAATAGGCGGGGATTATTCGACGATGGTCATTCTTCAGCTTCAGAAGGGTATAGTCACGATGGAGGCAGTAGTTACCATGAGCCTTCAGGTATTCCGTTGCGTACTTTACACACCTTAGTGTACGCCCTGTGCTCCCACCGTTCGATTCTGGAACCTCGTTGACAAGGAACGACATAACAGTCGTGTCATCAATGAACTCTGGCTTTATCCCGCGTTGTTCCGCATACCATAGGAAATGCCTTGTGGGTGCGCGGAGATCGCTTTTAGTCGCATCGCTGATTGGTTGGTCGTCAAGGATCTTCTCAACGAGAGTGCTTGTACTATCAGATACAAGGTATTTGCGTAGCTGTCGCTTTTTACTCGAAAAATCCACAACCCCTGTCTCGTCAAGTGAGGATAGCATTCTGACAACCCGTAGCTGAAACCTGTGGTACTCCTTGCATATATCTCCCGAGGAACGCTTTTTTGCAAGGTAATCCTTGTAGGAATCCATCAGCTCCGGGCTGTAGTGGTCAACCTGTGATGACTGTGCAAAACTCAATATCCGGTTACATGTAGTCTGGTACTGCTCTGTGGATACCTCCAGTATCCCGTAGACTCTCACCTCCTTCATCAACTGGTCGGTCAACGGTTTAAGCAATGAGTAGGTTTTTTCCATATGCGGCCTCCTTCCTATAGCGATTGGATGGTTACATCACTATAGTAAGAAATGCCGATAAATATATAAAGTGTTATAAATCCGATATCTGGAAAAGCCTAAAGTCGGCATTTATAAAATATCGGCATATGGGGAATAGAAACCTCATTCAGAGACTTGAAATATACTGTCGGAATGTTGGACTTTCATTCAAAAAAGGTGATGTGCATCCATCAAGAAATATATGCACGTCTGATTATGTATAACTTTTCTGAAATGATTACCTCGCACGTAGTCATTGCTAAAAAGCAAAGAAAGCATACATATAAAGCAAACTTCTCGGTTGCCGTCCATATGTGCAGACTCTTCTTCTATGATAGAGCGTCACCACCTGATTTGGAAACCATAATTGCAAGAAATCTTATACCAATACGGCCAGAACGACATCGCACTCGAAATCTGACTGTAAAGATTTTTCATGGCTTCTTGTATAGAGTAGCATAATCGTGCTGAATTGAATACATTTTTTTGACAGACTTTTGTCTGTCTTATTGTGATGTTCAGAAATAAAACAAGAGCGATTGAAGATATAAATATCTCCGTCGCTCTTGCAGATTTTGGGGCTGTACCTCGAATGATTCAATGTTAACTTAATGACATTGGTCCAAGCGGCTGCTCTTTTTTTTGCGCCTGCAGAAACGGTCGGAGGAGAATGTCAGCCTTCAAACCACGGGATATAGCCCCCAAACCACAAATGACTGCCTTCAAACTACTCTTGCCTGATGGTTTCGGAGATAAGAAAATGACGGCTTTCTGACCGCCTTTACCCTCTGAAAAAAGGGAAATGACGGGTTTGCTACCGCTGAGAGAATTTTTCGTTACACTATGACTATGGTGCTGACTGGATGTTCACGATACACGTTCAGAAAATAGAGGATGAGATGCAAAAGACAAATCCTGAGTTGATCAAATCGGTCGGAGTTCTGGAACAATATCCGGACTATGAAGATTGGGATGAGGATGACAAATTTTGAGTAACGAGAGTTAATTTTTCGGGAAGTTCACAGTGAGCGTTTACGTTCCTGTGGCGGAGAAATTACTGTAAAATATATCAGCAAATCTGCTGATGTTTTTGTTGACGTATAATGCTGTTCGTGATAGAATGAGGATGTAAATGGAGGTAATCTTATGCCGGCAGTTATAAGTGCAATTGAAAAAACGGTACCCATTTCTCAGTTCAACCGTGGACTCGCAGGACAGATTTTTTCTGATGTAAAGGCAAGTGGCTCTAAAGTTGTTATGAAAAACAATGCAGCCGAAGTTGTCCTTGTTCCACCGGATGAATATGTTGAGATTATGGATACCATAAATGATTATCTGCTCCTGACCATGGCTGTGGAAAGGATGTCTTTATACAATCCCGATTCGCTTATTTCAGAGGAAGAAATGGATAAGCGCCTTGGCATCACGCAAGACGAACTTGATGGTGTCGGGGAGGTAGAATTTGAATGAAATGGGAACTCAAGTATCTCCCAGAAGCAGAGAAGGATTTTGATTCCCTTTCCCGTAACCAGCAAATTATTGTAGACAGGGCAATAAAGAAAGTAAAATCGAATCCGTTGCCCCAAAGGGAAGGTGGTTATGGGAAGCCATTGGGACACAAACAGGGGACTAATCTTACAGGTTACTTGAAAGTAAAACTTCGTAAAGAGGGTATTCGAATAGTCTATAAGCTTATTCGCACAGAATCTAAAATGCTGGTAGTTGTCATTGGTATGCGTGAAGATGACGAAGTATATGAAATCGCTCAGAGCAGAATTAAAAAGCATGGTCTGTGATTTTGCGATGGCTAGCTCAATGTCGTTTACACTTTTTTGCTGGTGCGTAAACTGTTAGGCGACAAATTGTACCGTGTCCCGACGACAAATTAAAATCCTGTATTCTTAAGCGATAACGACGAGCTGTAGTCCTCATGATGTGAAAATAAATATAAAAACGACATATTGTCATGGTCTTTTTAGGTACTCTAAGAAATATTGGTGTTAGCTCCAAATAAAGATGGTGTGAAGGCTGAAAAGCCTTGTAAATAGGTACGATCATCTGGATGCGGTTCCGGGCAGGCGGCGGTATTCAACCGCATTCGGTCTGCCCATTGAATTATAGCCAGTATCGTTTTAGCTCGTCATAGAAATTCTCACGAGTGCCCGCCATAATAACAACTACCGTTTCAGTTTCGCCGGAATCCTTGTTTATCCGTTCCTCAACAGTATATGCAAGCTCATAGTTGGTCTTGTTGTAGTAAATATCGTATCCAAGAACGCCTTCAAGATCGCCATGCTTAGGTTTACCGATTGTCGGATCCTTACATATCTCTTTGATGGCCTCATCATATAATTTCTTGAGCGGTTTATCCTTGAGTTTTTTGAGATACTTTGCGGCGGGAGGAAGGATTATAAGATCAGCCGTCATTTCTTTCCTCCGAAAACATCCTCATAGGAATAGAATTCTCCGATTCCGTTAACAGCATCCTTTGCAGCCCCCAGCATCTTTTCAACAGCAGGACGTACCTGGGACTGTCTCGACTTGAATTCAGCAAGTAGTTCCTGGCCATTGTACCCCTCTGCAATAAGATCAGATAAGATCTGTTCTGCAAATTCGCCGCCGTTTGCTGATCGTGCAGGCTCAATAATAAGCATACCGTTACCGAGAGTGCATACCGCTTCACGATCAAATCCCAGTTTTGTGAAAAATTTCTGCGGAATAGTGAACTGACGCTTTGATGATATAGTAACCTTTTTCTGTTCAGGCATAGTTGCTAATGCTGGCATATTTGCACCTCCGTTTAAGAAAGTAAAGTTTCCTTGTTTCTTTGTAATTATATAAAATACCAGAGGTAAAGTCAAGCACTATGCAGGATATCAGTTGCGCTTTTTCACTTCAATTTCATGAAACGACCCTAGGCTTACCGCTGAAATCATTGAAAAAAATCGGGATTTATGGTAATATAACATCAGATAATACCGTTTATGGCGAATTAGGAAGATCATAGATGAGTGGCAATAATAAGACAAGAAAGACCCCTGTGAAGAAGCCCTTCGAGGAGCTGACAATTACCGACAATTATATGTTTCAGGCGGTAATGAGGGATCCGAATCATGTGAAGCCTCTGTTGGAGATGATTATCGGGAAGGAAATCCGGGAGATTGTTATTGTTGAGACGGAGAAGACGCAGGAAACCGGTTATGAATCCCGTGGAATCCGAATGGATGTGTATATCAAGGATGATGAGAATACTGTCTATGACGTGGAGATGCAGTCATCCAGAAAGCGATACCTCGGAAAGCGTTTCAGATATTACCAGAGTGCAATAGATGTCGATGTTGTCAATAAGGGATCCGCATTCAATGCGCTGAAGACAAGCTACATCATCTTCATCACGACATATGACCCATATGAGAAGGGCTGGTATATGTATCCTTTCGAGACTTTGTGCAAATGGGATCCAGAGATTCGAATGAAAGATGCATCCACTTGGATTGTATTGAATACAAAGGGTACGAAGGACAAGGAAGGGCACGAAGTAAGCGAAGATATAAAAGAAATGTTGTCATATATGGATGGCAATGAACCGAAATCCGATTATTCGAGAATGCTTGACAAGGCAGTTCGTGAGATCAAGCAGAGCGAGGAGAGGAGGCTGGAGTATATGAGTATATATGCAAATGCGGCTGATGAGAGAGATATAGGAGAATATCGTGGTTATGTGCGAATGGTAAGAGATAATAATGGTCTCTTATCAGATGATGTTTTAGTTAAATTTATGAAAATTACTGATACCCTTTTAAGCATCATTAGGAGGGTGTTGGGTGACCATCCGGACTGGGACAATGAAGCTGTTGCTGAAGAGGTTATGATTCAGGAAGAAGAGGCAGAGGCTGAGGAAGAGTAAAACAATGCTATGATTATGATTTGAAATAAGACCGGAAAGCAGATGCCGGAAGGTCTTATTTTTCGTTGTAACAGTCAAGCTTAGTATGTTATAATGCCAATTGGATGCATATATTACAAGCACACTAAAGGAGATCTGTTGGATGGGAACGTACTTGAATCCTGGAAACAGTGGATTTGCGAGAATTGTAAGGAACGATTATATTGATAAGACCGGCTTAATAGGGATTATCAATAGCACTATTGATACAATGGATAATCTTACCTGCATCAGCAGACCACGTCGATTCGGAAAGTCCTATGCTGCTCAGATGCTGTGCGCATATTATGATAAGACCTGTGATTCACATGGATTGTTTTCTGAATATACGATTTCTAAAGATAAGAGCTATGAGAGGAATCTGAATAAATATGATGTCATTTATTTGGATATGACACACATCATAGGAGAAGCGGGTAATAATTCATTTATTGATTTTATAAAAGAAAAGGTAACCGAAGAGCTGGTATTGGCATATCCGGGATTAAAGACTGACAATGCCTTTAGCACAACTTTAATAAATGCAGTGGAGATGAATGGGAATAAGATTATTGCAATCATTGATGAATGGGATTCCCCAATCAGAGAAATACCTAAGATGGAGCAGCCTTATCTTGAGTTCTTAAGAACCTTGTTCAAGAGCAGCGGAACGACATCGAAGATTTTCGCTGCAGCCTATATGACAGGCATACTTCCGATAAAGAAGGATGGAAAACAGTCAGCAATATCTGACTTTGAAGAGTATTCCGTTCTTGAACCGGGTAATTTTGCCGGGTTTGTTGGATTTACTGAAGAAGAAGTGAAACGGATCTGCGAAGAGAAGGACAAAGACTTTGAAAAGATGAAGCTCTGGTATGACGGATATACCATAGGCGAAAAGCACTCGGTTTATAATCCATATTCTGTTATGCATGCGGTAAACTCCGGTAAATTCAGATCCTATTGGAAGAAGACATCCGCTGCGGAAACCCTGATGACTTATATAGACATGGATCAGGATGGTCTCCAGGATACAATCGCAAGGCTGATTGCAGGCGAAAGCGTGATAGTGGACACGGACTCATTTCAGAATGATGTGGAGACATTTACCTGCAAGGATGATGTTCTTACGCTGCTTACTCATTTGGGATACCTGACATACGAAGAAGAACCGGATTCCTATGATGATGATTCGGTGGTCGGTCTTGTAAAGATTCCGAATGAAGAAGTAAGATCCGAGTTTGATAAGATACTGCGAAAGGCAAAACATAAAAGCCTGATAGAGCTTGTAAAAAAGTCTGATCAGCTTCTGAAGGATACACTTGAAGGCAAGAAGGATGCAGTAGCGAAAGCAATAGCAGATGTCCACGATTCCGAATATGCTCCGACATATTATAGCAATGAGCAGAGTCTCAGATATGTGGTAAAGATGGCGTATATTTCCTGCGTGGATCAGTATGCGAAGGTAGAAGAGCTGCCAAGCGGTCATGGAATAGCAGATGTGGTATTCCTGCCCAGACGCAGGTCTACACTTCCGGCGATGATCGTGGAGTTGAAGTGGAACAAGGATGCAGATGGAGCCATAAAGCAGATCAAGAGCAGGAACTACCCAAAGGTTCTTACCAATTATGGAGGCAGGATTGTTTTAGTTGGCGTTAACTATGATGAGAATACGAAGACGCACAGCTGTGTGATAGAGGAGTATAAGAAGGAGTGAGAGGGTAAACAGGGGGAAGCCCTTGTGATATGAGAAAGTTTAGTGTATAATATATGCTAATAAAGGAGGATTCAAAAGTATGAGCAAATTCGTTGTAGCGGGTATCACACAGATAGAGACTATTGTTAAGGTTGGAAGCATCCCCATATCCTTTGAGCCCCTCACAAGTGTGCGGGATTCCATATTTACTGCGCCGGGAGGAGATGCGTACAATGAGACTCTGGCATTGCAGTGGCTTGGGAATCAGGTCAATTTTCTCTCCATTGTAGGCAGGGATCAGGATATGAGCATATTTAATCCCGCAGGCAGTGAGGTCACAATCTCCACGGACAATATTCTTAAGAAGATAGATGCAACACCCACACAGGTAATACTCTACGACGAAGAAAGACAGAAGCAGATATTCGAGGATATAAAGGATCTTCGTGAAGCTGATTATGATATGTCCATGGTGCCCCCAATGATTGCAAGCTGTGATATGCTTGTGCTTGCGAATGCGAATTTCTGCCGTCCTTTCGTGAAGGTGGCAAAGGAGTACAATAAGCCCATCGCTGTAAATATCCATGATTACAAAAAGGAAAAGGAGAAGTACAATACTGATTTCCTTGAAAACGCTTCCATCCTTTATTTCTCCGATGACACACTGACAGGGGATCCCTTTGATTTCGTGCGTGACATCTCAGACCGTTACGGCACCGAGATAATCATCCTCGGACAGGGCAGCAAGGGTCTCATATTGTTTGACAGGAATAAGGAATTGAATGTTCACTACAATCCTGTAAAGACCAACGAGGTAGTAAATACCGCCGGCGCAGGAAACGCCCTCTTTGCATGCTTCCTCCACTATTATCAGGAGACCCACGATTCGGTCAACGCAATAAAGAACGCAAATCTCTTTGCGTCCTACAAGATTGGCTATATGGGAACCTCCAACGGCTTTATGACTGTTGAGCAGGTAGAGCAGTGGAGGAATCTTATCTGGGGCATAAAGAACGAAGAATAAGCTTAAAGAAAAGCGTTGTGGGATTTTTTGAGGAGGAATTTGACATCATAGCCGTAGTCTTCACATACCTGATGTACTATTTCCTCCGCATCCTCCCGCACGTTGTCGTTTACACATATTATGCAGGTGTTTTTCTTCCTGCCGAAGAGTCCTGATTTGGGAAAGCGTATGAAATACGATATGCGGTTGTGGAGAAGCTCCCTCTCTATGACCTGCTTGCATTCAGGGTCTGAAACCTCGCAAAGCTCAATTTCATTATTAACCTTAACAGCTGTATAAAGTGGCTGCATTTTTAGTCCTCCTCTTCCTTTTCAGCAGTAAATACCTTTGTTCTCTTTCTTGCCATCTCATCGTTTTCGAGATATTCGTCATAGGTAGTTATCTTATCGATTATCTTTCCGTTAGGAAGAATTTCTATTATACGGTTTGCAACAGTCTGCACCAGCTGATGGTCATGGCAGGCAAACAGCATTGCTCCGGGGAATTTCGTCATTCCGGTGTTGAGAGCCGTAATTGATTCCATATCCAGATGGTTTGTGGGCTCGTCAAATATAAGGCAGTTGGCACCGCTTATCATCATCTTGGAGAGGAGGCATCTGACCTTTTCTCCTCCAGACAAAACCTTTACCTTCTTTACTCCGTCCTCCCCGGCAAAGAGCATACGTCCGAGGAACCCCCTCACATAGGTCACATCCTTTACGGGGGAGTACTGTGTGAGCCATTCGGTTATGGTAAAGTCATTGTCAAATTCATCGGTATAATCCTTGGGGAAATATGCCTGAGAGGTGGTGACGCCCCATTTGTAGCTTCCCGCATCCGGCTCCAGCTCCCCTATGAGTATCTTAAAGAGTGTGGTCTTTGCAAGCTCGTTGCTTCCCACAAAGGCAATCTTGTCGTCATGTCCTAATGTAAATGAAATATCGTCAAGCACCTTCTCGCCGTTTATCGTCTTCGATATTCCCTCTACGGTAAGCACCTCGTTTCCAATCTCTCTCTCGGGACGGAAATCTATATAAGGATACTTTCTTGATGAGGGCTTAATGGTGTCAAGCTCTATCTTTTCAAGGGCACGTTTTCTGGAGGTAGCCTGCTTGCTCTTTGATGCGTTTGCGGAGAAGCGGGAGATGAATTCCTGCAGCTCCTTTATCTTTTCTTCCTTTTTCTTGTTGGCTTCCTTCATCTGCTTGATGAGAAGCTGGCTGGATTCGTACCAGAAGTCATAGTTTCCGGCGTAGAGCTGAATCTTGCCGTAGTCGATATCGGCAGTATTTGTACATACCTTATTAAGGAAATACCTGTCGTGGGACACGACGATTACGGTATTTTCAAAGTTTATCAAAAATTCCTCAAGCCATTCTATGGCGTCTAGATCAAGGTGGTTTGTAGGCTCATCGAGAAGAAGTATATCGGGGTTTCCGAAGAGCGCCTTCGCAAGGAGCACCTTTACCTTAAGGCTTCCGTCCAAATCCTTCATGGCAGCATAGTGATATTCGGTATCGATTCCCAGACCGTTTAGAAGCTGCGCAGCATTGCTCTCTGCCTCCCAGCCGTCCATCTCTGCAAATTCCGCCTCAAGCTCCGCCGCCTTTACGCCGTCCTCGTCGGAGAAATCCTCCTTTGCATATATGGCATCCTTCTCCTTCATAATCTGAAAGAGTCTGGCATTTCCCATTATGACGGTATCCATTACAATCTGGTCGTCATATTTGAAGTGATCCTGCTCCAAAACGGAGAGGCGCTGTCCGGGAGTTATTATAATTTCGCCCTTTGTGGTATCGAGCTCCCCGGAAAGTATCTTAAGAAAGGTGGATTTGCCTGCCCCATTGGCACCGATAAGCCCGTAGCAGTTTCCCTCCGTGAACTTTATATTGACATCCTCAAACAGGGCTTTCTTACCCACCCTGTAGGTTACATTGCTTGCCTGTATCATTACAAAAATCTCCTCAAAAACGTATGAATAAAAAAACGTCTACAATGCAATATTGTATGATAACGGCGCAGAAACGTCAAGGATTTTTGCCCTAAAAATCTTTTGTTTTACTATAAATAAGGGCTTGATATTTCTTTAACAAAGTGATATTGTAGTAAATAGATGCATGAACAAAAATATTAATTTTTAAAAAAGGAGAAGGACACTATGAGTAAGAAATGGGTGTATCTGTTTACCGAAGGCAATGCAAATATGCGTGAGCTTTTGGGCGGTAAGGGCGCTAACCTTGCGGAAATGACTAATATCGGTCTTCCCGTTCCCCAGGGCTTTACCATCACTACCGAAGCCTGCACGCAGTACTACGAGGACGGGCGTGAGATAAACAAGGAGATAATGGATCAGATTGAGGAGTATATAGTTAAGATGGAGGAGATTACCGGCAAAAAGTTCGGCGACAAGGAAAATCCTCTTCTCGTATCGGTTCGTTCCGGCGCAAGAGCATCCATGCCCGGTATGATGGACACGATTCTTAACCTGGGCTTGAACGAGGACGTTGTGAATGTAATTGCGGAGAAATCAGGAAATCCCCGTTGGGCTTGGGACTGCTACAGAAGATTCATTCAGATGTACTCCGATGTCGTAATGGAGGTGGGCAAGAAGTATTTCGAGGAGCTCATCGACGCAATGAAGGAGAAAAAGGGTGTTAAGCAGGATGTTGAGCTTACAGCCGATGACTTAAAGGAGCTGGCTAACCAGTTCAAGGCTGAGTACAAGGAGAAGATCGGAAAGGATTTCCCTTCCGACCCCAAGGAGCAGCTCTATGGCGCAATCAAGGCAGTATTCCGTTCATGGGACAACCCCAGAGCTAATGTATACAGAAGAGACAATGACATCCCTTATTCATGGGGAACCGCTGTAAACGTACAGTCCATGGCATTCGGCAATATGGGCGATGACTGCGGTACAGGCGTTGCCTTTACCCGTGACCCCGCTACAGGAAACAAGGGGCTTTTCGGAGAGTTCCTCACAAACGCACAGGGCGAGGATGTTGTTGCAGGTGTCCGCACTCCTATGCACATCACGGAGATGGAGCAGAAATTCCCCGAGGCATTCAAGCAGTTCAAGGATGTGTGCGCTAAGCTGGAGGATCACTACAGGGATATGCAGGATATGGAGTTTACCGTGGAGCACGGAAAACTCTATATGCTCCAGACCAGAAACGGCAAGCGTACCGCACAGGCGGCGCTTAAGATCGCATGTGACCTCGTTGACGAGGGTATGAGAACGGAGGAAGAGGCTGTCGCAATGATAGACCCCAGAAACCTTGACACACTTCTTCATCCCCAGTTTGATGCGGCTGCTTTGAAGGCTGCAACTCCTATCGGAAAGGGACTTGGAGCATCCCCCGGCGCAGCCTGCGGTAAGATCGTATTCTCCGCAGAGGACGCAGAAGCCTGGGCAGGAAGAGGAGAGAAGGTTGTGCTTGTACGTCTCGAGACCTCTCCCGAGGATATCACGGGCATGAAGGTTGCACAGGGTATTCTTACTGTAAGAGGCGGTATGACCAGTCACGCTGCCGTTGTTGCAAGAGGAATGGGCTCCTGCTGTGTATCCGGCTGCGGCGATATCGCAATGGATGAGGAGAACAAGAAGTTCACTTTGGGTGGCAAGGAGTTCCATGAGGGGGACTGGCTCTCCATCGACGGAACCACAGGAAATATATATGACGGCGAGATAAAGACCACGGATGCAAAGATTGCCGGAGAGTTCGGCAGAGTTATGCAGTGGGCTGACAAGTTCCGCACCATGAAGGTACGTACCAATGCGGATACTCCCGCAGACGCAAGGAAGGCAAGGGAGCTTGGTGCAGAGGGTATCGGTCTTTGCCGTACCGAGCATATGTTCTTTGAGGAGAACAGGATTGCGGCATTCAGAGAGATGATCTGCTCCGATACCGCAGAGGAGAGAGAAAAGGCTCTCGACAAGATTCTTCCTTATCAGCAGGGCGATTTCGAGGGACTCTTTGAGGCTCTTGAAGGAAATCCCGTTACCATCAGATTCCTTGATCCCCCTCTTCATGAGTTCGTTCCCACGGAGGAAGCGGATATCGAGAAGCTTGCAAAGGCTCAGGGCAAGTCTGTTGAAGCCATAAAGACCATAATCGCATCCCTTCACGAGTTCAACCCTATGATGGGTCACAGAGGATGCCGTCTCACGGTTACGTATCCCGAGATTGCAAAAATGCAGACCAAGGCTGTCATCCGTGCGGCTATAAATGTTCAAAAGAAGCACTCCGAATGGAAGATTAAGCCCGAGATTATGATTCCTCTCGTATCCGAGCTTAAGGAGTTTAAATTTGTAAAGAAGATTGTCGTAGAGACCGCTGATGCGGAGATAAAGGCAGCAGGCGCTGATCTCGAGTATGAGGTGGGTACAATGATAGAGATACCCAGAGCGTGTCTTACCGCAGACGAGATTGCAAAGGAAGCTGACTTCTTCTGCTTCGGTACCAACGACCTGACGCAGATGACCTTTGGCTTCTCCAGAGATGATGCGGGCAAGTTCTTAAACGCATACTATGACACAAAGATTTTCGAGAACGATCCCTTTGCAAAGCTCGACCAGAACGGTGTCGGCAAGCTTATGGAGATGTCCATCAGGCTCGGAAGGCCTGCTAACGCAAAGCTCCATGTAGGTATATGCGGAGAGCACGGCGGAGACCCTTCATCCGTAGAGTTCTGCAACAAGATTGGTCTCGACTATGTATCCTGCTCGCCTTTCCGTGTGCCTATCGCACGTCTTGCGGCTGCACAGGCAGCTATCGCCGAGTCACGTCAGTAAAAGATGCAAGCTGTTTTTTGGGAACTTTTGAAATCTCCAAAGATTTCATGAAGCAAAGTATGAGGATTTATCATCCGGAAAATACTTTCCATTACCCAGAAAAGCTTGAAATAAAGCTATTCCTAGTATAGGGTGTCTGCTTAGACACCCTATATTTTTTTACTTAAGATTAATTTCAACCAAGCTGTAATGAGAGCTAGACACAAGAAATTGTTGACTGCATTCGACTAAAATTTTGTCAGAAGTTCGGAAAATCCGAACAGTGAAAATTAACCATTTTGGAAAAAGTTCGGAATATCCGAACTTAGAAGGAGGTTCAAAAATGTCGGAATTTACAGCTAAAAAGCTTAAAGAAGCGCGTGTTAGGGCAGGTTTTACTCAGGATGAAGCTGCAAAGCTCATGAACCTGAAGAAGACGACCATGAGCGAAATGGAAGCTGGGAAGAGAAGTATATCTGCTGATGAATTGGCTCAGTTTTCTCGTATCTATGAAGTTGATGTAAGAGAATTACTGTTTTTGGAATTTACAGAAGCCGGTGAAGAGCAGAGACTTGCAGCTAAGTACAGTTCTTTCTTTAAATTACTTGAGAAATTATCTGATCGTGATATTGAAGATGTTTATTGGGTAATAAAGCGTAAGGTTGAAGGATTACTTTAAAAATTAAATATGGTATGGGGACCCGCATGGCAGATCACACCTGCTTTGCGGGTATTTCTTATATATTGACATATGGGGAGCAGCAGGGATTGGTTGCTTAAAGGAATTATTAGCAAGAATATAAAGCTATAGTGTGTTAAGATAAGAAGCAGAACGAAAAAGTGCTTATTTTGATAAATCGGAATTTGTCTAATTACTTCATCGACTTTCCTTCATTTACAAGGCTTGTGAGCCTTTATATAGTGATCGGATTACGGTTTTCCCTTGTTTTTGCCCTTATGAGGCAGATACAAGGGAAACTTTTTTATCCGACTACTTTATCC
>JAFUVF010000010.1 GCA_017483735.1 Lachnospiraceae bacterium | reverse complement strand
ATTACCGCTACATTTATCATAATGCTTCCTCTTCCTTACATTCAGACCGTTCAGATAAGTGGATACTTATCAGTGAGAGTCTTTATTATCGCTTTTGCCTCAGGAACCTTATCTTCGCCTCCCTTTATGACAAGCGCTATTGCCTCCGCAACCCTGTCAAAGTCCTCCGTATTTAAGCCTCTGGAGGTGGCTGCGGGTGTACCCAGACGTATTCCCGATGTCACGAAGGGCGACTTGGGGTCGTTAGGTATTGTATTCTTGTTTGCAGTTATATGCGCAGAGTCAAGAAGCTTCTCGACTTCCTTTCCCGTAAGGTCAAAATTCGTAAGATCTACCAGCATAAGATGGTTGTCCGTGCCGCCGGATACTATCTTTATCCCACGGCTCATGAGCCCCTTGCAGAGAGCCTGCGCATTGTCGACGATATTCTGCTGATATGCCTTAAATTCCGGAGATAATGCCTCCTTGAAGCATACAGCCTTTGCGGCGATGACATGCATAAGAGGACCGCCCTGTATTCCGGGGAATACCGCCTTGTTGAAGTTAAACTTCTTTGCATTCTCCTCGGAGGAGAGGATCATTCCGCCTCTGGGTCCTCTTAGGGTCTTGTGCGTGGTGGTCGTTACCACATCAGCATAGGGAATGGGCGAGGGATGAAGTCCTGCAGCCACAAGTCCCGCAATATGAGCCATATCCACCATCAAATATGCTCCTACCGCATCTGCAACCTCACGGAATTTCTTGAAATCAATGGTTCTTGCGTATGCGGAGGCGCCGGCTATTATAAGCTTCGGCTTACATTCCTTTGCAATCTCCATAAGCTTGTCGTAATCTATGAATCCCTCGTCATTTACACCGTAGGGAACTATCTTAAAATATGTACCGGATATATTTGCAGGGCTTCCGTGTGTCAGATGACCGCCATGGTCGAGATTCATACCCATAACTGTGTCGCCGGGGTTAAGCATTGCGAACTGCACCGCAAGATTTGCCTGTGCTCCGGAGTGGGGCTGCACATTTGCATACTCGCAATCAAAGAGCTCCTTTGCCCTCTCCCTTGCAAGCTCCTCTACGACATCCACGCACTCACAGCCGCCATAATAGCGCTTTCCGGGGTATCCCTCCGCATATTTGTTGGTCAGAGGGCTTCCCATAGCCGCCATGACAGCCTTGCTTACCCAGTTCTCCGACGCAATGAGCTCTATGTGGGAATTCTGTCTCTCCTGCTCCGCAACGATAGCGTCCGCAATCTCTTTGTCCACTGCCCTTACTTCATCCAATGAATACATATTTATCCTCCATATTCTAAAAGATTTATCTGCAAAAACCCATACTTTGGGTATTATAACATAACCGTATTATGTTTAGCAATCCTAAAAACATTTATTAGGGTACTTGAATTTTAAAAAAATAGTGTTATATTAAATATTTGTAGGAAATTGTAGATTTCAAACGGGGCGGGATTATATTTATGAAAAACTTTTTGGCGAAAAACAAGGGAAATTTCAAGGCAATGCTTCCCACTGTGATATATCTTACGATTTATCTTATTTGGTGGGGATATCTTGAGAGAAACATAACCACGGATTATACTGTTATACATATGGGCATAGACGATTATATTCCTTTCTGTGAATTCTTCGTTGTCCCTTATATGCTTTGGTTCCCGTATATGATAGCTTTCGGAATCTACTATTTCTCCCAGAAGGAAAAGGGGGATTATTACAGGCTCATTACCTTTCTCTTTACCGGTATGACCATATTTTTGATGATATCCACCTTCTTTCCCAACGGACATCATTTGAGGATGATAGGCTCTTTCCCGAGGTATAATGTGTTTTCCAAGGCTGTTTCAATGCTGTGGCGCACAGACACCCCCACAAACCTCTGGCCCAGCATCCACGTTTATAATTCCCTGGGAGTATACTTTTCGATAGCAAACAGCGAAAGGCTTAAATCAAACTGGCTTGTGCGTATACCGGCTCTTATTCTGACCGGGCTTATAATCGCCTCAACTCTTTTAATAAAGCAGCACTCAATGTTTGATGTGATAACAGGCTTCATAATGGCAGCTGTCATATATGCTTTAGTCTATATGTACGATATCGTCTTTGTAGTCCGTACGGCAAATTCAGAGAGAAGAAACAGGGCAAAGGCATAAAGCCTTTGCTCTTTTAATTAAACTTAAATATCTTTTGGGATATCTTGTAGCCTCCCACAGAAAGCTTCCTTCCCGCTCTCCCCGGAAGATTCATACCGGTTCCCAAAATACCGTGTCTTAATCTGAAATACAGATTCCTGTCCGAATCATACAGATATTTCCATAGCTCACGCTTCTTTGCAAGCGCCTCATCGGTTCCCGACCTTATTAAGAAAATCGATGAAATTACCATCATTATCTCGAGATAATTAAACATATACTGGTAGAGCCTCTTATTCTTCGCAATGCTCTTTTTGTATGCGACAAAATAATCGATCATGATCTTGTTGACCTTAAGCTGCTGGTCGATACGCCCAATCATTACCTTCTCGTTTACCGACTGATCCTCCCTGCCGATATAATAACGGTAGAAATTCACATCCAGATAATACATCTTCTTTACAAAGGGAAGGGGCTCAAATACATATATATTATCCACGTAGAAGGTATGCTCAGGAAGCTTAAGCCCGCAATCCTTCAAGAGCCTGGTGCGGAAAATCACGGAATGCATAAGGATATAATGCCCCTTGGCAAAATGCCTGCAATCCTCCCATGTAAATATCCTATCCTTGGGGAAGATATGCCTGTACTGCATTATCTTCTTGTTCTTCGCCCCCTGCTTGTCATAGACGAAATTGCTGATAAGCATATCAAGTCCTGCGCCGGATTGTACCATATCCTTTAGTGTCGCCATAATTTCTTTATAGCTTTCAGCATCCACACAGTCATCGGAATCGACCACCTTAAAATAGAGCCCCGTTGCGTTCTCAATGCCGGTGTTTACGGCAGAACCGTGTCCCCCGTTCTCCTTGTGTATTGCCCTCACTATCCCGGGGTATTTGCTTTCATATTCCTTTGCAATCTCTAAAGTGTTGTCCTTGGCGGAGCCATCGTCCACAACAAGTATCTCCACCTCATCCCCTCTGGGAAGAAGGGACTCTATGCATTTTCCCATATATTCTGCAGAATTATAGCAGGGTATTGCGACAGACAACAATTTCATTCTTTATACACTCCTTTATTGATATTCCCTATCTGATAACCCCTTCCTATGGGTCATTACTTTCATTTTCCTTTATGCTTCTTCTGTACGGCACCCTTGCGGAGGGCACTGCCTCCGAAGCCTTGTCTATATGCACGGACTGGTCGTCGAAGAATATATGGGCTCCGAATGCCTTCAAAAACTCCTTCTTCTCCATACCGCCTAGGAAGAATACCTCGTCCACGCCCACATTCCAGCTCCGCAGGGTCCGCAGTACACGCATATGCGCAGGTGCGCTCCTTGCAGTGACAAGAGCAGTACGGATGGGACATTTTTCCCTTCCTATCTCCTTTTGCAGGATGCTTAGCTTTATCAAAAATTTTGCAAATGGTCCCTTCGAGAGGGGCGTATCCGCATGTATTGCCTCATTTTCCTCAAAGGCGGAAAGTCCCTTCGCCTGATATATCTGCTCGGATTCATCCGAAAAAACTACCGCATCGCCGTCAAAGGCTATACGTATCTCCTCAGCTAACGCATTCAGATTGTTGATATATTCCTCGTTGTCTCCGTTTGTACAGATTATGCCGGCTGCAATCCCTGAATCTATGGCACTCTGCACGTCATCCTCGTATGCGGAAAGGAACAAATCCGTCTTGAATGCTGAAAGGTATGGTGCAAGGGACGCACCGCTTGCAAGCACCGCCCGGGTAATCTTAAGTCCGTAGTAATCTATGGAATTAAAGACCCTTATGGAGGTATCGGAGCTGTTCCTCGACATTATAACGACCTCGACAGGCTCCCTGTCCCTGAAGCTTTCGTTAAGCCTTAAAAGCTTCTTAATAAGCTCAAATCCCGGTCCCGGCTTTAATACCTCATTCTCATGCTCTATCTGATAGGCTGCGTAAGCCTCCACGCCTTCATTTTCAAAGATTTCGTTCTCGACGCTCATATCAAAGAGCGCTCTCGAAGAAACCCCGATTACCATTTTATCATCAAGTGAATATGCCATATTGCCCTCCTTAAGGAAGCTCCCCAGGGCAGTTATCTCTATGGCCGCATTCTCGTCCCCTCGAACCTGTCCATAGTCCGTATCGCCCGCTTAAGCGAATCGAGTCTCTCGTTTACTCCCCCCTCGGGAACCTCGATATCGCAGGCTACTGCCATGGTATTTATCATATCGTCGGTTGCCCTGTGCCGTATCGCCTCAATGATATTAAGCCGCTCCTGATACCCCCTCGCATCCAGAAATTCCTCCACAAGAGGGTCTAGGGTAAATCCACCTCCGGCATTGTCTGCGCCGGCTTCCTGCAGCTCGAAGCGAAACTCCTGTGCTGCGTCCGGATACTTTTCCTTGTCCACAGGACTCGTAAACTCGGCAAGCGGTCTTGCGTAGGTCTTGAAGTCCCCATATAATGCCTGATAGATTACGAGCTCCTCCCCCGTCTCCGAGTGGGTCGCTATAGTGACTATTTTGTACAGATTTCCCTTGAAATGCTTATATATCTCTTCCGGCTTTGGCGTAAATGACATTTTTCCTCCCTGCTTCCGTTATGAAGCTCTCAACATATACATAGAAGTATACCCTATTTGAAGAAAAAAGTCATCCGTTTAATGCTTTATTCCAGAAGGAATTTGTGTTCAAAGCCGCAATTGTCCGCTTCAAAGTCAAATTCAGACAGCTTTCTTGAAAGCTCACTTCTCTCACTCTCCTCCATCCGGTCTATGCGCCCATGATGCACCGTAACCGTGTATTTGCGGTATCCTTCGCCGTCTACACTGTGGGTTATCATTATTCCGCTGTTCATATACCCGTTATTGTTAAGATAATCCCTGACATTCTCCTTCATCGCATTTTCGAGTACGGAGTAATACTTCTCATTGAGCTCCACCTTCTCCTTCCCGAAGGCCTTAAGCGATAAACTCAACGCTATTAAGACGGCAAAAACCACAGCAAACCCCATGCATACCATAAGCTTAAGTCTGCTCATTTCATCCATTCTCTTCATAAAACATTCTCCTTCCCGCCAAACAACGGCTTGATACCCTTAACATATTTATGAGAATATTTTATCTGAGATTGTGTCCAAAAAAACTCTCTTAATCGAATAATTGTTCGATATCGTATGTTATTTATTATTCCTTATTTTCTTTATAAGAAGCGGAAGCTCGAAGATGAGCATGCATATCCAGCCTGCCATATTAGCCCATGCGAGGGCGCTGAATTCAAGTTTATACAGATTGAGCATGATATATACGGCAATGACCCTGCCTATCATATTGACGGAGGTGGAAAAGAGCGTGACCTTCAAATCTCCTATTCCCCTGAAAAAACCCTGCAGTCCGTTGGTCACGCCGGGGAGTATATACATTATGGCGATGAGCTTAAGATAGCCTACGCCGTACATTATGACCTCCGCATCCCTTTCCTTTACAAAGAGCCCCATTATCCTATCCGCTCCGAAAAATATGACAAAGAAAAGCGCAAAGGAATACATGCACTCAATCAAAAGTCCTGTTTTGAAGCCCTTTCTTATGCGCTCATCCTTCCCTGCGCCGTGATTCTGGGCGATAAAGGTAGTCATTGCATGGGCGATGTTCTGCTGCGGGGTGTATGCAAAGTCATCCACCCTGTTTACTGCGGCAAAGGCTGCGATTACGCTTACTCCCTGCGTATTCACAAAGCTTTGTATGAGAATTTTTCCGAATTGAAGCGCCACCTGCTGCATTGCCCCTATTGAGCCGAAGGAAACCGTCTTTTTTAAAAGCTTCCTGTCGAACACAAGCCATTTTCTACCCATATTTAAAAGCGGTATATTTTTCCTTATATAGAGCATACAGAGCGCACAGCTTATCCCCTCGCATATTACCGTGGATACTGCGCTTCCCGTCACTCCCCATTTAAAAGCGCCCACAAAGAGAATATCCCCGAAAACATTTAAGACTGCGCTTATTATAAGAAAATACAGGGGTGTCCTGCTGTCCCCCAGCGCTCTCATAGTGTTTGCAAGGAAATTGTATATGAAAGTGAATATCAGTCCCAAAAAGATTATGCGAAGATATGACGAAGCCTTCGGAATCACCTCCTCTGGCACCTGTATGAGCCTTAGAGCCGTCCTGGAAAAAAAGAGCATTGCAAGCGAAAATACTGCGCAGAATGCGATTCCGAAGATAAGCGTCGTGCTTATCTGCCTTTTGAGCCCCTCCATATCCTCTGCGCCGTACTCTGTACTTATAAGTACGCTTGCGCCCATGCACATGCCGCTTATGAGAAGTATCGCAAGATTCATAATGGGTGTGGAGGTTCCCACTGCCGCAAGCGCCTGTGCTCCCACAAGCCTCCCCACAATCACGGAATCCGCCGCATTGTACATAAGCTGCACAAGATTTCCCAGTACAAGCGGGATTGTGAAGATTAAAAGGGGCTTAAATATCTTTCCTTCGGTCATATTGTGGCTTGCAGCTTCTTTCTTCATCTCTATTCCTTCCTGATATTTGCGAAGTTATTATATCATAAGCACGGAAGCTTATGGTATAATAACAAGCGTTTAGCAATTTCATGGATGAAATTGCTGCGCAGTTATTATATCAGAACATCCATTTCATTCCAATACAAAGCTGCTTTGTCGCAAAACAAACATTTTTTTGCTTTTTTGTGTATAATGCAAAGCTGACGGGAAACTTCGACCATCAAAAGGAGGAATTATGGATTACATACAAAGACGGCTGCTTAAATTGGGAATTTTAGCGTGTATAATGATTATCGGAAAGGTTATTCAGACAATAATCACATCAAACAAGGAAGCAAGGGATGAAAGAAACGCAAAAGAAGCCGAGGCACAGGGCCGTATAATAAGGAGAACCTTGGAGCCTGCGCCGAAACAGCTTGGTGCACTTTACGGACTTTCCGCAGTAATGCTCATCTTTTTTGCGGCTATTGCCATTCTTTATTTTACAACAGGTTATGACCCGCAAGACCCCGAAACCGGCAGAATACTGTTGTACCTTGGACTTATATTTGCGTTAGTTATAGGCATTATTACGCTGTGCGTATTTATTACAAAATATAAAAGAGTATATTATATCTTCGATGAAAATGGCATAGAATTTCACGACAAAAATGGCGTATACAGAAGAAACTGGGATTATTTTAAGGAGCTTAAAAAGGATAAGGAAGCTTTTGTACTGACCGACCATGCAGACAGAGTAGTTCTAACCGTGGATGAAAGCTGGATAGGCTTCAAGGAATTTTTAAATGTCACAAATAAAATGTTAAAATCCTCTGCTCCTGCATAGTACAGTAAAATGCCCTGTTTGAGAACTCTCAACAGGGCATTCACTTTAAAAGGATTTGGATTATGTTGGTATGTTTAGTTAGTTTTATCTAACTGTAGTTATATTAGCATAACTCATTTTGTTATGCAAGCACTTTTTTATAAATTTAAAAAAATTTCTCAGTAGCAGAGAACCTCATGCCCGTTTTCCGTGACAAGCACCATTATCTCCCACTGCGCCGAGGGCTTTCCGTCCTCGGTATATACCTCCCACTCATTGTCCTTGTCGATATAGATATCCACCTTGCCCATATTTACCATGGGCTCTATGGTAAATATCATTCCGGGCACCATTAGCATTTCCTCGCCACGTCTTGAATTGTAGCCAACCCACGGCTCCTCATGAAATTCCAGTCCGACACCGTGACCGCCTATCTCACGCACCACGGTATAACCGTTTGCAAAGCAGTGGTCATGCACAGCCTGTCCCATATCTCCGAGATACCCCCAGGGCTTTACCTCCGAAAGCCCCTTGTACACGGCTTCCTTCGTGACATCCACAAGCTTTTTCTTTTCGGGAGATACATTTCCGATACAGAACATTCTTGACGAATCCGAAAAATATCCGTTCAGAATCGTGGAGCAGTCTATATTTACGATATCCCCGTCCTTTAAATATACGCCCTTGTGGGGAAATCCGTGGCATACCTGCTCGTTTACCGAGGTACATACACTGTAGGGATACCCCTCATAATTAAGGGGAGCGGGAATGCCTCCCATATCCGTCGTCATGTCATATACAATCTTGTCAATTTTTGCAAGCTCCATGCCTTCCTTGACTTCTTTTTCAAGCTCGTCCAAAACAGCGATATTTATGACACAGCTTTCCTTGATCTTCTCTATCTGCTCCGCATTTTTGATTATGTCATGCCCCGGAACGATATGCCCCATCATCTGGGAGCGCTTTATCCTTTTGTCAAAGTCCTCATGACAGTTTTTGTATTTGTTGCCGCTTCCGCACCAGCAGACGTCATTCCTTCCAATTTTTATATTTATGCTGCCTGCTGCCGCCTTCGCCTTGATATCCTTAATGCTGGTAAATGCCATTTTGCTTTCCTCTTATCCGTTAGTAATATCTAACCACAAAGGGGATTATAACCTTTATAAAAAAATGCGTCAAGATGTATATATCTCACTTCTTGACGCTTGATTATCCCTTTGCCGAAGCTATCCTTTTGTTGAGCTCCCGCTCAAATTCCTCCTCGAATAGAAGCTCCTTCCCGCTCCCTATATCGGGTATATCCACCATACGCTTTTCCCAGGATGAAAGATACATCGCATTTGAAAGGATCAGGCTCTTTCTGCCTTCCCTGCCGTCAGCGACGCTCTTTCCCTTACCGTTACATTCATCAGCAAAGCCCTGCAATATCTTTTCATATGGCTTATCCTCTTTTTCGGGCTCGCTTTCAGTCCATGTGCCGTCTATATGCCGGAAAAAATCCTTTGAGGTTCTTCTGTATTCCGCTTCACGCATGCCCGTTTCGGGCTCTATCTCCCCTATCCTCAATTTTCCCTTTTCACAGACAAGCATTGCCTCCTCAAAGGAGAGCTCCAGCCTGTTTACTCCCGGCGCATCCCCGGTTGAGGTTATGAATGTACCCGTCGCAGAGTTCTCCCATTCCATATATGCGGTCACATCATCCTCCACCTCAATGTCGTGGAAATGTCCTTCCTTGCAGAATGCCTGCACTCTTACCGGCATACCGCATATCCATTGGAGGAGATCCAGATTGTGGGGGCATTGGTTAAGGAGCACGCCTCCGCCGTCCTTGTCCCATCTTGCGTGCCACGAGCTGGATTTGTAATATTCTTCCGGTCTGTACCAGTCCGTCACGACCCAGTTAAACCGCTTTAATGCGCCGTATCTTTTGCTCTCTGCTATTTCCTTGATCTGTCTGTATATGGGAAGCGTCCTTTGATTAAAGACCATTGAAAAAACCTTGCCCGACTTATCCGCAGCCTCCTCCATAAGACGTGCCTGTCTTGAATACACGCCGGAGGGCTTGTCGCTCAACACATTCAAGCCGTTTTTGAAGGCTCGCACCGCTATTTCTTCATGCGCAAAATGAGGTGTAGCGATAATTACCGCATCAAGCTTGAGTTTACCGTCCTCCAGCGCATCAAAAAGCGCATCTGCGGTCTCAAACACTGGAAGTCCCTCATCTATTGAGGGCTTTAAAAGCTCCCTGTACTCCCCTCTTACCCTCGTGATCGCAGCTAACTCCATGCCCTCTATTGCCCCATCCTGCAATATCCTTGCATATCTGCTGCCCATATTTCCGACCCCTATAACTGCTGCTCTTATCATTCGAACCTCCTGTATACCCTGTTTTACGCCGGAGGCAAAAGCCCCACCTTTTTCTTAACCTTCGCAAGAGTTCTGTAAGAAATGCGTGTTGCCTGCTCTGCACCCTTTTTGTAGCACTCCTCCAAATACGCATTGTCCTTTATGAGCCTTGCGTAATTCTCTCTTATCGGTGTAAGCGCGTCCACTACACACTCTCCCACAGCCTTCTTGAAATCGCCGTAGCCCTTACCCTCAAATTCCTTCTGAACCTCTTCAAGGCTCTTGTTTGTAAGCACGGAATAAATGGTCATAAGATTGTTTATGCCATCCTTCCCCTCTCTGAATACCACCTCTGTCTCGCTGTCCGTCACTGCACGCTTGAACTTGTTCATTATTACATTGGGCTCGTCGAGAATAGTCACATATCCGTTGGGATTTTCGTCGGATTTTGACATCTTTTTATCCGGCGACTGCAAGGACATTATCTTTGCGCCGCTCTTTCCGATATAGGGCTCCGGCATCTTAAAGACATCCCCGTATATACCGTTTATGCGGTTTACTATGGTTCTCGTAAGCTCTATATGCTGCTTCTGATCCACACCCACGGGCACGAAATCCGGCTGATAGAGAAGTATATCCGCAGCCATAAGGGCAGGATACGCAAAAAGTCCCGCATTCACATTCTCGGGGTGCTGCGCCGACTTGTCCTTAAACTGCGTCATTCTGGAGAGCTCCCCAAACTGTGTATAGCATTGAAGTATCCAGCCAAGCTCCGCATGTGTCGGCACATGACTTTGAATGAAGACAATGCTCTTTTCGGGGTCAATGCCGCAGGCAAGTAAAAGTGCATAAGCCTCCTTTATGCGCTTTTTCAGCTCCGAAGCCTCCTGACGCACCGTGAGGGAATGCAAATCTGCAATAAAATACGCACAGTCGTAATCCTCCTGCATCTGCCCCCAGTTTCTGATGGCTCCTATATAATTTCCCAATGTAAACACTCCCGTGGGCTGTATTCCGCTTAGGAGCATCTTCTTCTTTTCCGTATTTACCTGTTCTGACATATTGACCTCCAAATTCAGGGTTTATAAAACCGCCTTATACTTCAAATATATATCACATTTGACTGCCCTTCGCAAGGCATTACGACTCCGCCAGAAGTAACCTCGTATATTCCTCCCTGGGGCTTTCGTAGATTTCTCTGGTATCGCCCGTCTCTACGATTTCGCCGGACTTCATTACCATTATCCTGTCGCACATCTGATATACCACATTTATATCGTGGGAGATAAAGAGATATGAAAGCGCCATATCCTCCTTAAGCTTAAGCATAAGCTCCATTATCTGCGCCTGTATCGTGACGTCCAAGGCAGATACCGGCTCATCCGCTATGACAAGGGACGGATGGGTTATAAGCGCCTGCCCGATGGATACCCTCTGTCTCTGACCGCCGGAGAGCTGTGCCGGATATTTACGGAAGGTATCCTCCGAAAGCTCCACCTTTTTAAGCATATCATATGCGGCGCTTCTTATATCCTCTGCGCTGTACCTTACCCCCGGCTTTTGATCTGCCTTCGCCCTAAGAGGCTCCATAAGGAGCCAGCCGACAGTCTTTGTGGGATTTAAGCTGGAATAAGGGTCCTGAAATATCATCTGCGGATATTCCGAAAAATGCTCAACCTTTCCGGTGTAATTTTTGTTTAATCCCAAAACCGCCTTTGAGAGAGTGGTTTTTCCGCATCCGCTCTCCCCCACAAGCCCCAGTATCTCTCCTCTTTTTATCTCAAAGCTTACATCCTTTATTATATGCCTTAAGCTTTTCCCCGAAAACAGGCTGTTTCCGCCGTCTCTGTAAAAGACATTAAGCTCCGAGACCGAGAGCACATTTTCCTTACCCGGCTTTCCCCTGTCCTTTTTGTGAATTCTTGATGGCACAGCCTCTATTAAGCGCTTAGTGTATTCATTTCTCGGGTCTTCGAATATATCCTTCGTTGCGCCCTGCTCCACAATGATTCCGTCCTTCATCACAAGCACACGATTGCATATTCTTTTTGCAAGATTCAAATCGTGGGTTATGAACAAAAGACCTATGGTGTTCTCGCTGCATATCCTTTTGAGGAGAGCAATTATCTGGTTCTGTACCGTCACATCGAGAGCCGTTGTGGGCTCATCAGCTATTATGAGGGCAGGCTTGCATATGATTCCCATTGCGATCATTACCCTCTGTCTCATCCCCCCGGACAGCTCGTGGGGATATTTATCATAAAGCTCATCCGGGTCTTTGAGCCCCACCGACAAAAAGGTCTCACAGACCCTTCCCCTTATTTCATCCTTGTGTGTATCCGTATGGAGCCTTAGCATCTCCGCAACCTGTGCGCCGACCCTTTTGGTGGGGTTTAATGAGGTCATAGGCTCCTGAAATATCATTGATATCATATTTCCCCTAAACGTCCTGTATACGGAGTCTTCAGCCTTCCTTCCGTTCTCCAGAAGCGCCGTCTCTTCAAAATACACATCCCCGCCGCAAATGTCCGCCTCGTCGCTCAAAAGCCCCATTATTGACAGGGCGGTTACTGATTTGCCGGAGCCGGATTCTCCGACCACCCCCACTATCTCTCCCTTATTTATTTCAAAGTCTATGCCGTTTACCGCCGTCTTACCTCCGAAGGAAACAGTCAGATTTTTAACCCTTATCATACTGCCCCTTCCTTTCCGCCTCACGCCTTACGCCCTCCGAAAAAATGGAGAAGCCAAGCACTATCCACACTATTGTAAGCCCCGGCGCAATGGCGTACCACGGAGCCCTCGTAAGATAACCCTGTGCATCCGAAAGCATATTCCCGAGTGTCGCATCCGGGGGCTGTACGCCTATACCCAAATAGCTCATACCGCTCTCCGCAAGTATTCCGTTGTTGAAGCCAATCATCACGGATACCCAGAAGGTGGAGAATATATTGGGAAGAATATGTACAAATAATATTCTTAGCTTCGATACTCCCATCAGCTTTGCCCTCATAATATAGTCAGCATCCCTTAATCGGATGAATTCTCCCCTTACGATCCTCACATAGCTTGGAACGAAGGCAATGCCTAAGGAAACGATCAGATTGTGCCTGCCCGGTCCCAATATGCTTATCACTACAAGCGCCAAAAGGATGCTGGGAAATCCGTTTATCGCATCCGTTATGCGCATAACTATCTCATCCAGTATACCGCCGAAATATCCTGTAAAGGCGCCTATCAAAATGCCTGCGGTGGCTGAAATCGCCACTATCATAAAGCTTATCAGCACAGTGGAGCCTATTCCGCACATTACTCTCGAAAAAATATCCCTTCCGAAATTGTCCGTCCCAAAGAGATGTCTTGGGGACGGGGCTGCAAATCTTTCGGATATGCTCATTGCCGTTGTCGAATACGGCGTCCAGAAAACGCTTAACAGAGCGGCAAAAAGTATAATAAAGGTCATCCCTGCGCCTGTCAAAAGGTATTTATTTTTTAATATTCCTCTTATTTTCATAATCCGAAGCAAATTATTTTCCGCTGATTCTCGGGTCAATTACCCTGTAGAGTATGTCCACCGTAAAATAAACAAATATTACCACAAAGGTTATATACAAGATTAAAATCTCAACCACCGGGAAATCCCTTGTGGATATTGAGCTTATGAGAAGCCTTCCTATGCCCGGCAGGGAAAAAACCTGCTCTATCACTATGGAGCCGGCGACAATCTCCGCTATTATCATGCCTAGGAAGGTTATTACCGGCATAAGCGCATTTTTGAGGACATGCCCGTACATTACCCTTCTCTCGGAGCAGCCCTTTGAATATGCAGTTCTCACATAATCCGACTTAATCTCCGTGAGCATGGAGTTTCTCAAAAAACGTGCCGTCATACCAATCTTCGGTATTGCGATCGATATTGCGGGGAATATGAGATAGGTGATGAAGCCCTTGAAATCCTTGTGATAGCTGACATAGGCTCCGGGGCTGAAAAGCTTAAGCGCTATCCCGAAGAGGTATGTCATAAGTATTCCTATGAAAAATGCGGGTATCGCCATTGAAACCTGTGTAAGCACCGACAGGGCAGCGTCCAAAGCTCTGCTCTTGCTCCTCGCCCACAAAACTCCCAACGGTATGGAAACCGCAATTATAAAAAGAATGGACAAAGCCGCAAGACTTAATGTCACCGGAAGCTTATCCCCGATAAGCTCTTTTACCGGCATCATCTCATTCATATTTTTCGAATATCTGTAGCTCACTCCCAGATTTCCCTTTACAACATTAAAGAGCCAATGAAAATATCTCTCTACCGGAGGTCTGTCAAGCATAAGCTCATGCCTGAGCTCCTCCTCCCTCTCGGGGGTGGCTTCCGTTCCCAAAATGGAGCCTACCACATCCCCCGGGATTATCTGGAAAGCAATAAAGGCGGCTACTGATACCAGAAATAATGTCACACTGAGAGTCATTATCTTCTTCAACAGGTATCTCATAGCCGCCTCCGTTTATTTTTAGCTTAGTTCTGTCTTGTCCCCTTGAATACCGTGCTCATATCCTGCACATATACAGGGTAAAATCTGTAGCCGTATACATCCTTTCCGATAGCGGTGGTAACAGGCGGAATCTGAATAAATGCCGTTCCCGCTTCCTCCGTAAGTATCTCCTGAAGCCTGATGTAATATCCGGTTCTGTCCTTCATATTGTTTGCTTCCTGAGCGCTTGCATAAACCTCATCATACTCTGCGGAATCAAAGTTTATGAAGTTCTTCTTTGAATCCCTCCGGAACCTGTTAAGAAGGTATCCGGGAGTCATATCACAGGTAAAGCCGCAGATGGAAGCCTGATACTTTCTGTCCGTATAGCAGTCGGAAAGCCATGTGTTCCATTCGACCGGATTTATGGTGGCGTTGATGCCCACCTCCTTCAACTGCTCCGCAACGACCTCGCCGGTCTGCATATGGAACTCGTAGTTGGATGGGATCATTATCTCAAGGTCAAATCCGTCGGCATATCCTGCTTCCGACAGAAGCTTCTTTGCCTTCTCCACATTCGCTCCCGTGCCATAGGTGGAGTTTAAATCCTCATAAAAGTCCGTGAGCGTGGGCAGCATTGCCGAGGAAACTATAGTTCCCTTACCTCCTGATACGAAGTCATTTATCGCATCCTTATCAAGCGCATAGCATATAGCCTGACGAACCTTCTTGTCGTTAAGCGGCTCCACTGCATTGTTTAGGAACAATGCCTGCACTACATTGGAGGGTGCCGACTGAACCTTGTATACGCTTTCAAGCTCCGCAGCCTGTGAGTCCGTAAGATAAGGATAAATATCGATGCTTCCGGTCTTAAGCTCCAAAAGCGCCGTATCAGAGCTTGAAACTATCTTAAACTTTACCTCGTCAAGATAGGGAAGCCCTTCCTGCCAATAGCTCTCATTCTTCTTAAGGACAATTCCTTCCTGGGGCGTATACGCTTCAAATGCGAAGGGACCGGTTCCAATGGGACTTGCCTCTGCGTCTTCTCCGCTGCCATTAGGGATAATAGCCACGGTAAAGCTGTAGATAAGCTCAGGATTGGGTGCTCCCAGTGTTACCTGCACCGTTTTTTCATCAAGGATGGTTACGTCTGTGATTGCGCTTAAGACTGAAATCAGCGGCGTGCCGTCCAAAAGCCCCGAAGCTCTTTCCAGAGAATACTTGACATCCTCTGCCGCAACATCCGCTCCGTTATGGAACTTCACACCATCCCTTAAGGTAAAGGTGTAAACAAGTCCGTCATCCGAAACGGTATAGTCGCTCGCCACTGCACATATAAGATTTCCATTCTCGTCGGGCTTAACAAGTCCTTCGAAAATATTAAACAGAATCTCTTTAGTTCCTGCCGCAGTTGCTTTGTGTGGGTCAAGACTGTCAATATCCTGCTGTATACCTACAACCATGCTTCCTCCGTACACCGGCTCGGGCTCGGTTTCCGCAATCGAGGAATTGACCTCGGTGGTGGTGCCCATAGTGGGAGCTGGAGAAGCATCCGGCTTATCCTGTGAAGCGGGAGCTGTACTGCCCTGACATGCGCCAAGTGTAGTCATTGTAAGAACTGCCAGAAAGAAGCTCAAAAATCTTTTTTTCATAGTTGTTCTCTCCTCTTCTTAGGTTAGATAAACCTGTAGTTATTCAGTTATCGTTACCATTTTAACATAGAGTCCTTATATTGCAAGTATTTTTATAAGTACATTCTTCGTATGGAGGACTGTTAAGCATTCTGTCTGTATGCGACTAACACTGTGTCGAATACTTTCGTGGTATATCCCATTTCCCTGCATTTTTCCTCATTCTCCGCATAGGTAATGCAGATATCACCGTAAATACCCTCCGTATCGTCCACATACTCATAATGCCCCAGAGTCTTTACCTGACCATCCTCCTGATAGACCTTGGTCGCAAGATATTCTGCCGGCGGCATTCCCGTGTAGAAAAGAAGCTTACTGTAGTTTGCGGCATATCGTGTGGTGTATATCCTTGTCCCCGGTGCGGTTTTTTCGCTCAAATACAGTTCTTCCGCATATTCTATCGCTTCCTCTAAGCCCTCGTTGTTGATATTTGCTATATTTATGCGGTATTCCGTAAAATAAAATCGGAGGAATAGTGCAAAAACGAACAATAACACCGCTCCTCCCAATGCGTAGGCATATTTGAAGTATTGGTTTACATAATTTAGAAACAGGTAAATCCCCAAACCGATAAATATTATCATCGGAATATGTATGGAATTTATCCTGTTTATATTGACATTTATAATGATTGACCCCTGCAGAAGCGATACTCCGAAGGGGAATAAAAGCATTGCCGCCGCATCATATTCTCTCTTTATAATGCTCTTGATAAGCTTTACCGCACAATATATTATCCCTGCCACGGAAAATATGGGGATCAGCTTGTAATACATGCCGTATTTATCCGCCGCATTGGAGTAAACACCGTCGCTTTGCGTGACTAAAAGCATTATCGTCTTTTTAAGATTCCACAATGGAGCCTCAAAGCTTACCTCCGCTCCCCTCATTGCAGAAAGCGCAGGAATCGAGATAAATGCGGTATTTACAGGCTTTATCACGCCGTAATTTACCGCCATAAAAAGCATCAGCGGAAGCGCCGTCACAAAAAGCACCAAAGCCGCAATTATTCCGTATTTGTCTATTTTTAACTTCCTCGTAACTGCAAGATATATGAGCATTATAAGGATAAGCACCGGCACATAGGGAAGCACCGTGATATAGGCATAGAGCGAAAGCCCGTAGAAAACGGCGGATATAATATAAAATTTTGACTCCTCCGCACCCCTTATGAAAAAATAAAAGCCAATGAGCAAAAGCCCCGGCGCCAGATTACAATCCATGCTCCAGCGGGATATCATATAGTGGTATGGCGATATTGCAAGCATCAAAAGCACAATTAGCGCCGCCCTTTCATTGATCATTCTTTTGATAAGGGAATGTGCTGCAAAAAGGGATGCGCATGCCGTTATAAAGCTTGGAAGCCGCACCGCCAGTATCTTTTTGCCTATTACTGCCATAAAGGGAAGCATAAGATAGGAATTGAGCGCACTCATACCGCTCCCCCATGTTTCCAGATACACGGGAAAATGATAACCTGCGGAATCCGTGCCGAAATTTAACAAAGCGTATGCCTCGTAGGCGCCGAATGCCTCGTCATTGTTTATACCACCCGGAATTTTCCAAAACAATACGCCCCTTGAAATAACTCCAAGGAGCATGATTGCCAAAAACAAAAATCTATATTTGTTCTGCCTGAAATTCTCTAGCATAGGGAGAAGCCCTTGTTCCTCAAGCTGTTCTCCACTGCCTTGGGCTCATCTGCGGAGAGCACCATTATAGGAAGTCCCGATTCTCTGTTAAAGGAGAGATACAGATAATTGACGTTCACGTTCGCATCGGAGAGCGCCTGCAGCAGCTTGTTGAGATTACCCACCTCATCCGCAACCTCCACCGCCAAAACGTCAGTGAGCTTGCATATTATCCCTGCCTCGGAGAGCACCTTAATCGCCTTCTCCGGGTCGGAAACCACCATTCTTACAATACCGTACTCTGCGGAATCGTTGGTAACGGACCCTAAGATATTTATGTCCTCCTTTGCGAGAAGCCCCGTTATCTGGAGCATTTTTCCTTTGACATTTTCCGCATACACGGATACCTGCTTCAACATTTCATTATCCTCTTTCTTTAATTTTCCAAATCCTTATGATACTCTAGCATATTGAGGGGCGGATGTAAAGGGATTCCGCTTATTCCGGTCTCCCCACCCCGTTCTTCTTCATCAAAAATCCGATATAGACCGGCGTTATGATGAAAATAATAATGTATGCCACAATGAGGGATATTACGAGGGACGGCAGAAACATCGGAAGAAAATGTACCGCTCCCGCAGGAGCATTCTTACTTGCCATAAAATACGCCATTGTCACCATCAAAAGCGTTATCACGGGCGTATATATCAAATCCGATATGAGGCTCTCCACACATCTTGTCTTTAGCTTCCCCTGCTCCAGATTGTGCTTTCTCGTAAAATCATCCGTAAGCTTTTTAAGCGGCACGAAAAAGCCTATAATTAAGCTCACTATCGTGCTTGCCGCAAAGCTTATCAAAAACCCTAAAACCGTGAAATGTCCCGATGTAAGATTCCCTACAAGAGAGAGGCAGAAAGACAGCGTAACCCCCATCATAATATTCATCTGCATTCCGATTTTTTTCATTTTTTCCTCCATATCAAAACCTCCTTATTCTTTACTCCTTATTCTCCAAAAGCGAGTTTCTTATCTCCTGCATGCTCTTGTCCAGCTCGGCGCTGTCCGTGGCGCAGCTGTGAAGCTTGTCCGCAAGCTCCGCCTGCATTTCTCTGGAAATATTCTTTTTGTAGCGCATCTTGTGCTCGAGGCTTGCCCAGAAGTCCATGGCTATCGTTCTAAGCTGCACCTCCACCGGTATATCCTTCTTGCCCTCCTCGGTAAATATCGGCACCGATACAATGAGATGAAGGCTCCTGTAGCCGTTGGGCTTGGGCTCCTTTATATAATCCTTTTTCTCCAAAAGGGTTATATCATCCTGCTCCAAAAACTGCTCCGCAAGAGTGTATATATCCTGCTCAAAGGAGCAGATTACCCGCACTCCCGCTATATCCTTTATGTTTTTCTCGATGGATTCCAGAGTTATGGGGATATTTTTCTTCATAGCCTTCTTGATTATGCTGTCAAGCTCCTTAACTCTGGATTTGATGCTCTCTATTGGGTTATCGTCGTATTTTATGGAAAAACGCTCGTTTAACACATTAAACTTTGTCTCGATTTCCATAATGGCGCAGCGGTAATTGGCAAAAAAGCTCTCAACCGGCACCATATTCTCCCTGAACATATCAAGCATATATTCAACGCTCATATTTCCCAGCTGCTGTAAGGAGGTGGGAAGATTGTTCATATCCATATTATGTAAACCTCAAACTATAATTTTTGCTTTTATTTATTTTTCTTTCCCGTAAGAAATTCAGGCAGGGGCTTTCCTTCCTTGCGCCACTGATAATACTCCGCAGTCGCCGCAAACATTACATCTCCGGAGGAATTAAGGGCGGTCTCCACACTGTCCTGAATTACCCCTATGATAAAGCCCACGCCTACCACCTGCATCGCCACGTCATTGGATATTCCAAAGAGCGAGCATGCCATGGGTATCAAAAGGAGCGAACCGCCGGCTACACCTGAAGCTCCGCAGGCTGCCAGAGCCGCAAGCACCGAAAGTATGAGCGCCGTAGGTATATCCACGCTTATTCCCACGGTATGCGCCGCAGCAAGCGTCATTATTGTGATCGTTATTGCCGCACCATCCATATTTATCGTGGCACCCAGAGGAATCGATACCGAATACATATCCTTATCAAGCCCGAGCTTTTCACAAAGCGCCATATTCACGGGGATATTCGCTGCGGAGCTCCTGGTAAAAAACGCCGTAACGCCGCTCTCCTTAAGGCATCTCCACACTAGTGGATAGGGATTTACATGGAGCGATACAGCCACTATAAGAGGGTCTATTATGAGTGAAACTACAAGCATTGAGCCCACAAGCAGCGCCACAAGCTTTCCGTAGGTCACAAAAATATTGAGCCCGTTCCCTGATACTGAGGCAAACACAAGTCCGCATATTCCGAAGGGTGCGAGATTTATTATCCATCTTACGCCCTGCGAAACCGCATCCGCAAGGTCGGACAAGAATGTTTTCGTCGTATCAGACGCTATCCCCTTTAATGTAAGCCCCAATATTGCAGACCAAAAGAGTATTCCCATATAATTAGCGCTTGCGGTAGCCTGTATCGGGTTTACGATTATATTCATAAGAAGATTGTAAAGCACCTCTCCCACTCCGCCGGGAGCCGCCTGCTCTCCTGCCTCCGTAGCAAGAGTAAGGTTTACAGGGAACATAAAGCTTACGATTACCGCAACAAACGCCGCAAGAAAGGTTGTGAGCATATAGAAGAGTATTACCATCCCAAAGCGCCTGTCTAACTTCCCGGTTCCCTGACATAATGAGCTTGATACCAATACCGCCACAAGTACAGGTGCGATGGACTTAAGCGCTCCGACAAAAAGGTCTCCGAGGGTGGAAATCCATGTCGCATTCGGGAAGATGAGTGCCAGAATGATACCTGTCACAATGCCTATAAATATCCTGAATATCAGGCTTGCGCTGTTATATTTGTCTGCTATTGCCTTTAATGCCTTCATTTTGCGTTCTCCTTTATCCTATAAGTGCTTTAATCCTGTCCCAATCGAGGTTCATAAGCGCTTCCTTTATTCCCGCATAGCGCTTTTCCTCCGCCTTCGGAAGCCTGTATTTATCGACTTCATTTATTATAAACTCTGCATTATCAAAGTCAAGGCTTGCGGCGAATTCACGAAGCGCTCTGTATGCCTCCATAAGCTTTACCGCAGATATGAGAGGAAGCTTTTCCTCCTCTTTATTATCCCTCAGACTTTCGATAAAGCTGCGGTATTCTTCAAGTAATGCCGGCGTATCCCTCTCAATGCTCTCGGTATCCTCTTCGTTTCCCGCCTTTTCCAGCTTTGCGGCAAATTCTGACAGCGCCATTGCGCCGATTATCCTTGCGGAGGATTTGAGCGCATGAACCTTCGTGGTGTAGTTCTTCCAGTCCTTTTCATTAAGCAGTCTCTCAATAACTCTGGCGTTTTCCCCGATATAATCCTTAAATATCTCGACGGTACTAAGATAGTCGGCCAGATTATGCCCGTTATTCTTAAGCCCCTCTCTCACATCTATCTCCCTTACCGCCTTAAGCCACTCGGGAACGTCCTCAATACCTGCCGCCTCATCCTCTATTGTATCCTCATCCTCGGATGCCTCCATCACCTTTTCCCCGGGCAGATATTCGATCAGCATCTCCTCCAGCTTCTCGGAGTCGATGGGCTTGGTGAGATAATCCTCAAAGCCTGCCTCTATATACTGCTCCCTTGCGCCGGATACCGCATTGGCGGTAAGAGATATGGACACCGTATCCTTATTGGGATTGGTCTCCTCCTCCCTTATCTCCTTAAGGGTCTCTATTCCGTCCTTTTCCGGCATCCTGTGGTCAAGGAATATAATATCGTATTTCCCCTTTCTGGTAAGGGCGATTGCCTCCGCTCCGCTTTCCGCCTTGTCTATGAGAATCCTTGTCTTTTTAAGAAGCGCCTCGAAAACGGTCAGGTTCATGGGCGTATCGTCCACCACGAGAATCCGGGCATTGGGTGCAATGAATTTCTCCTTGTAAATCCTTCTCTTTGCAAGAGAGTTCTTAAGCGCCGCCTCATAGTCCCCGATTTCGTCCCACTTGACCACATTCTGGGCTACCTCAAAGGAAAATGTGCTTCCCTTTCCGTACTCACTTTCCACGTTAAGCTTGCTTCCCATAAGCTTAAGAAGCCTTTGGGTAATATTCATTCCAAGCCCGGTGCCCTCAATGTTTCTGTTCCTCTCCTCCTCTATCCTCTCAAAGGCATTGAAGAGGTGCTCCATCGCCTCCGGCTTAATGCCGATCCCGGTATCGGATATGCTCATCTTCAATGTGATATAGAAGGGCTCATGCCTGTCGAAGTCCACATCTATCGTAATCCCGCCCTTTTCCGTATATTTCACGGCGTTGGTCAGTATATTGGTGGCAATCTGCTTTATCCTTATCTCATCTCCGTGGAGGAGGTTCGGCATTTCGGGATTAACATTCACTTCCACTGACAAGCCCTTGTTCTCCGCCCTCTGGCGCACCATATTTACCAAATCGTTCAAAACAGAGGCAAAATCGTAATCCACCGGAATGATATCCATCTTGCCCGCCTCTATCTTTGAGAAATCAAGAATATCATTTACTAGTCCAAGGAGAGTATTCCCCGCAGTCCTTATATTTTCCGCATACCCGTAGGTATTGTCCTCCTTAGTCTCCCTGAGTATCATCTCATCCATGCCAAGCACCGCATTTATGGGAGTTCTTATCTCATGGGACATATTTGATAGAAATGAGCTTTTCGCCTCATTTGCTGCATTTGCGCTTTTGACCGCATCCCTCAATTCCTCCGTCATAGCGCCGAGAAATACCGCTATCCTCTCCTCTAAAGGTATGATTTCGTTATCGGGATGCTTTATTTCCTCCACCTCGCATTCGCTGCATCTCCCGGAGGGTTCCCCCTCTCTCATACCGATTATCACAAGGGCGCTGTTTAATATGCCTCCCCTGCCATGATGTCTGTATATCTCACACATACCGTGCACGAAGCTTCTGTTGGGATTGATCCCTGCAAAATAATCAAGCTCTGTACTTGCATCCTCCTTAAGAAACAGAGTTCTGTTGCCGCACACAAAAAGCTCTATCGCCTCCGGCTCAAAGCGCGCCACCCTGTTGCAGCCCTCCCTTGCCGCCGAAAGCACCTCCTTCTTCTTTGCGTATGAAAAGCGAAGCTTCTCTCCCTCCCTTATATCGCCTAAGAGGAAGAGCTCGCCCCTGTCGTTAAAGCCTGCGGGAACCCTCGCCATGGGGCAGCCGTTCCTCTCCACGTACAACGGAAATTCGCAGGTATTCCATGTGAGATTTTCGCTGGAGCTGACCCCAAGATATTTTTCGTATATCTTAACTGCCGGCATTCCGTCGATGGTCTTAAGACCGCAGTCCCCCCTTTCGGGAATGGGTGTCTCTGTGACATCCATTTCCTTCCCTATAGGCTTCCATCCGAGCACATAATCGGAATGTATATGCAGGGACTCTCCGCTGTATACCACGGCGTTTATGCCGTATTCGCCTATTTCCTCCCCCATCGTATAGATTATGGGGTTCTTTGTCTCAAACATAAGGAAATTTGCTGCTGCGCCGAAGAAAGGAATATCCTCATATCCTTTCGTGACTGCATCCATAAATGCCGACATATTCATATGGGCTCCGGAGGGGTAGAGCTCCACTCCCCGTACATTTTCGGTTTTATCAAGGTAGCTGTGGAGCTTTTTGACCGCACAATCTATTCCTGTCTCATTCTCACACAGATTTAACACCTCAGCACGGGCGCTCTCAAGAAATAGGACGCTGCACCTGATATAATCGTCGTCCTCCAAAACGCTCCCTCGAAAAAGGCTTATACCCACCGTCTTTATCCCCGGTACGGCTTTTTTTATAAGCTCTGCGGTAGCAGCGACATCCTCCGTTTCGATCCCGCAGGAATAAATATGAGCCACGGCATCCCCGTATTTACCGCCATCCCATATTTCCTTCATACCCGTGGCAGCTAACGCCGCCTCTTCCTTTGAATAAAAAACATAGCTTCTCTGTAACATGATATCTACTCCCTAATGCCCTAATTTTATCATAAAAAAGCTTTTTTTCATAGTAAACTTTAAATGTAACCCAAAAAAACTCCGCTATATGCATTTGCAGAATTTCCGGCTTTGTGTTAGAATCTATAATCAGCTTTGGAAAATACTTAAATTTAAGGAGCGAGGACGCAAAATGAGTGCAAAAAGCAGCATATCCATACCGGTAATACTAAGAATAGGAAAGGGAGCGATGAAATATATAGGCTCCGAGCTTAAAAGGGAAGGGCTTGACAAGGTTGTGATCTTTTTCGGAAACGGGCTTATAGACCTGTTCGGAATGGATGTAATGACCTCCATAAGAGAGGCCGGCGTGGAGGTGCTTGAATATCAGGAATTGGACTCCATAGATATAGACGATATAATTGAGCTTGCCTTTACACTCTCAAATGACGTAAAGGCTGTAGTCTCCATAGGAGGCGGCAAGGTCATAGATGCGGGCAAGTATGCGGCATTCTTAAAGAATCTGCCCTTCATCAGCATTCCCACCTCATCTTCGAGCGACGGCTTCTCCTCCGCCAGCGCCTCCTTAATGGTAAACGGACGCAGAAACTCGGTGCCTGCGAAGCTTGCCTACGGCATAATCGTGGATACGGAGGTAATCCGCACCGCACCCGAAAGGTTCATATATTCCGGCATCGGAGATATGATTGCAAAGATAACCTCGCTCTACGACTGGCTCTACGAGGAGGAATGCGGCTATACAAAGATGAACGATTTTGCGGTAATGATAGCAAAGAAGGCTGTGAACAGCTTTGTCCGCACTCCCTATGAAACCATAAAGGACGAGCTTTTCTTAAAGGAGCTTCTCGACTCCCTCGCAATGAGCGGCATCGCCAACGAAATTGCAGGCTCCTCAAATCCCACCTCCGGAAGTGAGCATCTCATCTCACATGCCCTTGATAAGCTTTTGGAGGTTCCGCAGCTGCACGGCATACAGGTGGGAATCGCCACATATATAATGGCTATAGTGCAGAACCACAGATACAAAAGAGTAACCACAGTCCTTACCGATACAGGCTTTTTCGACTATGTGGCAACCCTGGGTATGAAAAAGGAGGACTTTATAAGGGCTATCGATATGGCGCCCTCCATAAAGCCCCACCGACACACCTATCTCCATGAAGAGAAGTACAGAGAGGCAGCCAAAAAGCTGGTTATGGAGGATGAGATATTAAATAAAATCCTCAAATAACTTATTTATGTCTCACAACCTCAAACCTTTGAAGCTTCACGTCCTGGTCGTCCTCACGGATACCGGCCTTTTGCTTTGCTATTGCTATCTGCTCGTCTATAGTATCCACACCCTCTAAGTCCGGCAAAAGAAGCCCTCTCTTTATGCCCTTTAAGACTATCACGCCGTACCTTTTCACATCAAGCTCAGCCTTGGACGCAATATCCTCGGGCTCTCCCAGAATATCAACGCTATATTCCAATAAAGAAAGTTCATTTTCAGTAATGGGAGAAAATCTCGGATCCTTCGTGGATGCGGATATTCCGTTGCTTATAAGCTCCAAAGCCAGATTTTCGCACACCGGAAGTATAGTCCCGATACAGCCCCTTAATCTTCCCTCCTTGTGGATCGATACAAAGGCTCCCGCCCTTCTGTGCAGCAAATCCTTTAATACCGCCTCATCCCTTATCCCCGTAAGCGCAGTATCAGCATCAAGGCGAATGCCCTCCGCCACATAGCTTTCCACGGAGCGCCTTGCCACCGTCACATAGGCGTCCTCGGCTTCCCTTATATTTTCCATCTGCTCCATAAGCTTCCCTCTTCTTCTTTTTAAGAACCTCCTCGACGCATCCGCCCCCTTTGGATGAAAAATGCATATTCCGTAGCCCACTCCCGTCACATCCTGATGGGACAGGGGTCTTGCCTCCACATTTACGCCGTCAAAGGCTCCGGCAAGCATCACAAAGGAGCGGTGTCCGCATTCCGAGGCTCTGTCGCAGAAGCCCTCATCAAAATCTAGCAGCTCATCAAAGCGTGCATTTCCCATCACATCCATTATTCTTTCGTCATACTGTGGTCCTTCCTTTGCAAATCCATACGGGCCGTAGGACTGCAGCTTGTGGGAAAGGTCGCCGCTTGCCACATATACCGCACGCCTTCCGCTTCTCTCCACAGCCTCCTTTATATACTGCCCCATAATATAGTGCTCCGAATAGGGCAGACCTGAGAGCCCTATCCTCACAAGCTTAAAATCCGTATATTTTTTGCAGATAAAATAAAGCGGAACCATTGTTCCGTGATCGAGAGTATTGTTCTTCTCCCCCAAGGTTCCCGCAGGAAACATCCTTTCATCCGCAATATTGCATATTTCCGTGACAAGCTCCGTGTCGTAATCCGCAGAAAACGAAACCTCCGGGGCATAGAAGGCTGCCATATCCCCATAGGCTTTGCTTCCCGGAGAAATATGAAAATAATCCGCATACATTATACTGTGGGGCGAGGATATGATTATTGTATCCGGTCTATGGGAAGCGATATCCTCCGCCACACTTTCATATGCGTCTATAGTATCCTGAATATCCTTCTCCCTGCCCTTTCCTATCTCACTCATTATCATGGGAGGGTGCGGAACCATATAACCTGCGATTATGGACATGGCGTTTCTCCTTTATTTTTGTTACTATAATTTATAGCACATTTTTCATCTAAGCACCACATTCTTTATGTATACAAATTCCCCTTCATAATGTGACCTCGCAAAAATCTGTCCCAGGCCTTTGCTTACCGGTGTTATTTTTTCCAGCCTGTCACACACATATCCCATATCAGGCGGGCGAAGCGACGTATCCTCCACAGTGCAGGCAGCCAAAAGGTTCGATAGCTCCTTGGAAAGCATACTGTCATACTCCCTTATGGGAGGCTTCTCATACGGCGGAAGATACGGGCTGTCCCCGGTAAGCATATAATGTGCAAGTCTCCCGAAGGCATACACATCCGTATACAGTCCCACCTTTCCACCCTTTACAAACTGCTCCCTCGCTCCATAGCCCCTTGTACCGGTTATCACGCTTCTGCCTTCATTCAAATAAAGGGCACTTCCAAAGTCAATTAAATACGGCTTGTTATTGTTTTTAATTAAAATATTCTCTGTTTTTAAATCCATATAAATTAAAGGCTGTTTTAAGTCATGTATGTTCTTTAATATTTTAGCAACACCTTTTATGATATCATATATCATTTTATGGTATTCCTCCCGTTCGTATCTGCTGTTATTATTAACATTTTTCCTTAATAACATCATATATTTATCCAAAGAAACCCCTTTTATGTATTCCATAAATAAATAACCCTTGTCTGTTTTGAAATATTCTGAATATTCCGGTATATTTAACCTCCTGCTCATAATGGTCTTAAGAATCTTCCCCTCCCTTTCAAGCGTCCTTTCATCCTCCGATACCTTGCAGGCATACTCCCTGCCATTTCTCAAAGCTCTGTATACATAGCCCTGAGAGCCGCTTCCGATTTCTTCCATAAGGGTATAATCCGCAATTTTCTTCATTCTCCCTCCGTTACCGCAATATATACGGCGCTCATAGCCCTACTGCCAACATCTATTCTCTCTGACAGCTCCCGAAAGCGCTTCTCCACACGTCTTTCCTCCAAGCCCTTTTCCGCCTTCAATACTGCTGTCAGCTCATCTCTATCCATATATTTATTTACCGCCTCGTAATACGCATCATTGCACAAAAGCATCCCGAGATTTCCCGAAAATCTTCCGCTTATCATACATTTTTCCGCATTATCGCCCTTTATGAGCGTCGTCATTCTATCCCTCAAAAACATATTCACAGACAGATATATCCCATAGTGTCCCCTGCAAAAGCCCAAATATTCATCTCCAACTATAATAAGTCCTCCGTATTCGATTTCGGGGTTCCTTGAGCTTATGCGTTTTAATTCGGAATCCACGCCTTTTTTCAGCCCTTCCGCTCCCTGGAAGCCTATATCCCTGTAGTATCCTGTAAGCTCTTCTCTGAACCACACAAGCAGCCTTTCGCAGGCATCATTTTTGTCGGCAATAAAAGAAAGGATGATATCCGTATCATCCTTTCTTCTTGCCTGCTGCAGCAGAAGGAAATTTGCTCTCTCTCCCTCCTGCCTGTAGTAAGCAGAATAAATATTCATTTTCCCTCCAAAGGCTCCCTAGAGCCCCATCACGTTGGTTATGTCGTTAAAGAACACAAATACCGCAAGGCACAGGAAGAACACAAGCCCCGCAAAATGTATCATTCCCTCCTTTTCCTGAGGTATGGGCTTCCCTCTTACAACCTCTATAAGCAGGAACAAAAGCCTTCCTCCATCCAGAGCGGGCAGGGGCAAAAGGTTTAATACCCCCAGATTTACCGTGAGCATAAGGAGAATATTGAGCATATTTACAAGCACATTCCTCCAGCCCAGATCCTTTGTCTCCTCATAGGTCTTTCCTACCACATTCACGGCTATACCCACAGGACCTGCCACGTCTTTTCTGCCAATGCGCCCCCTTATCAAAAGCCCTATGCTCTTGTACACCATCTTGAAGTTGTAGCGCATCTCATAATAGCTGTATTTGAAGTTATCAAAGCCCTTAAGCTCCACAAAGTCGGAATTTGATATTCCCAGCATATATCTGCCGTACTCCGGCATATATTTGGGGGTAAGCGCTGTGCTTATATGCTCCCCTTTTCTTGAATATTCCAGAGTAAAGGGCTTCATATCATACTCATATACCGCAGTATACAGCGATATTTCCTCGTAGAGATTAACCTTCTCCCCGTTTATGGATATTATCCTGTCCCCATCCTTAAGCCCCGCCTCTGCGGCAGCACTGTCGGGCAGCACCTCTGTCGCCACCGGGTCTCTTATCACTATCATATTTACCATTATGAAGGCAATAAGAAAGCCCAGGATAAAGTTGAAGAACGGTCCGGCAAAAACCGTGGCAATGCGTCCCCATACGGGAGCATTCGGGAAGGCTCCGCTTGAAAGCTCTCCGTCCTCATTTGCGACACCGTCCTCTCCCTCAAACATACAGGCACCGCCTATGGGGAAGAGCTTTAAGGAATATTTCGTATCCCCCCTTGTTACGGAAAAAATATTCGGCCCCATTCCCACGGAAAATTCCACCACATGAATGCCGTTCATGCGGGCTATTATAAAGTGTCCGAATTCATGGGATACCACAACGACGCTGAATATTATTATAAACCATATAAGTGTTACAAATCCGTTCATTGCTTAAGCCTCTCGTCTATTATAGCATAGCTTTCCTTTTCGGCGTTCAATATCTCGTCCACATCCGGGTTTTCGATAACCCTGTGCGCCCTCATGGCTGCCTCAATGAGCTCATAGATTGAAAGGAAGCCTATCCTTTTTTCAAGAAACAGCCCCACAGCCCTTTCGTTTGCCGCATTGAATACCGTTGGCATGCTCCCCCCGCATTTTCCTGCCTCTATCGCAAGACTTAATCCCCTGAAGGTCGCACTGTCGGGACGTTCAAAGGTAAGGCTGGAAAGAGCGAAGAGATCCGCCCTCTTCCCCTCCATAGGGCGTCTGTCAGGATAAAAAAGCGCATATTGTATGGGAAGCTTCATATCCGGAAGTCCAAGCTGCGCTATTATTGCGCCGTCCACAAACTGCACTGCGGAATGGATTATGCTCTGCGGGTGCACTACAACCTCTATGTCGTCTATGGACACGTCAAAAAGCCAGCGTGCCTCCATGACCTCAAGCCCTTTGTTTACAAGCGTGGAGGAATCCACGGTTATCTTTCTTCCCATACTCCAGTTGGGGTGCTTAAGCGCATCCTCAACCTGCATATCCTTAAGCTCATCATATTTCTTCCCCCTGAAGGGTCCTCCGGATGCAGTAAGGAGTATTTTTTCGCACCTTCCCTTGGGCGTACCCTGCAATGACTGGAATATTGCGCTGTGCTCACTGTCCACAGGCAGTATCTTTACCTTCTTTTCCTTTGCAAGGGGCATTATGATATGTCCGGCGCATACAAGGGTCTCCTTGTTTGCAAGGGCGATATCCTTTCCTGCCTCTATAGCCGCTATGGTCGGGCGGATTCCTATCATCCCCACCACCGCCGTAACCACGATGTCTGCGGATTTTAAGGTTGCCGCCTCTATAAGCCCCTCCATACCGGAAAGCACCTTAATATCTGTATCGGTAAGCCTCTCCTTAAGCTCTGCCGCCGCCTTTTCATCATACATACATACAAGCCTGGGCTTAAATTCCCTCGCCTGCGCCTCCATAAGCTTCACATTCCTGCCTGCTGACAGCGAAACCACGGATAAATCATCACTGTACGAACGCACCACCTCTAAGGTCTGCGTTCCTATGGAGCCTGTTGAGCCCAATATCGAAAGCCGTTTCATTTTTTACCTCTACAATCCCAACAAAATAATGCTCAAAAAATATGTCATGGGAGCGGTTATTATCATGCTGTCAAAACGATCCATAATTCCGCCATGCCCGGGTATCAGGTTTCCGTAATCCTTGATATTGTGATTTCTCTTTATCGCAGAAGCCGCCAAATCCCCGAACATACTCATTACGGCTCCCACCGCACATATGACTGCAACGCTCGCCACTGTATTTTTGTCCTCAAATACAGGATTTACAAAGAAATATGCATACACTCCCCCTATGAGCGCTGCGCCCAAAATTCCGCCTATACATCCCTCTAGGGATTTCTTGGGGCTTAATACTGGAAAGATTTTGTGCTTACCTATGAGGATTCCCACCACGTAAGCACAGGTATCGCATCCCCAGGAGCTTATAAGTATAAGCCAGACGGTATAAATGCCTATGGTGGATTCCCTGGTAAGATACACAAAGGAAAGCATCAGGGGGGCATACATAAACGCAAACACCGAAGCCTCAATATCCACGGATTCGTACTTGGGAAATTTGAGCACATAGATAAAGAGCTCCGCCAGAACAACAGCTACAACAACTATAAGCAAATACAGCGGTTCAGCTCCGTATTTTGCGTTCCTTGCCGCATACATTGTTATATAGTATACACTTATCCCCAAAAGCCCTACTGCCTCCGGCGTGCCGATACGCCCTGCCTCTCCGGGTCCCAGCGCATTTGTAAGCTCCTTATAGGCAATCAGGGAAATAAAGTAAAGCACGGGAAGAAGCACATAGCCTCCAAAGGCGCATGCCGTGATCGCTATCGCAAGGAGTATTATTCCGCTTGCAAGTCTTGTAAGAAAGCTCTTCAACTCTTGCTCAGTCCTCCGTATTTTCTGTCTCTGCGGTTATAAGCCTCTATCGCCTTTATAAGCTCATCCTTGTTGAAATCCGGCCATGCCGCCTCGGTAAAATAAAATTCCGTATATGCAAGCTGCCACAGCAGGAAATTGGATATTCTCTGCTCATTGCAGGTACGTATCAAAAGATCCGGATCCGGAAGCCCCTTTGTGTCTATTGTAGCATTTACCAAAGCCTCATCAATATCGGAGATGGCTATATTACCGTCCTTTGCTTCTTTTGCGATATTTCTGACCGCACGCACAAGCTCGTCACGTCCGCCGTAGTTTATGGCTATCTGGAAGTGAAGTCCCGTGTTGTCCTTTGTGGCGGCTTCAAGCTTTTCGATGCTCTCCTGAATGTCCGCATCAAGCTTTGTCTTGTCGCCGATTATCCTCACACACATATTATTCTTTTTGGCTGTCTTTATGGAGGTCTCCATATAGCTTCTAAGGAGCTTCATCAAAGCGTCGACCTCCTCCTTCGGGCGGTTCCAGTTCTCCGTGGAAAAGGCATAAACCGTCAGGTACTTAACTCCCATACGGTACGCTTCCTCGCAAATGGTTTCCACGGTCTTAGCCCCCTGCACATGCCCCGCATTTCTGGGAAGTCCTCTTTTTTTTTGCCCAGCGTCCGTTTCCGTCAAGAATGATTGCTATATGTTCAGGTATTTTCAGATTATTTTCCATATTTTAAAAAACGCACTGCAGGAAGGCATAATCTCCCTACAGTGCCGGCACTTCTCCTTATACAGTCATTATTTCCTTGGACTTAGCCTCGATAAGCCCGTCGATATCCTTTATATACTTATCAGTAAGCTTCTGAAGCGCATCCTCAAGATCCTTCTGCTCGTCCTCAGATATCTCACTCTTTAGCTTCTTCAGTGCATCATTTCCGTCCCTGCGGATATTTCTCACTGCAACCTTCGCATCCTCGCCCTTTTTCTTTACTTCCTTGGCAAGATCCTTTCTGCGTTCCTCTGTAAGCTCTGGAAATACCAGTCTTATCACATTTCCGTCGTTTGTGGGATTGATGCCGATATCGGAGGTCTGGATTGCCTTCTCAATCTCCTTTAAAAGGCTCTTCTCCCAGGGTGCAATCTGGATTATCCTGGCCTCCGGAACTGTCACATTACCCACCTGCTGAATCGGGGTGGGGGTTCCGTAATAGTTGACCCGAAGCTTGTCAAGCACATGCGGATTTGCCCTGCCCGCTCTCACAGCAGCGTACTCGCTCTCCAGAAATTCCTTTGCCTTAACCATCTTTTCATCATATACCTTCAGTCTATCGTCCATTTGAAACCTCCCGTTTCATCTATACGGTTATCTTTGTTCCGTTTAATTTTCCGGTTACTGCATTGACTATACTGTTTTCCTCATTTAAGAGAAATACCGTCATAGGCATCTTATTGTCCCTTGCAAGAATGGATGCCGTCATATCCACCACCTGAAGATTCTTTTCTATGACCTCGTCAATGCTTACCTCGTCGTATTTCTTTGCGTCAGGATTTCTTGCCGGGTCAGAATCGTACACGCCATCTATGGATTTGGCAAGGAGTATCTCATCCGCCTCCACCTCCACGGCACGCAGCACCACGCCTGTATCCGTGGAAAAATACGGATGACCGGTGCCTCCCGCAAAGAATACCACCATATTATGCGCAAAATACTTATTTGCCCGATCCTTGGAGAAAAGCTTTGTAAACGAACCTATCTCAAAGGGGGTAAGTATATTGGTCATCATACCCTCCGAGCGGAATATCTCGGATACGTATATACAGTTCATGACCGTTGCAAGCATCCCAATCTGGTCAGCCTTGGTGCGGTCTATATTTTCGGAGGTTCGTCCCCTCCAGAAATTGCCGCCGCCTATGACAATGCCCACCTGAATGCCGTCATCCACAAGCTTCTTTACCTGAACTGCGACCTTTTTTACGGTAGCCTCGTCAAATCCCGTACGCTTATCTCCCGCAAGGGCTTCGCCGGAAAGCTTTAATAGTATTCTCTTCATATATACCTCATTTTAAGAGCTTTATGCCTTGTAATCGTCAAAGAAGGATGTGGGGCTGACATCCGCATAGGTCTGGGAGCACATACCCTCGATAACCGCACCGTTGTTTATCTGAACGGACTTGGACTTGATGTTTCCCATAACTATTGCGGAGGTATCAAGGATTACAGGACCGTTCACATCGATATCTCCCTTTACTGCGCCCGCAATGGCTGCGGAGCTGGCGACAATATTGCCGATGACAACCGTGCTTGCGCCTATCTTTACGGCACCGCCGGAATTGACATTTCCGGTAATCTTCGCCCCTTCAGCGTATATCTCAGCAGCCTTGGAATCTCCATTTATATGCCCGGTAACATTGAGCTTTCCGAGTATCTCGATATTTCCGTTCAAAACTCCCACGATATCCACTGCGCCGTCTGACTGAATATCTCCCGTGATGGTCATTCCTGCCGTCACAATTGAGCTCTCATCCGAAGGTGTCTTTCCTGCTAAAGTATCCATTTTAATCTTTTCTCCTTTATTCTCTGATTTACTTGCATTCTCTTTTTCTTCCGCTGTCTCCGCCTCCTCTGCGGCATCCGCCGTAATAGAAGCTTCCTCTTCAATATCCGCAGCTTTGGAAAGCTCCTCTGTGGAAATATCAGGGATAACCTCCAGAACGTCGGGGGATATGCCCTCATCCTCGGCTGTCTCATCCGCCTTTGCCAGATCCTCCAATATGGAATCCGTCAAATCCGTCTTCTCCTCATCTGTTTTGAAATCAGGAAAAAGCTCCTCCATAAGTGCCGCCGGATCCTCTGAAGCGACTGTTGCGGAGTCGGAAATATCTTCCGTATCCGCTGTTGCCGCATTTTCTTCATTCTCCGGCATAAGCTCTTCCACAGCCTGGGATAAATCCTGCTTAAGTTCGCCAAAAAAGCCCATTCTTTATTGTCCTCCTAAATAATATTGCTTATTTATCTATTAAATGAATTAGCGTTAATATGCTGTACCGGAACCGTGCTTTCCGTAATCGGCAGAATTATGGTATCATCCATATCCTGTATCTTCTCTATAATCTCCGGCAGCGCATCCACAGTAGTTCTCTTGTCGGCGGCATCATGAAACAATATCACGCAGGTATGCCAGCCCTCGATATCCTTTGTGGCGTTTTTGACTATGGCTTCACTGGATATCCATCTGCCTGCCGCATCTCCCGAAACTATGTTCCAGTCATAAAAGGTAACTCCCCTGCTGTCGAGAAATTCCTCCAGCTCGCTCATATTTACCTGACTTACGGTATTGGAGCTGCCGCCGGGAAATCTGTAATATCTGCTTTCAACACCCGTCAGATCATACAGATAATCCTGTAATTTCTCGAAATCCTCTATGAAAGACTCCTTTGAGGCATAAAGCTCCGAATATTTATGGGTGTAGGAGTGCATCCCCAGCGTATGCCCCTCGTCCACAATGCGCCTGTAGGCGTTTTTGGAATCCACATCCTCCTTGCCAACCACGAAAAAAGTGGCTTTTACGCCGTATTGATTCAATATATCCAATATGTCATCAGTATATCTGCTCGGTCCGTCGTCAAAGGTCAGGTATACCAGATGTGAATACTCCGCATAGTCTCCGGAATCATAAGTATTAACTCCCAAAACCTTTTCCTGCGACTCGGTAAGACCGTTTATCCTTGCTCCTCCGGGCATCGTTGATACGTTACCCTTTCCTAGCTCGGCCGAAAGCAAAGTCTCATAGGTCTCTTCATCCCGTATAAGCCTGCTGCGCTTTGAATAATCAGCCTTCAGCTGGATATCCTCAATCTGTTTGCTGAGCGTCTGAAGTCTTATCAGCATAAAAATACATACGATAGTGGGTAACAGAATCAGTATTACCATTATCGCTATGAATATTTTTACTCTTAATACCTCTTTTTCACGTTCAGACATATTACCTAAATATACAAGCCGCCGTCTCAATCACATCCGTTACGTAATTCGGTGCAAAGCTATTATATCATAAACATTGAGGCAATTAAAGAAAAATTTTTAATTGGCTTTTTTTATCTGCGAAGCTTCTCCTCCCTGTATTTTCCTCGTATGTATTTTCTCAAATATGCCGCCGGCGTATTTGTCTCCTTAAGCTTGTACCATATTTCCTCCGGCACACCGAGGTAATACACTCTGTCCCTGCTGTTCCACAGCTCGATCTCCAGAATGCATCTCTGGGGATCATAATTTACACATTTGATTGTTCTGTCCTCCATCAGGCTGAATCTTATCATCTGAATCCTCCTTTTACCATACGATAAATTTTAATGCCCTCATTATATATATGACTTTTTTGGGCAAAATCTTACAGCCTTGGCAATATTTTTTGAAAATTTAATTGAAAACGAGCATTTCCTATAATATAATTATTTGGTGTTTTTAAGAGTACAGGGCTTTTCCCTGCCATGAATACGGAGGAATCCTTGAATGAGTTTTGAATTTATAAGAAAGCTGCCCACCCCTGATGAAATAAGGGACGAATACCCACTTTCCGACAGGCTTAAGGAGCTTAAGAAAAAGAGGGACGAAGAGATTGCGGATGTCATAAAGGGAAAGAGCGATAAATTTCTTTTGATAATCGGTCCCTGCTCTGCGGACAATGAAGATTCCGTCTGCGATTACGTGACAAGACTTTCAAGGCTTTATGAGAAGGTCTCGGATAAGCTGATACTTGTCCCCAGAATCTACACCGGAAAGCCCCGCACCACCGGAGAGGGCTACAAGGGCATAATCCATCAGCCCGACCCGGAGAAAAAGCCTGATTTCCTCGCAGGCATTATCGCCATGAGGAAAATGCATATCCGTGCAATAGAGGAAAGCGGACTTACGGCGGCTGATGAGATGCTGTACCCCGAGAACTGGGGCTATGTTTCCGATATTTTGTCATATGTGGCAGTGGGAGCCCGTTCCGTGGAGGATCAGCAGCACAGACTTACTGTCAGCGGCTTTGACGTGCCCATCGGCATGAAAAACCCCACCTCCGGAGATTTCAACGTTATGTTAAACTCCGTATATGCGGCGCAGCACCCCCATGATTTCATATACAGGGGATGGGAGGTTCGGACAAACGGCAATGAACTCGTCCATACAGTTTTAAGGGGAGCCACAAACAAGCACGGCAACAATACCCAGAATTATCATTATGAGGATCTTGTGAGACTTTTGGACAAGTACAGGGGAATGGATCTGAAGAATCCTGCGTGCGTCATCGATACTAACCACTCCAATTCAAACAAGCAGTTCAAGGAGCAGATTCGAATTGCAAAGGAGGTAATGCACACAAGAAAGCTTAATTCAGAGCTTCACAAGCTTGTGAAGGGACTTATGATAGAAAGCTACATAGAAGAAGGCAGCCAGAAGGTCGGAGATGGTGTATACGGCAAATCCATTACAGACCCGTGCCTTGGATGGGCGGATACGGAAAGACTTATTATGGATATTGCGGAATATGAATAATTAAGGCTGATATGGAAGCAAGCGCCGTGATTTCGGCGCTTGTTTTATTTCGCTCTTGGATGTGCTTTCTCGTACTCTTCTCTCAAAGGATTCGATGTAAGCTTAGTATATATAAGCGTTGTCGATATATCCGAATGTCCCAACATCTCCTGAACACTCTTTATATCTGCGCCATTTTCTATCAGATGAGCCGCAAATGAATGTCTTAAGGTATGGGGCGTAAGCTCCGATTCTATCCCGGCAGCCTTACCGTACGCCTTTAAAAGCTTCCAAAAGCCCTGTCTGCTCATTGTCGAGCCGTTGCAGTTAGGGAACAATATATCGCTGTTATTGCCCGCAAGAAGCCTCTCCCTGCCAAATCTCAGATAATTTATCAGCGCCTCCTTAGCATTGCTCTCAAAGGGAATCTGGCGCTTCTTATCCCCCTCATGACATGTAAGTATGCTGGTCTTAAGGTTTACATCAGGCACCGTAAGGGATATGAGCTCTGAAACTCTTATTCCCGTAGCGTACAAAAGCTCAAGCATAGCCTTATCCCTCATGCCCTTGGGCGTGGTGTTTCCGGGCTGTGCCAAAAGCTTATCGGTTTCTTCGGTTGTCAGTATCTGCGGAAGCTTCTTCTCAATTTTGGGTGCCTTCAGGGTATGGGCAGGATTCTCCGCCACCTCGCCGTTATGAACCGCATAGTCATAGTAGCCCTTTATGGAGGCAATGTTTCTGGATATCGTGGCAGCCTTAAAATCCTTTGCATGGAGCGAAGCAATGTATCCTTCGAGTTCTCCGCTTCCCAAGGTATTGATATCCGCTATCCCCCTGACAGAAAAGTACTCCGCAAATTTAGACAGGTCACATCTGTAGGATGAAGCAGTATTATCCGACTTCTTCTCTACATCCTTCAGATATGTTATAAACCCCTCAATCTGTGCCGTCATCAAACTCACCTTTGTACGTAATTATGTCGACTAAAATATTAGCGACAAAAGACATTATAAATATAAAAAAGCAGAAAAGCAATGAGGAATTTTCCTTATTTTTTCGTGCTTTTCCGCTAATTTGCCCCAAACCACAATATGGGGTGTAGACCTCTTTATGTAAACAACTAGATTTTGAAAAAAATTTTTTACAAAAAAATTAAATAGCGTTTGTTACAGGTATTTCGTAACATATGTGAGGATTCCGCAAATGGTTTTCGAGTCCTGAAGCCTGCCCTCATAGATCATCTTTTTGAGCTCCTCGATATCAAATGCCTCAACATTTACATACTCATCCTCATCCAGATGCTGTTTTCCCCTCTCCTTAAGTCCCCTTGCAAGATAAATATCTATCTTCTCGTTGCAGAAGGCCACAGTGGTATAAATGGACAGAAGAAACTCCGCATCCTCTGCAATATATCCCGTCTCCTCAGCTAATTCCCTAAGTGCAGCCTGCTTTGTAGGCTCATCCCTTCCGTTTAAGCCCCCTGCCGGTATCTCAATAGTATCCCTTTCAAGCGCATTCCTGTACTGTCTGACCATAATAAGCTTGCCATCCTCTCTAACTGCGACTATAGCCGCAGCCCCCTTATGGTCTATCAGATCCCATTTTACCACATTACCGTTGGGTATCTGCATTGTATCCTGATAATAATCTATAATTGCACCTTTTTGTACAAGGTCACGGGAAAGTCTCTTTATCTCGTTTCCTTTGGTATCCGCACCGCCCATTGACATACTCCCTTCCATCTACGGTCTACACTGCTTCCAAAAGCTTCTTTACGCTGGATAGCTTCACACAGAGCACAAAAATCTTAAGAGCCTCCGAAAGCTCCGATATCTTGGGATATGTAGGCGCTATCCTGATATTGCTGTCCTTAGGATCCTTCTTGTAGGGATAGGTTGCACCTGCCCCCGTCAGGGTCACTCCCGCTTCCTTACAGAGCGCCACTATATCCTTTGCGCATCCCGGCATGGACTCAAAGGATACAAAATATCCTCCGTTGGGATTGGTCCATTCGCCTATTCCCAAACCCGAAAGCTCCTTGTCAAGCGTATTTACCACAAGCTCAAACTTAGGCCTGATGATCTCGGCATGCTTTTTCATATGCTCATGCATACCATTTATATCCTTGAAATATCTCACATGGCGAAGCTGATTTACCTTATCGTGACCGATGGTCTGTATGGTTATAACGCTCTTCACGAAATCAAGGTTCTTTTTTGACGCTCCTAATGCCGCAATTCCCGAACCCGGGAAGGTAACCTTGGAGGTTGAGCAGAATTTGAATACCATATCCTCGTTTCCAGCCTTCCTGCACTCGGAGAGTATTTCAAGCAGCACATCCTCCTTGCCATTATAGAGATGATGGATTGTGTAGGCATTGTCCCAATAAATCCTGAAATCCTCAGCAGCGGGCTTTAAGGCTGCAAAGCGCCGTACCGTCTCGTCGGAATATGTTATTCCCTGTGGATTGGAATATTTGGGAACACACCATATGCCCTTTACCGCAGAGTCATTGTTTACGTATTCCTCCACCATATCCATATCCGGGCCATCCTTTGTCATCGGAATATTTATCATCTCTATCCCGAACTGTTCGGTAATGGCAAAATGCCTGTCATACCCGGGCACAGGACACAAAAACTTTACCTTTGGAAGCTTACACCAGGGTGTACTGCCGCAGACTCCCAATATCATTGACCTGCATACGGTATCATACATAACATTCAGGCTGGAATTTCCGAAAACTATCACTTCCTCAGGACTTATCTCCATCATCTGAGCCATCAGGCGTCTCGCCTCCGATATTCCGACAAGCTCGCCGTAGTTCCTGCAATCCACTCCAGCCTCGGAGATAAAGGAGGAATCCGGGAAGAGCATTCCGAAGAAATCCGCTTCCATATCCAACTGCTCCGCAGAGGGAAGTCCTCTCGCCATATTGAGCTTTAGCCCGAGTCCCTTAGCGTCCTCATATTCCCTTTCAAGCTCCTTTTTCAGATGAAGAAGCTCATCCCTTGACATCTCTTCATATTTCTTCATAAAAATCTCATAAACCTCCGAATCTAGTCATCAATCTGATGTGTATTGCATTATTGTATACAATAATGCAATAAAAACACTTCTAATATACTATCATAGACACGGTATTACTGTCAAATATAAAAACTGCCGCCCCATAAGGACGACAGTCTGTAATTCTTATTCAGTTTTTTAGGAACTGATTCAGATTTGGAAAAGTATTATTTAGCGTAGTCTGTGACTCTGCTCTCTCTGATAACGTTGACCTTTATCTGTCCGGGATACTGCATCTCCGCCTCTATCTGCTTCGAGATATCCCTCGCAAGGAGCACCATATCCGCATCGGTTACCTGCTCCGGCACAACCATTACCCTGACTTCTCTTCCTGCCTGAATAGCAAAAGATTTATCAACACCTTTGAAATTGTTTGTAATATCCTCTAACTGCTTCAATCTGCTTGTATATGTTTCAAGCGTTTCTCTTCTTGCGCCGGGTCTTGCGGCAGAAATCGTATCCGCCGCCTGAACTATGCAGGCTACAAGGGATGTGGGCTCAACGTCTCCGTGATGCGCCTCAACCGCATTGATAACAATGGGATTTTCCTTGTATTTTCTGCAAAGCTCCGTTCCCAGCTGCACATGGGAGCCTTCCATATCGTGATCCACCGCTTTTCCGATATCATGCAGAAGACCTGCACGCTTCGCAGTTCTCACATCCAATCCGATCTCTGAAGCAAGCAGACCGGAGAGATGCGCAACCTCGATGGAATGCTTCAGTACATTCTGACCATAGCTCGTTCTGTACTTCAGACGCCCCAAGAGTCTTACCAGCTCGGGATGAAGTCCGTGTACGCCCACCTCCAGTGTGGCGTTCTCGCCCTCTTCCTTTATGATGTTCTCCACCTCTCTCTGGGCCTTCTCCACCATTTCCTCAATACGGGCAGGATGGATGCGCCCGTCCACGATAAGCTTCTCTAAGGCAATCCGGGCAACCTCTCTGCGTATCGGATCAAAGCCTGAGAGAACCACTGCCTCCGGCGTATCATCAATGATGAGATCAACGCCGGTCATGGTTTCGAGGGTTCTGATATTTCTTCCCTCCCTGCCGATAATCCTGCCCTTCATTTCATCGCTGGGCAGCTGTACTACCGAGATTGTGGTTTCGGAGACATGATCGGCGGCACATCTCTGAATGGAAGATACCACATATTCCTTTGCCTTTTTGTCGGCTTCTTCCTTTGCACGGGACTCCATCTCCTTTATCATGACGGCTGTCTCGTGCTTTACGTCTTCTTCAACAATTTTCAATAAATGTTCTTTTGCCTGTTCAGAGGTTAAACCTGAAATTCTTTCCAGTTCCTGTACTCTTTGCTCATTGAGTTTGGCTACCTCGGCCTTTAATTTGTTTAAAGACTCTTCCTTTGCAGTCAGACTCTGTTCCCGTTTTTCGATAGCGTCAGCCTTTTTATCGACATTCTCCTCTTTCTGCTGTACCCTGCGTTCGAAACGCTGAGCCTCCGCTCTGCGCTCCTTTATCTCCTTGTCGAGCTCATTTTTAGTCTTTATAGACTCTTCCTTGATCTCCAAAAGTGATTCACGCTTGGTGTTTTCAGCGGTTTTGAGGGCTTCATCGATAATCTCTCTGGCCTTATCCTCGGCATTTCCTATCGTATTCTCATACACCTTTTTCTGGTGGGAGGAAACGAGAGCACCGGTAATAACGGCCGTGAGTATAATGCAGGCAAGCGCAATTCCGATTACTGCAACTATAGGCATTATACAGGAGCACCTCCTTATTTAATTTTCATTGTACAATCTATATAGAATGAATAAACATTCTAACAAGCAATTTACAACATTTAACATTTTATACTCTTTGTGAAACTATGTCAAGGGGATATTATGTAAATCAATCAAGGCAGGCAAAACCAGACATTATTTCAGCGTATTAAAGAAAAAAGCAACAACTGTTTTTCAGTCGTTGCCTTTTCTCTTTCTTTTCTCTTTACAGGGGCTAATCGAACATACAATTATTTAGTACTTAATCTGCTGATTTACATAAATCAGATCAGGATTTTTGATTCCATTCTTGTCAACCAGTACCTGTACTGTTGTTCCATATAAGCGTGCAATATAGGTCAGTGTGTTACCACTCTTTACAATGTAAACACCGGTATTCGCATTTCCAGAAGCTGCTGCAGTACTGAAATGTCCAGCTAGGTATGCGGGACCATACCACGGAATTGCCGGATCTGCAATGACTTTGCTTCCCTGAATATAAACCGTTACTGTAGAGCCGTCATATGGGAATGTGTATGCAAGAGTCAACATCGGATTATCCTGTAGGGTCTTCATAATTTCATAAGGAAGTGCAAAATCTCCTTCGTAGGATACCGTTGTTTCTGTGCCGGCAGCTTTCGCCCGCTCTATTCCGGTTGCCACTGCTGTGCGAATAGGATCCAGCCAGTCTGAAGTATTGGCAGGTTCCGGTTCCGGTTCCGGAGCCGGTTCGGTGGTCGGTTCAGGTTCCGGTTCCGGAGCCGGTTCGGGGGTCGGCTCAGGTTCTTCTTCTGAGATTACGGATTTTTCTTTTATCACTTCAGGAAACTGAACCTTTTTATATCTGCTCAGATACTGTCCTGCGTTGTTCGCGTCAATATCCTCCTTGCCCTCGGTATCTGCCGGATCCGTCCAGCCAATTCCGGCAACAGCGTTCTTTACGATTACGTCTTCATCGAAAGCACCGGAGTCGCCTGCGGCAATAAAGGATGTTATCTCTACTCCAATGGTGATCTCATTTTCTCCGGAATAAACACCACAGCTCTCGTCACCGTTGCAAATAGCCCAAACAATGCCGCCGTTGATCTCGACTTTACCTCCGACTCCAAGGCCTATAGCGTGTTTATTGTTGGTAGTGGTGGCGGTAACGCTGCCTCCGTTGATTGTGACTTTTCCAGCGTAGATTGAGCAGTTTGATGTGCCGGAACCGTAGCAGTTTAATGTGCCGGAACCGCTCTCCTGACCGTAAATGGTGATGCTTTTATTCAGGGATAGAGAGATACTGCTAGGGGTCAGTGAAGCGTGATCACAAAGGATCAAATGTACATCGTCGTTCCCGAAATTGATATCTCTATTAGTCCAAACTATGCTGTTTACCACATACCATTCAGCATTCCAATCTGTGGTATGGTCATCAATCACGGTATAGTCCGTGCAGGTCTGTTCCACGCCGTTCTCGTCCAGGTATGTGACCGCAGGCGGCGCCGCATACGCCGTCAAACTCATCCCCGGCATCAGCGAAAGCACCAGCGCAAGGCTTAAAAGAAAGCCTAATAATCGTTTCTTATTCCTTTTCATAAATTGTCTCCTCCTTATGGTAGTATTTGTTGTCGTTTCTCACACATTATACACAGGCAGGAGAATACAAACGTGACAAAAACAAAAACGCCTCAACCGCATTCAGGTTAAGACACCAAACTGCAATCGGGCTGCTGTCCACTCCGCCCAACTGTATTGCTTCATATATTCTCCGTTATAATCGCCTGAGGCTTCGGCATCGCCGTCCAGCAGGCGGTAATAGTCGCAATCCAGCAGATCCTTTGTCAGTTGCCGCAGATAAGACTTGAGATTTTTTACCGCACCGCCCTCCTCCCACAGTGCGTCAATGATCTCCCCCGCTGTACACGCTGCGCCCTCGCGGTCAACGAGCTGCTTTAACCGCTCATTATCGCTGTGATCGTAATTCATTTTTTCCTTTCCTTCCGGCAACGCACATCTTCATTCGACCCGGAGCATGGTCGCCGCATAACCATGATCTATATAAAACCGCCGAACCTGACAGGGTATACTTACCCCGTCAGAATCCGACGGTTATCCATCTCTGATATATTCTATTCTATGGCACGACAAAAAGGGCTCAATCAGCCCCTAATCTGTCTGTCTGTCAACTTACTTCATTTAACCGCTTCTGTATATTTTTCTAAAAAATCCTGTGGTGTATAACAAGGTATTTTGTCTTCCTCAAAATCTCCCTTATTTCGTGTAATGATGCAATCCACATCGTTAGACTCAGCTACTGTATACTGCACTGCATCCTCAAAATCCTTCCAGTCTCTGGCAAATGCCATGTCGATGTCTTTCTCCGTAACCGAAAGAATACTGATTTTACTTCTAAAGCTCTCATATTTTTCTCTGACAAGCTGACGATCTTTAACCGCACGTCGTAGAACATACAGAATATCTGTAATAGCTGACGAAGATACAAGCTTGATATCCTTCCTTTGGGTTGCCAGATCAAAAACCTTTTCTGCATCATCTGTAAAGCCATGATTTGCGCCGAGATAATCAAGCACTATATTCGTATCCAGCAAAACCTTCATAGCCCCAACCGTTCCTTTCTGACCCCATCCTCATCCAAAGTTCTTCCTGCAATGCCTTTCAGACTCTTAAATCTAATTTCTTCGGCTTCCTCTTCGGAAATTGGGGTTATTGTTACCTTAAAGGCTGTACCCGTCAAACTGTCAGTATCAAAAATGCCTTTTAACTTGTCTTTATTAACCGCTGCAATGTTTGTCATAATAGTCACCTCATTTCATTCCGCCTTCCCCTGACTACGGCTTCGTCTATCCGCTTCGTCAGCGTGCTGCCTGCGTGTCCGGTTTCAATGTAATCATATAAATTCCCCAGCCCCTCGGGTATATCCTTCCCCTTATAGCAGCAGTTGTAAAAAATCTTTGCGGTCCCGTCGCCAAGCCTAAGCTCCGGAGCCTCCATCACCTTTCCGAACATAAAGTCATCACTGAATACAAGTTCCTCGAAGCTTTTCCTTTGTCTTTGTTTTCCCATACCTTTCCTTCTCCTTTCGTTAGTAACGAGTAACACGGCAGGAAAAACAAATACAAAACGATACCCCAATCGTTATCTGAATTCCTGCCATTAATGGATTTTATACGCAAGAATTCACGAATTGATTTTTGATCCCCGTCCCCTTGGCGAAAGCCATAGAAATATCTGCTTACGGTTTAATCGTAACACAAGGCAGGGGATTAGCGCAAGACTTTTTTGCAACAGAAACAATGCGGACGGGGCAGGCTTAAAGAGCAGGAGCAAAAATCTTTCAAGGGATAGTCCCCATACAACAAACACAGATGAAATAAGACGAGGCCAAATGCAGTAATATCAGGCGTTTGAACCGCATTTACTCTTTAGTAACTGTCGAAAATGAGTTTATACTCTTTGTGAAACTATGTCAAGGGGATATTATGTAAATCAATCACGGCAGGCAAAAAAATTAAATATAATGTGAGATATTTTCCGCCAAGAAGCCTTTTCTCAAAAGAAAAGCGTATATTCGCTGTTTTTCTTTCATATCCGCCTTGTCGGAGTCATATCCCTTCTTTTTAAGAAGCGCTTCTATCTGTGCATTCTCATTCTGTGAAAATCCTCTTTCCTCCGCCCTGCTCCATGCAGCTTCAATATCTATCTTAGATATGCCTCTTTTGATAAGCTCCATTTCAATACTTCTTTTGCTCTTTCTGTCAATATAAGTCTCTATATAATCGGAGGCATATGCCGAATCATCAAGATATCCGTAGGATGAGACATAAGCTATCGCCTCGTTCACAGCCTCGTCGGGATATTCTCCGCAGTCAAGCTTCCGTCTGAGCTCCGCCTCCGTATAGGGACGTTTCTGCAAGAGCTTCATAAGGCGCAGCTTCGCTCTCTTTGGCAAAAGCACTGTGTTTATCTCGTTGCAGACAGTGGGGTTTATCTCGTTTCCGACAGAAATCCAGTATTTATGAAGCTCGCCTTTGTATAATACAAAGGCGGGCTCATCATCTAAATAAATTTTGACCTTTCTGCTGCCAAGAGGCTCGATGTCGGTAACAACCATAATTTTGCTTATTCTCCGGTATTCTCTGACTTATCCGCCTTGTCTGCCTTTTGCTCCTTTTTTGTCTTGGAGCTCTTTTCCTCAGTTACAGCCTCTTCCGGTGTATCGAAGCCGAAAAGATCCCTTACCTTTCTCTCAACCTCCGCCAATACCTCGGGATTATCCTGAAGATACTGCTTGGTATTCTCCCTGCCCTGTCCGATCTTATTTCCCTCATATGCATACCATGCGCCGGATTTGTTTATTATGTCATTATCTGCGGCAAGATCCAGTATATCTCCAGTTCTCGATATACCCTCGCCGAACATTATATCGAACTCCGCCTCCTTAAAGGGAGGGGCAACCTTGTTCTTAACCACCTTTACTCTCGTCCTGTTTCCGATGACCTCTCCGCCCTGCTTAATGGACTCAATCCTGCGGACATCAAGACGAACCGATGAGTAGAACTTAAGCGCCCTGCCGCCGGTAGTGGTCTCGGGGTTTCCGAACATTATTCCCACCTTTTCCCTGAGCTGATTGATGAATACCACCGTACAGTTGGAACGGCTGATGACTGCTGTAAGCTTCCTCAATGCCTGGGACATAAGGCGCGCCTGCAGTCCCACATGAGCATCTCCCATGTCGCCGTCTATCTCCGCCTTCGGAACCAAAGCCGCCACAGAGTCCACCACAACTATATCCACCGCTCCGGAGCGCACCATGGTCTCTGTAATTTCCAATGCCTGCTCTCCATTGTCCGGCTGTGAAATATAAAGATTGTCGATATCAACTCCGATATTCTTCGCATATACAGGATCAAGGGCATGCTCCGCATCTATAAAGCCGGCTATGCCTCCCTGCTTCTGCACCTCTGCGATCATGTGCAGTGTAACCGTGGTCTTACCGCTGGATTCCGGTCCGTATATCTCAACAATCCTGCCCTTGGGAATGCCTCCCAGTCCCAGCGCTATATCAAGGCTTATGGAGCCTGTGGGAATGGTCTCCACATTCATCTGTGCCGCCGGATCTCCCAGTCTCATGACCGTGCCCTTGCCGTACTGTTTCTCGATCTGTGATAATGCGGCATCCAATGCCTTAAGCTTTTCTTCTCTTTCCATAATTCTTCCTTTCATGTGCGAACAAATGTTCTGAAAATACATTAAAACATATGTTCGCTTTTGTCAATAGTTTTTTTATTTTTTTCGAAAAACAGGATAAATCCCCGGTTATATGATGAAATGTGCCGGTTTCCTTTGGAAATTTGCATTTACAATTTAGCATATTTAGATTTAAAAGGCAATAAAAAAATGATATAATAACTGCGCAGCAATTTCATCCGTGAAATTGCTAAACGCTTGTTATTATACCACAAGCTTCCATGCTTATGATATAATCTATAAAACGTTTGGTTTTTGTTTGTTGGAGATTGAATTTATGCTTGCCTCATTATATGCTGTCGCCGCAGTTATCGCATGTATAGAGTTTTTAATGCTCTTTGTGCTCATAAAGAAACCAAGTCCCAAGCATATCTTAATACTTGCCGCCGTTATGGTGTCAAGCTTCGGTTATCTTGCCTTAAGTGTATCACGCACTCTGGAAGAGGCATTGTTAGCAAATAAGATTCTCTATGTGGGAAGCTATCTTCCCCTCTTAATGCTTGTAACGACGGCCGAATTCTGCAAATTCGGACTCCCCACATGGCTTAAGAGGCTTTTGTATTTGGGCTCTACGACAGTGCTTATCTTCATATACGTGCCAGCCCTGAATCACTATTATTACAGAACCGTAACCACAGGGCGTTATATGGATATACTTTATATAGAAAAAACCTACGGTCCCGTGCATTCGCTCTATTCCTTCCTGCTTCTTTTCGACACGGCGCTTTGTACCTTCATAGTGCTTCGCACCCTGAGAAAGCAAAAGAATGTGGCGAGGCGCATAACCTTTCTTTTAATAGGAGGTCTTGTATCTGTAATATCCATATATTTCATCGAAAGAGCTCTGCACCTTCCGGTGGATCTGGTTCCCTTCGGATATATAGTGGTGGCGGGCTTTTACGTTATAATAGCACGTACCATGCAGACCTATGATATTTCCTATAGGATAGAGGAGGTTTTCGGTCATTCCGAGGAAAATGCCTATATGTCCTTTGACAGAGGACTTTGCATAATGAATTACAACGAGATGGCTCTCAGTATCTTCCCCGCACTCTCCGACTGTCAGATTGGCGACAATACCTACGACGAGGAATCCCTCCTGTACAAAAATATAGTCAACTGGCTTAAATATATGCCGGAAGCGGCTCTTTATCCCACAGAGAGCAATTTCAACGTGGAGACAAAATATTACCACTGCGTAGTCAATAAGATACATACCCGTACCGGGCGCTATGCCGGATACATGGTGGAGGTTTCCGATGACACAAAGCAGCAGCAGCATGCAAAGCTTATGAGCGAGTATAACAAGACCCTTGAAAAGCTTGCAAGCACCGCAACCCGGGCGGACAAGGCAAAATCCCATTTCCTTGCACAGATGTCCCATGAGATCAGAACCCCCATAAACGCAATACTCGGCATGAACGAGATGATACTCAGAGAGAGCGACGACGTCAAAATTCTGGAGTATTCCGAAAATATCCGTTCCTCTGGAAGAACTCTTATGTCCCTTATAAACAGTATCCTTGATTTTTCGAAAATAGAGGACGGCAAGATGGAGATCATCCCCGTCGATTACGACACCGTCTCCCTTATAAATGACCTTGTGCTGATGACCAGGGAAAGGGCTGTTACCAAGGGGCTTAGCTTAGATCTGGAGATAGACCCTGCGCTGCCCAAAACCCTGCATGGGGATGATATCCGCTTAAAGCAGATAATCTCTAATATCCTTACGAATGCCGTCAAATATACCAACGAAGGCGGCATTGTGCTGAAAATGCAGGTTCGCTACGTATCCGGCAATAACCTCAATCTCTATGTGGAGGTCACGGATACCGGCGTTGGAATAAAGGACGAGGACAAGCGCCGCCTGTTCTCATCCTTCGAGCGCCTCGACGAGGAGAAAAACAGGGGAATCGAGGGCAGCGGACTCGGCATGGCGATAGTCCAGAGGCTTCTGTCAATGATGGATTCGAAGCTCAATCTAAGAAGTGTATATGGCGTGGGTTCCACCTTCTACTTTGAGCTGATACAGGAAATTGCGGACAAGACCCCCATAGGCGATTACAATTCACAGCTTTCCCATGCAGAGGTTTCACGCACCGCTGAAACCTATCTCTATGCGCCTTCCGCCAGAATTCTTGTTGTAGATGACAATGAGATGAATCTTCAGGTGGTAAAGGGACTCTTAAAGAGAAACGGCGTTATGCTCGATACGGCAATGAGTGGTGCTGAAGCTATAAAGCTTGTAGAGACAAACACCTATGATATGATTTTCCTTGACCACCTTATGCCACAGATGGACGGCGTGGAGACCCTGGCTGAGATGAGAAGAATGGGACTTTTGTCCGAGAAGCTCTTTGTCATAGCCATGACGGCAAACGCCATTGTGGGTGCCAGAGATGAATATCTAAAAGCAGGCTTTGACGATTATCTCTCCAAGCCCGTTGAGATAAAGGATATGGAAATGATTCTTGAAAAGTATCTTCCCAACGAAAGGGTTACCTTCAAGACCGCAAAGGCTCATCAGGAACCGAAGAAGACTGGAGGCGAGCGGAAAATCCCGGAAAATATCGCAGCTCTCGCCGAGTATGACCTATCCTTAAACGTGATAGCTTCCTCCGCAGGCCTTTCCTATGCCAACGGGAACCGTCAGCTTTACAATAATATGATAAAGGCATTTATAGCGGAATCCGAGGAAATAAAAGGCGCCCTCGCCGCATATACGGCCGAGAGCGACCAAAGCTCAATATATTATACCCTGTCAAAGCTTTCGGACAGCGCAGCCCTCATAGGGGCAGAATACCTCTCGGATTATATTTCCGGATTGTTAGGCTCCTCCGGCAGCGATCTCTATTTGAAGCTCCCCTCCGCCGAAAAGGCTTACGAGGATCTACTTGACGTTATCGCCAAAGGCAACTTCTGAATAGTGCTCTAAAATACAGCGTCTCATGAGGGTCAGTGCCGCAGATACTGCGCTGTCTCTTACCCTCCCCCTGTCGCCCTTGAAGCGATACTCCTTGACTTCTATCTTTCCCAGTACATTACATGCAATATACACCAGGCCTACAGGCTTTTCCTCGCTTCCGCCGTCGGGACCGGCAATCCCCGTGACTGCAACAGCCACATCCGCCTCGAATTCTCTTGCGGCTCCCTTTGCCATCTCAAAGGCAGTCTGTTCGCTCACTGCTCCGTATTTTTTGAGGGTTCCCTTCTTTACGCCCAGGTATTTCCGCTTAGCCTTGTTGGAATAGGTAACGATGCCCTGCTTGTAAACCTCTGATACCCCGGGAGTATTCACGAATCTTGCGGAGAGCATACCTCCCGTACAGGATTCCGCAAAGGTCACGCTTAAGCTGTTTGCCTTTAAAAGCTCCGCAATGGACTTCTCCAGGGTTGTCTCATCATCAGTCGAATAAATATCATCCCCGAAACGGCTCTTAAGCTCCTTTACCACAGGCTTTATTAGCTTTCTGGCCTCCTTTTCACTTTCGGCGGAGGCTGTCACACGCACATGCACCTCCCCTGTCTTGGCATAGGTAGCTATGGTGGGATTAGTCTGGTTATCAATAAGGTCAAGGAGCATTGTCTCAACCCTGCTCTCTCCCACTCCGCATATCTTCACGGTCTTGGAGACTATGACATTGGGATTTTTCGCAGAAAGGTAGGGCACCACAAGCTCGTCAAACAACGGAAGCAGCTCATTGGGCGGCCCCGGCAGAAGAATAACAGATGTATTTTGTTCCTCTATTATTATGCCCGGTGCCGTTCCGTTCTTATTGTCAAGCACTATGCAGCCCTGGGGCACAAGCGCCTGCTTCCAATTATTCTCCGTCGGAACGGATTTTCTCAAGGCAAAAAATTCTTCGATCCTCTTTCTCCACTCAGCATCCTCTATAAGCTCCCTGTTGCAGAGCCTGGATGCCACCTCCTTTGTAAGGTCGTCCTCCGTGGGGCCTAAGCCACCGGAAAGTATCACGACATCCGCTCTTTCCATAGCCGTCTTAAGCACTGCGGCAAGCCTGTCCTCATTGTCTCCCACCACCGTCTGGAAGAAGTTTGATATGCCCAATCCCGCACAGCGCTCCGCAATGAAGGCTGCATTCGTATTTACGATATTTCCCATGAGAATCTCAGTTCCCACACATATTATTTCCGCCGTCATAATTTACATACCTTACCCTTTACTTTGTGTCCTTCAGGACATCCTTATTCTTAACAAGATAATCCACAAGTGAAACAACAGTAAGTACAAGCGCTATCCACATTATTATGTCCTGCGTAAGCTTAAAGCCGCCGTACATAAACTGCAGGCCGCTAAGCATCATACATACCATTATCATCTGAAAGGTGGTCTTGAACTTTCCGAAGTAGCTTGCGGCTATGACGATGCCGTTGTCTGCGGCAATCAATCTGAAACCGCTTATTATGAACTCCCTGCTTATAATGATTATGACGATAAGCACCGGTATCCTGCCCATATAGGTCAGTGCAATCAATGCCGATGACACCAGTAATTTATCCGCCAACGGATCCATAAACTTACCAAAATTTGAAACAAGATTATATTTTCTAGCGATTTTGCCATCCAGAAGGTCTGTAAGACTGGCAATTATAAAAATAGCGAGTGCTATTATATTCGCAAGAAAGACGTTTTCTCCAAACCATCCCCATTCGCCTCCAAGAAGGAACAAAAGAAAGGGAATTATCAGGACTACCCTGAACAGCGTAAGCTTATTCGGCAGATTCATTTTCATCATACAACTCTCCCGTAAGATCATATTCGTTAAAGCCTGTGACAATCACTCTGGCAAAATCCCCTGACATAAAGCTTTTGTCCGTATTTAAGAAAAGATACCCGTCCACATCAGGCGCATCCCTGTAGGTTCTGCACACATAGGTGTCTTCGCCGGAAAGCTTTCCCTCGATAATCACATCGAGCCTTTTTCCCTTAAACCTTTCGGACTTCTCATAGGATACAGCCTGCTGCAGCTCCATAAGCTCATTCTTACGTCTCTGCTTCTCCTCCTCCTCTATCTGTCCGGGCATTTCCGCTGCCGGGGTATTCTCCTCCTTAGAGTAGGTAAAGCAGCCCAGCCTGTCAAATTCCATTTCGTTGACAAAGCGGTACAGCTTCTCAAAATCCGCCTCTCCCTCTCCCGGAAATCCGCAGATCAAGGAAGTTCGTAGGGCGATGTCCGGGATCCTCTCCCTCAATTTGCTTATATTCTGTCGCAGCCTTGCCTCCGTGGTCTGTCTTCCCATTTTGTTCAGGATATTGTCGGATATATGCTGTATCGGCATATCCAGATAATGGCATACCTTCGGATTTCCTGCAATACATTCTATGAGTTCATCATATATTTCTTCCGGATAGCAGTACAAAAGTCTTATCCAATGTATCCCCTCTATCTTCGACAGCTCGTTTATAAGTATATGAAGGCTTTTCCTTCCATATATATCTATACCGTAAAGTGTGGTTTCCTGCGCCACCAATATGAGCTCCTTTACGCCGAAGCTGGAAAGCTCCCCCGCCTGCCTGATAAGCTCCTCCATAGGTATGGAGCGGAATCTCCCCCTAACTGACGGTATGACACAGTAGGTACAGTGCTTGTCACAGCCCTCCGCAATCTTCAAATACGCATAATGCCCCCCGGTAGTCACTATTCGTTTAAGTCCTACGGGAGGCGTCCTGTCGATGTCCTCATATATACAGCTGCAGGTACCCTTAAGCGCACCGTCAATAGCCTCAACAATCCTGTCTATGGCAAGTGTTCCCACGCACACATCTATTTCGGGTATCTCCTTAAGTATCTCGTCCTTGTATCTCTCCGCAAGGCAGCCGCAGGCGGCAAGTATCTTTAATTTTCCCTGCTTTCTTAACTCCCCGAGCTCCAAAAGAGTCTGAATGCTCTCTTCCTTTGCGTCGGAGATGAAACAACAGGTATTTACCACAACTATATCCGCTTGTGTCTCGTCATCCGTGAATTCATAGCCCGCCCTTGCGAGCTCCCCTGTCATCATTTCCGAATCCACAAGATTTTTGTCACATCCAAGGGATACAAAGCTAATCTTCATATATATTTATTCTTCTTCATCGTCATCAAGTATTCTGATGGCGCCCTGTTCAAGCTCACGCACTGCAACCGAAAGGGGCTTATCCCCGTTTTCGGGCACAAGTGCCTCATCTCCGGCAACCAGCTGTCTTGCCCTTTTTGCAGTGGCCATAACTATGGAGTATCGGCTGCTTACCTTTGCGCTGTCTCCGTCGAGGGCCTCCTCATTGACTACATTTATAAGATCTGTGTAAGACGGGTGTAACATAAAAATCTCCTCCTGATATTATTTGGAATATGCCTTTAAGCCATTCCTTATATCCTTTATAAAATCTTTTTTTCTAATGGGCTCGCACTTTGCCGCAAGGGCTATGCTGTGCACATCCTCGACGCATTTGTCGAGATTATCGTTTATTATGATGTAATCATAATTGTCCATCCCCTCGGATTCCTCGTAAGCTCTCGAAAGCCTTCCCGCAATCTGCTCCTCGGTCTCGGTCTTCCTGCCCCTGAGCCTGTTTTCAAGCTCCACAGCCGTGGGCGGTGTCACAAACAAAAGAAGACTCTCCGGAAATCTCTCCTTTACCTGAAGAGCTCCCTGTATCTCTATCTCTAAGATGACGTCCTTTCCCTCGGCAAGCTGTTTCTCCACATATGCCCTGGGGGTTCCGTAATAGTTGCCGCAATAGCAGGCATGCTCTATAAAGCCGCCCTCCTTTATCTTTTCCTCAAACTGCTCCTTTGTGGAAAAGAAATACTCCACGCCGTCTCTCTCTCCCTCTCTGGGGGCTCTTGTGGTCATGGATATGGAAAGCGCATATCTGTCGTATGTATTTATGAGCTTTTTAACTATCGTTCCCTTTCCCGCTCCGGAAAAACCCGATATTACTATAAGTGTTCCTTTGTCATCCATCTAAGCATCTCCTCCCGACTCGTTCATTCCGGCTCTTCCCGCTATGGTCTCCGGAAGCAGGGCAGACAGCACTATCTGCGCATTTTCCATAACAAGCACCGCCTTTGTGCGCCTCCCCGAGGTGGCATCTATAGCATTGCCCTCCTCCTTTGCCCGCTGCACAAGCCGCTTTATGGGGGCTGCCTCCGGGCTTACTATGGCGATGATCTTTTCCATATTCACTACATTGCCGAAGCCTATATGTATGAGATTACTCAATGTTCTGTATCTGCTCCCTGACCTTCTCTATCTCGGTCTTTAATATTATTCCCTTGTTGGATATTTCAAGATCCGTAGTCTTTGACAGGATGGTGTTCGCCTCTCTGTTCATCTCCTGTGCGATAAAATCAAGCTTTCTGCCTATACTGCCGCCCTCGCTGAGCTCATCCTTCACAGCTCCTATATGGCTCTTTAACCTGACGATTTCCTCGTCCACACACACCTTGTCCGCAAAGATTGTGACCTCCGTAAGAAGCCTTCCCTCGTCCACCTTTGTGTCCCCGAGTATCTCCTTTACCCTGTCATTTATCTTTGATCTGTACTCCTCTATTATCCTGGGAGAACGCTCCTCTATAAAGGAAACAACATCGCTCATTCCGTTAAGCTTTTCCAAAAGGTCGTTCTTTAAATTCTCCCCCTCTGCGATACGGGTATCCACAAACATCCTGCACGCCTTATCAATGCAGTGCTTCAGATCCGCCCAGATTTCGTCCTCATTCTCCGCTTTTTCTTCCAATGTGAAAATATCCGGGTACCTTGACAAAGTGGAAACCCTCACATCATTATCAAGTCCGAAATCCTCCGCCATCTGTCTCAAATGTTCAAGGTACTGTCTGGCGGTATCCTTATTGTATTTAACAAAGGAAGCCGTCTCCGTCATGTCCTCATAGGTTATGAATACGTCAACCTTCCCTCTGGAAATATATTCCTTTAACTCTGTGCGGATAGAGGTTTCGAAGAAATTAAGCTTCTTCGGCATCTTTATGCTTACGTCAAGATATCTGTGATTAACTGACTTTATCTCTACAGTGAATTTTCTGTTATGAACGTTTTCTTCGGCTCTGCCGAAGCCTGTCATGCTCTTTATCATTTGCTATACCCAAAAACGTATCTTTACATACAGAATTTATTATAAGATATGTTTTTACTCTAGTCAAGATTGTGTTTTTCTGCTATTATGAAATAAGTTTACATAATTTATTTTAGGAGAAAAACTTATGGCTTTTGACGGACTTACTATTGCAGCCCTTGTAAAGGAGCTCAACGACACATTGATTGGCGGAAGGATATACAAGATAACACAGCCCGAGAGCGACGAGCTTTTAATTACCGTAAAGCAGCCCTCCTCCCAGCACAGGCTGTTTATATCCGCCGACCCTTCCCTTCCTTTAATATACCTTACGGAAAATAACAAGGTCAGTCCCATGACTACGCCCAACTTCTGTATGCTTTTGAGAAAGCATATACAGAACGGGCGTGTTGTTTCTGTTACCCAGCCGGGATTGGAGCGAATAATCCGAATTGATATAGAGCATCTTGACGAAATGGGAGATATGAAAAAGAAAACCCTTGTTACTGAAATAATGGGAAAGCACAGCAATATCATCTTCTGTGACGAGAATGAGAATATAATAGACAGCATTAAGCACATTCCGACAAGTGTAAGCTCTGTGAGGGAGGTACTCCCCGGCAGGCGTTATTTTATTGCCAACACTCAGGATAAGCTTAATCTTCTTGAGCTTTCCCGTGAGGCTTTTGATAATGCCATAAATCGAAAAAGTGCGCCTCTCTACAAGGCTCTGTACGGGAGCATTTCTGGGCTTTCTCCCATTCTATCGCAGGAACTCTGCTACAGAGCAGGGCTTGACGGAGATCTAATAACGTCTGCTTTTAACGACACTGACATCACAAATTTATTTTTTGAACTGGAAAAGCTCAAAAAAATTGTCCAAACCGGTCAATACTCTCCAACGGTATTTTACTCCGGCAGCACCCCTGTAGAATACGCTGCAATCCCATTAACACTGTATTCCAAGGCACCTGACAACTATACCTTTACCGGGTTGACTTCAATGTCAAGGTTGCTGGAAAAGTTCTATGCGGAGAAGAATATTTTTACCAAAATGAGACAAAAAACAGCTGATATTCGTCGAGTTGTGCAAAATTTAATTGAGAAGGAAGTAAAAAAATATGACATTCAGCTCAAACAGATAAATGACACTCAGAAACGTAATATTTACAGGGTTTACGGCGAGCTTCTGAATACCTACGGTTATTCTGCGAAGCCGGGAGATAAGGAAATCAGCGTTATTAATTATTATGATAACACACGAATCTCTATTCCGCTGGATGAAACACTGAGTATCTCCGAAAACGCCCAAAGGTACTTTGACCGCTATAATAAGCTAAAAAGGACCTATGAGAATTTGTCAAAATTGACTTTAGAAGTCAAAAACGAAATTATGCACCTTGAGAGCATCCTTACCTCCATCGATATTGCCACAAATGAGGAGGAGCTTTCCGAGATTCGGAAAGAATTAGCAGATTCGGGATATATTAAAGCTCATTTTAATAAACAGAAGACTAATACTGTCTCTAAACCATTTCATTATATTAGCTCAGATGGCTATGATATCTATGTAGGAAAAAATAACTACCAGAATGATAATCTGACCTTCAAGGTTGCAAACGGTAATGATTGGTGGTTTCATGCAAAGAAGATTCCGGGTTCCCACGTTATTGTGAAGTCAAACGGGAACAAAGAGCTTCCTGACAGTACCTTCGAGGAGGCGGCAAGACTTGCCGCCTATTACTCCAAGGGCAGGGAGCAGGACAAGGTAGAAATAGACTATGTGCTGCGTAAGGAAATAAAAAAGCCCGCAGGAGCGAAGCCTGGCTTTGTGGTATATTATACAAATTATTCCATGGCGATAGACAGCGATATATCGAAGATAAAGCGGATTGAATAGCTATTTTAATATATGAAGCTTCCTAAGCGCCTTCACTATGATATGCCCCTTTGGAAGGCTTCTAAGCTCTCTTTCGTTCACTCCGCCGATAAGCACCAATATTATGAAATACACCGGGACGGCGACAATGATTGCAGGCAACAGGGCTATTACCATTGAACCGTTTATCTGATATACGATCCTGTAGACTATGTATGCCATAAGCGCCATAAGAGCCGAGGCTATTCCCGGTCGGATGAATGTACGCCCTATCTCCTGCCTGTAATCTATGGCACGTCTTACCGCCCATTGATTCAGAACACACATTATTCCCGAATACAGGGTATTTGCCACGGCAATGCTGTAGAGATCCAAGGGCGTGTAGAACAAGAGCACCACAGCCGTTATCGTCTGTACGGCAAGGGCTGCCGCCGCATTAATTATCGGAGTATTTACCTTTCCCAATCCCTGAAGTATTGAGCTGTTTAGAGTGGACAGCGCATAGAATATTATGGACAGGGATATTGCCATAAGCAGAATACCCGCCTTTTCTAAGGATTCCGCCTTTGTTGCCGGGAATATCAGCTTTGTAACAGGCTTTGCCAAGGCAAATATACCGAAGGCGCAGGGTATGGATATGAGCATTGTGGATTTTACCGCCAATGCAATCTTTTCCCTTGCCCGCTTTTGATCATTCATGGCGATAAGCTCTGCCACCGACGGAATCATTGCAGACGCCATTGCCGAGGCGAAGGCTATGGGTATCTTAGATATTGTAAGCACCTTTCCCGAAAAAATACCGTAGTTAGATGTTATGTCAACCATATTCAAGCGCATTCTGCTGGGGTAAATATCCATATACAGCTTGTTGTTTATCGTATCGTTCAAGTTATAGACAAATGTGCTCAGAATAAAAGGTGTTACCACAAAGGTAATTATCTTCAATATCTCCGGAATACTGTCCACCTTGGGGCGGTTGTCCTCATAAGCCTTTCTTATGAGCTTTTGCCTGTTGTTAAAATACAGCCATGCCATAAAAAGCAATGCCACAAGCACTCCCGCTCCCGTACCCATAGCGCTCCCCATTGCGCCCCTTACGCCTCTCAATATCTGTCCTTCCTCGGTAGCAGGAAGCTCCATTGTGCCAAAGGTAAGCTTTATAAGCAGATATGCCATGCCTATGCTCACGCCGGCATTTATTATCTGCTCTATTATCTGGGATATTGAGGTCTGCACCATGCTTTTGTGCGCCTGAAAATATCCCCTCAAAACTCCCAGTATGCCGTATATGAATACCGTGGGAGCAAAGGTTCTGAGTACCGGTATTGCCGATTCTTCGACAAAAAGCCCCGCTCCGAACCAGAGAAAGAGGCTTGCCGCCCCTCCCACAGTCAAAACATATGCCAATGCGCATTTAAAGAGCCTGTAGGCATTGATGTATTCCTTTGCCCCCAGCTTCTGCGCCATTACCTTGGAGATTGCGGCAGGAATACTGTAGGATGATATAAGCAGGATTATTGTATAATAATTATAGGCGGAGGAGTAATAGCCCAACCCCAGCTCGCCTATTATACTGTCTAAAGGGCTCCTGTAGAGGAGCCCTATTATCCTTGTGATTATACCTGCTGCGGCAAGAATCCCTGCCTGCAGGACAAAATTTTCGCTTCTGTCTACCCTATCAGCCAATCGTACATCTCCTGATATTTGAGGGCAGATACCTTCCAAGAGAAATCAACCGCCATAGCCCTGTCAACAATCTTGTTCCATTCCCTCTTCTTGTCATAGTAGACACCCTCAGCATAGCGGATTGCATGGAGCATCTCATGGGCGTTGTAATTGGTAAAGGAAAAGCCTGTTCCCTTACCCTCATACTCATTGTAGGGCTCAACCGTATCCTTCAGACCGCCTGTCTCCCTGACTATTGGCACAGCGCCGTACTTAAGCGCCATAAGCTGTGACAAGCCGCAGGGCTCAAAGAGCGACGGCATAAGGAATGCATCCGAGGAAGCATATATTTTGTGGGAGAGGGCATCTGAATAATAGATGTTCGCAGATACCTTGTTGTTGTATTTCCAGTCGAAATGCCTGAACATATTCTCATATCGCTCTTCGCCGGTTCCAAGCACTACGATCTGCACATCATCCTGACAGAGCTCATCCATAATATATGCGATAAGGTCAAAGCCCTTCTGGTCGGTAAGCCTCGAAACTATGCCTATCATCATCTTCTTATCATCTACTGTAAGCCCAAGCTCCTCCTGCAGCGCCTTCTTGTTCTTCGCCTTTTCCTTGCGGAAATTGACTGCATTGTACTTCTGAACTATATGCTTGTCCGTCTCCGGGTTAAATTCCGAATAATCTATGCCGTTTACTATACCTCGAAGATCCCCTGTGCGCGCCCGCAAAAGTCCGTCAAGCCCCTCCCCGTAGAAGGGCGTCTTTATCTCCTCTGCATAGGTATCGCTGACCGTGGTTATCGCATCAGCAAATACGATACCTCCCTTTAACAGGTTTGCATCCTTGTATGCTTCAAGCTTATCCGGCGTGAAGAAATAGTCGGGAAGACCGGTTATGTTTTTGACGGTCTGAACATCCCACTTTCCCTGAAACTTAAGGTTGTGTATGGTAATTACCGTCTTTATGCCCCTGTAAAACTCGTTTCCGCCGAAGCGCTCCTTCAAATACACAGGGATAAGTCCGGTCTGCCAGTCATGGCAGTGTATGAGGTCGGGTCTGAAGCCGATCACAGGCAGAGCCGAGAGAACCGCCTTGCAGAAGTAGGAATATCTCTCTATCTCGAATTTGGGGTCATCATTATATACCTTGTCACCGTTAAAATAATACTCGTTATCCAAGAAATAGTAGTGCACGCCCTCCTCTATGCACTCCATTATTCCCACATATACATTCTGCCAGTTGAAATCCATATAGAAGTGTCCGACATAGTTAAGCTTGTCCTTCCACTCCTGACGCATACAGTTGTATTTGGGAATGAACACTCTGATATCGTAGTATTTTTTGTCTATATACTTGGGTAAAGAACCAACAACATCCGCCAGACCTCCGGTCTTTATGAACGGAACGCCCTCTGAAGCCACAAACAGAATTTTACGCATAGCATATGCCTCCGAAATGATTTCTTTCTATATATTATACAACATCCGTAAGGCTTTTGACAATCATTATTGCATTGGATATAATGTATAGCAGGCGAAAAAAACGCCGCACACGGAGGACGCTATGAACAAATCAGAAATTACCGAGATAAAGAAGCTCTTTACCCCCAGAAATTGCTCCATTACACGCATCTGCGGCTGCTATGTGGACGGGGAGAAAAATAAAAAGACCGAATTCAAGCAGGCTTTTCTTGCTCTTCCCGAGGAGGAAATGTACAAGTATTTCGAGCTTTTGAGAAAGAATTTTTCCGGAACCCTCAACAAAAACCTGCTTAATCTGGAATTCCCCCTTTCCGGCGAGGGCGAGGGCACAGCTCATGAATTCCTTTTGAGGCTGCGTGATTCAAGACTTAAGGATGATGCGCTCCTTACGGAATTCTACGACAAAATAATCAATTCCTACGAATATATCGGAAATTATCTGATACTTATCATACACGATGCCTATGATGTTCCCAAGCTTACCACCGACGGCGTCACAAACGAGGATGCCTCCGAGGAGGTATATGACTATATAATGGCATGCATATGTCCGGTAAACCTCTCCAAGGCAGGTCTTTCCTACGATGCCACAGGCAATTCCTTCCGCACGAGAATAAGGGACTGGGTGGTGGATATGCCGGAATTCGGCTTTATATTCCCCGCCTTCAACGACAGGAGCACTGATATACATGCGCTCATGCTCTATGAGAAGAATCCGGAGCTTAATTACGATTCCTTAGTGGACGAGCTCATAGGCTGCGAGCTTCCTCTTTCCGCAGGCACACAAAAGGATATATTCCGCTCCCTCATATCGGAAACTCTGGGAAATGACTGTGGCTTTACCCAGGTCAAGCAGATACATGAGCAGATACAGGAGCTTGTAGAGGAGCATTCCGAGGATGCCCTGCCCCTCGTACTCGATAAGGAGGAGGTAAAGGGTATATTTGAAAAGAGCGGTGTCTCCGACGAGAAGATGTCTGTTTTTGACGAAAGGTACGAGAATAATGCCGGTGAGGACGCTACACTCTCCGTAAACAATATCGTAAATACGAAAAGCTTTGATGTGAAAACTCCGGATGTGACCATAAAGGTAAAGCCCGAGCGCACGGATCTGCTCTCCACAAAGGAGATTGACGGGCATAAATGCCTTGTGATCGCTCTGGACGGAGAGGTGGAGATAAACGGAATATCCGTCCGTCCGTGATTCTTTTGGAAAATCAATCATCAAATCTTTCCAGAAAGCTGTGTCTTGCACCGTCATCCTTGTATGCGATGACGGTGTTTAAATTTACGTTTTCAACACTCTTAAAGATATTCCCCTCCACGTAAGGATTGGTCTTTTTGAGCTCTGCGATCAGATGCTTCGTAAATAGGCGCTTGGAGCCGGAATCATCCGCTCCCTCTGCGCTGCAATACCCCTTTTCCTCGGTAAAGCGGCAGGCGCATTGTATGAACTGCAGGCCGTTATAATCCCTCCAGCGCTTTATATCATCCTCTCTTATGAGATAAAGCGGGCGTATCAGCTCCATCCCCTCGAAATTAGTGCTCTTTATGCGGGGCATCATAGTCTGCATCTGCCCTCCGAAGAGCATTCCCATAAGGATTGTCTCTATTACATCATCGTAATGGTGCCCCAATGCGATCTTGTTGCAATTAAGCTCCTTTGCAAAGGAATAGAGATGTCCCCTTCTCATTCTGGCGCAGAGATAGCATGGATTTTTCTCTATGCCAAACACGGTATCATAGATTGAGGAGTCGAATATCTTAAGAGGGATATTGAGTTTAGCCGCATTGAACTCTATCATCCTGCGGTTTTCTTCCCTGTATCCCGGATCCATGCACAGAAATTCCACCTCGAATGGAAATTTGTCATGCCGCTTTAATTCCTGAAAAAGCTTTGCGGTAAGGAAGGAATCCTTGCCGCCGGACACGCATACCGCCACCCTGTCGCCCGGCTTAAGCAGCTTATATTCATTGATTGCCTTTGCAAACCTTGAAAACAGCTCCTTATGAAATTTTTTCCTTATACTCAATTCCACCCCCGCCGCATAATCATCAGTGACGGGGGTGTTCATATATTCGTTTATATCAACCATTGTCAGTTTGCCTGTTCAAAGCTCTCCGCAACAACCTCCGCCATAAGGCGTCCTACAAGCTTCATAAGCCCTATATCCGTCACTCCATGTTTTACTCTTCTGTTGAAGAAGTCATATGAGAGCACGACGACGGGCTTTTTGTTTCTTGTGACCATGCACTGCATAAACTTGCCGTTCTCCTGCTTCGTATACTTCTCAAAAGCAGCAGGAACACTGTTTTCAAGCCGTTCTATATGATTTTCGTCATAGAAGCCCTGCTCGTCGTAGTGGTTCAGATATTCCTCATCGAATGCGAAATCCATATTCTCTATCTGATTTATATATTTGCCTACTGTGTCTATTATTCCAAAGTCCGCCCCTCCGTATATGGTAATGCCATCGATATCAAAGTATATCTGCATTTCCTTCATGACATTCTTTACCGACGCCATTCCTCCTGTGTGAAGCTGCATTATGAAATTGCTGACAGCGTCGTGCTTCTTTGAATCACTGTAGCCGGAGCGGAGACCTATATTAGTCTGCCTGCCGTCCTCCACGACTACGGCGCCGTGCTTTTCCTCTATATACATTACAAAGCGGTTCTTACCCTTCATCTTTGCGATATATACGCACTTGTCCGCCTTTCTGAACACCTCCTCGTAGGTATCGCCGTCAAAGGGATATCTGGCGCTTCCTATGGAAAGCGTGACCTTGGGACCATCCGGCTTATTGAACTGGAAGCGGACATTCTGGCCAATCGTTGACAATATCTGCCTTACGGAATCTGCATCCTTTACCTTTTCCAAAACCAGCATAAACTCATCGCCGCCGAACCTTCCCACGGCTCCCTTGTTCTTTACCACATTCTGCATTATCTTGGCGACTGTGGAAAGCACCTCGTCGCCGTACATATGCCCGTAGGTATCATTGATATTCTTGAAATCGTCAAGATCCACTATAGCAATGCACATATCGGGCGTCTTTGCCTGAATCTTCTCCATTGCATATTCATTTATGGCTCTCTTGTTGAAGAGACCGGTGCCCGGGTCATAGGCATTTTCCGAAAGATAATAGCTCTTTCTGCGCTCTGTGCGGCTGATGGTCTTTACAAGTCCCACAACCTTCGCAATCTCCCCCTCGGAATAGACAAGTCCTGTGCGTATCTCATATCTTACCTTGTCCGCATCATCCTCTAAGCACTCCGCATCAATCTCTATCCTCGCGTGATTCTGTCCCTTTTCTATGGTAAGGCATAAAATCTCGAATTCCGCCTTCTGCTTTTCACTTAAGGTCTCGCTGTTCTTTACCTTCTCCTTAAGCTCTGTGAGAGGAATGGATACCGTCTTACTGCTGTTTCTGTTGTTGTAGATATATATCATAAACTCGTCGGTAAAGCAGTCATACTCCATAAACGCCTCTGTGGACATTGACATAAACTCCCTGTATTTCTCCACCAGAGTCACATAATACTTGTACCTGTCCGCAATGGTCATAAGCTCATAAAATTCAACATCTATCGGAACAAAGCCCTCCTGCGCAGATATCCTTTCGTTCTTTGAGATGATGCCGCAGACACTCCTGTATATCTCCTCATAGCCCTTAAGGCGGAAGATAACATACTGCGGCTCCTTCTCCACATCATCCACCGCCGCAAGGAAGGCCTCCACATCATCCGGGTGTATCAGCTCCGTAAACGCCACATATGTGTACTGCTGCCCCAAAAGCTTAAAGGTTCCCTCATCATAATTCTCAATATAGAAATTCTTCGACAGCGTGACCTTAGCAATATAAACTCCCGACGAATCGGATTTTTTCTGCAGTTTATTGATGTTGTTATCTATCATTGAAAATCTCTCCCTTCGCTACCAATCCCCCGTATATTATGAATATACCACAGCCTTGGAAAGCTCCTTTGCCTTTTGGGTTCCACAGAAGATTTCCGTGATATCAAGCGCAAAATCTATGGCTGTTCCCATTCCTCTGGAGGTAATCACATTATCCGACACCACAACGGAATCCGTAAGGGCATTTGCGCCTGTAAGCTCCCCCTCCATACCGGGATAGCAGGTGGCATCCCTGCCCTTAAGTATGCCTCTGTGTCCGAATATGGAAGGCGCCGCACATATGGCGGCAATATATTTATTCTCCTTATAAGCCCTGTCTATAAGCTCCATCAGCTCCCCGCAGGCTTCAAGATTCTTCGTCCCCGGCATTCCTCCCGGCAGCACGAAGCAGTCGTAATCCTCGTACTTTATATCCGAAATAAGCTTGTCTGCAATTATCGGAATAGCATGGGAGCCTTCAATGCGATCCCTTCCCATTACGGAAACCGTGTCCACGGATAATCCGGCTCTCCTCAAAATGTCAACAACCGTGAGACCCTCAATCTCCTCAAAACCGTCTGCAAGAAATACCGCTATATTTTTCATGTAAAATCCTCCAAAATGCGACATTGAGCAGGCTCAATCCGCAACTTTTTTTCTGCCTATTATATTCTACAATTTTTCAGACGATAATGCAACGAAAAATGCACTCGAAAACGGTTTCGAAACCGCTTATTTTCAGCAAAAATTAAGCAATCAATGGATTGCGGATGCCGGGAAATTATGTTATAATAAGTATGATAAAATTTTAACGGAGACTTATATGCCATCACTTGAAATTGAACGAAAATTCATAATAAACAGTCTGGATGATGTTCCCGGAGATTTGGAGAGCTATCCCCACACGAGAATAGAGCAGGCATATCTGTGTACCAATCCCGTTGTCAGAGTGCGCCGTGACGGCGACAGATACTACCTTACCTACAAGGGCTCGGGGATGATGGAGAGGGAGGAAGCAAATCTTCCTCTTACAATGGAGGCATATAATCATCTGCTCTTAAAGGCGGACGGAAATGTTATCTCCAAGATACGCTACCGTATAGAGCTTAAAAATCCGAAGGTAAAGGAGGGTACGCCTACACCGCCCTCTGATTATACCCTTACCGTGGAGCTTGACGTCTTTGCTCCCCCCTTTGCACCGCTTCTTATGGCGGAGGTGGAGTTTGGAAGCAAGGAAGCGGCGGAAAGCTTCCTGCCTCCCGAGTGGTTCGGAGAGGAGGTAACCTACCGCCGCGAATATCACAATTCCAATATGGCAATGAGCAATGTCCTAAAGCCCGATGCCGAATTTTAGCTTTTAGTTTATCAGATACACAAAATATCCCGCATAGGCGCAGAGGAGAATTATCCCCCCTATGCGGGTCAGTTTTTTCTTGGGAAGCACACATACCCACAAAAGCACCATGGTCGCTATGCAGACAATACTGTCTATGAAAAAGTTTGCGCTGTAGGTCACGGGGGTTATGAGCGCCGTGGTTCCCACAACGAATAAGATATTGAAAATATTGCTGCCAACTATATTTCCGACGGCGATATCGCTCTTTTTCTTAAGCGCCGCCGTTGCAGAGGTCACAAGCTCGGGAAGTGAGGTTCCAAGCGCAACAATTGTAAGTCCGATGAAGCGCTCGCTCACGCCAAAGCCCTTGGCTATAACGGTTGCGGCATCCACGGAGAGATTACTTCCAAAAACTATCATTGCGACTCCCACAACAATCATTATGGGAAGCAGCCAGACGGGACGCTTCTTTTCTTCTCCTTCCGCCTCCTCTCCCTGTATCGCTCCCTTCTTTGTCATCACAAAGAGGTACACAAGATAGGCGATAAAACAAATCCACAAAATTGCTCCCTCAATGCGATTTACCGTATTATCTGAAAGCCCGACGAAGGCAAGAAGCGCAGTTATGAGTATTGTAAAGGGTATCTCGTACTTAACCGTCGAAGTCTGCACCGGAATGACGCAGAGCACAGAGGTTATGCCCAGTATTACCAATACATTCATAATATTGCTTCCAACCACATTTCCTATGGTTATGTCTGCGCTTCCCTTAAAGGCTGCGGATAAGCTTACCGCCGTCTCCGGAAGCGAGGTTCCCATGGCGACAATGGTCAGACCGATTACAAGCTGAGGGATTCCCAGTCTGTCCGCAACTCCCGAGGCTCCCTCCACAAACCAGTCTGCGCCCTTAATAAGAAGCACAAAGCCTAACACCAATAATACTAATTGCAGCAAAATTTCCAAAACACTCATTTTCTTTTCTCCTTGTGTAATCTGTGTTTTGTGCGATAAAAAAGACTTTTCGCACAGTTATCCATGCTAAAAGTCTTGTTCTTTCAGATATTGAAAGTGTGCCGACACGGAAATCGAATACATCTCTCCGGGGTATGTTGCCTGCACCTTATAACTACTCCCTTTTAGATATTCTTAAAATATCATCATGCCTCCGGGATGTCAAGAAAATTATCTTCTGGCGTTTATAAAATGCATCTTCCCATGCAGACCAACGCCGCCGTTGGGATTATATATAGCGTAGCCCCTCAGATTTCTCTGTGTCTCATGCAGAAGCGTTTCATCAGGCTTTTTGCCCTCCTCAAGCTCCTTTGTTAAAAGCCCTATCTGCGCCTGCATTATTGACATACTGTTAGCCATATTGCGCATTATGTCTATAACATTCCCGTGATTGTTCTGAATGAAGCTCTCCAGTTCATCCTCAGATACCCTCATTACAAGAACCTCAGAAAATGCCACTGCAGTATAAACCGATGGTTTTCCGAGCAAAAGTCCAAACTCACCAAAGCATGCCTGCGGACCTATTATCCCCAAAAGCACCTCCTGCTTTGTTCCGTAATTTATATAGAGCTCCGCATGCCCCGAAAGTATCTTGTACATATCATGGTTAAGCTCACCCTCTTTTAGGATAACGGAATCCTGCTGATACTTGACAATCTTTCCGCCCTTGGCGGATTCCTTTAGCCCATCCTTATTCTCTGTAGCCATTTTCCCTCCGACAGCCTCTCAGGCTATAGCCTTCTCCATAGTAAATATGTTCTTTCCGTCCCTGTATTCGTAATGCACTGAATCCATGCTCTTTTTGACCATAAATATACCCAGACCGCCAATCTGCCTGTCTTCTGCGGAAAGAGTAACATCCGGATCCTCTTTGGCTAAAGGGTCATAGGGGATTCCTCCGTCGGTAAGGGTAATTTTTACCTTCCTTCCTCCGGACGCCGCCTCATCCTTAAGCACCTCAAGGTCAACTCTGGCGATGCGCTCATCCGCCGGCACATCCGTGTCATTGTAGGCATAGTGCGCCACATTTACAAACATTTCCTCTAGCGCTATAGAAATCTGGGTTTGCGCCTTCATGGAGCACTCCTCTTTTTCAAGAAAAGCCTCCAAAAATGAAAGCACCTCATCCCAATTCTCTGTTTTGGCCTCTACGGTAAAACTCTCCATATCACTCGATATTAAGAATATCTACAAAACCGGTTACATCAAAGATTTCTTTAATCTCTTCGTTTGCATTCTTAATGGTCATGCTGCCCTGACGGTTCATAACCTTCTGAGCTGACAAAAATACTCTTAAGCCTGCGGAAGAAACATACTCTAATGCCTTCAAATCAAATACAAGGTTCTTTGCCTTTTCAAGGGATGCCTTTAACTCCTCGTCAAGCTGGGGAGCGGTAGTGGTATCGAGACGTCCCTCCAATACTACGGTAAGATCCTCTGCGGTGCCTTCCTTCTTGATATTTAACATTGTAATTCTCCTTTCAAAGAAATTATTTTAATTTTATCTTTCCTATTATAGCATACGCCAAAGGAATTTCGCAACTATGTTGTTCAAACCTTTCCCTGCTCCTCCTTTTCCATGCATGCCTTACAGATGATGCTGTTGTTCTTTATATTTTTGAGCCACAGCCCGCCCTTTGTCCTTTTGCATACAGGACAGGTCTCCTCTCCAAAATATGCCATAAGCTCATTTTTGTTCGCTTTTATCCGGCTTTCAGCTTCCATTTGCGTTTCCCCTCTGTGAGATGATTTATATTTTACCTCACATGGCGCTCATAAACGTAACAGAGCTGATTTCTCTCATATTTCTTATATGATATCGTTTTCTATATCCTTTATCTTTTGCGCCGGGACACCGCCATACAGGGCATTGGCTTCTAAATCCTTCGTAACCACTGTTCCCGCTCGTGTCAAGACTGTGACATAAAATTTCTCTTAACGCGCCGCCTTTAGACTGCTTGCTATTCGATAACAATCAGTGCTGTACGGCGGCAGGCTGAAATGATCCTCATGAGGGCCGAATACATTAGACCGACAGCATATATAATGACCGTAACATCAGGCTTACGGATAAATACAATACAGATAAAGGCCATCGCAATATCCACGATGCCGTGCATCAGCTTAAGTCTCCACGATGACGAGCCGCTCCTTCGTGCCTCTATCGTTCTAAGTATCAGGATGACTCCCGAAAAGCCGTGAATAGCAACAAGATACATCAGCACAAAATAGTATGGAACGTCTGCAAGCGAACCTGTTACCATGCCAAAGTCAAGCCATATCACACCTATGTAAAGAGACTCCCTTCCGCCGACCATATATCGTGCCATTGTCAGGTAATACACGATCGACCTGATACCCTTTATGATGAAATAAAAGGCAAGTATAAGTATGATCAGTGGATAGCTCTCCTTTGGATAAAACACATCACAAAGCTCCCTATGATCATGATAACTGCAAAAATAATTTCCCTGATCCTCTGAAGCTTAGTCACAGCTTAACTCCCGTACAAAACCGGCCAGATTATTTCCTGACTGATAAATCCTGTCACACACCATGCCTTTATGAGCAACGGCTCCCTTGATGAATGCACCAAGAAACGTACTGTCTGTATCGTTTTTTGAGGCTTTTTTATATTCATCCCTGTATCTGTTTGCATCAAAATCGTCTATCGCATGACAGGACAGTTCCTCACCAAATAACTTCCAGTCCTCGGACGCTATAAGCTGGCGTTTTCGTATTATGCCGTCAATCCTGTCCTCGTATTTTCTGACAGAGTCAAAATCGTAGGTTTCTGTTTCAAACGTACCGATATCACCACGGATATACTTCATAGCGTAGATCATCTGGCAGAAAGCATGCCTGTAATCGGATGGATTATCCTTGACCGTTACCTTGTAATCATCCCATGCCGGAAGATACATGTATTTGATAAAAGAGTAATCCGGCAAATGTCCTGCCCTTCCGTGACCAAGATTCATAATCGATTTCTCATCTCTCTGATAAAGGCTGTTCGTGTACAGCCCTTTATCGGGATTGTCAGGTGCGGAAGGATTGTGCCGGAAACGGATTTTCTGTTAATGCTCTCTTCTCCAAGCACCAGCTGTAATATGGTCTTGATAACTGCCCAGAAGCCGAGGATGATATAGCATTTTCCGCCAATGGAAAGGGTGTTCTTATAGTGTCTGAGTTTGATCTCTGTTTCGGAATTCATAGATATCCTTGTATTATCGCAGCTGTTCAGGTTGCTTACCATTCCTCACGGATCTTTTTAAAATCGATACTTTTTAACACCTTTATCATCACGATCGTGAGAATGATCATGAAAACAAATTCAAACAGACCTGTCCCCAGACCAACAACTCCCGCATCGATTGCTCCGCCTTCGCCTTCTATAGTACCCTCCAAAACATAGCCGCCGGATCCTTCCTGACCTTCAAACAAGAATTTTGTTACTTCGATACACGCATCATAGAACCCGTGTGCCAGGGCACCTGCCCAGATATTATGTGTTTTCCAGTAAATGATCAGAAATGAAAATCCCCATAATCCGCAGTTGATTGTTTTCATCGCTGCCTGTCCGAAGGCCAGAGGAGTGCTGACATCTGCCCCTAGAACATGGATAATACCGAATACGCAGCATGAAACGATAGCGATTGCAACAAAGACACCTTTTTTCTCCCTGTACTGATAGAGAATCGCATCATTGATGAGCGCACGGTAGGTGAGTTCTTCAAATAAACCCACAAAAAGCATCTCAACGAGAACGATGACAAGCGCCACCGGCCAGTCTGTCTTCAATGAGCTTGAGCGGAT
>JAFUVF010000083.1 GCA_017483735.1 Lachnospiraceae bacterium | reverse complement strand
TTTAACCCAACATCCGAATTATAAGTTTACAGCGGATAATGATAAGAAATACACTTTCGATATCGAGAACCACCTAAACAGGCGGATGAAACTTCAAAAAAATGACTTCTTTGATGTTGTTAATCTGTAGGCAGCGGAAAAGCTGCCATTACATATACAGAGTTTCATGTTATTATGAGTATTAAGTCGACAAATCTTGCTAATGTTTGTCAAGCAGATTTTTGAAGATTTCGAGCACCTTGAGAACAGAAAAAAGAGTAACCTTAATAAGACCTGCTATTGCAGGCCATTTAAAAACGGCTATAATGAAGGCGGACGGATTTACTTATACAACTCCATCGCACGAGCGTAGTAGATCCGCAGGAACTTATTGACGGCAGCCATCTTGGCTACGTTGTAGGGTTTCCCTTCCTGTTCCTTTTTGAGCAGAAAAAGGTAAACAGGATCGTCCTGAGGTTTTGTCAGTTTGAGAGCCTGCATAACCTCAAAACAAGCTTTTCTGAGAGCCGGGTTGCCACGTTTGGAGATGTGACGATTCCGGCTCTCGAACTGACCAGACTGATACGGCGGAGCATCATTGCCGGCATAAGCATTGAGTGCTTTACCACTGTGAAAACGGCGAATGTCACCGATTTCTCCAAGAATGATCGGTCCCAGTCGGTCCCCCACGCCGGCCATAGAACGAAGCACTTTGTACTCCGGTATGGTCTCTGCTATGATCCGCATTTGAAGATTGATCTCATCGGCAGCTTTCTGAGATGTGGATACGAGATCAACACATTGATCCTGAGTCATTGCGGATAACGGATTTTCTCCACGGGTGGTAACACTGTTAAGGACCAACTCATAGATAGCAAGTCCCTTAGAACCGGCAAAACGATCCTTTGTCTTCTTGACGAGGACCTGATAGCTGTCCAGGAAACGTGTCTTGCCCATCTTACGGATCACATCGAAAGACTTGAAACGCTTAATGAAACGCAGAAGCACACAGTTGTCGGGATCCCTGCTTTTAAGAGGGAGAATGGTCGTAATGCCGGGCATTGTTTCATCCAGAAGGCTGAGCAGCTGAACTTTGGCAACAGTTAGGGTTGATATCCTCTGACTGTATTGCCTGGACAGAAAACGAAGATCTTCATACTTCTGGTCCTGAGGAGTGTAAGGAATCAGCGAATAGGACTTCTCAAGGGCATACTGAGCGATTCGCAGAGAATCACGTTTGTCTGTTTTCGCCTTTCTGAGTTCGGTATCGCCATACTTCTTCATCTGGTATGGATTGATCAGACAGACTGGGAGTTCCGCCTCCTGAAAGGCTTTCAGAAGTGGATAATGATAGTGGCTGGTAGGCTCCATAAGAATGGTTGGAGGCTCGGAAGTCCTCTTGATGTAATCGACCAATGCCTGCAGCTCATCAGCGACATGGTGGACATCAAAAGGCTTAGCACGGATGGTGCCATCTCCATTGAGAATGGCAACTGTACTCTTGGCTTTTGAAACATCAATACCAACAGCAATCATAAGAAAGACTCTCCTTTCGTAAATATTTTATGATTGGATCCAGCTCTTCAGGGTTCACTCATATTCTTTCGTTAAACGGGAGAAGCATTCTTTCCCAACTTGCTGAATCGAATGTAGAACGATGAAGGCGGGCTGACACATTTAACTCCGGGCGTGGTGTCCCAATTCCAGATTACGTCAGGCCAATCACCTTCATCATAAAGAAAGAGCAGAGACTATGAAAGCCTCTACTCATATTGAAAAATTCCAGTTTGTAAGGATCTTTATAACAACATACCCTCTTGTTTGGAACCTTGGTTTCGAATGAAGGGGGTATTTTTTCTGTCCGAATCTGAATTCATCACTTGACAATATGGAAGGGAGCTGATGACAAGAGACGAGCTGACAGTCATGGATGGCGGAAAATGCATCCTTCAGTTGCGTGGCGTGCGGCCATTTCTTTCTGACAAATATGATATTACAGGACATCCCAACTACTATCTGACGGCCGATGCGGATGACAGAAACACGTTTGATATGGAGAAGTATTTGAGTCGGAGAATGAAGCTTCTCATAGCAGTATTCCTGATCATACAGACATACAGGGAGCTGGGATTGGAAGATGCTAAGAAAGTAGCAGAATCTGCTCAAAGTGTCAAAAATTATGCTTGAATTGTTTGATTCCATGGTGATAAAATAACGAGGTTTGAAAACAGAATAAGCCTTTATGAACGACACATGTAGCGCGCGGCGCGTAAATCTGATCACGGTACACATAAATTTGATCGGAAGCCGGCATGCATGTGTTTTTTCATGCCATCGAAGAGGAGGAGAAGAAAAATGCCAAGAAATCAATTCCAGAGAATGTTTTTTGCTTTCGTGACCGTTGTTATTACGGTTCATGCGTATGTGTTTTACAGCTTGTATGTTGTGAATGGAAACCTGCTTATGAGTTTGACCGGAGAAAGCAGTGTTATCCGCGCCATCAATGCCCAGGGCGGCGTGTATATGTTTGGAAGGATGCTTCCGATATGGGCTGTGATTCTGATAGAGTTCTGTTTTGCATATGCTTTGGAAAACCTGTTAGGAAGTCCTCTGTCCTTCAAACTTGCTTGCAGGGTATTTAATCCTCAGAAGAATCATCCTATGATATTCGAGACAGCCATCATATGTGCGACAGTGGGTATCATGTGCCCGGCCATGAGCTTTTTGGCAGCGTGGTTTTATTACCCCTACTATGCGGGTTTTAATATATGGACGCTGCTTGCCAATTGGCTTAAGCTGGTGTGCTTTAACTTCCCATTTGCATACTTTACGCAGCTGTTTTTTATTCAGCCGGCGGTGAGAGTGATATTCAAAACAGTATTTCGGAAGGATATCGAAGCGCGTGCAAAGAAATCAGAGGAGAGTATGTCACAGAAAGGCAAGAAACTCTTACCGGATGATGAAACAGATACAGTTGCTGATATCTTCCGCAGGATGGATGAGATTAAGGAGGAGATTAGGGCCGAAGTTATGGAAAGTATGAAAAAGTAAATATAGTATAACAAATTCCAGTTTATCTATCCGAAGCTCTGAAACCTATTGATTTTCCTGCATTTCCCGCAGGTCTGCTACCATAAAAAGCTCCGTTTTCCCTTGTTTTTGCCCTTGTGGGGCAAAACAAGGGAAACTTTTTATCAGTCGCCGCCCACTACCTTATCCAGCAGGCGGGCCGAGGAGCGTTTCGCTTCCCTTGTCGAGTGAGCGTAGATGTTCATGGTGGTACTGACGTCAGCGTGTCCTAATAGCTCCTGTACGTCCTTCGGCGCCGCCCCGTTAGAGAGCAGATTGCTGGTGAACGTGTGGCGAAGCTGATGGAAGTGGAAGCCCTCAAGCCCTGGAATCTTCTTTGAGGCTGTCCGGCAGGCAATGCCGACCGTGCTGGACGATTCAAAGCACCCGTCCGGACGGAGGCAAACGAAGTCAATCTCTCGGTAGTCCTCCGGCACTTCCTCCGACCTTTGCAGGCTGTAAACCTCGTAGTAGCTGCGGCCCTTCTCCTGTACCTGCTTGTAGTAGTTCAGGCTGTAGAGCTCGCCGTACTTGAGGCGGTTTTTGTGCTGCTCGGTCCTGGCCGCCTTGAGGATGTCCGCCAGCGTGTCGCAGAAGTCCACTGTGCGGATTTTGCTCCGCTTTGTAGTGCCGACCTCCGTCTTGTGCCTCGCCCCGTTGTAGCGCATACTGCGCCGCACCGTGATGGTCTGCTCTTTCAGGTCAATGTCCTGCCATGTGAGAGCGCAGACCTCGCCGATTCGAAGCCCGGTGTAGTAGGCGATCTGGATGGGCAGGAGAGCCGGATTCTCTTTCTTTTTCAGATAGTCCGTCAGCGCTTTGTACTGCTCAAAGGAGATCGTCGGGACGGTCAGCCCGTCCTCGCTGTCCCCACCCCACAGCTCGTAGCTTTCCTGCTTCTGCCTGATCT
>JAFUVF010000082.1 GCA_017483735.1 Lachnospiraceae bacterium | reverse complement strand
TGATCCTGCAGGACTATACGGCATCAAAACCGCTGCTTTGGCTTATGAATCATACGGAAATGCCGATTGCAAATCTTGTCGGTCATGGAGATGTAAAAGCATATTCATTGGATGAAATAAGGGAATTCTGTAAAAGAGCCGAACTTAAGATAGAGAAGCTTGAAAAGGGAAGAAAATTCCGGCTGCATCTTGTGGCGAGGAAAGGTGTTTAAGCAGTAAGGGTTCTACCTCCAGATAACAGGCAAAACAGTATTTAAGAAAGGCATGGCATTTACAAATGTGCTTGTCATATTTGCTGCCTTAAAGACGATAGACATGGATACTTATAATATGAGCTGTTTCAATGGTCCTACCGGCAAGGCCCGTTCTCAAAGGGCTTGTACACCTTTTGTATGAACGGCGGGATGATCGTCTGGTTCATTCGATTAATACTTTGAAAGAGGATGAATAAATGATTAAAGAGAAGATAACGGAAGGTTTTTATGGTTGTTACTGGCCCTGCGAGGGGGCAGATGCGGCGATCATGGCGATGCTGGGTGATGACTGCGAAGATTATATGGCAAAGTCAGCGGTAAAGTGGTTTCACAAAAAATACGGTGTCAGTGTCATGACTCTGTCGCCTGCTCACAAGGATTATAGTCATCACAATATGCCTGTAGAACGTATCGGCAATGCCATCGAATATATGAGGAAAAAGGGAATCGCCAAATTTGGCATAGTCGGAGCATCCACTACCGGAATGGTTTCACTTGTGGCAGCGTCCTACTATCCGGAGATAACGCTTACGATTGCACTTTCTCCCAGTGATTTTATCATGGAGGGATTTTATCGGGGCAAAAGGGATGGCTTTAACGAGTGGCCCGGAGAGAATGAGTCAACCTTAACCTGGCAGGGCAAGCCGCTTCCGTACCTGCCTTATGCATACAGGCATCCTGAATACGGACAGAAGATTAAGGAAGAATCCAAAGCAGGAGGAGATATGGTTGCCTCGCGAAAACTGTTCGATGAATCCGAGAGACTACACCCGGTTAAAGAGGAAGAGAAGATCAAAGTCGAAAGGATCAAAGGCAAGCTGCTTCTTATCGGGGCTGAGGACGATGTCCTGTGGGACACGGCCAAGTATATACGGCGCATGGAGCTGCGGCTTAAAGAGAAGGAGAGCGGGTGTATACCGGAAATCCTTGTTTATGAACACGGAACCCACTTTATTTTCCCGGAGAGTCTTCTTAAAACGATGCTTCCTGTAGGCAGCAGTTTATTTATACGATTATTCAAAGCAGGAAAAGAATATCCCTCAGAGTGCAGAAAGACCAGGGAAGATGTGGATATTAAGATGTCTTATGCTATAAATGAATGGAAAAAGTGAGGTGGCGTAATTGGAGCGCATAACGATAAGAAATATTTCACGAGGATATGGGCAGGGCGAATCCGCACAGTTTGAATCATGTTAAGCGCAGCGGCATATCGCTCCGGTGAAAAACTGCGAAAGTCATAAATAAGAACATGGCGCTTGATTATACAGTAAATGATGACTGCATACATTGTGGCACCTGTGTCAAGGTATGTCCTGCGAATAATACCACGGTAACAGAAGGCAAGGTAATATTTGGAGACCACTGTGAGGTCTGCTATGCTTGTCTGCATAACTGTCCGAAGAAAGCAATCCATCTGCCGGTTGAGAAGGCGGCTGCAAGATTCAGGAATGAACATGTTAGTCTGAATGATATTATCAGTTCTAATGAATGAGGTTACATGAATACAGGCGTTCATATTAAGGCGGTGGCTTTAAATCGAAAGATTTATCGCTGCCGTTTTTATTTCCCGGGGAATATCTGTTTCAATGTTTCAGGCATGGATTTAAGCATCATTTGTGCGGCAGTCCGCGCTGGGGTTATGTTGTCGGTAAGCACCCATTCCCTTGTCATCCCCAGAGTCCCGTAGCAGTATAGCCTGATGCTGTACAGGATCTGAGTGTCGAGAGTATCCGTACCGAGATTCTGCTTTGCCATCTGGGCATAACGCTCCACGAAATATTCAAGCATATATTGCCACATGGGAGTCTGCGAGTTGTCCTCGTAGGCTCTTTTATAAAAGATGCAGTCTTTTTTCATACTGTCCAGAGCCTTAGCTGCGGAGTCGAGGTCAAGAACATCCGTATCATAGGCGGATTGAAAGATCATCCATGCCATCAGGTCATATTTGTCCTTGAAATGATAATAAAATGTAGGGCGCTCAATCTCAGCTTCCTTACAGATCTCAGTTACCCTGACCTTATCTATTGATTTACGGGAGAGCAGCTTCCTAAGAGAGTCTGCTATCCAGAGTTTGGTTCTTTCTGCCATATCGCACCTCGTTTCTTACAGAATCAAAAATATGTAAGAATACCTAACAGAATTATAATTCTGTAAGTGGAAAAATTCAAGGGCCGGAGGTATGTTATACATATAGAACAGGAGTTGAAAACTCATATATGGACATGATCTGAGAAATGGAGGCGGTTGATATGCATTTTACAGGAACTGTTTACAGAAACCCATACTGGCCGACCTGGCCTTTACTTGAGATCACGCAGGGCTGTACTCATAACAAATGCAAGTTCTGCACCATGTACAAGGACGTACCCTTCAGGATGTCCCCCATGGAGTGGATCGAGGAGGATTTAAAGGAACTGTCGCAAAGTGATACAAATGCAACAACAATACAGATACTTTCTGCCAATCCGCTTGTCTTAACGTATGATAAGCTGGCACCGATCTTTGAGATGATACATAAATATCTGCTCAAGATGGAATACATCTATCTGGCAGGAAGAGTGTCCGACCTTAAGAACAAAACAGTGGAAGAGCTGAAGAAGCTTAAGGAACTGGGAATGAAAGAAATATCACTTGGTGTTGAGAGCGGAGATGACTGGACTTTGGACAGGATAAACAAAGGCTATCATGCTGAGGATATCCTGGAGCAGTGTCATAAGCTTGAAGAAGCGGGGATAGATTACTGGATGACGTTTTTAAACGGAGTTGCAGGAAAGTCCCACAGCCGTGAACATGCCATAAACTCAGCAAAGATATTCAGTCAGTGTAAGCCGATGCTCGTAGGAACAGGCGGTCTGACCTTATTCCCCGGCACTCCGCTTTTAGAGGAAGCAAAGAGGGGCGAGTTTGATCCACTGTCAGAAAAGGAGATGCTGGAGGAACTGAAGCTTTTCGTCGAGAATCTTGAATGTGACTGTTCGTTTATCACGCATCATACGGTATCGGGCAGGAATCTGACAGGACCTGATTTCTTAAAGCGAAAGGATCAGATCGTAGCAGCGCTTGATCATGAGATAAAGCATGGTGATCTTAACAGAATGGCAGCGCTCAGGCAGAACAAGAGAACATTGTAAGGAGTGATGAGATATGCGTTTTTCAGGAGGAATCAACAGACCGCCATATGAGATGGCCGACGGATATCTGCAGACGACGGAGGGCTGTTCGCACAACCATTGCCTGTTCTGCACGTATTTTAAGGATCAGAAATTCCGGAAATCTACTATAGAAGAGATTGAGGAGGACATAAAGGAAATTCCGGAATACTTCGGAGCCCCGAAGAGGATATTCCTTCAGGGCGCGGACGGATTTGCGGCGGACTATGATGTGCTGATGAAAACGGCGGAGCTGCTGCACAAGCATGTCCCATCTGTGGAGACCATCGGCGGATACGCACGCATAGACAACTTTTATGATAAGACGGAGGAGCAACTCAGGAACATGGCATCAGTAGGGTTTGCCAATCCGTATATCGGAGTGGAATCCGGTGATGATGTTGTATTAAAGAAGATCAACAAAGGATACACAGCTGCACAGGCGCGAGAGGTACTTGAGAAGATCGATGCATCGGGACTTCCGTATGTAGTGAATTTCTTAAACGGAGCAGGCGGGCACGAATATGGCATGACCAATGCCAGGCTTACGGCGAAGCTTTATGAGGGGCTTCATATGACAATGGTAAATACCTCAATGCTGACCGTTGTGCCGGGAACCCCTTTGTACAGAGCAATGGAAAAGGGGCTTTATACGGAATCTACGGAAATGGAAAAACTGGAAGAGATTTATGAACTGATAAAATGTCTTACGAATGACACGATCTTTATGAACGAGCATGCATCCAATCTTTTTCATGTGGAATGCAGGGTCCCGGAACAGAAGGAGGAACTGCTTGCATATATCCGCAAGTTTATGGAGGACAGTGACGAAAAGAAACTGAGTCAGTACCGGGAGTATATCACACGGGCGTTTTAAGGAAGGTGATCGGAATGAAATATAACGGAACGATATACAGGCCTCCGATAGAGGCAAATACATTTCTGCTTCCCATTACGGAAGGCTGTACACATAACAGTTGTACATTCTGCAACATGTACCAGGGCATTCCGTTCAGGATGCTTCCGCTCTCAGAAGTAGAGGACTATCTGACAGAAACGAAACAGAGCTATGGAAGGTACTGTGAACGTATACAGCGTGTTTATCTTGTGGGAGCGGATCCTTTTGCATTGTCAGCCAGGAACCTTTTGGAAAGTCTGCTTTTGTTGGGACACAGCTTGATGAAGACATAAAAACGGGAGCCTTTATGCCTGCGACCGAAAAAGAAAATCTGGAGGAAGAGCGTGAATTTCTTTCCGGATTGGAGCTGCCGGAGTGCTATTTCTGGGCGGTTCATCCTTTGGATTCCGTCAAGATAGAAGGAGTTCTGAAAAATGAAAAGAAGCTGATGCTGGACAGATTATCATGGAGCATAGACCATGTGAATGAGAGTACGATCAATCGTACTTCGAGAGTGGGGACGCTGTAAAACGAACATGAAGGATAAGAGTCATATGATATTATTAGAAAGAATATAAGGACTTGACAACTTTCAATTTGTCGGGATAATAGGTTATATCGGAAGAAATTTTTGTAAGAATACCCTGTCATAGGGGGAAATATTGATGATAGTGTCAAGTGACGTATGAAAAAAAACAGGACCCCAAAATCGGCTCAGTTGAACCTTGAAAAATAAATATCTGTAGATACAGTCAAGCGGGCGGTGCCGCTTTTCGCCCACCCCATTTTCTTTTTAGGATATGCGAAAATAACGGTCCCACCCCAGCTCAAAGTGGCACCTGGTATACAGAAATTATTAAGTTGTAGGTGATCGCGTGCGATAGGCTCTCCGAGGGCTTAGGGCGCTGCCCTAAGAACCCGCAAGGGACACGTCCCTTGACCCGATTTGCGGGCGCTGCCCGCACCCGTCCTCGCCGGAAGCAGGGAAAGGCGCTTAGCACCTTTCCCAACAGACAGGATAATCCGCGAACCTTATGTCAAGGGACTTTCGCGGCATATCCTCACCGGCTGCGCCGGTTCCGGTATTCCACGGTTCCCTTGACAACGGTTCCGCTCCGTGATCATGCGGAAGCCTGTTGTTGCATTTTAAGGATCGTCTGTTGTCCGAGGAAGATCATAAGCTGCCATTTACCCGGCATGTTCTCGCCGTTTTTGATGAGATCATCTTCGACCAATGGTTTGTATCCGTTGTGTCTGTGAGGTCGCAGGAAGTTGTAATAAGCAACCCAGAGAGCGAGATCATAGTTAGCACCATCATAGTTATCAAAGCCGTTCGTCGGACGGTAGGAAGCCTTATAAGTGCGGTTTAATCGCTCTATCATCTGCTTGTATGGACGGAACTCTTTTGATACTTCGTCATCGTTTGTAAGACCGATGACCTGTGTGATGTTAAACTTAAACTTTTCTTTGAATTGCACAAAGAACTGCTGGGCGGCAAGAGGGTATGCGCTGTAGCCATCGGCGATGAACCTGAAGTTTTTGGGGAGTTCTTTAAGGTGCTGGAACGCCATGCGCATTGCCATGATACAAGGTCCTACACCACGGTTGTCCGATACCTGATACCCGATGATAACACGGGTTGCAGCGTTCATTATAAACCAGATGTACCCTTTGATCCCACGGACTTTGATATAGGTTTCGTCAGCCGTCATTGCAAGGTGATCAGGATCCTTTTCGTAAGGATATGTATCAACAAACGGCTTTATACAGAGAGCGGCAGTCTTGCAGTAGTTTGCGACCATCTGGTGGGATATGGAGATGTTATGAATGTCTTTCAGGGCTTGAGCCGTTTTACGGAGTGACAACCCCAGGTTGACCCGGTAGGAAAGACAAAGCGACATGATGTAGGCATTGTTCTTTGTGAACTTCAAAGAAGATGCATTCTTCGGCAGGGTGGTGATGTCCATCTTGAAGAAATCTATCGTGAATTCACGGTAGATATAGTGCAGTTTGTACTTGTTCTTGCCGTAGTCTTCTTCAAGATCTTTCTTGTCAACCTTTTTAAGGTTGTGGAGATAGTAAGAGCATTTCGGGTTGATGCATTTGTGAACAATGAAGTGCTTTCGGTCTTTCTTTGGAGTAAGGGCATGCATGCAGTAAGGGCACCGCAGCTTTAGACGTGATACCTCCGTCGATTCCTGGAAAAAGGTATTCTGGCATACTTTGCATAGGAGTTGTCCTTTGGAACCATTGTTCTTATAAAGATATATTTTGGGAGCGTTGCATCTGGGGCATTTGCAGTCGTCTGGGATATCACATTCACCGCGGCGACGGACTGGTTTTATAGGCTTGTAATCGTCCTTATATCGCCACTCAAGGTACTTCATAAAGTCGCGGTAGTCCCAGGGCTCCACATGAAGGATCAGAGGGAGCTTATCAATTTTGAACTTCTGGTACTTCGGAGAGTGGGAGTCATCAAAAGCCCACTGCTTGATAGGAATGTATTTACAGATAAAATTTATCAGCCAGATATTTTGCTGATAGAGTAGTTGAATTAACTGAAGTAAATAAAGTATAATGTTCATGAGCATTGGCTCCTTTCTGGGGTGTCTTCTTGGTCGTTGACATTATACCAAAAAGGGAGGTCAATGCTCATTTTATTTGAACCTCCCGAAAATAAAGGATTTAGAAACAAAAAAGTAGTGTCAGACTTGACACTACC
>JAFUVF010000081.1 GCA_017483735.1 Lachnospiraceae bacterium | reverse complement strand
TTTGCTGAAATTATGTTTCTCTCCGCTCTTGTCGGTAATGGTCAGTGCATAGGTCAGATACCACTTTACGGACTTGGGGAAATTGTCCTCGTTGGCAAATTCCTCGTTCATTATCTTCTGAATATCCGGATCCATGGTGGACTCTATGCGCAGTCCCCCTGAGGTAAGGAGCGCCTCCGCCATGGTCTCATTGTATCCCGCTATATTTACCAGATCCTTTTTTACCTGTTCATATACCGCATCGGAAAAATATGAGCCTGAGCCTGTATCCGTCTCCTGAAGGGTGGTATCGTAGAGACCTATCCTCTCATACACCGCATCCGTGTCGGCTATTGCCTCATCATATTCCTCTTTTGTTATAAAATTGAGCTCCAGCATCTTGTTAAGGCAGGTCTTTCTTCTTTTTACATTTTCCTCAGGATGCCTTAGGGGATTGTAGGCGGAAGGATTCTGCGTAATGCTGGCAATGACCGCCGCTTCGGAGATATTGAGTTCAGAGCAGCTCTTTCCGAAATACCGCTGGCTTGCAGCCTCCACACCCAGAGTATTCTGCCCTAAGTTTATGGCGTTCATATATCTTAAAAGTATCTCGTCCTTCGTGAAATTCTTCGTGATCTCCTGCGCCAGATACTGCTCCTGTATCTTACGCTTTATCTTCTTCATTAAATTATGTCCCTCGGAGGTCCACTCCGTGAACACAGTATTTTTCAGAAGCTGCTGGGTAATGGTGCTGGCACCCTGAGTCTCCGAGCCCCTCGTCTTTATGAACTGGTATGCGGCACGCACCATGCCTTTATAGTCCACGCCATTGTGCTGATAGAATCTCTCATCCTCTATAGCGACAAAGGCCTGCCCCAGATACACCGGAACCTCCTCCATTGTAACCTCGATACGGTTGGAATTCTGACTGACATAGGTATCCATCTCATTTCCGGCGGCATCATATACGATGGTTGCCTGACCGGTAGCGATGACATCACTTAGGCGGATTGCAGGCGTGGACTGCAATATTCCCCTGAATGCGCCGATACCTGCCGCCACCCCGCAGATAACACAGCCTATGGCCGCAATGAGTGACAGCTTAAATACAAACAATATTATCTTTCTGGTCCATTTGGACGAACGGGCGTTTAATTCCTTCTGCTTAGCCTTTATGCCCTTCTTTCCATAATTCATAAGCCCCTCCACATCCGACACATCTTTCGGACATTTGGATAGTATTATAGCATTATTTTATCCATACTGCAACTTTACTAAATTTTGCCGATAGTATATAATATTTAAACCGATTTGGAGGATTATGTTTTGTCGATTTTTGTAGGCAGCGCCATTTTTTTTGCAAACAGCATACTTTTGGGCTTCGGTCTCGCAATGGATGCTTTTTCCGTATCCGCTGCAAACGGCATTGCAAATCCCCATATGACATTATACGAAAAATTCAGAATTTCGGGGACTTTTGCCCTTTTTCAGTTCATAATGCCAATGCTCGGATGGATAATTGTACACGGATTTGTACTTTATTTCAACGCATTTGCCCCCTTTATCCCCTGGATAGCACTCATTATACTTCTGTTTCTGGGGATCAGAATGATAATAGAGGGGCTCCGTGAGACTTCGGACGAAGGGACGGCAGAAGCAGTTTCAGCAGGACGTTTAAAGAAACGCACGTTATTTGCACAGGGTGTTGCCACCTCCATAGATGCCCTGTCCGTTGGCTTTACGATATCCGGATATAACACAGCCTCGGCGTTTACCGCCTCCCTTATCATAGCTGTAGTAACCCTCATCCTCTGCCTTCTCGGGGTAAATCTGGGCATAAGGATAGGTCAGAGAATTACCGGCAGGGCTACCGTATTCGGAGGCATGATACTTATATTTATAGGGCTCGAGATTTTTATAAAGGGAGTCTTTTTATGACAAAGGTACTCTTAAATGCAGGAACCGGCGAGATTACGGAAAAGAAATCCAGATTCATAGCATATCTTAAAGGCTGTGAAACCGAGGGGGAGGCTCTTGCCTTCATTGCCGGTATAAAGAAAAAACACTATGACGCAAGGCATAACTGCCACGCCTTCATTGTGGGCGAAGAACCCTCGATCATCCGCTCCAATGACGACGGAGAGCCCTCCGGCACCGCAGGCCGCCCGATTCTGGAGGTTTTGACTGGATATGGTTTACATAATGTGTGCGCAGTGGTAACAAGATATTTCGGAGGAACCCTCTTAGGTACAGGGGGGCTTGTGAGGGCATATTCTGATGCCGTGAGGGAGGCGCTCAAAAACAGCGAGCTTGGACTGCTCATCCCCGGCAAAAAGCTGCTGCTTCGCACCGGATACGCACAATTAGACAAGGTGCTGTCAGTACTCTCCTCCTTTGATGTATCCCCCACAGCTGCCGATTATGGGGAGGATGTGGTATTATCCCTCACTCTGCCTGCGGATAGCTTTGACAGCATACTGAAAAATATAACAGATGCTACCGGCGGTAATTTTTCGGCAACCGCCCCCACGGACACTTATTATACCAAGGTTCTTAACGACAAGGACAGGTCATAGGAAAGGAGCTTTGATATCAAATGGAAGAAGTAAGAGAAAATGTACATGAACTCCTGAAAACAAAACAATACACAAAGCTCCGCCAGTCCTTGGAGGACATAAACGATGCGGATATCGCTGCACTTTTGAATGATATTACAGATGCGGAAATGCTTAAGATATTCAGGCTTCTTCCCAAGGATAATGCTGCGGATGTATTTTCGTATCTGGATGTGGACAACCAGCAGAAGATAATCACATCCCTCTCGGAGCGTGACGCCGCCAATCTGATAGACAATCTGATGGCGGATGATGCCGCCGACCTTATGGAAGAAATGCCTGCCAATATCGTAAAGAAGCTTTTGCTTGCCGCAAGCCCCGAGACCAGAAGGGATATTAACCATCTTCTTCGCTACCCCGAGGATTCCGCAGGAAGCATAATGACCGTCGAGTATGTTGACCTGAAAGAAAGCCTGACTGTCCGTGACGCCATAGAAAGAATCCGCCGTGTGGGCGTGGATTCCGAGACCATAAATATCTGCTATGTGCTGGATTCCCAGAGAAAGCTTCTCGGAACAGTGGCGTTAAGATATCTTCTTTTGTCGGATGATGATGATATAATCGGGGATATAATGCACGAGAACGTAATCTCCATAAACACCCTTATGGACCAGGAGGAGGTTTCAAGGCTTTTCCAGAAATACGACTTTACGTCAATGCCTGTCGTGGACAACGAAAACCGTCTTGTGGGAATCATCACAGTCGATGATATCGTGGACATCATGCAGGAGGAGACCACAGAGGATATCGAAAAGATGGCGGCTATCGTTCCCTCGGACAAGCCCTATATGAAGACCTCCATTCTTGACACATACAAAAAGCGCATCCCCTGGCTTTTGCTCCTCATGATATCCGCCACCTTTACGGGTGCCATCATATCCTCATTTGAGGAGGCGCTTTCGGTATACGCTTCACTTATCGCTTTTATTCCCATGCTTATGGATACCGGAGGCAACGCCGGCTCCCAGGCATCGGTTACTGTCATCCGCGGACTTTCTCTCGGAGAGATAGAGTATTCCGATGTTCCTTTTGTGTTCTGGAAGGAGATACGTGTGGCCCTTATGTGCGGAATATCCCTCTCCGCCGCCAACTTTATAAAGCTCATGCTCTTAGACCGTGTAGGCATCACGGTTGCTCTGGTCGTATGCCTCACGATAATCGTAGCTGTGCTTCTGGCAATGATAGTGGGCTGCATGCTCCCGATACTGGCAAAGCGCATAGGCTTCGACCCTGCGGTGATGGCATCTCCCTTCATAACCACAATAGTCGATGCCCTGTCACTCCTTGTGTATTTCAGGGTGGCATCGCTCTTCCTTCATATATAGAAAATCGGCACGCTATGCCTCAACAATCAGATATCTTCCGTCCCCTATGTCAAACACCTCGTCCGCAGTGAGGATATCCTCCTCCATTGCGCCGTCGGTATCTATTCCCTCCTCCTCAAAGTACTCCAATACCTCCTCGGGGGAATCCACCACAACAGCCATACATTCATTTAGGAAGCTCTCCGCCTCCTCAATGTTATTGGCAACCGCCTCGGGAAATAGCTGTAATTGATTGTCCAAAAAGCATTTTAATACCTTTTCATCAAATTCCGGCATATCCGTCTCCTTTCAAAATGCGTATTATGCTTAATAGTTGTCCTCATCATCAAGGGGCGATGATGATATGGGGATGAACATTTTGTTATTTAAGAAATCACTGTTCCTGCCCTCCGTGAAAGCTCTCTCCTTTGCCCTCTTTGTCATCTCATGGCAGAAAGCCTCCTGACAGTTGAAGCTTTTACCCTTCTTCTCCGCTTTTTCGTACTCTCCGTCATTCTTTAAGATGGAAGCCTTCACATTGTCCTTCAGCTGCATTTTAAGAATATGCACCAGCTCCTCCTTAAGCTTCCTATCCTCCACAGGGAAGAGTATTTCCACACGGCGCTCCAAGTTTCTGGGCATCCAGTCCGCACTTCCGCAGTATATCTCATTCTCCCCGCCGTTCTCGAAGTAGAATATCCTGCTGTGTTCGAGGAAGGTTCCGACTATGGAGCGCACCTCTATATTGTCCGACACCTTGGGGATTCCGGTCTTAAGACAGCATATTCCCCTGACGATGAGTTCAATCTTTACCCCTGCTGCCGATGCCTGATAAAGTGCGGCGATTATATCCCTGTCGCAGAGGGAATTCATCTTTGCGACAATCCTTGCAGGCTTCCCCGCCCTTGCATTCTTTGTCTCGCGCCCTATGAGGGTTAAGAACTCTCCCTTAAGCCACAGCGGTGCAAGGGAGAGCTTGTTCCACTGCCTGGGCTCCGAATAGCCGGAAAGCATATTGAAT
>JAFUVF010000080.1 GCA_017483735.1 Lachnospiraceae bacterium | reverse complement strand
TGAAAAAATGACCATAATCTATGAATTAGGCGTAAATTCCTACAGAAATGAGCTTTCTGAACAGCTGCAGCTCAAGGCTTTTAAATAAAAATATTTTTTTTATAATCTGAACACAATTTGAACACATTTTGATGATATTATACAAATCAAGATAGTTGATGAGCGAAAGCTCTCAACTGTCCTCCCCCCTCATAAGAAATCAAGGAAAAACCGGATTCCCTCCGGTTTTTTCCTTTGTATGAAAAATCTTTCAAATATGGTATAATAGCTTTATAATAAGACAAATACGTAATAATCGCATTCACAGGAGGGAAATATGAAGCTTGCCGGTCTTTTGAAGGATATGGAATATGAAGTATTGAGGGGAAGCCTTGATACGGATATAGAAGCGCTTGTCTACGATTCCAGAAAGGCGGATAAAAACTGCCTCTTTGTATGCATTCAGGGGAGCAATGCGGACGGGCATGATTTCGTGGAGGATGTGTCTTTGGCGGGAGCTGCAGCCATAGTCGTATCGGAGGACATAGAGCTTCCTGCCGGGGATGCAGTCATCATAAAGGTTTCCGATACCAGATATGCCCTGGCATGCATATCCGCAGCATATTTTGGACATCCGGCAAAAAAGCTTTCAATCATAGGCGTGACCGGCACAAAGGGTAAGACCACCACCACATATCTCATAAAATCAATACTTGAAAATGCAGGAAGAAAGGTGGGGCTTATCGGCACCATAGAGGTCATAATAGGGGATGAGCATATACACGCAGGAAACACCACGCCGGAATCATATCTTTTGCAGAAATATTTCAGACAAATGGCGGATGCGGGTCTTGACACAGTAGTGATGGAGGCATCCTCGCAGGCCTTCAAGCTCCACAGGACTGCGGGCTTTGTCTTTGATTACGGAATATTTACGAATCTCTCCCCCGACCACATAGGACCAAATGAGCACGCAAGCTTTGAGGAATATACAGAATGTAAAAGTATGCTCTTCAGACAGTGCAGGGTCGGGATCGTAAACGGAGACGACGAGCATTTAGGGGAGGTAATAAAGAATCACACCTGTGAGCTTGAAACCTTCGGAATGAAGCCGAATCTTGACATATGGGCGGAAAACGTGAGGCTTTTAAACGAGAAGGGAAGCCTCGGCGTAGCCTTTAACACAAAGGGACTTATGGAATTAAATATTGAGCTTCCAATGCCGGGACTTTTCTCCGTGCATAATGCTCTTGCGGCAATCGCAATCTGCGCCCATTATAATGTGAGCAGGAAGGATGTCACAGATGCGGTAAAGAATGCAAAGGTAAAGGGGCGTATAGAGCCTGTCAAGGTGTCGGATGATTTTACGCTTCTCATAGATTACGCTCACAATGCGGTGGCGCTTCAAAGCATTATAACAGCCCTTAGGGAGTATAAGCCCAAGCGCATAGTTACGGTGTTTGGCTGCGGCGGGAACCGCGCAAAGTCCAGGCGCTTCGAGATGGGGGAGGTCAGCGGAAGGCTTTCCGACTTTACGATAATTACCTCCGACAATCCGAGATTTGAGGAACCCTTAGACATAATCGCAGATATCAGGACGGGTATTGATAAGACATCTGGCAAATATATCGAGATACCCGACAGGAAGGAAGCCATCAAATATGCCATAGGGCATGGAGAGCCGGGGGATATCATTATTCTTGCCGGGAAGGGGCATGAGGACTATCAGGAGATAAAGGGAACGAAATATCCCATGGATGAGAGAACGCTTATTGAGGAAGCGCTGAAGGAGCTTTCGGAGGAAAAGGCTTGAAGGGGAAGTACGCCGATATTATAGTGGATATCGCCCATGAGAAGCTTGACAGGACATTTTCCTACATTGTGCCGGAAAGCTTTAAGGACAGCGTCGACATAGGAAGCGCAGTGATGATTCCCTTCGGAAGGGGAGACAGACTCATAAAGGGCTATATTGTCAGCTTTTCGGACACATCGGACTATGATGAGAGCAGATTAAAGTGTATAAATGATGTCATCGATGAAAACAACGGAATTGATGACAGGATGGTAAAGCTTGCGGCATATATGCGGGCAAGGTACGGAGGAACACTGATACAGTCATTAAAGACCGTGCTTCCCATGAGAAAAAAGGCGGCGCAGATAGAGCATAGAACTGTCATACGCACGGCGGATACCGAGAGCATAACAGCGGAATACGGCGAATGCATAAGAAAGCACAGGACAGCCCAGGCAAGGCTTTTGAATGAATTGAGGGAGGCGGAAAGCCTGCCATATGAGCTTCTTACGGGGAAGCTTGGCGTATCGGCGCAGACCATTAAGGCTTTGGAAGCAAGGGGGCTCATAAGGATCGAAAGAAGCTTAAGCTACAGAAATCCGGTAAAGCTTAAGGATGGAAGTGCCGGGGAGCTCCTTTTGTCTAAGGAGCAGCTTAATATTACCGACAGCTATAAGGAAGCGCTTGATAAGGGAGAGAGTGTAAGGTATCTCATTCACGGAATTACCGGAAGCGGAAAGACCAATGTGTATATTAAGCTTATAGATGATGCCCTGAAAGCAGGCGGACAGGCAATCGTGCTGATTCCGGAGATTGCTCTTACATACCAGACACTCAAAAGGTTTTATTCACATTTCGGGGAGAGGGTAAGTGTACTTAATTCCACTCTTTCCCCTGCGGAAAAATACGACCAGTGCAAGCGTGCCGAAAACGGGGAGATAGATATAATGATCGGCCCCCGCTCGGCACTGTTTACGCCCTTTAAAAAGCTAAAGCTTATAATAATCGACGAGGAGCATGAAAACAGCTATAAGTCCGAAATGACACCCAAATATCACGCAAGGGATGTGGCGATCCGGCTCTCGGAGCTTTCCGGCGCATCAATAGTTCTGGGCAGCGCCACGCCATCGGTGGATGCCTATTACAAGGCAAAGGCAGGAGAATTTACGCTCTTTACCTTAAAGGAACGCCACACGGGACAGACCCTGCCGGATGTGTGGGTGGCTGATATGAGGGATGAACTCATGGCGGGGAATAAGTCCATGTTTTCAAGGAGGCTTTCTGCGCTTATTGAAGACAGGCTCTCAAAGGGAGAGCAAAGCATGCTTTTTTTGAACAGAAGGGGCTATGCCGGCTTTATCTCCTGCAGAGAGTGCGGCGAGGTCATAAAGTGCATTCATTGTGACGTATCATTATCCCTCCACAAAAACGGAATACTTGTATGCCATTATTGCGGCTATGAGATACCAAGACCAAGGCTCTGTCCCAAGTGCAATTCAAAGTATATCGGGGAATTCAAGGCGGGAACCGAGCAGGTTGAGGAGAAGCTTAAAATGCTTTATCCCGGAATAAGAACCTTGAGGATGGACGGGGATACCACAAAGAAAAAGGACAGCTACGAGAATATCCTTTCGGCCTTTGCCAACAATGAGGCGGATGTACTCATAGGCACACAGATGATAGTAAAGGGTCACGATTTCCCCAATGTGACCTGCGTGGGCGTGATAGCTGCGGATATGTCCCTGAATGCACAGGAATACACTGCGGGGGAGCGAACCTTTGAGCTTTTAGTTCAGGCTGTGGGGCGTGCAGGCAGAGGGGACAAAAAGGGAGAAGCCGTAATCCAGACCTACCAGCCGGAGCACTATGCGGTGCTCTGCGCCCAAAATCAGGATTATGAAGGCTTTTATGAGGAGGAGATCGCTTTCAGAGAAATCTGCGGATATCCACCGGCGGCGCATATGCTTTCCGTAATGATAATGGGAAAATATGAAGAAAGTGTAAAAAGCCTTGCAGAGACCTTGGCATTAGTGGTAAAGTGTGATAAGGATTTCAAGGTGGTGGGACCTGCTCCCGCAGCCATAGGAAAAATAAACGATGTATACAGGTATGTGTTCTATATGAAGGATGAGAGCGAAAGGAAGCTTTTGTCCGCAAGGGAGCGTATAGAGGATGAGATAAAAAAGCTCTCGCCCACGGAACAGATACAGTTTGATTTCATATAGCAGACAGAATGAATTAGGAGGAAATAATGGCACTCAGGAAGATTCGGGAATTCGGGGATGAGATATTGAATAAGCCCTGCAAGGAAGTCAAGGAGATGAATTTCAAGACAAAGCTCCTGATAGAGGATATGTTTGATACGATGTATGAGGCAAACGGGGTGGGACTTGCTGCGCCTCAGGTGGGAATGCTTAAGCGCATAGTGGTAATAGATGTGACTGGGGAAGACCCATATGTATTCATCAATCCGAGACTGGTGGAGACCTCGGGCGAACAGACAGGTCAGGAGGGGTGCCTATCGCTTCCCGGCAAATCCGGTCAGGTTACACGCCCAAATTATGTGAAGGTTGTGGCGTTAGACAAAAATTTCAAGCCCTTTGAATTAGAAGCGACGGAGCTTCTTGCAAGAGCCATATGCCATGAGCTGGACCATCTGGAGGGACATCTCTACACCGAAAAGGTGGAGGGAGAGCTTCAGGACGTTCAGGACGAGGATGACGAGGACTGAGGATGAAGATTATTTTTATGGGAACGCCGGATTTTGCGGCGGGTGCCCTGTCTGCGATATATGATGCGGGATATGAGGTAACGCTTGCTGTTACACAGCCCGACAAGCCCAAGGGGAGGAGCGGAAAGCTCATTGCTTCCCCGGTAAAGGAATTTGCCATATCTAAAGGTATCCCGGTGTTCCAGCCTGAGAGGATTAAAACAATGGAGGCTGTGGCGGAGCTTAAAAGCTACGAGGCTGATATCTATATCGTGGCAGCCTTCGGACAGATAATATCAAGGGAGATATTGGATATTCCAAGACTTGGCTGCATAAATATCCACGCATCCCTTCTTCCGAAATACAGGGGGGCTTCTCCGATACAGCAGGTAATCATTGACGGAGAAAAGAAAACGGGTGTTACTATAATGCAGATGGACGAGGGCATAGACACCGGAGATATGCTGTATAAGAAGGAAATACCCATTGAGGAGGACGATACCTTCGAAAGCCTGCATGATAAGCTGACAGCTTTGGGAGGCGAGGCAATCTGTGAAGCGCTGCCTCTTTTGGAGGAAGGAAAGCTCATTCCCGAAAAACAGAAGGATGAGGAAAGCTCCTATGCAAAGCTCATCAAAAAGGAGATGGGAAGGCTTGACTTTAGGAAGAGCGCAGCAGAGCTTTCAAGGCTTATACGGGGCTTCAATCCGTGGCCCGGAGCATATACCTTCCATAACGGAAGGCAGCTAAAGATATGGTGCGGCGAGGCGGTAGGCTCTGCTTCGGAGGAGCTTAAGCCGGGTGTCATAGAGAGCATTGACCGGGATGCTATATATGTAAGCTGCGGCGAGGGGGCATTGAAGATAAAGGAACTGCAGCCGGAGGGGAAGAAGCGCATGAGCGTAAGGGACTTTCTCAACGGAGCAAAGCTTGAAACAGGAGACAGGTTTGAATAACTGAAAGGAGCGCATATGTATTACGGATATTATCCCTCTATGTATAGAGGCTACGGCGGCTATTATGATTCCACAATGCTTTTGATACTTGCGGGGCTTTTGATAGGGCTTCTTGCAAGCGCCCTTGTGCGCTCGTCAATGAATAAATATGCAAAAATAAGGAATTACAGGAACATTACCGGGGCTGAGGCTGCGGCAAGACTTCTTCAAAGCGAAGGTCTGTATGATGTGCAGGTGCGCCCGCTTAATTCCGACAGCGGGGACCATTATGACCCCAGAACGAAGACTGTGAATCTCTCATACAGCAACTACTACGAGCCCTCCATTACCTCTATGGCTGTGGCGTGCCATGAGTGCGGCCACGCCATACAGCACGCACAGGGGTATGCGCCCCTTAACTTCCGTTCGGCGCTGGTTCCTGCGGTAAATTTTGCAAATAAGCTAAGTATGCCCATTCTTTTGATCGGAATGCTGTTGGGGTATAATTCCTTCCTAATGCAGCTGGGAATACTTGCCTTTGCGCTGACGGTGCTGTTTCAGCTTGTCACTCTTCCCGTGGAATTTGACGCATCCCACAGGGCGCTCATTAAAATGGAGCAGTTCGGATTCGTATCCTCGGAGGAATATACGGGCTGTAAGAAGGTTCTCACAGCGGCGGCGTTTACCTATGTCGCAGCAGCTTTGTCGGCAATACTCTCCCTTGTAAGACTTATTCTTCTGACAAACGGCGGCAGCAGGAGAAGGAGATAATGGGAGTAGGTGCCAGAGAAATAGCGCTGGACGTGCTCATCTCTTGCGAGCAGGATAAACAGCCCTACGACAGGCTCATAAAGAGTGTACTTGCCAAATATGACTATATGGAGGCCAGTGACAAGGCTTTGATAAAACGGCTCTGTGACGGCGTTATTGAGCGCCGCATCGAGCTTGTTTTTTATATTAACCATTTTTCGAGGACACCAGCAGGGAAGATGAAGCCTATTATCAGAAATCTTGTTCTGATGGGGGTCTACCAGATACTCTATATGGACAGGATTCCAGACCATGCGGCGGTTAATGAGGCGGTAAAACTCGCAAAAAAAAGAGGGCTTTCCTCTCTGTCAGGCTTTGTGAACGGAGTGCTGCGGAATATATCAAGAAATAAGGAAAGCCTCCCCCTTCCGGACAGGAAGGAGGATGTCACGAGATACCTGTCCGTAAGGTATTCGCTGCCGGAATGGATAATTGATATGTGGGTCGGGACATATGGAACGGAAGTGACGGAAGAGATTGCAAAGGCTTTCCTTGAAAACACCGGGGTCTCCGTAAGGTTTTCCGAGAAAATAATGACAGAAGAAATTGCAAAATTGATTGAGGAATACGAATCACAGGGGATAAAATGCAGGAAAAGTTGCATAAATAACAAGTGTTTCTATCTTCTTGGCACGGAGGGAATTGAAAAATTGCCGGGCTTTTCGGAGGGAAAGCTCACTGTTCAGGACGCAAGCAGCGCCATGGCGGTAAGGAGCGCAGGGATTAAAAAGGGGGATACTGTTATAGATGTGTGTGCAGCCCCGGGAGGGAAGAGCATATATGCGGCGGAGCTTACGGGAGAAACCGGTCAGGTAATTTCCTTTGATGTATCAGAAAAAAAGCTTCCCCTCATAGAGGAAAATATTGAGCGCATGGGGCTTAAAAATATCAAGGCTATGTGCAGGGACGCAAGAACTCCCGACGAAGCCTATATCGGGAAGGCGGATGTGGTGCTTGCGGATGTACCCTGTTCGGGACTCGGCGTCATAGGGAAAAAGAAGGATATCAAATACAATATGACACCCGAAGGCATAGAAAGCCTTACTGAATTGCAAAAAGAGATTATAAAGAGCGCCTTCCTATATCTTCGTAAGGGCGGAACCCTGTTATACAGTACCTGTACAATAGACAGGGCGGAAAATGAGGAAATGGCAGAGTGGATAGAAAAGAATCTTCCTTTAGAGAAGACGGATTCCCTGCAGCTTCTTCCGGGGGTAAACGACTGCGACGGATTTTTCATGGCAAGATTTGTAAAGAAATAAAATAATGGTCGATATCAAATCTTTTAATCTAACTGAATTAGAGGACTATGTGGCAGGGCTTTCGGAGCAAAAATACCGTGCAAGGCAGCTCTATGAATGGCTGCATGCAAAATGCGAAACCGATGCGGAGCAGATGAGCAATCTTCCGAAGAGCTTTAGGGAAAAGCTTTCAAGGAATGCCGAAATCGTATGTGCAAGGCCTGTGGAGATACAGACCTCAAAGACCGACGGTACGAAGAAATACCTTTTTGAATTTTCGGACGGGGAATGTGTGGAAAGCGTGTTTATGCGATATAAGCACGGAAATTCCGTGTGCATTTCATCCCAGGCAGGCTGCAGAATGGGCTGCAAATTCTGCGCATCAACTTTGGACGGACTAAAACGAAATCTCACACCCTCAGAGCTGCTTGAACAGATTTACGCAATTAAAAGGGATGTGGGGGAGAGAATTTCCAATATAGTCGTTATGGGGACGGGGGAGCCCCTTGACAATTTTGATACACTGATTAAATTTATTGAGCTCATATCCGATAAGAACGGACTTAACATAAGCCAGAGAAATATAACCGTATCGACCTGCGGTATAGCTCCGAATATTTTAAGGCTTTCGGAGTATGATTTTCAGATTACTCTGGCGCTCTCCCTGCATGCGGTGACGGATGAAAAGAGAAGAGAGATAATGCCTGTCGCCTTGAGCTACAGCATTGATGAGCTTATGGATGCCTGCAAAAAGTATTTTAAGAGGACGGGGAGGCGCATAAGCTTTGAGTACAGCCTTATCGCAGGAAAAAATGACAGTGACGAGGATGCAGAGGGGCTAATAAGGCTTTCCAAAAGGGTATCGGCTCATGTGAATCTGATTCCGGTAAACCCCATAAAAGAGAGGGATTATAGGAGAACAGGCGAAAAAAGAGTGAGGGCGTTTAAAGAAAAGCTAGAGTCAGGGGGCGTGAATGCCACAATCAGAAGAGAGCTTGGGACAGACATAGACGGAGCCTGCGGACAGCTCAGACACCGCAGAAATGCTGAATTTCCGAAACAGTTGACAGTACCCCGAAAATAGCGTAAAATCAATAAGATTTGTATTTTTAAGGGAGTTTGACGTGATAAAGACTTTTTCTATTTCCAATGTGGGAAAGAGAAGAAAACAGAATCAGGATTATCTTTTTACCAGCGAGGAGCCGGTGGGGAAGCTTCCAAATCTCTTTATAATCGCTGACGGAATGGGCGGACACAATGCCGGAGATTATGCCTCAAAGGTAACTGTGGAAACCATGGTTGCGGATATATCCGAGGGACTTGTGGAGGAGCCTGTCGAGAGCTTAAGACATGCTCTTTATGTTGCCAACGGGGTAGTATATTCACGTTCGCTGGAGGACAAAAAGCTTAACGGCATGGGAACCACGGTTGTGGCTGCCACATGCATAGGCGATGTGCTGGAGGTGCTTAATGTAGGCGATTCCAGACTCTATGTGATCAACAAAAGGGAAATCAGACAGATAACAAGGGATCACTCATATGTGGAGGAGATGGTGCGCCACGGAGAGATCGACGAGTCGGATGCGAGAAACCATCCAAAGAAAAACATAATCCTGCGCGCTGTGGGCGTGACGGACTATGTTGAGGGGGATATTTTTTCTGTCAGGCTTAACGAGGGGGATATTGTGCTTCTATGCACCGACGGACTTACCAATGAGGTGCCTGATGAGGAAATAAGGATGATAATAAACGCCTCCAGAGATGTGGTGGAGGGTGCTGAAAATCTGGTTAATGCCGCCAATTTAAACGGCGGCAGGGACAATGTCTCGGTAATACTTATAGATGCCGCAGGACAGAAGTAAATGAGGATTTGGATATAATGATAAAACTGGGAATGATGATCGGCGACCGGTATGAAATGCAGGAAAAGATCGGCACCGGCGGAATGTCAGATGTATATAAGGCATTGGATCACAAGCTGAACCGTCAGGTTGCGGTAAAGATACTGAAGCAGGAATTTTCCGAAAATGAAAATTTTGTCTCCAAATTCCGTATCGAGGCGCAGGCGGCAGCGGGACTTATGCATCCCAATATCGTAAATGTGTATGATGTGGGCGATGACGGCGGAGTATATTACATTGTGATGGAGCTTGTAGAGGGCATCACATTAAAGAAATACATAGAAAAGAAGCTCCGCCTTACCTACAAGGAGGCGGTAAGCATCGCCATTCAGGTGGGAATGGGTATAGAGGCCGCCCACAACAATCATATAATTCACAGGGACATAAAACCGCAGAATATCATAATATCCAAGGAGGGCAAGGTTAAGGTCACGGACTTCGGAATAGCAAAGGCGGCGACCTCTAACACCATTACCTCCAATGTAATGGGAAGCGTCCACTATACCTCGCCGGAGCAGGCAAGGGGCGGGTATTCCGATGAAAAGAGCGATATCTATTCAATGGGTATCACTATGTTTGAGATGCTTACGGGGCGTGTGCCATTTAACGGGGAGACCACCGTTGCCATAGCGATAAAGCATATTCAGGAGGAGATGCCATCCCCCAGGGAATTTGTGCCGGAAATACCGGTAAGTGTGGAGAGCATTGTCTTGAAATGCTGTCAGAAATCTCCCGACAGGCGATATCAGAATATGAAGGATCTGGTGGCCGACTTAAAGCAGTCCCTGGTCAATCCGGATGATGACTTTGTGGTAAATAATGACCCTGATATGGAGGGCGGCACCAGAATGGTATCCGAGGATGAGATGTCCATGATAAGGCAGCACACCGGGTATACACAGGAGATGCAGCCTGTGATGACGGACACCATGCGGCTTCGCTCCGATCTCAATGATTATGATGATGACGATTATGATGATGAGGATGATGACTATGACTACAATCCCAGAATGGAGAGGGTTACCACCTTCCTTGCGGTTGCTGCGGGAATTGTCATCCTCGTTATACTGATAATACTCGCCATGAAGCTTTTCGGAGGAAACGGGGAAAGCATAATTTCGGAAAATCCCCTCCCGGATTCGCCAATTATAGCAGAAGAGGAAAACAAGGTTGAATACAAGAATATGCCCGATCTTAAGGGCATGAACGTGGATGATGCAAGAAACGCATTGTCGGCTTTGGGGATAATGATGAATGTAGTTCCCCAGAAGTCAGATACTGTGGATAAGGATATTGTAATAAGCACCGAGATTGCAGCAGGAGAGCAGGTCGAGGTGGGAAGCACCGTGAATGTCACGGTAAGCGCAGGAGCGGATGTAATCTCCGTACCTAATGTGGTGGGACTTACCTATGAGGCCGCAAATAATTCCCTTGTTTCAAGCGGATTTTTGGTAAATAAAACCGAGAGCTACTCGGATGATGTGGAGCAGAATCTCGTCATCTCACAGAACCCGGAGGCAGGCACCGAGGCAGCAAAGGGCTATGTTATCACTATAAATGTAAGCCGGGGCAAGGAGGACTCGAAAATCCGTGTGCCCAACCTAATCAATCTTACAGAGCAGGATGCCACGATATCCGCACTGGAAGCGGGACTGTCCATCGGAAGCATTACCTATGGCTACAGCAACGACATAAATAACGGATATGTATATAATCAAAGCTATCCCTACGGCTCCTATGTCGATAAGGGAACCGAGATAGACCTTACAATAAGTCAGGGACCGCCGGCGTCCACCTACAAGTACAGTGCATCAATAACAGGTCCTACAACAACCGAGGCGCCCGAGTATGTATCAGGAGAGGTGTCTGTGAAGCTCGTGGCGGATGACGGAGAGGTGCTGCTTGATACCAAGACCGCCTCCTTCCCCATATCCGTGAATCATTACGGACTTGCCTCGTCAGGGGGCACCATAACCTTTACCTATACCGCATCGGTAACAGGTACGGATGCAGAGGGAAATCCGACGACAACCACCGAGGAGAAAACCTTTACAAGAAGAGTGGAGTTTACCAAGGAATAATCTGACAGAGAATGAAGGGGAAAATCGTAAAAGGCATAGCAGGCTTTTACTATGTGCACACAGAGGGCGGAAGAATATTTGCCTGTAAGGCAAAGGGGATATTCAGAAAAGACAATAAGAAGCCTCTCGTCGGGGATGATGTGGAGTTTGAGATAACCCACGAGGGAGATTCCGAAGGAAATATAATTGAGATTTTCGACAGAAAAAACGAGCTCATAAGACCTGCCGTAGCAAATGTGGATCAGGCTCTCGTAATCTTTGCAATCACAAATCCGGCGCCCAGCTTTAATCTGCTTGACAGATTCTTGATAATGATGGAGAGAAATTCGCTTCCCTGCATCATTGCCTTCAATAAGTTAGACATTGACGATTCCGGCTATTTTAATGAAATAATGGATATATACTCCGGCTGCGGCTACGAATGTATCGCCATCAGCGCAGGGGAGAATATAAATATAGATGTCGTGAGGGATATGCTTAGGGGTAAGACCACCACTGTGGCTGGTCCCTCCGGTGTCGGGAAGTCCTCACTCATAAATATTCTGCAGGATAATACCGTAATGGAAACGGGAAATATCAGTAAGAAAATCTCAAGGGGAAAGCACACCACAAGACATACCGAACTCATTGCAATAGATGATGAAACCTATATTCTGGATACGCCGGGCTTTTCTTCGCTCTCACTTTTTGACGTGGAGAAGGAGGAGCTTCAAGGGTATTATAATGAGTTTGGACAATATGAAAAATACTGCCGTTTCGGAGGCTGCGCACATATGGATGAGCCTGTCTGCGGCATAAAGGATGCCGTGGAGGAGGGAAAGATAGCAAGGGTAAGATACGATAATTACAGAGTACTGTATGAGGAGCTTAAGCAGAAAAAGAGATATAATTAAAGCTTTAAAAAGGTTGTTTCCTTCTGAAACATCCTTCTGAAACATTTCAGCTTTACTTTAGCAGAATGATGTGATAAATTATAGAAGTGTTAAATTTGGTACTACAGGAGGGAAATATGGGAAAGACAATCAAGGCTAAAATCACATCAACGGTAATTGTAATCGTAGTTCTGGCACTTCTTATCTCCAACGGTATAATCGTTACGCTTGCGGGAAGCACTCTCACAGAGAAGCAAACGGAAAATCTACAGTCACAGGCGGAGAAATATGCCCTCGCCATAGATGAATGGATGGAAGGCGAGCAGACAATGGTGGAGGGTGTTGTGTATAATGTGCAGATGCTTAAAAGCGCAGACCCCACGGATGAAGAGCTTATTACCATTTTGAGGACGCATGCTGCGACGAGGACAGAGCTACTCAATATGTATATTGGGACGACACAAAAGCATTTCTGTCAGTCTGATCCTAATGCGACCACACCGGAGGGCTATGACCCCACAGCAAGAGGCTGGTATATTGCGGCAGAGAGCGCAGGACATACAATAGTTACGGATCCCTATATGGATGTGCTTATAGGTGGAATGTGTATAACGGTAGCGTCCCCGATATATGTGGATGGCAAGCTTATAGGAGTTGTGGGTGCGGATGTCACTCTTGATACTATAAATACGGTAATGAGCAGTATCCCCACTACCGGCGGGCAGTATGGATTTCTTGTGGATGCAAGCGGTAATTATATTATCCATGAGAATACAGATTTTGAACCGGGAGAGGATTCCGCAACTGCAGCAGGGTCAGTTATGGCCGGATTAAGCTCAATCATCTCTAATCCCGGGAGTGAGGTAATACATATAAAGGATTATGACGGCGAAAAGGATTATTTCGCTACGGCACCTATCAATAACAGCGGATGGATATTGGGAATTGCAATGCCTCAGTCCAATATAAACGGAGCGCTCAATCATATGGTGCTTATTGCAGCAGTAATAGCGGTTATTGCTATTGCAGCGGTAATAGTGATAATGCTGGGACTTATAGGAAGGCTTCTTCTTCCCATGGAGAATATGAAGAGCTTCATAAAGGAGAGTATCATCGGAATTGAGAATGTAGCAAAGCAATCCGATGAGGTAACCGAAATTAAATACCTGATCAAAGAGCTTGAAGAGCAGTTTATAGCCACCATCAGAAAGACAAAGGATGAATCTGCAGAGATACAGGAAAAGATGTCTGATGCAGGAGAGAAGATAAGCGAAATAAACGAAAATATCCTTGAAATAAGTGCAAGTATGCAGGAGACAGGGGCAAATATTGATACTCAGACTGCAAGTATACAGAGTATGAATGACAGCGTCAATGACGCAAATGCGGCGGTTGACAATCTTCGTGACCAGACTCTGGATATGGAGAAGCGGGCAAAGGAGATTATAAAGAGAGTTGATAATACTGTTCCGGAGATACTGAAAAAGAAGAACAATGCCGTAGAGATTACGAGAGAGTCCGAGAGAAAGCTTAAGGCAGCAATAGAATCTGCGAAGATAATTGATGAGATTGTTGCCGTATCACAGACTATCGGCGGTATTGCAAGCCAGACAAACCTTCTTGCGCTCAACGCTTCTATAGAGGCGGCAAGAGCGGGAGAAGCAGGAAGAGGCTTTGCAGTGGTTGCGGATGAGATTAACGGACTGTCCGAGAATACAAAGAATGAGATTGAAAAGGTAAATGAGCTCGTTGGAAAGGTAACGGACAGCGTAAAAGAGCTTACAAACGAGAGCAACAATATTTTAAGCTTTGTGAATGAAACGGTGCTTAAGGATTATGACAATTTCGAGGAGCTTGCCCACAGCTACAGGGATGATGTGGATTATTATGCAGGCGTAAGCGACACTCTGGGCGCAAGCGCCAAGGAGCTTGGAGAGTCAATGAGCGGCATAAGTGCCGGAATTACCACAATCAATCAGGCTCAGAACGAGATAAATGACACAATGCAGAGCGTAAATGACAACCTGCAGAGCATTACCTCCTCAAGCGAAGCGGTTTCCGAAGAGACGGGAACAGTTCTTGCAGGAATAGGAAGCTTACAGGGCACCATAGGAAAGTTCCATGTATAAATAAAGCCTTAAAAATAATAATCACATTCTCATTGAACTTAATTTCTGTTTGTAGTAAACTGAAAAAAGTTGTTTTGAAGTGAATCAGTTGAAAATACAAAAAAAGAGGTGTTGATTTATGAAACTGGGAATCTTGGGGCTTCCGAATGTGGGGAAGAGCACACTTTTTAATTCCATAACAAAAGCAGGGGCGGAATCGGCAAATTATCCATTTTGTACCATAGAGCCCAATGTGGGTGTCGTATCTGTGCCGGATGAGCGGCTTAAGCTTCTTGGAGATATGTATCATTCAAAGAAGGTCACTCCTGCCGTCATAGAATTTGTTGATATTGCAGGACTTGTGAAGGGTGCAAGCAAAGGAGAGGGCTTGGGGAATCAGTTCCTTGCAAATGTGCGTGAGGTGGATGCCTTGGTGCATGTCGTAAGGTGCTTTGAGGATTCCAATATCGTCCATGTGGACGGAAGCGTTGACCCTTTGAGGGACATTGAAACCATAAATTTTGAACTTATATTTGCGGATTTGGAGGTGTTGGAGAGAAGGCTTTCAAAGGTATCCAAGGCGGCAAGGATGGACAAGACTCTTGCCAAGGAGGAAGCGCTTCTTATACGCATAAAGGAGCATTTGGAGAGCGGAAAGCTCGCAAAGACTCTGGATATTACGGACGAGGATGAGCTTGCACTTATGAAGGAATATAATCTTCTTACCTACAAGCCGGTAATATATGCCGCAAATGTGAGCGAGGATGACCTTTCGGACGACGGCGCAAATAATGATTTTGTAAAAAAGGTAAGAGAGTTTGCGAAGAACGAGGGGAGCGAAGCCTTTGTGATTTGCGCAAAGATTGAGGAAGAGATTGCAGAGCTTGATGATGACGAGAAGCAGATGTTTCTTGAGGATTTGGGGCTTAAGGAATCGGGACTTGACAAGCTCATTACCGCAAGCTATTCCCTTTTGGGACTTATGAGCTTCCTTACCGCAGGAGAGGATGAAACCAGAGCGTGGACGATAAAGAAGGGCACAAAGGCGCCTCAGGCTGCGGGAAAGATTCATACGGATTTTGAGAGGGGCTTTATAAAGGCTGAGGTTGTCAACTACAAGGATCTTTTGGAGCAGGGGTCGCTTGCGGCGGCTAGGGAGAAGGGACTTGTAGGTATGGAAGGCAAGGACTATGTCGTAAAGGACGGGGATGTTATCCTCTTTAGATTCAATGTATAGGGAAATCATATGAACGCAGGGGATATAGCATTTCCGCATCTTAATATTTATCTTAAAAATGTGCCGAAAAGTTTTTCCGTTTTCGGATTTGATATTGCATACTATGGACTCATTATAGGCATAGGCTTTATTCTGGGACTTACCGTAGCGTCGAGGATTGCCAAAAGAACAGGACAGGATGCGGACACATACTGGGATTTGGGTATATACGGTCTGATATTCGGCATAATCGGCGCAAGAATATACTATGTGATATTCGAATGGGATAATTACAAAAATGACCTTCTTTCGGTGTTCAAGCTGCGAGAGGGAGGTCTTGCCATATACGGCGGAGTAATCGGCGCATTTCTGACTATATTTATCTATGCAAAAATAAAAAAGAAAAATCCCTTTCTTCTTGGCGATACAGTTATGACCGGCTTTATCTTAGGACAGGCAGTGGGGCGCTGGGGAAACTTTATGAACAGGGAGGTTTTCGGGGGATACACCGACAATTTTCTTGCAATGAGGCTCCCTATCGAGGCTGTACGGTCCAGGGATATTACTGCGGAGCTTGCCGCAACCATAGGAGCGGGGGATAATTTTATTCAGGTTCATCCCACCTTTCTCTATGAGAGTATGTGGAATCTTATGATATTTGTCTTGATGCTTCTCTATACAAAACACAAGAGGTTTGACGGGGAGCTTATCTTATTATATCTTGCCGGCTATGGCGCAGGGCGTTTCATCATTGAGGGAATACGCACGGACACACTCTTCATCCCCGGAACAACAATAGCGGTGTCGCAGATGTTGTCTGCAGTGCTGGTAATCTTTGCGGTTGTGACTGATATTGCGGTAAGAGTGCGTATGAAAAAGGCTGATAAATAAAGCGGCTGCGCAATAGCTTAATTCAATCGCTGTTTGGAGTGCATGCCTATTGTGCCTTGACAAAATCCCAAATTTGTTGTAATCTTTGATAGCTAACATTGATTGCTTTATATTTATATTGAAATAATATGCCAAGAGATAAAACGTTAAGCCATGAAATAGTTAAGAAGGCTGTCAAAGAGGAGTTTCTTGAAAAAGGCTTTGAAGATGCATCCGTAAGGAGCATTGGAGCGCGTGCGGGAATGACATCGGCAGGACTGTATCGCCATTATGCTGATAAAGAAGCTATGTTTAATGCTATGGTAGAGCCTCTTATTGATAGTATAAAGGAGTGGACCCTAAAGCATACAAGTAAGAAGTACGGTCTTCTTGAAGATGAAGCTTCGGAAGAAGAACTGTTCGGAGAGAGCTTCGTTGACATGGTCAAGGAGGTAATCCTTCCCAGAAGAGATGAGTTCATTCTTCTGATGTCACGCTCCGGCGGAACCAAATACGAAAACTTTATTCATGATTACGCAGAAGAAAACCAGAAGGAACTCTTAGATGCCATAAGGTATCTGAAAGAAAAAGGACATTCTACTGCAGATATTGGCGAGGAGGAACTGCATATGCTGCTGTCGGCATATCTGACCGCATGTTTTGAACCAATAATACACGATTACGACGATGAAAAGGTCATAAAATATCTGGATACAGTCCAGAAATTCTTCATGCCGGGATGGCTGAAGATTATGGGTATCAAGTAAGAAGAGCCGCAAGGCTCTTTTTTAGTCTCGTTAGCTATCGTTTTGAGGTTAGTGTTAGCTAACTAAAATATGAAACTGATAACTTTGTTATTCAATAATCACAAGAAAGAGAGGACAAGTAAGTTGGGAAAGACGGAAAAATACGATCACATGAAGCTGATCAGGAAATATGCGGGAGGGCATAAAAAACTGATCACGCTGGGGAGGTGCCTTGCGGCTGTTAGTGCCGTGATGACACTAATCCCATACTATGAGCTGTGGAAGATTATAAGATGTGCGTTAAACGGAGAGAACCCGGACAACATTAAAGTCTATGCATGGTCGGCAGTTGCATTGATCGTGGGAGCGTTTCTTGTATATATACTTGCGCTTTTCTGTACGCATATAGCGGCATTCAGGGTACAGGCAAATATGAGAAGTTCACTTATGCGCAGGATTCTCACACTGCCGCTGGGAGTATTTGATGAGGACGGTACGGGAAAAATCAGGAGGATTGTAAATGATTCAACTGCCGCCACAGAGACCTATATCGCACACAATCTTCCTGATAAGATGGTTGCTGCGGTCACGCCGGTGGGATTACTTGTGCTGGTGTTTGCATTTAACTGGAAGATTGGACTGATCTGCATGATTCCTGCGCTAATCGGTTTCTTATGCATGATGTCCATGATGGGAAAAGGCATGCAGGAGAAGATGAAGGAATATCAGGACGCTCTTGAGACTATGAGCAGCGAAGCAACGGAATATGTCAGAGGCGTGCCGGTGGTAAAGACCTTCGGTCAGACGGTTCATTCCTTTAAGCGATTCAAGGACTGTATTGACGGTTTTGGAAACTGGGCAACTCAGTACACACTGATGCTCAGGTTCCCTATGGCAGGTTTTATGACCTGCATCAACGCCATCTTTGCTTTTATCGTAATCTCAGCTTTCGTGGTAACGAAGAACGGTATTAATAATGCTGCTATTCTGGACATTATGTATTACATCATCGTCACTCCGCTTGTCACGATCGCACTTACCAAGATTGCATATTCAGGCGAGGCGGAAATGACGTTGATTGATGCGCTGAAGCGTGTGGACAGGATTATGGAGATAGAGCCTCTTAACGAGTCGGCATCGGAGAAGATACCTGCTGATTGCGGAATAGAGCTTAAGAATGTGTCATATCGCTATAAAGATGCAATCAGAGATGCCGTAAAGGATGTAAGCCTTACGATAAAACCGGGAGAGCATATAGCGTTTGTTGGCCCGTCGGGTTCAGGAAAGACCACACTGGCAGAGCTGATAGTCAGATTCTTTGATGTTACGAGCGGCGAGATTTTGATCGGCGGTGTGAATGTAAAGGATATGTCATCAAAAACTCTTATGGAACGGGTTTCCTTCGTATTTCAGGACAGCAGGCTAATTAAAAAATCAATCCTTGATAATGTCCGGATGGCAAAGCCGGATGCAAGTGAAGCGGAAGTTATGGAAGCGCTTAAGAAAGCGCAGTGTATGGATATCATAGAAAAGCTTCCAAACGGGATACATACAGTATTGGGAGAAAAGGGAACCTATCTGTCCGGCGGAGAGCAGCAGAGGATTACAATTGCAAGAGCGGTATTAAAGGATGCTCCGATCCTGATCCTTGATGAAGCCACAGCCTTTGCCGACCCGGATAACGAGACAAAAGTTCAGGCTGCATTTGAGGAACT
>JAFUVF010000079.1 GCA_017483735.1 Lachnospiraceae bacterium | reverse complement strand
TCGCTGACCTTTCTGTAGGTCATCCGCTTGTCCACATTTATGACGGATTCGCATATCTCATATTTTTTTAGTATTCCTTTTCTGTCAAAGGTCATAATGCAGGATAATGCAAGCCTGTCCTCGCCCTCATTCAATGAGCATATGCCGTTTGAAAGGGCTCTCGGAAGCATCGGAATTACCCTGTCGCAGAGATATATGCTGCATCCTCTCTTCTTTGCACTCTTATCAAGTGCGGAATTCTCCTGCACATAGTTTGCCACATCCGCAATATGCACCCCCAGCTTGTATTTTCCGAGCTGATAGGATATGGATACCGCATCATCAAAATCCTTGGTATCATCCCCGTCTATGGTAACCATCTTAAGCCTCCGCAAGTCTTTTCTGCCTGCCATATCGGCTTCCGAGACGGGCTTTGCCACATTCTGCGCCTGAGTAAGCTCCTTTTCGGAAAATTCCGTAGGCACATCATAGCTTTTGACTATCGCCATTATATCCACTCCGGGGTCATCCTTGTGCCCGATTATCTCAAGCACCTTCCCCTCGGGGCTCTTCCTCTCATTCCCCGCATCAATAAGCTCTATGACTACCTTATGCCCGTTTAAAGCTCCGTTAATATTTTCCTTTGCGATAAAAATATCCGCCTTAAGCTTTGCATTATCAGGTATGACAAAGCCGTAATTATCCTTGGAGCGGACAAAGTTTCCCACAATGCGGTTGGTCTCCTCATTCTCCTGTATTGCGGGAGCTTTTTCGCTGCTCCTCTGTGTATCAAAGCGCTGCTTATGATACCTTTTTGAGGTGCCGAAGCTCCCTCTTTTATATCTGTTGTTTTTGTTGCTTCTGTTATTTCTGTAATGTCCTGCCATATTGTCCCTTATACAAAGTAAGCCCTCTTGGAAATCCAAGAGGGCTCGGTGTCAAAAAAATCTAAAACAAACTCATATCGAGTATCATCGCCGCTATCATAAAGAACGCCGCCAAAGCTGCGGTAAACTTTACTAACAGACTTTCCTTCGAGCGTGCCTTATTCTTGCTCCAGAAAGTTTCGCCTGCGCCTGCGATGGTTCCAAGCCCCTGACTCTTTCCCTCCTGCCACAATACTATGACGGTAAGGATTACACATGCAATTATAAACAAAACCGTTAAAACTGTTCTCATATTTACCTCTGCGAAGCCTTAATTGTACCTTTCTGTTCAAGGCACAAACGATATATTAGCATAACTATACACAAATTGCAAGCACAAGATGAATAATTTTCATCTTATATTGCCAGCTCCTTCGCCGCCCCAATCGGCTTTCCTGCAAGAATTTCCTTGTAGTCCTCATAGTTCTTGCTAAGAAGCGTCGGCGTATCAAGCCCGTAGGGGCATTTCGACTTGCAGCTGTTACAATGAAGGCAATTCTCTATGAGCTTCATTTTATCCTGCATTTCGGGCGTAAGCTGTCCTGCGGAGGGTGCGCGCCTGATAAGCAGGCTCATTCTTGCACAGGTATTTATCTCTATTCCCACAGGACATGGCATGCAGTAGCCGCAGCCTCTGCAGAATTCTCCGGAAAGCTCCTTTCTGTCATGCTCTATCACAGCCTTTAATTCGTCCGTGAGCGCCGGAGGATTGTCTATGTATGAGAGGAACTCATCAAGCTCCTCCTCCCTCTGTACGCCCCATATGGGAAGCACATTGTCATATTGATTAAGATACGCATATGCGGCGGCGGAATTGGTAATAAGTCCTCCCGACAGCGCCTTCATGCATATGAATCCCATATCCGCTTCCTTGCAGCGCTTTACAATCTCTATATCCTTATCCGTCGCAAGATACGAAAACGGGAACTGCAGTGTCTCATAAAGCCCGGATTCTATCGCCTCTATCGCTATTTTAAGCTGGTGGTTTGTGATGCCTATATGCCGTACCTTCCCCTCCTTCTTAGCTTCAAGCATAGCCTCATACAGCCCTGTGCCGTCCCCGGGCTTCGGGCAGAACGAGGGATTGTGGAATTGATAGATATCTATATAATCCGTGCGAAGATTTTTAAGTGATGTCTCCAAATCCTTCTTAAAGGCTTCCGCAGTCTTTGCGCCGGTTTTTGTGGCTATATATACCTTGTCCCGCATACCGTCGAAGGCGGCTCCTACCTTTACCTCCGAATCCGTATACCATCTTGCGGTATCAAAGAAGCTTACCCCTGCTTCGTATGCCTTTCTAAGAAGCTTAACAGCTTCATCCTCGCTTATCCTCTGTATGGGGAGTGCGCCAAAGGCGTTCTTTTCGACAACTATTTCAGTTTTACCCAGTCTTACCTGTCCCATCTAATCCATCCTTTCAAATATGCTTAGGTTCCTTTGACCAAAGCTCCTTTTATATGTTATCATAATGGAAACCCTACAAAAACACAAGCACCAAAGGCAAAAAATGATTGAAAGAGAAAATCTCTCCCCCGCCGAGCTTCGGCGCATAGAAAACTACAGAAACCGCTATATGAAAATGGCAAAAGAGGTATTTGAAAACAAGGTCAGATACTACATAAACCTTACCGGCGGCGAATATAAAAGGATAAGCGTCAGAGACCAGAAAACCCGCTGGGGGAGCTGCTCTTCTAACGGAACCTTATCCTTTAATTACAGACTTTTATTTGCTCCGGTCAAATGTCTTGATTATGTTGTGGTGCATGAGCTCTGCCACCTCACGCATATGAACCACTCAAAGGAGTTCTGGAACAAGGTGGCAGAGGTAATGCCGGACTATAAGGAGCCCCGAAAGTGGTTAAAAGACCACGGGAATGAGCTCTCCGTGGAGGCGCACCTTAAGAAGCAGGGAATCTCCCTTAAAATATAGCATTTATCTGTTTTCATTTACATACACCTTAACACGATTTTGTATCACATCCGCCACTGCTTTCGCATCCTTCTGCCCTGCAAAGTAAGCAGCCGCTTCCTCGTTTATGATATTCATAACCGTGTCATTGAAGTATGACTTTTTGTTTATGCTCCTTAAATACTTATCAATCCTGTCAAGCTCCTCCCTTGTGAACACATCAAGCTTTATCTCCTCGTTGTTCATATAGAAGGTTGGATCCATTTCTACCTTCTTGGTGGGCTTTCCCTTCTCGTCAAAATCCCAGTAATAGGGTTTCTCCATTCCCTTTTCGAGCCACTTTTGATAATATGTATCCATAACGGGAATCCCGTTAAAATATGCATAGTCCCCGGAAACTCTGCCCGTATCGTTTATATAATTCATAATATCCGCAACGGAGAACTTCTGATAATCATCTGATAAATACCACTTTACAAAATCCCATGCGGCATTCAGATTCTCACTTTTTGCAGAGAGCGCAAAGGTATTGTCTGCGGATATCATTCCGGTGACCTCATTGCTGCCGGGGAAGCCCACAAAGGATACATCCTCCCCGCCAAAATACCCCTTCATATTGGTAAGCACATTCTGCATATCAGAAAAATACAGATAGAGAAGTATGCTTCTTTCATCAATATACTGGGATTCGTAATTATTCCAATAATCATCCGAATAATAATCTTCTCCCAATTCCTCGGGCAGCTCCTTTGCAAACTCAAGGAGCCTTACGAAATCATCCGAGTCGAAACGGCATTTCCCGGTAGAGAGGTCGATAAAGTCGGTGCCGGAAAATCTCATACCCATCTCTAAGAATTCGCCCCTTGCCATACCTCCAAACATATTTTCAGGTCTTTCCAGGGAATCCGCCACCTTAAAGAACTCATCAAAGCTCCAACGATCCGCATTTCCCACAATTTTGCTCTTTCCGATATAAGTGACTGCGTAGAAATACGGCACCACCTGATACAGCTTTCCGTCAAGTCTGAACGCTTCAAACACATTTTCCAGATACTTATTTTGGGAAAGCTCAGGATCCTCTGCGATAAGCTTGTCAACATCCGCAACAAGCCCCTTTGATACGTAATTTTCAAGAGGGAAGCCCTGTGATACTACAAGTATATCCGGCATACCTCCGGTTATAATATCGTTGTTTAAATCTGAAAGACCGCTCTCCCATGTTCCCTCGGAATCGTTGTACTGTCCCTCGTAGGTCTTTATGATAAATCTGTAGTCTGTGCTTTTCTTATTGTACTCTATTATTCTCTTTTTAAGGTCGGAATCTATATACTCTCCTGCTATAAGCAGCACCTTCTTATCCTGTATGTCCTCTGGGCGCACATAGGTATAATCTCCTATATGCGTGCGATAATCTGCGATGTCCGTATATATTCCCAATATGTGCTCATCCGTAAGCCAGATTACACGATAGAATCCCTCATCGGGCTGAATGTCGGAATTTATATAGTCGACAAACATTTCGGCATTCTCACTTCCTGCCGTATACTTATAGAGTCCGTTTCCGCTTCCTCCGCTTATCAAAAATGTCCCCTCTTCCCCTGCAGGATTCCATGTGCTTGAATATCTGATTTCCTGCGGAATGAGACTTGCTTCCTCAATTTCTTCCTTTTCTGGGTCAAGCTTTGCCACACATTCCTCGTAATTGTGATTCTCGTCATAGAATATGACATAGAGATTTCCCAAGGCATCCTTTACCACATATTCAAGGTTTCCGAACACGGACAGATTCTTGCTCTTCTCCCCCTTCTTTACCTCATTTCCCTTGCTGTCATAGATATTTCTTGAGATGTCCCCGTTATCATCATAATAATATACATAGGCATTTCCCTGATACTCAAAGAAGTTATTTACCCACGAATTGGGCGTCATATCTACAGCCGTCCTAAAAAGCTCATTGCCGGAATAATCCCATGCAATCAGGGTGTTTTCATTCATATCGTTTGAATCGCCATCCTCCGCATATTCCCCATAATTATGATTTTCGATGCCGAAGATTATATCATCCCCCATCATCATCATTCCCATATCGGTATTGTCATAGGAATAACCGCCGTCCTCCGGATTATCCGCAGGTATCATGGGCATATCGGCAGCCTCTGATGTGGCGGCAAGCTTTAAGCTCTCCTCCGTATCGTTGTAAACCTCCATATCCCCGCCCTCCGGGTCGTCGCTGTATGTCGACTCATACGAATAGAGAAGCGCGCTGTCCTTGTATTTTCCGTCATTGTCAAAGTAAAGCAATAATACCTCGGAGAGATTGCTGTTCTCCTCGTAGGTGTATTTCCTGCCTATGGCATATATGCCGTCAGCCTTTTTAATGGTCTGATTGATGTTGAAGCTGTCGCCGCTATCCGGTATCTCGAAAACCTCTCCTGCCCTGAAGACATTCTGCTTCGATACCGAGGGCTCCGTGCTCATTGCGCTCCCGCCGCTGCCCTTGCTTCCGCCGTTTGAGCCTCCGTTTACTGCGTTTTTCTTTCCGCAGGCGCAGGTCAAAAGCACCGTACTAAGTACAAGCACTACGCATAAGCCTCTTTTTAAGCCGCTGTTTTTAAATCTTTTCATAACTCTTCTCCCTTTTCTTTTTTTGATGCATTGTAAGCCTTTTGGTACCTCTTATCCCTCGCATCCTCTATCATGCCCTTAATCCCTGAAAATACATCCCCCATTGTATAGCCCTTATTCCTCCAAAGATAAATAACAAGCCATACATATATTATAACCGCATAAGCGATGAAAAGAAAAGCCATAACTGTCAAAAATGCTATAATGTCCTCATATCCCCTCGCCACATTCTCCCAATAGGGATAAATTATGCCTTTCCCATTCATTGAGCGGACAAAAAAGCTTTTTATGATTTCAATGCGCTTAATGAGCGAAAAACGTCCCGAATTTTCTATTATTTCAATATATTTATCATCAATCTTTAATTTGTCCTTCACAAGATTGTATGCATAATTCGACACCGGATTCGGCATACATATCTCATAATGGTTGATTCCGTTGTTCGTCCCGTAGTTCGAAAGGCTCTCGTAGGAAACATATACAAGCGTTTCCGACAAGCCCGCAGCCTTCGAGAGCTTATCCTCCGCCCTCTCAATAACCCCCGAAACTATGTGCGGCGTGCCGCCGACTGTCACCATCTGTCCCACGACATCAGATGAGCCGAAAAGCTGCCATGCCGCATCCTCATCGATTATGCAAAAATCCTGCATAACATCATTTCCGGAGAAAAATGAGCCGTTTTTTAATTTAAGCCTGTGAAAGAGAAAAAAATCCCCTCCCACGCCCAGAGCCTTCGCCTTTAATTTGCCATGCTCCGACTCTATTTCAACCACTCCGTCCGCAGAATAGGCATATACGAAAAGTCGTCTGTCGGCATTATTTCCGTCAGCATCCTCATTTTCGATGGAAACCTCCAAAAGCGCCGAATCAAGCGTGTGCTCCAGCTCCTCTATTTTTTCCGCAGAAATTTCCGCATTTGAGGAAAAAAAGCAGCTGATCTGCGCATAGCCTCCGTCCGCTGCCCACCTGGCGGACATATTCTGTTCATCAAGGCTCTCTGAAAGCTTTACGGTTATTCCGTACAGCACAAAGAATAACACAAGGCATACGCCTGCGGAAATGAAAAAGCGTATTCTTCGCTTTCCCAGCCTGTCTATAAAGCGTTCTTTTATAAGCGCCCCTGTCCTTCCTTTTATTTCCGAAAAATCCGGTTTCTCCATAATGCCTTATTCCGCTTATTTCGTATCGTTTGCCAGACGCACCTGCATGCCTGCTTCTATGGGCTTTGTGGATGTGGTGATGACAAACTCATTGCCGTACAACGCTCCGCTTATTGCGGATTTTGTATCATCCGCAGCCAAAACATCAATATCGTAGCGCCTTGCGATATAGCGGTTGCTTAGAGGCGTGGACTTTGTCTCCACGACAAGCACAAACTTTCCGTTATTGTCCTCCCTTATAGCGGAATTGGGCACGACAGTGTCATAGGTTGCGCTCTTTCCTCCCACGGATACATTTATGGTCTGTCCGGGAGTTACCTCCCCCTGTATCTCGAAGGTAAGGAGCTTCTTTTGCCCCGGCTCCTTCTTGTCCTGCTTAATGCTTGTAAGGGTAATATCCATCTCATCATAGCGCCAGGAGTTTACGATCTCCGCCCTGTCTC
>JAFUVF010000009.1 GCA_017483735.1 Lachnospiraceae bacterium | reverse complement strand
TAATGTTGCACAAAAATGATATATCGGATGAATAAGAGAAGAGTACAATAAATGGTACTCGGAAAGCTGATGAAAAAGTTGTTGAAAACAACAGAAAATTTAACAGAAAACAACAAAATTTTTATGAGACCCGATGGTTGGTTGGAGAGGCGGAACGGAGACGGTGCGCTCCTGGGATGTTGGAAGGACAGAACGGGAACGGAGAATGTAACCTGTGGAATGTCCCTATTTTAGGGCAATACAGCCGCCTTTCTATCGGATTGTAGCGTCGAGTAGGTTGGTGCAACAATACGGGAACGGAGAATGAACATTCCAGAGTTCTGGCGGCTTGTCAGGCGTTTGGAGCTGAGCTTCCAAATGACCCAAACTGAGGATTTGAACAGGGTCTCATCAGTGAAGTCCATGAAAAAGGAAAACTGAACACACCTTTTTCGTAGAATACAGATTCTGAGAAGTTAATCCTGTGGATGACCACACACAGATAGATGAAGATATAAACGAGAATATGGAACAGAAAATTACAGATAATCACAAACAGAATACTGAAGGCGCTACTGCGAGCACAGCATCAAAACTCCGTGCTTTTATAGCCGGATTAACACCAAGCGCAATCTTCAAGTGCACCCTCGTCAGTACTGTTGTTGTGGCCTTAGCCGCTGGCATTATCTACTACACCGCTACAGATGAGAAGCATGTGAACATTGACAAGGTTGAGACCGCTATCGGATCCGGAGCTTTGAACACTCTGGACAGAACTTTGCTTATATCCGAAATGGCGAAAAGGCTCCCTGTAATAAGCGGAGAGTTGGGCACTACGCCGTCAGGAATTGCAGAGAGAGCCGGGCTTGATGCGGAGCGTGTGCGTCAGATAGTATCAGGAAAGCGGAAAATGAAGTGGAGTGAATATATGAGCATTCTTTTCGTTCTGTGGGATGATGAAAAGGGGCAGGAGCTTGTGGAAAGGTGTGGTCTTTTCCCGGATGCACTCAAAAACGCAATGTCAACAAAGCGCCCTGCAGAGGAAAAGACAGGCTGATGCTCTGACATTCACAGCTTGACAATCGGCGTAGAGATTTCGTTTTTAAGAGGGGTATTTGTCTTCATGGCAAGTGCCCCTAAATATATGTCATTTATCTTAAGCTCATCCATAAGTATGGAATAAGCATCCTTCGAAAGGGCTTTTTGGGCGTCAGCGAGCTTAGTGATAATGGGAAGGGAGGAGTTGTTTTTAATCCTTGTGAGTACCTCCTTTGAAGCTTCTTTGAAGCCCAGAACACGCACATATGGAATATAGTCGTTCCTTGTGCGCTCCACCATCATATTGTCGGTAATGTCCAGGAGGATATGCATAAGTATGCGGCTTATCCTTGTATATGTGATCTCCTTGGTCTTTAATGTGTCGCAAAAGTCCGTGAAGGAGCGGAACTTAGGAAGCTTCTTAATGATCCTGTCGGAAAGATCATTTGAAACATCCAGAAAACGCATATACCCCTCATTTCTTTCCATAAGGAGCTTATAATATAGCATTTCCGAGAAATCATCGGGAAAGATGCAGGAATCTATATTGTCCGAAAGTATTTCAAATGCCTCGGAAGGCATCTCATTTTTCAGATAGTCCTCTGAATTTCCGTTAAAAAGTGCATCTCTTATAGCCTTTGAGGAGCATTGTCCCACGCCGAAGCGGTGGTCGTGGAAATCCAGACCTATGCGCTTTGTGGTAATCGGAGAAATCCTTGAATTTCTTGTGTTCAGTGCCTTTATATATTCAATACCAAGTATGTTATTCGGTGTTGCAAGCACATCCCTTGCAAAGGCAAGGGAATTGTCGTATTGAATCAGAGCGCTTGTCCTTGCAATGGGAAAGGAGAGTCCGAGTCTGATGTTCTGGCGCAGATATTCCTTGTATTCATCGGGCTCGTTTTCCAATATCTTTGCAATTCTGCTAAGGACTTCCGGATCGCCGGATTCACTTCCAAAGCATAGATTGTCCACCACGGAGAGCTTGTCAGCCAGAGTTACCGCTCCGAAGGCAAAATATTCCGCAGAGGAGCAGGAGTAGCACACGGGAAGCTCCAAAACAAGGTCGGCACCGCATTTTAACGCCATCTCCGTGCGCAGGAATTTATCCAATATCGCCGGAGTGCCTCTCTGCACGAAGGAGCCGCTCATAATGACAATAGTATAGTCTGCGCCGGTTTTTTGCTTCGCACGCTCAAGCTGCAGTTTGTGTCCCTTATGAAAGGGATTGTATTCAGCGATTATTGCATTTATGATCATATTTATTCCCCACCTTCAAAATACTCTCAAAACTTTGAACTTATTTTATCATATTTGTCCCTGTATTCACAAGATACTTTCAGAAAATTTATAACAAAACGGGAAAATTTCTGAATATAAATTTTTTGATAATCTGTTGGACATGTGTTGGACGTCACATGCTATACTACATATTGTATTTGAGAACAAATGCAGATACTATAAGGCGTTGTTAAAAAATTAAACCGAAAGGGGAATGCTTATGAAAGAAAATATTAACGGAATCACGGCGATAAATGATGATGAATTATCGGAGGTATCGGGAGGTATCGGAGCAAAGGTTGCGGATACACCCTTTACCGGAAAGTTCATCGGAAAATTAAACAATGCGGATTCAAAGCTTAATATGGGCAATGCAGGCGGTATCGGAACCGACTCTGTGGTAAAGGTTCAGGGAAAGCAGCTTATGAATATCGCATGCAGGGGATGTGGAGAGATAATTACCGCAGATGTGAGCAAGCCCTCCGCGATATGCCCCAAGTGTGGTGTGGAAAATCAGTTTTTCGGCTGATTGTGAGTAAATAATTATGAAGGTAATATGTGTTGACGAAGAAAAGGATACGCTTTTTAAGACTATGACGCTTTTGAAGGGAATACCGGAGATATCGGCTGTAGTGGGATTTTTTTCGGGAAAGGCGGCATTGCAGTACTTAAAAAACGGAGAGAAGGCGGATATAACCCTGGTGGATACGGACATCTCGGCTGCGGGAGGCTTGGATCTTGTAAAGACCCTGCGAACAAAATATCCGGATATTTCAATAATCATTACCTCCGAAAACAATGATTATGCGGTTGAGGCATTTTCCATGCATGTGTCGGGATATATTCTTAAACCGTTAAATAAAAGAGTTCTTTCAAAGGAGATTGCATTCTGTGTTACACAAAGGGATGAAAGAATTGACAATAGACGTGGAGGCATAAATGTCCGTACCTTTGGCAATTTTGACATTTCCGTGGATGGTGTGACGGTAAGCTTTACCCGTTCCAAGGCAAAGGAGCTTCTGGCATATCTGGTGGACAGGCAGGGCGGCAGCGTGACGAGACGGGAGGCATTCTCAATTCTTTGGGAGGACAGAGAGTACGACCGTTCAATGCAAAAGCAGCTGGATGTTGTGATAAGGGATCTTCGCTCAACCCTTAGGGAATACAATATTGAAGAGATATTTGAGCTTCAAAGGGGAAATATGAAGATAGATCCGGATGCTTTTGACTGCGATCTGTACAGGTTCTTTAAGGGGGATGTTGATGCAATAAATTCATTCAGGGGGGAATATATGAGTGCTTATTCCTGGGCAAGCATTACCGAGAGTTATATGGACGGACTTGGAAAGTGATTTTAGTTTTGATACTGCTGGACATTAGTTGGATTGCCTGTGAGAGAATAAGACCATGGAAAGGAGGAAAAGATAAGGGATGAATAATAAAAAGATTCAAAGCCTTAGCGATGAAAGCCTGGAAAATGTTGTCGGCGGAGTGGCTGAAACCGGAGATTCCGGCGGCGAAGTGGAATATGAACCGGGACCGTTTAAGGATGAAGCAAATGTTTTTCTAAGGGAGCACATGGATAAAAATATCTATGCCCAGCTTGCAAAGAATGGAATGAATCAGCCGGTTGTAGCAAAGCTTTATCTGAACAGCTCGGATTGGAAGAAGTACGTATGGATAGAGAAGCACGGCTCCCTTACAGGTTTCAAGGGTTAGCAAGTAAATTTAGCTATATAACAAAAAAGAAAGGTGGAAAAATGAAAAGGTTTTTAAAATTGAAAAGGATTCAAAAAACAGTTTTAGCCCTGATTCTTTCCCTGAGTATGTGTTTCGCAAACATTACCGGTATCGTAGTTTTGGCTACGGACGGGGAATCGGGACAGGGACAGGAGATTTCGAGTGAAGGCGGCGGAGAAACTATAGAGACCGAAACGCCTTCAGAAACGGAGACACCGGAACTTACACAGGAGCCGGAGCCTACGCAGGAGCCCACACCAGAACCTACACCGGAACCTACACCGGAGCCTACACAGGAGCCTACACAGGAACCTACACAGACGCCGGAACCTACACAGGAGCCGACACCTACTGAAGCACCGATAGAAAAGGCTTTTGTACTGTCAGGCGATCTGGGCTGGGATTTGTCCGCTAACGATACTCCGCAGGGCAAAACCCTTACGGTAAGAAATACCGGCAATGCGCCCATAAGCATCATTTACAGAGTTACGGGCAGCGCAGTGGTAAATCATTCCGCAACAGGAAGTCTGAATGATATTCCTGCAGGAGGCACTGTAGGCATAGTCGTTACTCCTATAAGCGGAAACGGTGCAGTCAACACCTCCGGACAGGTGGATGTAACATTTGCGGATGACGGCGGATACGGAAGAGCGCAGAGCAAAAGCTTCAATATTAGAATAGCGGCACCCACACCGGAGCCGACGACAGCTCCTACGCCCACACCTACACCGGAGCCCACTACGCAGCCTACGCAGGCACCCACAGCTGAGCCTACACAGACAGCGGCACCGACCACAGCACCGACCACAGCACCCACTACAGCGCCAACCACGGCTCCGACAACGGCTCCTCAGGGACGGGTTAAGTCGGTATCTGTAGCTCCGGCAAAGCAGACAGTATACAAGGGAACACAGCAGCAGTTTAGCGCAGCTGTGGATAAGGATCCCGGTGTTGACGGAAGAGTTATCTGGGATGTTGTAGGAGCATATTCTGCTAATACATATATAACTCAGAATGGTATTTTGAATGTTGACAAGGACGAGACCAGTGCTGTATTAAGTGTAGTTGCAATGTCCTATGAGGATACCGACATATTTGGCTCGGCTACGGTAAATCTTGAAACAAGCGCCCAGACTATGTACAGCGTTACGGTTGCTGTAAATGATGCACAGGCAGGTATCGTATCCGGAGCAGGAAGCTATGCAAAGGGTGCTACCGTTACACTTGTGGCTTCTCCCAACGAGGGCTTCAGGTTCAAGGAATGGAAGATTGAGGGGCTGAGCAGCACTTATGCATCCAGCACCATAGCCCTAAACAATATTTCTTCAAACATTAAGGCGACGGCAGTCTTTGAGCGCGCAAGCTACAAGGTTGTGGTTAAGAACGCAATAGCGAATGCCGGAACCTTCACGGGTAACGGCTCCTATAAGCCGGGGGAGAAGGCTGTACTTTCCGTAACTCCCGCAAGCGGATATAAGTTCGTGTCCTGGAATGAGAACGGGAAGGTATTCTCTACCTCCCAGACCATAGAGGTAAATAATCTTCAGTCAGACAGAGAATTTATCCTCGTATATGAAAAGAGCAATTACAATGTATCCGCATCGGTTTATCCGAACAATGCAGGTACAATAACCGGAGGAACCGGAAGCTATGCCGCAGGGCAGAAGACCACTGTCAGCGCAAAGGCTAATTCCGGATATACCTTCCAGTATTGGACGCTCAACGGAAATGTGGTAAGCAACAACACCTCATATACCATAAACAACATTACCTCCGATTATAATCTGGTTGCAAACTTTGCGCAGAACTCAAAGACACAGTACAGGATAAAGGCATCTGTTGTCGGCGGAGGAAGCATAACAAATGAAGGAAAGAACTACTACAATGAGGGAAGCGATATCAAGTTTAATATTTCGTCCGACAGCGGCTGGGTTCTCTATGATGTCGTAGTAGACGGAGACAGAATAGGCGCACAGAGCAGCTACAAGTTTAAGAACTTAAAGAAGGATCATGAGATAACCGCTATATTTGTACAGTATTCAACTACCCTTAAGAAGGTTACGGATGACAGGAATGTTGAAAAGAGATCCTCAGTTATAGTGGATGACCCTTCAAAGATGAATTCCGTAACGCCCGCCGCAACACCGGCTCCTACAGCTACAAAGGCGCCGACAGCCACCAAGGCACCTGCAGCCACCAAGGCGCCCACAGCAACGCAGGCACCTGCAGCAAGCGCAGAGCCATTACCGCTCGCATCCGCAGAGCCGGCATCCGAGGGAGTAATGGATGTAATTAACACAATGCCTGAGATACAGATTGTGGATGATGAAAACGATACTCTTGAGAGCAGCCACGGACTTGCGTATGAGCTTGGACTTACGAGAAATGATGTCGAGGCGGCAATAAGAGACGGCTCAATAACACAGCTTCTCTATCAGGCAGCGGAGAGAGGAAATCTGAAAATCGTCTTAAATGATGAATTGTCCGGAAATGCAGACGGAACCGGAGTTCAGGGCTACAACAATCCGAAGTTTAAGAACTTCAATGCAGTGGTTGCAAGTGTCCTTACCGACGAGGAAAAGATGGCTGCGATGAACGGAGAGGAAGTAAGACTTAATATGAGCATACTTGACAACTCCGAGTATCTGACAAACGATGCCAAGAAGAAGATGAATCCAAGCGGCGTGAAGAGTGTGGAATACTTTACCATGAATATGTTGAAGAGCTACAACGGAACCTACGCAAATGTCGAAGAGCTTGGAACAACCCTGAGAGTAACCTTCGATGTACCGGAAGAGTACAGGGACAGCAACAAGAGGTGGAGCATAGTGCATGAGCACAACGGTGTCATAACAGTGCTTCAGGATTTGGATGACGACCCCAACACCGTTACCATCGACATCGACGGCTTCTCCCAGTTCTCACTCGGCTACAGTGTCGTGAATGTGGATTATGTGATGATACTTCTTATAGTGATGAGCATACTCTCTGCATTGGCAGCGGCGACCTGCGTAATAGTACTGGTAAAGAGAAGATACGTTTAAGAAAGGAGTAAGGACTAAGATGAATGATAATATAAAGGCAATGGAGCTTGATGATGACGCTCTTGACGGCGTAAACGGCGGCTTTATGGAGACAAACAAGTCTTTGGTTTCCTACGGATATAATATTGCATGTCCCTTCTGCGGCACGGAGAAGGCAGCGGACTTCGCAACCGGCGTGCTGGCAAATTCCAAAGAGGAGACAGTACAGTATAGATGCAATAAATGCGGACGTGACTTTATAGTTTACAAAAGGAACGGTCAGCTGTATGCCGGAGAAGCAAACGCTGTCAGGTCATCCGCAGGAAGCGGCGGCATAAATATCTAAAAGCCTTAAGGCTATAAAACAAAAAGAACCTCTCCCGAAAACAGGAGAGGTTCTTTTAATAATGTTAATTGCTATTTTACAAGCTTTACGGTCTCTCTTGCGATTGCAAGCTCCTCGTTGGTGGGGATAACCATTACCTTTGTCTTGGAATCGGGGGTTGAGATAACGATATCCTCGCCTCTCTTTCCGTTTGCCTCATCATCAATCTTTACGCCGAGATATCCGAAGTACTCGCATACCCACTTTCTCACAAGGGGAGCATTCTCGCCGATACCTGCGGTAAAGCAGATCACATCCACGCCGTTCATTGCCGCAACATAGGAACCTACGTACTTCGCAACGGCATAGCAGAAGGTTTCAAGAGTACGTGTCGCATTGGGATTGCCCGCATTATGCTCCTTTTCAAGGTCTCTGAAATCCGATGAAAGATTGTCGGAAAGACCCTGTACGCCGGACTTTTTGTTGAGAATAGTCATTATCTCGTCAATGTTCTTATTCTCCTTGTGCGCTATAAACTCCATTATTGCGGGGTCGATATCTCCGGAGCGGGTTCCCATTATAAGTCCCTGCAGGGGAGTGAGACCCATTGATGTATCCACGCATTTTCCGTTCTTTACGGCGGATATGGATGCGCCGTTTCCGAGGTGGCAGACTATAATCTTCAAATCCTCGTACTTTTTGCCGAGAAGCTCTGCGGCTCTCTTGGATACAAAGGAGTGTGAGGTGCCGTGGAAGCCGTAGCGGCGAATCTTGTACTTCTTGTAATATTCATAGGGAAGACCGTACATATATGCCTTCTCCGGCATTGTCTGGTGGAATGCGGTATCGAATACGGCAACCATGGGAGTGTTGGGCATAAGAGCCTTGCATGCGTTGATTCCGATAAGGTTTGCGGGGTTGTGGAGAGGAGCAAGGTCGTTGCATTCCTCGATAGCCTTTATTACCTCGTCGTTTATGATGGTGGAATCTGCGAATTTTTCTCCGCCGTGCACTATTCTGTGTCCTACGGCATCGATTTCATCAAGACTCTTAAGTACGCCTGTTTTGTCGTTTGTGAGCGCATCAAGCACAAGGCGGATAGCCTCCTTGTGGTCGGGCATGGGCGATACAGTCTCCTCCTTGTCGCCGCCCGCAGGCTGATACGAAATCTGGCTTCCGTCGATACCTATTCTCTCGCAGAGACCCTTTGCCAGCCACTTTTCGGAATCTGAGTCTATGAGCTGGTACTTTAAAGAGGAGCTTCCGCAGTTAATTACTAAAATCTTCATTTTGTTTGAATGTTCCTTTCTGAAATTTATACAAGTGTTGCCTGTACTGCTGTCAGAGCTACAACGCCTACAATGTCCTCCCATGAGCAGCCGCGGGACAGGTCATTTACAGGCTTTGCGATACCCTGAAGAATGGGACCGTAGGCCTCTGCACCGCCAAGTCTCTGCACAAGCTTGTAGCCGATATTTCCGGCATCGAGATTGGGGAAGATAAGTATATTCGCATGTCCCGCAACGGGGCTTCCGGGAGCCTTGGTCTTCATTACGCTGGGAACAAGAGCCGCGTCAACCTGCAGTTCTCCGTCCAAAACAAGGTTCGGATACTGTTCCCTGGCAATCCTTGTGGCTTCCGTAACCTTGTCAACGAGAGCATGCTTTGCTGAACCTTTTGTGGAGTGTGAAAGCATAGCGATAACGGGCTTGGGACCTATGAGGGATTTGAAGCTTCTTGCAGAGGAATCCGCAATGGCAGCAAGCTCCTCGGGAGTGGGATCCTGATTAAGTCCGCAGTCCGCAAAGATAAACGTGCCGTTTTCTCCCTGCTCCTTGAATACCGTATCCATTATAAAGAATGCGGAAACAAGCTTTACGCCCGGAGCAGTCTTAAGTATCTGAAGCGCAGGGCGGAGCGTGTCCGCAGTGGAGTGGCAGGCGCCGGCAACCATACCGTCCGCATCATTTGCCTTTACCATTACTATACCGAAGGTAAGATTGTCCTTAAGAAGGATTTCCCTTGCCTGTTCGGGGGTCATTCCCTTTGCCTTTCTGGTTTCGTACAAGAGATTCACATAGTCGTCAAGCTTCTCGGTGGTCTTGGGATTGATGACCTGAACGCCGTCAAGCTCTATCTCCAGCCATCCGGCACCGTCCATAATCTTTTCCTCATCGCCTATGAGAATGACGTTTGCAACCCCTTCCTCCATAATTTTGGACGCGGCAATGAGTGTCCTCTTGTCGTTGCTCTCGGGCAAAACGATGGTCTTTTTGTCAATCTTTGCCCTTTCCTTGATAATGTCAATATATGACATACTTTTCTCCCTTCCGGGTGTTTAGCACCCTCATAATAGTTTTAAGAATACTCCATACACTATAATTTATCATTAAATTACTCTGCGGTCAACCCTTCCGGACTATCCTCACAGAGGAAAAGAACCTGTTTTCGCATTGACATTTCATACCATTTACAATTAGAATGTCATATGTATTCATTTGCAAAGGAAACCGTAGACAGCGTAGAGATTGAGAGGGAGAGATTTTCATGAATAACGAGACAGGCAAAAAAAGTAATGCATGGCTGATTCCGGTATTGATTGGAACCTTTGTGGGAGCGGCGGCGCTTTCCTGCGCCATGTTTTTCCTTGTATTCAAAAAGCCCCTGGAGGCGGCATTGCTTTTTAAGGAAGGCATAGAAGCGGCAGAAAACGGCGATATGGACGGACTTATGGACAAGATGACCGAGGGCGGAGCTGTACTTGGACTTGACGAGGATTATATGAACAAAAGATTTCTCGAGAGCTTTTTGAGAGAAGATCTGTACGAGGCGGCAATACCGGTATATGAAAGACTTATTAAAAATAATCCCGACAATGTGGAGTACTATGTAGGGCTTGCGGAGGCAAAGAAAAAATGCGAGGACTGGGAGGGCGCACTGGATGTACTTTTGGATGCGCTCGACAAATTTGAGAACGATAATGATGTGGATGAGCTTCTGGATAGTGCTTATGACCTTATAGATGATATGCCGGAGGATGAGTATTACAGGCTGTATGACAAAATTTATGGGGATGACTATGCTGATTCCGGCGCTTATGATGATTACGGCGAGGATGTAAGCAAATATAACAGTGACCCTGATATTGCGGGAAGCAGCATTGACGGAGCCTACACCTTTGATACATATAAGGGGGATGAGCCCGGAATCCTGATAGTGGAGCTTGATGATGTGAGTATTGAGGTCGGTTCCGATGCGGATGTGGAGGACTTTGGCGGAATGGTAATGATAGATACGGGCGACGCTCTCTATACCATGATGGCGGGCACATATCCCATAGACGGCGCTGTAAGCGATATGAATAACCGCTTAAGCGGACTTGGGAGCGAGGGCTATAAGATAGACGAGAACAGCCTGTATTATTTCTCTGGCTATACTGATGTGGTGGATGATATAGTCGGGGTATATTATGAGATGGACTTTGAGGAGGAGACAGGCAAGCAGGGAATTGTGCTTGCGTATTCAGAGAAGGCAAACAGACATGTGCTCATAATGATAAATCTGACAGAGGGAGACCTCCTTATGCACAGAGAGAAGATATTTGACGGTCTGGAGTTTTTCAGACAGTGAGGATAAGCGTTAAATGGAAGAAATACTATCTAAGCTGTATGAGCTGCAGGACAAAAAATACGGGGAATTTCAGGCAAAGCTTATACCCAATATCTCTGCGGATGCAATAATCGGAGTGCGCACGCCGGAGCTTAAAAAATATGCAAAAAACCTGTATGCGGCAGAGGATAAAAAAGAGACAGTCATAAAGTTTTTAAGCGCTCTTCCCCATAGGTATTTTGACGAAAATCAGCTTCATGCATTTATAATTTCACTTGAAAAGGATTATGATAAATGTATGGGGTATGTCGAAGCCTTCCTGCCATATATCGATAACTGGGCGACCTGCGACCAGCTTTCCCCGAAGATATTTAAGAAGCATAAAAACAAGCTTATGGAGAAAATAAAAAGCTGGATAAAGTCGGATGAGACCTACACAGTGCGTTTTGCTGCGGGTATGCTTATGCAGCATTATCTTGATGAGGATTTCAGATTGGAATATGCAGATATGGTGGCAGAAGTAGAATCTGACGAATATTATATAAATATGATGAGAGCGTGGTATTTTGCGACAGCGCTTGCAAAGCAGTATGATGCGGTTATACCCTATATAGAGGGGAAGTGTCTGGACAAATGGACGCACAACAAGGCGATACAAAAATCCGTCGAGAGCTATCGCATCACGGACGAAGAAAAGGCTTATCTTAAGACGTTGAAAATAAAACCTTGAGGATTAGTGATATGCGCTGTGATGAATGTGCTTACAACGAGTATGATGAGGAATACGAGGAATATTTCTGCTCCGTGAATATGGATGAGGATGATTATAGCCGCTTCATACAAAGCGGCTATAAGGATTGTCCGTATTTCAGAAACGGAGATGAGTATGCGGTTGTAAGGCATCAGATATAGAGAGCTTTAGTTCGTGCCGTAAAGTATCCTTGCAAGCTCGGAATTCTTGTCTAATATTATGGTCTTGTTACCGCCGGAGAGCGATTTCTTTACGGCGTCAAGGCTTCTTGTAAACTCATAGAACAGAGCCTTGTCGCTGTCATTGTATGCTTCGGAGAGGATTCTCATATATTCGGCTTCGCCCTCTGCCTCTATCTGAGCCGCCTGCTTTTCGGCATTAGCCCTCATAATGGCGGTATTTTTGTCGGTTTCGTTGCGTATCTTCTGCGCCTGTGCTTCGCCGGTAGCTCTGTAGCTCTCGGCGATATTATTTCTCTCGGAAATCATTCTCTGATAGACTGCTTCCTTGTTGTCGTTTGGCAAATCTAACGTCTTTATCTGAGACTGTATTATTGAAATTCCGTAGCCGCCGATATCGGAATTGGCCTGCTCCGTAATCATATCCGTGAGCTTATCGCCTCTTGCCGCAATGACCTCATCCTGTGTCATGGAGGAGATTACATTCTTGGTCGCATTGTAGACCGCAGCCTCCACACGCTCATTTGCTCTTGCTTCTATGGCGTTAAGTGTCTGGATATATTTAGTCGGGTCAGTCACTCTCCAAAGTACATAATTATCCGCAATCATTGACTTTTTATCCTTCGTTATGACATCTGATTCCGGTATGTCGTAGAGGATTGTAGCGGTGGAAACCCGCTGCGTGGACTGTATGTACGGAACCTTTGCATGGAGCCCCGGATTGTCATAGGTGGAGACGATTCTCCCGAATTGCTTCACTACGACAAATTCCTTTTGATGTACCACAAAGGGCACATTTATGAGTGTTATAAGTATCGCTAAAATAACGATTATTCCGAATGTAGAGCCGATTATCTTTTTCATTGCAGGTACTCCTTTACTATTCGCCGTCAGTCGCTGCATTAAACTCTGCAAAGCTCTCTAAGGGAAGCATCGTCTCTGTGCCTCCGTCCGTGATTATGACCTTCGCACTAGGAAGCATACTCTCAACGGTCTCGTAGAACATTCTCTTTTTGGTAATGAGAGGATTGAGCTTATATTGTTCATACATTGAGTTGAAGCGGGCAACCTGTCCCTCCGCCTCGGCGATTCTTGCAGTCTTTTTTGCCTCAGCATCCTGAATTATCTTGTCGGCATTGGCTTCCGCTGCGGGTATCTGTTGATTTTGATATTGCAGGGCATTATTGTTTGCGGTGTCTGCACCCTGCTTTGCGGTTTCGACAGCCTTAAATGCCTGAATAATTTCCTGTGTGGGAGGCTCGGAATCCTGTACGGAAATGTTTACGACGGAGATACCGATATTCTGCTCGGAAAGCTCCTTTATCATCTCATCCTTTACATCAGCCTGTATCTGGCTCTTTCCCGTAGTCATCGCATCATCCACGCTGTAGTTGGACACAACGCTTCGTATGCTCGCAAGGGCGATGTTTTGAAGGATTGCTTCCGGCTGCTTGGAATTGTAGAGATAAGCCACAGGGTCGGAAACCTTGTATTCAAGATAGAAATCAATGTTTAGAAGGTTAAAATCCGAGGTTATCATTATGCCGTTTGTATTATCGGTTATGTTCTGGCCGTTTCCGTCGATGGAATATCCGATTCCGGTGCCGTGAGTGGTAATATCTACCTTTCGCACCTGCTGTAAGAACGGAACCTTAAAATACATTCCGGCGGTGTCCGTCCGTAGAACCTGACCAAACTGTGTGACTACGGCGTTCTGCTGCTCGGAAACGGAATAGAAGCACCCCGAAGCCGCAGAGAGGACAATGATTACGCACACTATCCAGGTTATGATTCTTTTTACATTTTGTAAGGAATTTTTTAAATTGTTTTCCATAACGTTCTCCTATATAATGGTGTCGGTTGACAGGAATACATTATACTATTATTAAGGGCATAATGCAATTCGAGGCTAAGGCTTTAACAACTCATTCCTTGTAAGCTTATAATCTCCCAGAAGCTCCGTATCCCACGAAAGGATATCGGAAAGGTCGAGAGCGCCCTCGCCCCAGTAGGAAATGCCGTGGGATTTGGCGAGCTCCTCCGTATATTCTTCGACAAAATATATTTTTCCGAAATGAAGCGGATGGGAGGTATAGTGATTTACCATTCCCAGAGCACCGGTTCTCTCGTAGTTTATGGCAAGCCCGCTTCCTGTATCGGTAAAGGTAACAAATGCCATGGCTTCATACATACTGCGCTTTGTGTTCTGGGTAGACACATAGTTTCCCAGGGAATAATAGCAGAGTGCGGTATTGCCGTTGCCGGAGGTTATTATTTCGACAGGCTGCACCACATGGGGATGGGCGCCGATTATCAAATCCGCTCCTGCCTCCGTCATTTCCTTTGCCCAGGCAGCCTGATATTTACTTGGCTTTGGAGTGTATTCGGTGCCCCAGTGGGGACATACTATGACTATGTCGGAAATTTCCTTTGCTTCCCTGATATCGGACAATACCTTTTGATTTATTTTTGTAAAATCAAGCAGTCTGCTTTTTTCGTCAAAGGGACATAAAAGGTCAAGATGTGCATCAAGTCCTTTGGGAACTGTTTCGAGATTCGGTCCGTATGTATAGTTTAGGATTGCAAAGGTATAGCCCTTTATTTCAAGCAGATTTATCTGTGGGTTACTGCTTTTTTTGCTTTCATTGCCTTCTGCATCCCCTGTACTGACAGAAGCTTCTTCGGAACCATGGATTCCGCAGAGCAATATTTCGGGATGCTTTTCTTTTACATAATCCGCAAAATATATAAGCCCGTCAAGCCCGTTGTCGTAGGCATGGTTTGTGGCGGCAAGCATTACGTTAAAGCCGGAATCGGCTATTCCGTCAGCAACCTCCGTGGGAGAATTAAACTGAGGATACCCGGAAAAACCTCTGAAATTCCCTGACAGGGGAGTTTCCTGATTGATTATCTTTATGTCAGAGATTTTGAGTATTTCGGAAATATCTTCAAATTCAAACTTAAAATCATAGCTTCCGTCCTCCTGCAAGCCGCTTCGCACAATACCCGGATGAAGGAGATTGTCGCCGACAGCCATAAGGGTAATGTCGACCTTCATAGGAGTGGGCGAGAGCGTAGGTGTAGGAACATCTGCGGAAGAGTCTCCGGAGGATATCGAGATCAAACCTGATAAGGGGATATCCGCCTGTGCGCTTTCCTTTAAAGCATTATCGGGAATGCCCTTTTGGGCGGAATTGTAATAAAGCGCCAGCGCAAAAAGCATTATCGGAAGTATTGTTAAAACTGTGTAGACAATCGTTTTTTTCATGAGGCTGATTATAGCATAACGGCAGCATATTTATCAATAATTGTGGAAATGCGTTTTTTATGAAAAGCTGTTGCTTTTTTGTAAAATAAAACTTAAGATTATACCTATGATAAAGATATCGGAATTTATTAAGGATAAAAGGTTTATAAAGCTCGCAGCCTGCGTGTCGGGGCTTGTACTTGCGTCGGCAGGTGTTGTTTTTGCTGCCTTTAACAGCCCCAAGTATGTGTCGGGGTACAAGGCGTCCGACAATGCCGCAGGACATTCCGAGGATATGACAGACAAAGCTGCTTGGTCCGGAGGCGTTTATGATGTGATGTTTCCAAAAGAGGCAGGGGATGAGGATTATTATATCAGTAAGCCTGACAAATCGGATGAAGCTGCAGAGGATGAATATTCGGAATATGCAAACCTTGCAGTGGCGCAGGTGGACAATTACGTAAACGTGAGAGCCGGCGCAGGGACGGATTTTGAGATAGTGGGAAAGATGTATGACGGCTCTGTTGCGGAGATAATAGACTCCGTGGATACTGACGACGGATTATGGTTTCACGTTGAGAGTGGGAGCGTCACGGGATATATAAAGGCGGAATACTTTGTATATGGAGAAGAGCTTATATCCGATATCGAAAAATACATAAAAAGATATGCCGTGGTGCAGGTCAGCCTCTTGAATATCAGAAGCGAGGCGGACATTGCATCGGACAGAGTAAGCTATGCTACGAGCGGAGAGAAGCTGCTTTTGGCGGACGGTGCGGATGCCGCACCGATAGTTTCCGCAGACGGGATGAATTGGCTAAGAGTAAATTACAGCGAAGATAATACGGGATATGTCGCAGAGGAATATGTCTTTGTAGAGGAGGAGTACATAAGCGCAAAATCCATAGAGGAGGAGCAGGCCGAAATTCAGGCAAGACGTGAACAGGAGGAGAGAGCGAGAGAGGAAAGGCTTAATGCACAGAACGCAAACGGCGTGGCGGAAGGAAATGTCAATGCCGATAAGGCAGAGGACACCACGGTCACGGTAGTTACTGCCGCAGATAATTATTCTACCAATTCCGAGCTTAGAAGTGCTATAATAGATTATGCGCTTCAATATGTCGGAACACGATATGTGCACGGAGGACAGAGCCTGTCCGGCGGAACTGACTGCTCGGGCTTTACATGCTATGTGTACAGGGAGTTTGGATACAGCTTAAGCCGCACACCGTCGGGACAGTATTCTTCCGCCGGTCGGAGCGTTTCGCTCGATTCCATCCAGCCCGGAGATATAATCTGCTATGGAAGCGGCAGCTGCACACATGTGGGGCTTTATATGGGCGGTGGTCAGATAGTGCATGAGGCCAATGCAAAGAAGGGCTGTATTGTGAGCGATATAAGCTTTATGAATATCTTAGGCGCAAGAAATGTCATAGATTAAAAAGGGGGACTTAAAATGATTTACAAAAGGATAGCTGCAATTTTTCTGATTGCTTCACTTAGCCTTAGCGCATGCGGAAAAAGCACAGAAGCGGTAAAGGAAAATACAGAGGAGCAAACAAAAGAGGCTGACGTGGATACTGCCGCCGCAAATGAAAGTCCGAAACCCGATGAAAAGGCAGACGAAAAATATCCCTCTTTTACCATTGTGGAGCACAGAATGGAATCGGAGGAAATACTTGATACTGAGGAATCAAGCTTTCCTTACGGGTATGTCACATATCAGAGTATTGAGCTGTCGGATGACACAAAGGAAAAATATCCCAAGCTTTCTGCAGCAATGGAAGAGAGAAGCAAGGAAAATGAGGAGTACGCCTTAAGCATACTTGCGGATGCGGTAGGCACTTGTGTTTATGCATATAATCTCGACTGGATGTACACGTCAAATCAGGAGACCTGCGAGACTGAAATTAAATGCGCAGACAACAAAATTTTAAGTGTGCTTGAAACCTTTGATTATTATTTTAACGGACCTCATCCCACGATGTATTATGGCTCATATGCCTACGACGTACAGACGGGGGAGGGGATTCCGCTTTCGGATGTTATAGCGGATATAAAAGCTCTTCCAAAGCTTATTCTGGATAATCTTGAAACCGTTTCGGAGGATTATGAATTTACGGAGGAAGAAAATGCGGAAATGCTTGAAAAGCTTGAAGGATATGTGGCGGAAGGCGGTCTTGTATGGACGCTTGATGATGAAGCCTTCAATGTGTACTTTGACGCATATGCGCTCCAGTATTATGCCTTCGGACCGATGTTTGCAACGCTTGAATTAAAGGAATATCCGGATTTGATAGTTCCTGAATACAGACCGGAAAAGGCGGATGTAAGTATAGAGAAAAGGGTAAAGTATGAGGATGCCGGAACTGTCAAGTATTCATGGGAGACTCTTAAGGAATATTCCACAGAGGACAACTATGAGGTGCAGGGCGACGGAGATAATGCGGGGTTATATGATGTGTGGAACCCCGGCTGGGATTACTATGTTGACAGCTCTGTGAATAATCCTATAAAGGAGACTCCGATAACGCATGAAAAGAGGAAACAGGAAGCAATAACATTTCCGGAAAACTGGGCGTATGAAAATAATGAGACACTTCCTGTTACAGTGTATCAGAATCCGTATTATACCGACAATGAATACAAGTATCTTGTTGAAAATGAACTTGAAGGATATCTTGCAGTCACGGTATATGATGCCGCAACGGATACGGAGATAGGAACCTTTAATTTTAGCCAATATCTCTATCCGCCGGATACGGATTACAAAAATTCCTTCTCTGACGTGACGGATACGGAAATAATTGCGGCGCAGGCATTTAAGGGAGTTCTCTATGTGGCGATAGGCCACAGAACCTATGCTGCCGCACAGCCGCACAAGGCTTATATCGTGGCGATAGACCTTGCTTCAAAAAAGGTTTTGTGGAGAAGCAACGACCTTATTTCAAGTGCATATGACATCATAATAACAAAGGATTATCTGATAACCGGATACGGCTTTACGTATGAAGATGATTTTGTGTATATAATAAATGCGCATACCGGTGCGATAATGGATACATATCCCGTGGACTCGGCGCCGTATTATCTTTTGTATAGAGGAGATACTCTGTATGTGCTTACATACAGTTCGGCTTATACATACAAAATAGTCAAAAAATAAGGGGGAAAATATTATGGCTGATGTTCTTAATTTCAAATGTCCCTGCTGCGGAGCTCCAATATCCTTCAGTACACAGACAGGGGAAATGACCTGCGCATACTGCGATTCAAGCTTTTCTATGGAGCAGCTTCAGGCGGCAAATGAAGCGGAGAAGGAGGATTCGACAAGCACAGATATGGTGTGGAGCACATCCTCGCCTTCGTTGATTGCGGATGAAAACGGAAAGGTTACGGGATATCAATGTCCCTCCTGCGGAGCGGAGATGATGGCGGATGAAAATACGGCGGCGACGGAATGTCCGTACTGCGGAAGCCCGGCAATCATTCCACATTCTTTTGAGGGAATGTATAAGCCGGAGCTGGTAGTACCCTTTGCGGTAAACAAGGAGCAGGCAAAGGAGAAATTTTTTGAGTTTATAAAGGGGAAAAAGCTTCTTCCGAAATCCTTCACGGACAGAAACAGGATAGAGGAGATAAACGGACTCTATGTGCCTTTCTGGCTCTACAGCTGCCATGCGGAAGGGTCGGTATCCTTTGAGGGAGTAAAGAAAAATACCTGGGAAGACGCAAATTATACATACGAGAAAAAGAATTATTATCATATCAAGAGACAGGGAGGAATGGATTTTGAAAGGATTCCCGTGGATGCCTCCACACAGATGGATGACGCGACAATGGACTCTCTGGAACCCTACGATATGAGCAAGGCTGTAGCCTTTAATCCGGGATATTTCAGCGGGTATCTCGCAAGCAGATATGATGTATCCGAAAAGGATGCCCAGCCAAGGGCAAACGAAAGGGTGCTCTCCACATTCAGAGCAAAAATGCAGTCGGAGGTAAGGGATTATTCCGATGTGCGGCAGAAATCCGACAATATAAGCCTCTCAAAATCAAACGTAAAATATGCCATGCTTCCCGTGTGGATGATGACCACACAATATGACGGGGAGAATTATACCTTCGGAATAAACGGACAGACAGGGCAGACCGTGGGAAGACTTCCGGTGGATAAGGGACAGTATTACAAATTTTTGGGAATCGCAGCTCTAATTTGTATGGCTTTTCTGCAGGCGGTCATTTTCTTTATGACAAAGGGCGGAATTACCTTAAAGGGCGAAATCATAGCATTGGTCATATCGCTTATAATAGGTCTGATATATGCCTCGGCTCTAAAGTCAGGAATGAACAATGTGTCGATAAAGCATAACGCCGCAAATTATCTTGATGAAAGGTCGGTAAAGCTGGGACAAGGCATTGACAGATTTATCTACACTAAGACGGAAAAAAGGGAGAAACCAAAGAGGGCGTAAGGGAAATGAAAAATAAAATTGCTCATTTTGCGGCGGTTTTTGCCACACTTGTATTCATATTGTCAGGCTGCGGCGCAGCTGACGAAAAGCCGGAAGAAGCGGCACCTGAAAATAATAATGCGACAGAAGGCACGGAAGCTATCGGCGAAACAGTCCTACCCTCTGATGCAAAAAATGAAAAGCTGAAAATTGTTTTCAAGAGATGCTTTGATTATATTTATGATGACCAAAAAAACATAAATATTATTGATTACAGCTATCAGGTTCCGGAGCTTGAAGGAGCTTCAAAGGAAAAATATCCTGCGTTGAATGAAATGCTGGAAAAGCATTTTGGCGATTATTCAGGGAAGATGGATGAATATGTTAATGAGCACAAAGATACTGCACTCAATTCCATACTTTCGGATAAAGATATCGACTACAAAGAGTTTCTTCCCTATACTTACAACAGCGATGTGAATATCAGGCGAGCGGATGACAGTATCTTAAGCTTTGTATATTTTATTCGGGAGAACAGCGGTGTTGATTCCGAAGCGGAAGAGCATATAAGAGCAGTAAGCTTTGACACCGAAACAGGTAAGGAGCTGAAATTGTCCGATATAGTTGCGGATACGGAGGGGCTTGTAAAGCTGCTTTTACCGGCGCTTACAGAGAACGCAAGGGCTGATTTTGAAGGTGCGGGTTTTTCGTTTTCCGATATCGAAAAAAGCTTTCCGGAGAATGTGAGTAAGAATATAAATGAGGGAGCATATGAATGGAGCTATGACCCCACCGGGATAACGCTTTATTTTGAAAGAAATGTATTAGGACCTGTGATGGCGCAGGTGTTTGTGCTGTTTGATGCTGACAGGGATAATACTGTATTTAAGAATATAAAAAAGGCATCGGATACGGATGATTATGTTGTGTACTTCAATGTGGGAAGTCAGATGAACTGTGATGTAAACGGCGACGGCAAAATGGACACGTTAAAGCTTAATACGATATCTGATGAATGGGATGAGAGCTTGAACCTTGAAATAGAGTACAACGGCAGAACCCAGAATTTTGATCTGGAAATGGCGTATGAGCTTTTTCCCATGCTTGTACATAAGGACGGAAGGACATGGCTTCTCTTGAATTATTTGGAATATGATTGGACAATTTTAGATGTATATAGATTTACGGATTCTGAGGTCAGAAGCTCTGACTATATAGTGGGAGATTTCGTATCAAGGGAGTTTTTCGATTACAGTGAGTGGGATGATGGAGTATCATACATAAAGGCATTTACGAACCCGCAAAGCTTTACGCTTGAGATATATACACAGCTTTTGTCCACGGCGCCTGCCTATGCTGATTTTTCCTTTGAAAATGGCGGCTTCAAAAGGCTGGATGATTTCTTTACAATCAAAAACGACGAGGATATGTTTGTCATAAACCTAAAGCTTGATGAAATGGATGTTTCGGTAATAGATAAAGAAACGCATAAGGAGACCGGAAAAACCACTATTCGTAAGGGGCAGAGCCTGAAGCTTATGTACACCGACAACGAAACCTATGTGGATTGTCTTACCGGAGACGGAATCTTAGTCAGGATATATATTGATACTACCGATCTCTATACAGTAAACGGATATGAGCTTAACGAGGCTTTTGACAATATGTTTTATGCAGGGTAAGGAGATTCGTTGCCAAATACTTACCGTTGATTCCACTGATATTAAAAAATATTTATGCGCTCCGATATGACCTATATATAACAAAATCAATTTCGGAGGGAATATGAGAATAATATCAAGCAGACTTGCGGCAAAGAGAAATCTTATAAACAGAAAGCTTACCGGAAAGACAAAGCTCAATCCATTGCTAAGTAAAAATAATATTGGGAAGAAGAGGGATACCTACAAGATAAGCAATGCTGCGGCGGAGCTTGCAAATAGAAAAACAGGCTCAGTCGGTGGGAACAGCATCAATACCAAAATCGACAAGTCAATAAACCTAAACAGCTATATAACAAGGGTAAAAGAGTATAATGAGAAAGCCATATTCAATGCAGGGGACAGAATAGATAAAAACGCAGTCGAATTAAAAAACACGATTGACGCTATGCGTGAAGCGCTTACGGATAAGTATACGAAGCTTTTAAAGACGGCAAAAAGCTATCGCAATCCTTCGGAATATATAGAGCTTAAGTATTTTGGAAAGGGAAGCGTGTATTATGAGAACGACCTTACCGAGGCGGAGAGGCGTGCAGGATACAATGCGGAAATCAGTATGCTTAAGAAGGGAACTGTAGGAGGCGTGGATTTTCAGGATTCCCTTTTCAGGGGGATGAACTTCGACGGGGATGTAATTGATAATGAAATTTTGAAAAATGAGAGATGTGTAATAGATTACCAGATAAAAAGCATTATGAAAAAGGCAGGGATAAATGTGGCGGATTTTGGCTCAAATTATGAGCTTGCCGTAGACCCGTACAGCTATCAAATATCCGTTGCCGGTGCAGATGCGGAAATTATATCTAAAATGGAGAATGCCCTAAATAATGGAGACAACGGAAAAAATCTCTGGAAGCATATAAATAAATGTGCGACGAAGAATGCGGCGTACAATACGCAGGCAAGCAAAGAGGCATATAATAAACATCAGGCTTATGCACGGGTAAAAGAATATACAGGGCTTTCCTTAAATGAACTGACTGAGAAAAACGGCACTTATTATACGGAGAGCGGCGAAAACATATTGGATGTGCTGGATAAGGGGATTGCGAAATCAGTTCCGTATGATTATAGAAAGCAGGTGCGTGAATGGGTAAGGAGTCTGGTTTTTGAGGTGGCAGGTAAGGGCTGGAATAACATCCCGGATATGAAGCTTTCCATAGCATATGGGAAGGATGGATTAAAGGATTTGATGTAACGGATTGCGAACGCTAAAGGATTATGGTATTATTGATTTGATATGTAAGGAAAGGAGGGCGACTTAATGGAAGGAGAAAGTATTATGACTGATCACCAATTTGACTCCATTATTGACATGGTCGACATGATTCTTGATGGATGTAAGGATCTTGAAGAAGCTCGAAGAAAGCTCAAGTCGCTCAGGAGGAACAGCGAAGCCGGGGAGGCTTCGGAAAAGACAGAAGTAAATTAAAGCGATAAAAGGGGCATATGGGCAGTGCCCCTTTTATTGAGTGAAAATGAAAGTGAATTTGAGAATATAAATGAGTATATTTAAGCACAAAAAGGGAAAAGATGTCGAAGCTTTTTCTTATGACAGGGAAAATATGCGTCCTGTCATAAAGTGCAGTATATGTAACGGAGAACAGGTGGCGGGCTTTAAGGATATACATACAGGGCAGTTTGAAGAGGTAATGCTTATAAAAGGCGATAAGGATTTGGAAGAATTTAAAAAGAAATATGGGGTAGAGGCAGTTAGCAGGGAATATTAGTTGTTGACATTTTTTAAAACCCGCTATATACTTTACTCAATCAAATAAATAAACCGATGAAGCGGAAGTAAAGGCGATATATGCGCTCACAGAGAGACCGGAGGCTGAGAAAGGTCAGAAATGCAGATTGTCAAATGGACCGCCGAGGGCAGAGTGAAAGAGAGTGTAGACTGATATTTCTTTAGTAGCTTATGACGGCTGACCACCGTTAGAGGGTCTGGAGTATGATGGTACTTCGTGAGAGTATATTCCATATTTGGAATATAAAGCAGGGTGGCACCGCGAGATTTGAATATCCCGTCCCTGACAGTAGGAAACTATTGTCAGGGATTTTTATTTGCGTTTAATGAAAGGAGATTTCATGAAATTATATCCGTCACAGGACGAATGCAAAAAAATAATCGCTAAGGGGAAATACAGCATTATTCCCGTGAGCACGGAAATGTATGCGGATTTAAAGACTCCCATAGAGGTGTTAAAGATATTAAAAAATGCTTCGAAGCATGTATACCTTTTAGAGAGTGCGGAGGCTGACAAAAGATGGGGGAGATATTCCTTCCTCGGCTACAATCCCTCCATGGAAATCTCATGCAGAAACGGGAAAACTAAGGTTAAAACTAATAATAAAGAAGAGCTTTCAGGGGAGGATGTACGCAGCATTATACGGCGGATTGTAGATGAGAATAAAAGCCCTGTCGTCGATAAGCTTCCCCCCTTTACAGGCGGACTTGTAGGATATTTTTCTTATGATTATATCAAATACAGCGAGCCTTCGCTTAAGCTTGACGCAAAGGATGAGGATGGATTCTCGGATGCAAATCTTATGCTTTTTGACAAGGTAATATGCTTTGACAATTACAGGCAAAAGATTATTCTGATCCAGAATATCTGGACGGATTCCTTTGAGGATAATTATATAAAAGCCGAAAAAGAATTAAAGGAAATGGCGGAGCTTATTAAGAACGGAGAGCGCACAGAGGATGTACCGCTTAAGCTTTTGAGCGGCTTCACGCCTTTATTTAACGAGAATGAATATTGCGAAATGGTAAATAAGGGAAAGCATTACATAAAGGAGGGAGATATCTTTCAGGTGGTTTTGTCAAACCGTCTCGAGGCGAAAATGGAGGGCAGTCTTCTTGATGCCTACAGGGTATTAAGAACATTGAATCCTTCTCCGTATATGTTTTATTTTTCGGGCTCTGACGGCGAGATTGCGGGAGCCAGCCCGGAGACTTTGGTCAAGCTTGAGGACGGAGTGCTTCACACCTTTCCTCTTGCCGGTACAAGACCAAGAGGGCAGAATGATGAAGAGGACAAAAAGCTTGAGGAGGAGCTCCTATCCGACGAAAAGGAGAGGGCGGAGCACAATATGCTGGTTGACCTTGGGCGCAACGATATCGGAAAGATAAGTAAGATAGGGAGCGTAGAGGTGGAAAAATATATGTCCATAGAGCGCTATTCACACGTAATGCATATAGGCTCAACGGTAAGGGGCGAGATTAGAGAGGATAAGGATGCGCTTGATGCGGTGGATGCAATCCTCCCTGCGGGAACCTTATCCGGTGCGCCAAAGCTCCGTGCGTGTGAGATAATAAATGAGCTTGAGGACAATAAAAGAGGAATATATGGCGGTGCCATAGGATATATCTCCTTTGCCGGAAATCTGGATACCTGCATAGCAATACGTCTTGCTTTCTCTAAAAACGGCAAGGTATTTGTGCGCTCCGGTGCAGGGATTGTTGCGGATTCCGTGCCGGAGAACGAGTACAGAGAGTGCATAAATAAGGCGGCTGCGGTCAAAAATGCAATAGAGCTTGCCACGGAAGGCATTGAGTGAGGAGGTGGGGCTATGATTTTATTGATTGATAATTACGACAGTTTTTCATATAATGTATATCAGCTTATAGGGGCAATAAATCCTGATATTAAAGTGATAAGAAACGATGAACTGGATATTTCCGGTATCGAGGCTCTTGCTCCGAGCCATATAATAATATCTCCCGGTCCCGGAAAGCCGAAGGATGCCGGAATATGCGAGGATGTAATACGGCATTTCAAGGGCAAGATTCCCATATTGGGTATATGTCTCGGACATCAGGCAATATGTGAGGTCTTCGGAGCAAAGGTCACTTATGCCAGGGAGCTTATGCACGGGAAGCAGTCGGAAGCGGCGCTTGACAATGACAGCAGGCTCTTTAAAGGAATGGATGAAAGAATAACCGTGGCGCGCTATCACAGCCTTGCGGCGGAGCCGGAGAGCATACCTGACTGCATGAGGATTACCGCAAGAACCTCAGACGGAGAAGTGATGGCGGTAGAGCATAGGGACTATCCCATTTACGGAGTGCAGTTTCACCCCGAGAGCGTGCTTACCCCCGAGGGGAGAAAAATTGTGGAGAATTTTTTGAAATAAAGTGAGACAGGTCACTGAATAAATTATTATAAAAAAGAAAAGGGGACAAAAAATGATTAAAGAAGCAATTACCAAAATTGTTGACAAACAAGACCTATCCTACGACGAGGCCTACACCGTTATGAACGAAATTATGAGCGGCGAGACCACGCCCACGCAAAACGCAGCATTTCTTGCGGCGCTGTCAACAAAATCCGCAAAGGCGGAGACAAAGGACGAAATCGCAGGCTGCGCCACAGCTATGAGGGAGCATGCATTGGCTGTGGATTATGACAAGGATGTACTCGAAATAGTAGGAACCGGCGGCGACGGAGCACATTCCTTCAATATCTCCACCACATCAGCATTCGTCATTGCATCCGCAGGCATAAAGGTGGCTAAGCATGGGAACCGTGCGGCATCCTCTAAATCCGGTGCTGCAGACTGCTTAGAGGCACTGGGAGTGAATATAAATCTTGAACCCGAAAAGTGCAGGGAGCTTCTCGACAAGACGAGCTTCTGCTTCCTCTTTGCGCAGAAATATCATACTTCGATGAAATATGTGGGAGCAATCAGAAAGGAGCTCGGAATAAGAACAGTATTCAATATTTTAGGACCCCTTACAAATCCCGCAAAGCCCAGCTTTCAGGTGCTCGGTGTGTATGATGAATACCTTCTTGAACCCTTGGCAAAGGTGCTTTCGGAGCTTGGAGTGAAGAAGGGAATGGTTGTATACGGCACGACAAAGCTTGATGAGATTTCGGCGGTATCGCCTACGCTTATCTGTGAGATTGATAACGGCTATTACAAGACCTATACCATATCTCCAGAGGATTTCGGTCTGAAGATGGGAGAAAAGGATGAGCTTGTAGGCGGAACTCCCGAGGAGAACGCAAGGATTACAAGGGACATCCTGGAGGGTAAGGAAAAGGGCACAAAGAGAACTGCAGTGCTTTTGAATGCCGGTGCAGGTATATTTGTGGGCGGCAAGGCATCCTCCTTTAAAGAGGGAGTGGAGAAGGCCGCAGAGCTTATCGACAGCGGCGCAGCATTAAAGACCCTCGAAGCGGTTGTTGAAGAGAGCAATAAATAAGCATTAAGGAAGTTTAGAAATGATTTTGGAGAAAATAGCAGAAAGCACAAGGGAAAGAGTGGAGGCGGCAAAAAACCAAATTCCGTTAAGTATTCTAAGAGCAAGAATCTGTGATATGGAGCTTGACACAGGCTTTCCCTTTGAGGAAGCGCTCAAAAAAAAGGGGATGAGCTTTATATGCGAGGTAAAGAAGGCATCCCCATCTAAGGGGCTTATTGCGGAGGATTTTCCCTATGTAGATATCGCAAAGGAGTACGAGGCTGCGGGAGCGGATGCAGTCTCCGTACTCACAGAGCCCGAATATTTCAAGGGAGACAACGAGTATCTTAAGGAAATCAGGAAAAGTATTAAGCTTCCGATAATCCGTAAGGATTTTACCGTGGACGAATATATGATATATGAGGCAAAGGCGATAGGTGCCGACGCTGTGCTTTTGATATGCTCCATACTTACAAGGACGCAGCTGGAACACTATATTGGCATTGCGGACAATCTCGGGCTTTCCGCCCTTGTGGAGGCACATGATGAAAAAGAGGTGGAGATGGCGTTAGCCTGTAAGCCTAAAATTATTGGTGTAAACAATCGCAATCTTAAGGATTTTACGGTAGATATAAACAATTCAATAAATTTAAGAAGGCTTGTGCCAAAAGAAATCATTTTTGTCTCGGAGAGTGGGATGAAAAATAGAGAGGATATTAAGAGGCTTGAAGAAAATAACGTGGATGCGGTGCTAATAGGGGAAACGCTTATGAGAAGCGCTGATAAGACAAAGGCGCTCGCACAGTTAAAGGTTGGTTAAAGGAGAAAATTTTGTATGGGAAAAGGCAGATTTGGAATCCATGGGGGGCAGTACATTACTGAAACCCTGATGAATGAGCTCATAAGGCTTGAGGAGGCTTATGAGCATTACAAAAATGACAAGGACTTTAATGATGAATTAAATCATCTTTTCAATACCTACGCAGGGCGTCCTTCGCTGCTCTATTATGCGGATAAGATGACGAAGGATTTGGGTGGCGCAAAGATTTATCTTAAGAGAGAGGATTTGAATCATACCGGCTCCCACAAGATAAACAATGTTTTGGGTCAGGCGCTCCTTGCAAAGAAAATGGGAAAGACAAGGCTTATCGCAGAAACCGGAGCCGGACAGCACGGAGTGGCTACGGCTACGGCGGCGGCGCTCCTTGATATGGAATGCGAAGTCTTTATGGGTAAGGAGGACACCGACAGACAGGCCTTGAATGTCTACCGCATGGAGCTTTTGGGGGCAAAGGTACACGCTGTCACGACGGGCACAATGACCCTAAAGGATGCGGTAAATGACGCAATGAGAGAGTGGAGCAACCGTGTGTCCGATACACATTACTGTCTAGGCTCCGTTATGGGACCGCACCCTTTTCCCACAATAGTCAGGGATTTTCAAAGCATTATTTCAAAGGAGGCAAGGGCGCAGATACTTGAGGCGGAGGGTAAGCTTCCCGCAGCGGTAATTGCATGCGTGGGCGGAGGCTCAAACTCAATCGGCTCCTTTTACAATTTTATAGAGGATAAGGATGTGGAGCTTATCGGCTGCGAGGCTGCGGGGCTTGGCATAGATACGGACAAGCACGCCGCAACCATTGCTAAGGGCAGCATCGGCATATTCCACGGTATGAAATCATATTTCTGTCAGGACGAATACGGGCAGATTGCTCCCGTATATTCCATATCCGCAGGGCTTGATTATCCCGGAATAGGTCCTGAACACGCATATCTCCACGACATAGGCAGAGCGCAGTATGTACCGATTACCGATGAGGAGGCGGTGGATGCCTTTGAGTATCTTTCGAGGACAGAGGGCATAATCCCTGCCATAGAGAGCGCACATGCCGTGGCGCAGGCAAGAAAGATTGCAAAAAATTACAGTAAGGATCAGAGCATAATCATATGCATATCCGGCAGAGGCGATAAGGATGTCGCTGCCATAGCAAGATACAGGGGGGTGGATATCCATGATTGATAAGATAAAAAAGGTTTTCGAGACTGAGAACGGGAAGGCATTTATCCCCTTTATAACCGCAGGAGACCCGGATGCGGAGTCCACGGTTAAATTTGTGCTTGAAATGGAGCGTGCCGGAGCGGATATGATAGAGCTGGGCATACCCTTTTCAGACCCTACGGCGGAGGGAGTGGTAATACAGGAAGCAAACATACGTGCGCTAAAGGGCGGTATGACAACGGATACAGCATTTGGTATAGTTGAAAAGATTAGAGCACAATCTGAAATCCCACTTGCATTTATGACCTATATAAATCCGGTGTTTCACTACGGATATGAAAGATTTTTTGCAAAATGCGAGGAGCTTAACGTGGGAGCAATCATCCTTCCCGACTGTCCCTACGAAGAAAGTGGGGAATTGAAGGATATAGCGGAGAGCCATAATGTGGCGGTAGTGACAATGATATCCCCCACGTCGGATGACAGAATCAGAAGAGTTGCCAAGGATGCCAAGGGCTTTATCTATGTTGTGTCCTCCATGGGCGTTACCGGTGTGCGTACCGAGTTTAATACTGACCTTGACAAGATTGTGACTGCACTAAAAAATGAGACGGATGTGCCATGTGCGATAGGCTTTGGCATAAGCACGCCTGAACAGGCGAAACGTATGGCATCAATCTCCGACGGAGCCATCGTTGGAAGCGCCATAGTGCGGATAGTGGCAGAGCACGGAAGGGATGCCGCTCCATATATTTATGAGTTTGTAAAGAGTATGAAGGATGCCGTGGCAGAGGCATAAGGTATATGCATGGAGTATATAGTAGAAAGAGACAAAATTTATGTTGAAAATGAGCGGGGGAATGTCATTGCAGAAGTGACATTTCCTCAAACGGGGAGCGGCGTTCAGACAATCGATCACACTTATGTGGACAGCTCTCTGAGAGGACAGGGCGTTGCAGGAGAGCTTGTAAAGCGCGCAGTAGAGACAATTAAGGCGAACGGAAACGAAGTGAGGGCAACCTGCTCCTATGCCATAAAATGGCTGTCGGAGAATAAAGAGTCAAATATCTGATAATCCCATAAAAGATAATGCTTGATTGCCTGAAAGGCTTGTGATAAACTAATCTAGTGTATGATTAGGCGGATTATAGTGCCTTAATTTGGAGGATATTATGTCTTCAAGTGAAGATTATTTAGATAGTTTACTTAAGAATATGATGGGGGGCAGTAATGCAGAACCTGTCATAGAACCTGCCCAAACAGAGCCTGAGCCGGTTGAAGAGGAATCCAAAATCGCAGAGGAACCGCTAACAGAAGAGGAGCCCGAAAGCGCAGAAGAATCAATAACCGCAGAGGAACCAGCTGCCGTAGAAGAACCGGTAATTATTGATGAACCTGTTATTGTGGAAGAATCTGTGACTGTTGAGGAACCGATGGTTTTCGAAGAGCCTGCAATAGATATGTCAGCCTTTGAAGGAATTTCGGATGAGGAAATCCCAGAAATAATGGAAGAGATTCCTATACCCGAAGTCGAAATCCCCGAGGTGGCGGATGAAATTTCCATACCTGAAATTGAGATACCCGAGGTAGCGGAAGAAATTTCCGTACCTGAAGTTGAAATCCCTGAGGTGTCGGAAGAAATTTCCGTACCTGAAATTGAAATATCTGAGATTGCAGAGGAACCAGCTGCCGTAGAAGAACCGGTAATTATTGAAGAGCCTGTTATTGCGGAAGAATCTGTGACTGTTGAGGAACCGGTGGTTTCCGAAGAGCCTGCAATAGATATGTCAGCCTTTGAAGGAATTTCGGATGAGGAAATCCCTGAAATAATGGAAGAAATTCCCATACCAGAAGTCGAAATACCCGAGATGGCGGAAGAAATTCCTATATCTGAAATTGAAATCCCCGAGGTTGCGGAAGAAATTCCCGTGCCTGAAGTTGAAATCCCAGAGGTATCGGAAGAGATTCCTATACCTGAAGTCGAAATCCCTGAGGCTGTGGAAGAAGTTTCCATACCTGAAATTGAGATTCCCGAGGCTGCAGAGGAGGTTTCTGCACCCGAATCCGCACCTGCTGAATTTGATATCGCAGCAATGCTTGAAAATTTGCCGGATGTCAATCCCGATACTCTGGAGCTGAATGTTCACGATGAACCTGCAGATGAGATAAATGTCGAAATTCCGGAAGAACAGGCAGCACCTGCCGATGAAATAGCACTTGAAGCTACGGGCTTTGATTCTCTCGACAATCCTCCCGAGGAAACCTTTGATGAAGCTATTGCGGAGCTCATGGAGAATTTTACGGACAAGATGAACAGCTCCGGTGCAGAGGGAGGGGCTTTAGAAGAAACAGCAAATGAGCCTCTGATGCCGGAGGAACCGAAAGAACTCGAAATACCTGATTTCATAACCAATTCAGACCTTACTGATGATTATAAGGCTGCCGCAGAGTCTATGCTTGGCGAGATGTCGGAAATCCCCGATGTTTCTATAGATGAAGAAGCAACAGAGATTCAGGAACCACTGATTGAGGAAGAAAATGTTGTTATCGAAGCCCCGGTAATTGAGGAAGAATCTGAAATCGAATCAATTCCGGAAATGGAGCCTTTGCCCGAAATAGAAGCCATTCCCGAACCCGAACCCATACCGGAGCCGGAACCCGTGTCCGAACCTGCACCTTCTGTCGAGGAAAGCGCAGAAGAAATTACAGACGAGGACCTCGACGCTCTGATTGCAAGCGCAATGAGCGGGGATTTGGAGTTCTCTGATGCACCTGCACCGGCAGAGGTAGAGACTCAGGACAGCTCTGCGGAAACGGCTTCTGCCGAAATTGCAGATGAAAATACAGGGCTTGATCAGGATGCAATCAATGCATTACTTTCAGGAGAGGAACCCAAAGCGGCTTCGGAGCCTGTACCTGCACCTGAACCGGAGCCTGATCCTAATGATGCTTTTATGGCAGAGATGGAGGCAGAGCTTTCCAAGCTTGAAAATGAGATTGGAGATGACGCACTTTCAGATGCGCCCGGAGATCTTTCAGATATAGAGGCGCTTTTAAATTCAGGAAGTGAAGAGGATATTGAAAGAATATTGAACGAGAGCGCCGGAGATGCAGGAGCCTCGGGCAATGCCGATGCGGAGCTTGCAAGCCTGCTTGAAGCCGGAGCCGATAATTCCGATTTGAGCGATATTCAGGACATGCTTAATAAATCCGACAATAATGAGGCTGTTTCGGATGATGCATTAGAGCTTTTAAACAGCATTCCCGATGAGGCTGCGGCTCTTAATGCGGAGCTTGCCGGAGAGCTTTCCGAGTCCGAGGAGAGCGCAAGGAAGCTTACTGCAAAGGAAAAGCGTGAATTAAGAAAGAAGGAACGGGAAGAGAAAAAGGCAAAGAAGGCCGCAGAAAAGGCTGCAAAGAAGGCTGCGAAGGAAAAAGGGAAGAAAGCCTCAAAGGATGCGGAGGAAGCGGAAGAGATTGCATTGTCTGATGTAGTCGATGATGCCGAAATGTATGCCGGAGACGCAATCGCCCTGATGGACGAGGGCGCAGAGAGTGAAGAGGACATAAAGGCAAAGGGCGGAGCAAAGAAGGGCTTCTTTGGACGGCTCGTTGAAATCCTCACGGAAGAGGATCTTGATGATGAGGAGGATTCCGCAAAGGGCAATGAGAACGTTAATATTTCCGCAGAAAATCAGGGTATAATCGACGAACTTGATGCGGAGGGAAAGCCGGAAAAAAAGGGCAAAAAGGAGAAGAAGAAAAAGGAGAAGAAGCCTCCGAAGCCAAAGAAGGAGAAAAAGCCCAAGCCCAAGAAGGAAAAGAAGCCTAAGAAGGAAAAAGAGCCAAAGCCTGCCGGAAAACCGGAAAAGAAGCTTAACAAGAAGCGTGTGCTCCTGATTGCGGCGGAGTGCGCATCTGTAGGCATTATTATAATAATACTCACAAATGTTATCGGGGACACAACAATAAAGAGAACAGCAAGGGAGGCATACAGTAAGGGAGATTATCAGACTACATACCAGAATCTCTACGGCAGAAAGCAGAACCTTGAAGAAGAGCAGATGTTCTCCCGTTCCGAGTGTATACTGAGAATCAGACTGTGGATGCGAGAATATGAAATGCTCGTAGATGACGGAAGCGAGGTTGAGGCACTTGACAGCCTTATACAGTCGGTAAAGGATTATCCCAACCTCTATGAGTATGCAGTTATGTGGAATTCGGCAGGGGATGTGCAGATGGTCTATGATCAGATGCTTGAAATTCTCCTCAATAAATATGGACTTACCGAGGAACAGGCGCTTGATATCGCAAGTGTGAAAAATGATGTGCTCTATACATATTATGTGACGGAGATTGTGAACGGTAGACCGTATGGATTCTGGAATGAGCCGGAGCCTGCACCTTTGGAGGTTGAACCTATAGAGGTTCCGCAGCTTAACGATATGCTTCCGGAGGAGAACGGCATCAATCCCGCCAACTTTATCGACAACGCAAATTAAAGGTATTTTAAGCAGGAATGATTTCGATAATAGATTATGACGCCGGAAATATAAAAAGCGTCGAGAAGGCAATTAAATATTTAGGCTCCGATGTGCTCATAACCAGAGATGCAGACACTATTCTTTCCTCAAACGGAATTATTCTGCCGGGAGTGGGAGCCTTTGGCGATGCGATGAACAGGCTTTCAGAGTATGGTCTGACGGCTGTGATAAAAGAGGCTGTGGCAAGGGATATACCTTTTTTGGGGATATGTCTTGGCTTGCAGCTTTTGTTTGATGAGAGTGAGGAAAGTCCTGGAGTAAAGGGACTTTCTCTTTTAAAGGGAAAAATTAAAAGAATACCTGACAATGAAAATTTAAAAATCCCGCATATCGGCTGGAACGATTTGAAGCTTTCCGGTAATGGCAGACTGTTTGATGGAATCCCTGAAAATCCATATGTATATTTCGTGCATTCATATTATCTGGAAGCGGAGGATGAAAGCATAGTCAAGGCATCTGCGGAATATGGGGTAAAAATCCATGCCTCTGTCGAAAAGGGAAAGCTTTTTGCATGCCAGTTTCATCCGGAGAAAAGCTCTGACGTGGGACTTAGGATACTTTCTAATTTCATAAATCTGACAAAGGATGGGGAAGAATAATGCATACAAAGAGAATAATTCCCTGTCTTGATATCAAAAACGGCAGGGTCGTAAAGGGAATAAAATTTGTTGATTTAAAGGATGCCGGAGAACCCTCGGAAACGGCGGCGGCATATGACAGGGCAGGCGCTGATGAGGTGGTATTCTTAGATATAACCGCATCTGCGGACAACAGGAATACACAGCTTGAATGGGTCAGAAATGTGGCGTCAAAGCTCTTCATACCTTTTACTGTAGGCGGAGGCATAAAGTCTGTCGATGATTTCAGGGCGATACTTCGGGAGGGAGCAGACAAGATTGCTATAAACTCCGCCGCAATAATGAACCCTGAGCTCATAAGTGAGGCGGCGGACAAATTCGGAAGCCAGTGTGTGGTGGTTGCAATTGATGCAAAAAGGCGTGAAAACGGAAGCGGTTGGACCATATACAAAAACGGCGGAAGAGTGGATATGGAAATGGATGCCGTGGAATGGGCTGTTACTGCACAAAGGCTTGGCGCCGGAGAAATACTTCTGACAAGCATGGATGCCGACGGAACAAAGGCGGGGTATGACCTTGAGCTTACAAAGGCTGTTTCCGGGAGCGTTGGCATTCCGGTTATTGCATCGGGAGGAGCAGGAGAGCTTTCGCATTTTTATGATGCGATAAATTATGCAGGCGCTGAGGCTGTGCTTGCCGCATCGCTGTTCCACTACAAGGAGCTTGAAATAAGCAAGGTAAAGGAATATTTAAGGGACAGAAATATCAGCGTGAGGATATAGGCATTTAAAATGGCAATGATAGATAATGACTGGCTTCCGGCACTCTCACAGGAGTTTAAAAAGCCATATTACAAAGAGCTTTTTGATTTTGTCAAAAATGAATACAACAGCACACAGGTTTTCCCTCCTTCTGAGGATATTTTTAATGCATTTCATCTGACACCCCTTTCGCAGACAAAGGTGGTCATAATCGGGCAGGATCCGTACCATGATGTGGGGCAGGCTCACGGGCTGTGCTTTTCGGTAAAGCCGGGCGTGGAGATACCGAGGTCTCTTAAAAATATTTATAAGGAGCTATATGATGATCTGGGGTGCTATATTCCGAATAACGGATATCTTGTAAAGTGGGCGAAGCAGGGAGTGCTCATGCTCAATGCGGTACTCACGGTGCGGGCGCATATGCCTGCATCCCATCAAAATAAAGGCTGGGAGCAGTTTACGGATGCGGCAATAAGAGCGTTAAATAAAGAGGACAGGCCGATAGCCTTTGTGCTGTGGGGAAGCTTTGCGAGAAGCAAAAAGGAGATGCTCGACAATCCGAAGCATATGATAATCGAGTCGGCGCATCCAAGTCCGTTATCCGCAAGCAGAGGATTTTTCGGAAGTAAACCCTTTAGCAGGATAAACAATTTTCTCGTTGAAAACGGGGAAACGCCTATAGACTGGCAGATAGAGGATATTTAGGAGGTAATTATGAAAAAAGCATTTGTTACAAAGCCGCAGGTTGAGGAAATCGTAAAAAAGTACCCGACACCCTTTCATATTTATGATGAGAAGGGCATAAGAGAAAATGCAAAGGCTCTTAAGGAGGCTTTTTCGTGGAATAAGGGCTACAAGGAGTTCTTTGCGGTAAAGGCAACGCCGAATCCTTTTTTGATAAATATCTTGAGGGAGTACGGCTGTGGCACAGACTGTTCGTCCATGACAGAGCTTATGCTCTCGGATGCAATGGGTATAAGAGGAGAGGATATAATGTATTCCTCCAATGACACCCCTGCCGAGGAATTTATCTATGCGGCAAAGCTTGGGGCGACAATAAATCTCGATGATATCACACATATAGATTTCCTTGAAAAAAATCTGGGCTACATTCCCAAGCGTATGAGCTGCCGCTACAATCCCGGCGGAACCTTTTCAATTTCAAACAGTATTATGGATAATCCCGGGGATGCAAAATATGGCTTTACCACCGAACAGCTCTTTGAGGGCTTTAAGATATTAAAGAGTAAGGGTGTGGAGGAATTCGGGATACACGCCTTCCTTGCAAGCAACACCGTCACGAACGAATACTATCCGACACTTGCAAGGATACTTTTTGAGACTGCCGTAAAATTAAAAAATGAGACAGGTGCGGATATACGCTTTATAAATCTCTCCGGAGGAATAGGAATCCCCTACAGACCCGAGGAGGAGCCTAACGATATAAGAATTATCGGAGAGGGCGTAAGAAAGGTTTATGAGGAGGTGCTCGTTCCTGCGGGAATGGGGGATGTGGCTATATATACGGAGCTTGGAAGATTTATGATGGGACCGTACGGGCATCTTATTACCAGGGCAATCCACGAAAAGCACACCCACAAGGAGTATATCGGAGTGGACGCATGCGCTGCAAATCTTATGCGTCCGGCAATGTACGGCGCATATCATCATATCACGGTACTTGGTAAGGAGGATGCTCCCAAAGACCATATATATGATGTTACCGGCTCGCTCTGTGAGAATAATGATAAATTTGCCATAGACAGAGAGCTTCCGAAGATTGATATCGGGGATTATCTTGCGATACATGATACAGGCGCACACGGCTTTGCGATGGGCTATAACTATAACGGCAGACTGTGGTCGTCGGAGCTTCTCCTAAAGGAGGACGGGAATGTGGAGCTTATACGCCGTGCACAGACTCCGAAGGATTATTTTGCAACCTTTGATTGCTTTGATATATTTGACAGGTTCAATTTTAAAGAGGGATAATCAAAAATGCGCTATCCGAAATCCTTGAAGGAAAATGGGAAAATAGGCTTTGTTGCGCCATCCTTCGGCTGCAATACAGAACCCTATAAAACCGGCTTTGACAGGGCGCTTGACAGGTTCAGTGCACTCGGCTATGAAACGGTGTTAGGATATAACTGCTATGAGGGAAGCGGCATCGGCATAAGTAATACACCTGAAAAATGCGCACAAGAGCTTATGGAGTATTATTGCGGAGAGGATAAGGGAGATGCGCTCATATCCTGCGGCGGCGGAGAGCTGATGTGTGAGACCGCTGGTTTACTTGATTTTGACAGGATAAAGGCTGCCAACCCCAAATGGTATATGGGGTATTCCGACAATACGAACTTCACATATCTCCTTGCGACAATCTGTGATGTGGCAAGCGTTTACGGTCCGTGCGCCGGCGGCTTTGGTATGGAGGAGTGGCATCCGGCGTTAAAGGATGCATTCGGAATAATTACCGGAGAGACAGATACCGTCTGCGGATACGATGGATGGGAAAGAGAGTCCTTAAAAAGCGCAGAGAATCCAACACCGCCGTATAATATCACGGAAAAGAGAATATTGCAGAGCTTTGTGGGCAATAGAAGAATAAACGAAGAGGATAAGCTTGATTTTGGCGGACGTCTCATAGGCGGCTGTACGGACTGTCTGGTTAATCTGTTGGGTACAAGGCTTGATAAGACAAATGATTTTCTGGAAAAGTATAAGAATAATGGCTTTGTATGGTTTCTGGAGTCCTGCGATTTGAATGTATTTTCAATAAGGCGGGCAATGTGGCAGATGAGGGAGGCGGGATGGTTTAGATATGCGAAGGGCTTCCTCATAGGCAGACCATATCATTTCGGAGAAGATATGATGGGGCTTGATCAATATGATGCAGTGACGGGAATACTGGGGAATCTGAATCTGCCGATAATAATGGACTGCGATATCGGACATCTTCCGCCGGCAATGCCTTTGGTTACCGGAAGTATGGCGGATGTAAGCGTATGCGGCAATGATATCAGGATAGGGATGAGATATGTATAAATGGGGGATATAGTGAAAAAGGTTAAGACAATACAGAATAAAAAGACGGGTTATACAGCAAAAATCATCGCACAGGTGCTGGCTGTCACGCTTGTATTCATACTGACTGCCTGTGGGGATGAAAGAATCCCGGATGAGGATGTGGCAGAGGTTGTAAGTACGGATGAAGCTGTAATCAAAGAAACAGAGAAGCCTTCGCAAACAGCTTCGCCAAGTCCGGCTGCGTCCACAGTGACGGCTACTGCAACGAAAGAGACGCAGGCACCGGCTAATACGCCGACACAAACTCCGACTCAGACCGTAGTGCCAACTATATCACCGACGGTAGCTCCCACCCCTACGTCGACTATAGTGCCCACGGCAACGCCGGAGCCAACTCCGGCTCCCACAGAAGAACCAACCCCGGCTCCCACAGAAGAACCAACCCCGGCTCCTACACCTGAACCCACACCCGAACCGACACCGGAGCCTACGCCCGAGCCAGTGGCAGAGGCACCTTCGGTTTCTGCCGCAGGGGAAGTATCGGCAGTAGTCGATATTGTCAATTCGGAGCGGGCAAATAATGGGTTAGGCGCAGTAAGCATGATCTCCGAACTAAATGCGGCGGCACAGAAAAGGGCTGAGGAGATAACCTCTACGTTTTCGCACGACCGTCCGGACGGTTCATCCTGCTTTACTATACTTCCCGAATTCGGCATAGGCTATATGGCGTGCGGAGAAAATATCGCAGCGGGTCAGAGAAGCGCCGAAAGCGTGATGAATGCATGGATGAATTCTCCGGGACACCGCTCAAATATATTGAGCGGAAGCTTCAATCATATCGGGGTGGGCTGCGTATATGTGGATGATGCCTACGGATATTACTGGGTGCAGCTGTTTACGGACTAGTATTTACAAAAGGGGCTTGCAATAAAGTTCCTTTTTTGATACAATCTTGATTGTTGCAGCAAGCCGGTGTGTCGGAATTGGCAGACGAGGCAGACTCAAAATCTGTTGATGGCAACATCGTGCGGGTTCAAGTCCCGCCACCGGCAATATGTATAGGAATCTGAGTAAAATAAAGAATATACGCAGATACATCTTTTCTGTGCTGGTCATTCTGGTTTTAATTCTCAGTATAGCAACAGTAATATATCCGCCTTTTACCACATCCGGTAATATTGACAATAAAATAATGATATCCGCAGAAAGCGGTTTTTATGATGAGGACTTAGTTATCGAGCTTACCCCTCCCATTGGTAAGGAAATATTTTATACTACAGACTATTATGACAATGATGATACAAAGCTGATTAGATATACAGAACCTCTTTATTTTAAATGTGAAGACAATATTCAGGTTATTGACTGTATGTTTGTTACCAAAACAATATTTGGTAATTATGGAGAGCCTGTATATTGTACGTATATTATCGGAAAAAATGTAAAAGAACGCTTTGACGTTCCTGTTGTGACTGTATGGGGAGATGAGGATGAGCTTTTTGGATATGAAAACGGAATATTGAACGGAGGAGCACTGCTTGATGATTACATTGAGGAGAATAATCCGGAGCTCTTCACTTTTCTTTTTGACCTTCCCGCAAACTTTAATAAACGAGGTCAGGAATATGAACGTAAGGTCAACACAATATTCTTTGATACAAACGGGAGTGTCATTATAGACAAGGCTGCGGGGCTCAGGACTTCTGGCGGCACATCAAGAATGAACGCCTTAAAAAACATCCGCCTGATATCAAGAAGGGAATATGACAATGCACCTTCATTTGAATATTCTTTTTTTGATACTTTGAGATCTGCAGACAACGCTATTTTTGACAAGTATAAAAATTTGATTTTTAAAGGCGGAGGCACCGATAATGTCACATATATGAGAAACGAATTGAGCGAGAAGCTTCTGCTTAAAGCACTTTTTTGCGAGTACCGTGATTCGTTCCCTGTTGCATTATTTATAAACGGGAAATATATGGGATTGCGTTATTTGGGTTCTTTTTATGATGAAAAATATTTTGAAGAGCGATACGGAAATTATGACGGTAGTTTTGTGGTGCTTGAGGGAACAGAATGGAGCAAGTATGCTGATAAGGTCAATCCGGAGGAATATGATTTTCTGGCGGAGGAATATGACGAGATATATGGGCGTCTGAGATATCTTGATCTTACTGATGACGAAAATTTCAGGCTGGCGGATGATTTTATGGATACATCCGAATATCTCAAGTATTATGCCTTTTTGTATTACATGGGGGATGATGACTGGCCGGACGGAAATTACAGGCTTTTCAGATATTATTCGCCTGAAGATAATTACATTAAAGGAACTGTATTTGACGGAAGATATCGTTATATCCCATTTGATATGGATCAATGCTTTGGCTATAGGGATCCTGATGCTTTGGCATACGGAATAGATTGGATAGGAGTGGATGTAAATCATGATCTTTATGATATGCTTACAGACGAAGATGACCCATCAATGTTTGATGCTCTGCTTAAAAGAGAGGATTGCAGGCAGGTGTTTATATCATTTATCTGCGATTTGATGAATGGTCCAATATCGTCTGAAAGTGTATCAGAAGAAGTTTCAAAGCTTCATGCTAAAAGATATAACGAATTAAGCTATACACTTGCGGACAAGAAGATTATGGGTACCTCTCTCTTTGAATATGAGAGAAATAATACAATGGAAAAGGTTGAGAAGGAGATGCAGGTCATAAATGATTATGCGGTTAAAAGACCTGCTGTAATGAAAGGATTTTTGAAGGAGCATTTTAATGTAAGTGATCTCTATACGCTTACGATAACTAATGAGATGAATTCCGGCTGCATAAAGCTCAACACCCTGACTGTAACGGATAAATTTGAGGGAGAATATTACGGGGAATGTGACACTGTTCTATATCCAATTACTGATGTAAACGAAGAGTTTGATCATTGGGATGTAAATGGCAAAGCTGTATACGATGAAAAGCTTATAATAAGTGCAGAAGATATTATTGACGGAAAGGTGGATATCAGGGCATATTCAAAGTATAAGGATGAGCAGTATCTTAACATAGACAGATTGTCAGCAAAGGGAGCAAATGATTATATAGTTGTCAAGAATAACGGAAATAAGCCTATTTCAACAAAGGGTTATTATCTGGGATTAAACGGAGAAAAGCATAAATATGAATTTCCGCAGGTTGTACTTTCGCCGGGTAAAGAGTTAAAGATTTATTGCGAAAATTATCAGCTCTCGGACTCACTGGGAGGATATGCCGCAGACTTTTCATTAAAAAGAAATGATGAATTGTCGCTGAACTATCTGGATAAATGTATCTGTAGCTTAACGATACCCGATTTAGCATATCGTGGCGGAACATATGCGTATGATGTGTCAAAACAGGCATATTCGGAGATTCCGCCTGAACTGCCGGCAAATTAAAAATTATACTTGACAAATAATAAAAACGTTCTATAATACAAAAATGTAAGGCAAAGGCGTCTTGGAGAATTCCGAGACGCTTTTTATATTTTTGGAATGCATTCAGGTTAAAAATTATTTTGAGGACAAGGGTGTCCCGGTTTATTCCGGGGCGCCTTTTTTTGAGAGGAGGAAGCTTTATGAAGAAACAAAATGTACCTGAAATATTCGGGTCTCTGGTTTTTGATGACAGGGTAATGAGAGCGAGGCTATCGGGGGATGTGTATGCGTCCTTAAAAAAGACCATTGATGAGAATGTCAGGCTTGATGAAAAGATTGCCGAGGCTGTTGCCTCTGAAATGAGAGATTGGGCGGTGGAGAACGGAGCCACGCACTTTACTCATTGGTTTCAGCCCCTCACGGGAGTTACTGCGGAGAAGCACGACAGCTTCATAACGCCCTCTCCGGACGGCGGAGTGATTATGGAGTTTTCGGGAAAGGAGCTTATCAAGGGAGAGCCTGATGCATCCTCATTTCCTTCGGGGGGCCTTAGAGCCACCTTTGAGGCGAGAGGATATACCACATGGGATCCCACATCCTTTGCATTTATAAAGGATCATACACTCTGCATACCGACGGCGTTCTGCTCCTATTCGGGAGATGCGCTTGACAAAAAGACACCGCTCCTTCGCTCCATGCAGGCGCTCAACCGTCAGGCAAAGAGGATACTTAAGCTGTTCGGCAATGAAGTAAAATATGTGCGTACAAGCGTTGGACCGGAGCAGGAATACTTCCTTATAGACAAAGATATGTTTGAGAAGCGTCCCGACCTTGTATACACCGGAAGAACCTTATTCGGAGCAATGCCTCCAAAAGGGCAGGAGCTCGACGATCATTACTTCGGAGTGATCAAGCCCAGAGTAACGGCCTTCATGGAGGATTTGAATGAGGAGCTGTGGAAGCTTGGAATCCTTGCAAAGACGGAGCACAATGAGGTGGCACCGGCACAGCATGAGCTTGCGCCAATATTCTCCACCACGAATGTGGCTACGGACAACAACCAGCTTACAATGGAGATAATGCAGAAGGTTGCCAGACGTCACAATATGGTATGCCTCCTTCACGAGAAGCCCTTTGCGGGAGTGAACGGCTCCGGCAAGCACAACAACTGGTCGATGGCTACGGACACAGGCGCAAACCTTTTGTCCCCCGGAGAAACGCCCTATGAGAATGCACAATTTTTGCTTTTCCTGTGCGCTGTGATTCAGGCAGTTGATGATTATCAGGATTTGCTCAGGCTTTCCGTCGCTACCGCCGGAAACGACCACAGGCTGGGAGCAAACGAGGCACCGCCCGCAATAATCTCAGTATTTTTGGGGGATGAGCTCACAGAAATTCTTGAGGCAATAAAGAACGATACACCGTACAAGGGAGCGGAAAAGGTAATAATGAAGCTTGGCGTGCATGCGCTTCCGAGGTTTTCCAGAGATACCACGGACAGAAACAGAACCTCGCCCTTTGCTTTTACGGGAAATAAATTTGAGTTCCGCTCATTGGGGTCATCCAACAGCATTGCCTGCTGCAATATGATGTTAAACGCCGCAGTTGCGGAAAGCTTAAAGCAGTATGCGGACAGACTGGAGGGCGCACCTGACTTTGAAAGCTCCTTACATGAGCTTATAAAGGAGGTAATTAACAAGCATGAAAGAATCCTCTTTAACGGAAACGGCTACGGCGAGGAATGGATAGAGGAGGCCACAAAGGTAAGAGGGCTTTCAAACCTTAAGACCACAGCGGACGCAATGCCGCATCTTTTGGACAAAAAGAATGTGGAGATGCTCACAGCGCACAAGGTATTTACGGAGACAGAGCTTAATTCAAGGTGCGAGATAATGCTCGAAAACTATTGCAAGACCGTGAGCATAGAGGGTCACACAATGACGGATATGGCAAGGAAGAATTACCTGCCCTCCATAGAGGAATATCTAAGCAAGCTTGCAAAGACCACGGAGAGCATAAAGGCTGTTGCGCCGAACGCAAAGTGCAGCTATGAGATTGGAACCATAGAAAAGCTTTCGGAGCTTACGGATATCATATCCGAAAAGACGGACATTTTGGATAAGGCGCTGGATTCATTAAAGGAGTGTGAGAACATCAAAAAGACCTCGGAGGCTGTGAGGGATGATGTGCTTCCCAAGATGGACGAGCTTAGACGATATGTGGATGAGGCGGAGATGCTTACGGACGAGAAGTATTGGCCCTTCCCGAGCTATGGAAAGCTGTTGTTCAGCGTATATTAAGCTATAAAAAGGATGAGGAGAAAATATTATGAGTGAAGAAATTTTGGAATTATTGGACGGCGAGCTGTTTGCCGTATGGTTCTTGATCGGCGCAGCGTTGGTTTTTTGGATGCAGGCAGGCTTTGCCATGGTGGAGACCGGCTTTGCAAGAGCAAAGAATGCGGGAAACATCCTTATGAAGAACCTTATGGATTTCTGTATAGGTTGCGTGGTGTTCATACTTATAGGCTTTGGGCTTCTTTTGGGAGAGGATGTCATAGGCTTTATCGGAAAGCCCGGCTTTGATATCTTTACCGCATACGAAAGCTTTGATTGGTCAAACTTTGTGTTTAACCTTGTGTTCTGTGCAACGACAGCCACCATTGTTTCAGGCGCAATGGCGGAGAGGACGAAGTTTTTGAGCTACTGTGTATATTCAGCAGTAATCTCCGCCCTTGTATATCCCATTGAGGCGCACTGGATATGGGGAGGCGGATGGCTGTCACAGATAGGCTTCCATGATTTTGCAGGTTCATGCGCCATACATATGGTGGGAGGTATCGCAGCCTTTGTGGGAGCGATAATGGTAGGACCCAGAATCGGTAAATTTGAGAAGGACAAGAGCGGAAAAGTCATAAAGGTAAACGCATTCCCCGGACATAATATAGTAGTGGGAGCGTTGGGAGTATTTATATTATGGCTTGGCTGGTACGGCTTTAACGGAGCGGCATGTACCTCGGTGGATCAGCTGGCATCAGTTTTTGTGACTACCACCATAGCTCCTTCCGTTGCAACTGTGGTATGTATGATATACACATGGTTAAGATTCGGAAAGCCCGATGTGTCAATGTGTCTGAACGCATCCCTTGCAGGACTTGTAGCGATAACCGCACCCTGCGACGTGACAGATGCTTTCGGGGCGATTGTGATAGGTGCGGTAGCGGGACTTTTGGTATGCTTCGGAGTATGGCTCCTTGACTACAAGCTTCATGTGGATGACCCTGTGGGAGCAGTTGCCGTACATATGATGAACGGAATCTGGGGAACCATAGCGACAGGGCTTTTTGCGACGGATACTGCGCCCGGAAATGACAGCGTAGTGGGACTTTTCTACGGAGGCGGCTTTAAACAGCTTGGGATCCAGCTTTTGGGCTTTGCAGCTGTTGCGGCATGGGCGACCGTCACGATGATAGCGGTATTTACGCTTATAAAGCTTATATTCGGACTGCGTGTGTCCGAGGAGGAAGAGATAGAGGGTCTTGATATAAAGGAGCACGGTCTTGCGTCGGCATATGCAGGGTTCTCAATAGTGGATATGACCGGTGCGCAGATGAGCGCAAACGAGAATACAAATCTCGGAGAGGAGGATTACGGGAAAGCCAGCGAGGCCAAAAAGAACGCATCCGTTCCGGTTGTGGATGCTGCGAAGAACGCCGCCGGAACTGTGCTTGATACCGGAATGCACAAGGTTGTAATCATAACCAAGCTTTCAAGATACGACAGCATCAAGAAGGCGTTGAATGACCTCGGCGTGACAGGCATAACCGTGACTCAGGTAACAGGCTGCGGCATACAAAAGGGTTCCAGCCAGATGTACAGAGGAGTAGAAATGGATATGACACTCCTTCCGAAGATTAAGCTTGAGGTTGTGGTAAGCAATATACCGGTGGAAAGTGTGATAGAGACCGCAAAGAAGACGCTGTATACGGGAAAGATAGGAGACGGAAAGATATTCGTATATCCTGTAAGCAAGGTAGTGAAGATAAGAACGGGAGAAGAGGATTTTGCAGCGTTGCAGGATGTAGAGTAGCTTTTGCAGGGGGAAAAGGTCTTGGAGCTTTCGGAATGGGACAAATTGCATGAGGAGTGCGGAGTATTCGGAATATATGCGCCGGAGGGACGCAAGGTCGCAAAGGATATATATTACGGGCTAACCGCACTCCAGCACAGAGGTCAGGAGGCGGCGGGAATATCCGTTACCGACACATCAGGTCCTATGGGAAATATCTCGACAAAAAAGGGAATGGGACTTGTGAGTGAGGTCTTTTCCAGGAATGATATTGAAAAGCTTTCCGGGAATATCGGAGTAGGACATGTGAGATATTCCACCACCGGAGGCAGCACCATAGAGAATGCACAGCCCATTGCAATGAATTACGTAAAAGGAAGTCTTGCCCTCGTCCATAATGGGAATCTTATAAATTCTAAGGAAATTAAAGAGGAACAGATGTATAGAGGGCAGGCACACTACACTTCATCGGATTCGGAGGTTCTTGCCTACGAGATAATAAGCGAGCGGGTAAGAACCTCATCCGTGGAGGAAGCCGTATTCAATGCGGCAAAAAAGATAAAGGGCGGCTATGCAGTCATAATAATGAGCCCGAGAAAGCTTGTAGGAATAAGAGACCCCAAGGGCTTAAAGCCCCTATGCCTCGGGAAGAGGGGCGAAAGCTACGTTTTAGCTTCGGAGAGCGCAGCGCTTACCTCAATAAATGCAGAATTTTTGAGGGACATAGAGCCGGGAGAGATAATAAGCATCACAAAAAACGGGGTTTATAGTAAACATATAGAGGATGACGGCAAAAGAGCGCATTGTATTTTTGAGTACATATACTTTGCGAGAACTGATTCCCGCATAGACGGAATAAGCGTATATGAGGCAAGGTTCAATGCGGGAAGAGCTCTTGCAAAGAGCGGATTTGTACCCACGGATATAGTGGCAGGCGTGCCGGATTCCGGACTGATCGCAGCACAGGGATATGCCTTCGAATCGGGCATACCCTTTGCTTTGGCTTTTCACAAAAACGGGTATATCGGAAGGAGCTTCATAAAGCCCACGGATGAAGAAAGAAATGCAGCAGTGCATATGAAGTTAAGCGTGCTTAAGGATGTGGTAAGGGGCAAAAGCATTACTCTCATAGACGATTCCATAGTGAGAGGGAATACAATGCGCCAGATAATAGAGCTTCTAAAGGCTGCGGGGGCAGGTAAGGTGCATGTGCGCATAAGCTCGCCGCCGTTTCTCTATCCCTGCTATTACGGAACGGATGTGCCGAGCGCGGGAGAGCTTATCGCATCAAGACATTCCAGGGAGGACATAAAAGAACGTATAAATGCGGATTCTCTGGAGTATTTGAGGATAGAGGATTTTAAGGAAATGGTAGGGGATTTGCCCCTGTGTAAGGCATGCTTTGATAATGATTATCCGATAAGAAGGTAGTGGAGGAATAGGAATATGTCGAATCTGTTTGAAGAAATCAAAACAAATGGTATGTACTCGCCCGATTTTGAGCATGATAACTGCGGAATCGGAGCGATAATAAATATAGACGGAAAGAAGAGCCACAAGATTGTGGATGACGCCCTCTATATAGTGGAAAATCTCGAGCACAGGGCAGGAAAGGATGCCGAGGGAAAGACAGGGGACGGTGTTGGAATACTCACGCAGATTCCGCACAAATTCTTTGTCAAAACGCTCAAAAAAAATGGTGTAACGCTTCCGAAGGAAAGACAGTACGGTGTGGGGATGTTCTTTTTCCCATCAGGGGATTTGTGCCTTAGACAGGCAAAGTCAATGTTTGAAATCATAGCAAGAAAGGCGGGACTAAATATAATCTGCTGGAGAAAGGTGGATTCCTCGCCGGAGGTTCTGGGGAACAAGGCAAGGGAATGTATGCCCGAAATCTGGCAGGTATTTATAGAAAGACCGGAGAGCGCAAAAGAGGATATAGATTTCGACAGAATGTTATATATCGTAAGGAGGGAGTTTGAGCAGAGCAATATAAACACATATGTGCCGTCGCTTTCGTGCAGAACCATAGTTTACAAGGGAATGTTTCTGGTGGGAGAGCTTCGCACGTTCTTTAACGATCTTCAGGACAAGGATTACGAGTCCGCAATCGCTATGGTACATTCCAGATTCTCCACGAATACAATGCCGAGCTGGAACAGGGCGCACCCCAACAGGCTGATTGTGCATAACGGCGAGATAAACACCATAAAGGGAAATGCCGACAAAATGCTTGCAAGAGAAGAGACAATGCACACGGACAAATTTACATCAGAGGATATGACAAAGGTGCTTCCGGTAATATCACAAAGCGGCTCGGATTCCGCAATGCTTGACAATACCTTGGAATTTCTTTTGATGAGCGGGCTTCCTCTGCCTCTTGCGGCAATGATACTCATACCGGAGCCCTGGGCGCACAATGAGACCCTGTCAGGGGAGGAGAGGGACTTTTATCAATATTATGCCACAATGATGGAACCCTGGGATGGCCCTGCCTCCATACTTTTCTCCGACGGAGACGTGATGGGAGCCATACTTGACAGGAACGGACTTCGTCCGTCGAGATATTATGTTATGGATGACAACAGGCTTATATTGTCATCCGAGGTTGGTGTACTGGAGCTTCCTGAGGAGCATATAATCAAAAAGGAAAGACTTCATCCCGGGAAGATGCTCCTTATAGATACAAAGGAAAAAAGAATAATATATGATGAAGAGATAAAGGAGAGGTATGCAAAGGCAAAGCCCTATGGGGAGTGGCTTGATTCAAAGCTGATAAACCTGTCCGACATAAAGATTCCCAACAAAAAGGTTACGGAGCTTAAAGGAGAGCACAGAAGCAGACTGCAGAAGGCATTCGGATATACCTGGGAAAACTATCATGACGGCATACTTAATATGGCGTTGAACGCCACGGAGGCAATAGGCTCCATGGGTGTTGATACGCCTATAGCAGCGCTGTCAAAAATGTATCAGCCATTATTCTACTATTTCAAGCAGCTCTTTGCGCAGGTTACGAACCCTCCGATAGATGCGGGGAGAGAAGAAATCGTCACATCGAGGACTGTGTATGTCGGCAAAAACGGTAATCTTTTGGAGGAGAAGCCGGAGAACTGCCATGTCCTGAAGATAAACAATCCAATCCTGACGGATTTGGATTTGCTTAAAATAGAGAATATGAAGCGTGAAGGCTTCAAGGTTTCCAAGGTATCCACGCTGTTCTACAAGAGCACGCCCATGAAGAGAGTGCTTGACCATCTTTTTGTGGAGGTTGACAAGGCGTACAAGGAGGGGACAAATATACTGATTCTCTCTGACAGGGGAGTTGACGAAAACCATGTGGCTCTGCCGTCGCTCCTTGCTGTTTCCGCTGTGCACAAGCATCTTGTTGAGACCAAAAAATGCACGGCAATGTCTCTCATACTAGAGTCGGGAGAGCCAAGAGAGGTACATCATTTCGCAACGCTTCTGGGATACGGCGCATCTGCGGTAAATCCTTATCTTGCACATGCTACGATAGCGGAGCTTATTGAGGAGGGATTACTTGACAAGGACTATTATGCAGCCGTGGAGGATTACGACAAAGCTGCATTATTCGGTATCGTAAAGACCGCCTCCAAGATGGGAATATCCACAATACAATCCTATCAGGGAAGCAAAATCTTCGAGGCTATCGGCATTGCGGAAAATGTTATAAACGAATATTTCCCCGGCACCGTAAGCCGTGTGGGAGGGATAAGCCTTGATGATATAGGAGATGCAGTCGATAAGCAGCACAGCCTTGCCTTCGACCCGTTGGGGCTTCCGGTAAATCTGGAGCTTACGGCGCAGGGAAGGCATAAGCTAAGAAGCGAAGGGGAGAATCACAGATACAATCCCCGGACAATACATATGCTGCAGCTTTCCACAAGGGAAGGAAATTATGAAAAATTCAAGGAATACACAAAAATGGTCGATTCCGAGAATACGGGATATTTGAGAAGTCTTCTTGACTTTCGATATGCTGCAGAGGCGGTTCCTCTTTCGGAGGTGGAGAGCGAGGAGGAAATAGTAAAGCATTTCAAAACGGGAGCAATGTCCTACGGCTCAATCTCCGAGGAAGCGCACACCACCCTTGCGATAGCAATGAACAGGCTCCATGGGAAATCAAACAGCGGAGAGGGTGGAGAGAGCGAGGAGAGGCTTGTGACAGCCGGCAGCAAGAAGGATATGAGCTCCGCAATCAAGCAGGTTGCAAGCGGCAGATTCGGCGTGACAAGCAGATACTTAGTCAGCGCAAAGGAAATACAAATAAAGATGGCGCAGGGCGCAAAGCCCGGAGAGGGCGGACATCTTCCCGGAAGAAAGGTATATCCCTGGATAGCAAAGACCAGACATTCCACACCGGGAGTAAGCCTCATTTCGCCACCGCCGCACCATGATATTTATTCCATAGAGGATTTGGCGCAGCTAATCTATGACCTTAAATGCGCCAACAAGGATGCAAGGATATCCGTAAAGCTTGTATCTGAGGCGGGCGTGGGAACCGTAGCCGCAGGCGTAGCAAAGGCGGGAGCGGAGGTTGTGCTGGTTTCAGGATATGACGGAGGCACCGGAGCGGCTCCCCTAAGCTCCATACATAATGCAGGACTCCCGTGGGAGCTGGGGCTTTCTGAAACCCATCAGACCCTTGTGGCAAACGGATTAAGGAATCGTGTCGTAATAGAGACGGACGGGAAGCTTATGAGCGGCAGGGATGTGGCGATAGCGGCAATTTTGGGAGCGGAGGAATTTGGCTTTGCCACGGCGCCTTTGATAACTATGGGCTGTGTAATGATGAGGGTGTGCCAGAAGGATACCTGTCCCATGGGTGTGGCCACGCAGAATCCGGAGCTTAGAAAGAGATTTGCGGGCAAGCCCGAATATGTTGAGAATTTTATGAGATTTATTGCCAGAGAGCTTCGTGAGATAATGGCTTCTCTGGGTGTGCGCACTCTTAAGGAGCTTGTGGGAAGGACGGATTTGCTCAAGGTCAAGGAGGGGCTTACGGATAAGGAAGCAAGGCTTGATTTAAGCCGGGTGCTTATGGATATGTCAAGGACAGACAGAAGCCTTTCCACCTTTGATGCCAAAAACCGCTATGATTTCAGGCTTGAAGAGACAAAGGACGAGAATACAATCCTTACAGACAGAAATGTCAGAACTGCAATTTCCAAGGGGACAAGGACGGAAATAAATATACATTTAAGCAATGTGGATAGAACCTTCGGAACCCTTTTGGGCGCAGAGATTACAAGGAATAATCCGGCTGGATTAAAAGATGACACAATAGTCATAAACTGTACCGGGGCGGGCGGACAGAGCTTTGGAGCCTTCATACCGAAGGGGCTTACTCTTAAGCTTACCGGCGACAGCAACGACTATTTCGGAAAGGGCTTATCCGGCGGAAAGCTCATAGTGAAGGCACCCGAAAATGCAAAATACGACCCTCATGAGAATATTATCATTGGAAATGTGGCGCTCTACGGCGCAACCTCGGGAGAGGTATATATAGCCGGCATTGCGGGGGAGAGATTCTGTATCAGAAATTCCGGCGCAGTATGTGTCGCAGAGGGCGTGGGGGAGCACGGCTGCGAGTATATGACGGGAGGCATAGCGCTTATTTTGGGAGAGACGGGAAAGAACTTTGCCGCAGGTATGAGCGGAGGTATCGCCTATGTTCTTGATGAGCACAACAATCTCTATAAGAATGTGAACAAGGAGCTCATAGAGATGGAGGAAATCACGGACAATAAGAGCGATATAGAGGAGATAAAAAAGCTTTTGAAGAATCATCTTGAATACACGGGCTCTAAAAAGGCAAAGGAGATACTTTCGGATTTTGATGAATATCTGCCGCATTTTAAGAAGATAATACCCTCGGATTATAAGGAAATCCTACGGCTTATCGCCAAGAACGAGGAGAAGGGCGAGGATGCGGAAACTGCCAAAATTGAGGCGTTCAAGGAATTTATAGGTTAAAAACGGGAGAAAGATTATGGGAAAAGCAACAGGATTTTTGGAATATGAAAGAGCGGACGACCCTGTGAGAAGGGAAGCCGAAAGAGTAAAGGATTTCAAGGAATTTCACGGGAATATGAGCCTTGATGAGAGGCGTAAGCAGGCTGCAAGGTGTATGGACTGCGGCGTACCCTTTTGCCAGGCAGGGGTAATGATAAGCGGAATGGCAAGCGGCTGTCCTCTTCATAATCTTGTGCCGGAGACCAATGATTTGGTCTATATGGGGAAGCTTTCTGAGGCGTACAGAAGGCTTTCGATGACACATCCCTTCCCCGAGTTTACGAGCAGGGTGTGTCCGGCTTTGTGCGAGGCGGCTTGTACCTGCGGACTGCACGGGCTTCCCGTCGGAACAAAGGAAAATGAGAAGGCAATCATAGAATATGCGTTTTCAAATGAGCTTGTAAAGGAAAGTGCGCCCGCAGAGCGCACCGGCAAAAGGATTGCAATAATAGGGAGCGGGCCCTCCGGGCTTTCGGCGGCAAAATACCTGAATACGAGAGGACATGAGGTTACCGTGTACGAAAGACGGGACAGAGTGGGCGGACTGTTAAGATACGGCATCCCCAATATGAAGCTGGACAAGGCTCTTATAGACAGAAGGATTACCCTTTTAAAGGCTGCCGGGGTTAAGTTTATTGTAAATACGGATGTGGGTAGGGATATAAAGGCATCAAAGCTAAAAAAGGAATATGATGCGGTAATACTTGCCTGCGGAGCCTCCAACCCCAGGGATATAAACGCTCCCGGAAGAGATGCGGAGGGGATATATTTTGCCGTGGATTTTCTGTCGAGGGTAACGAAGAGCCTCCTGGATTCCGGGTTTAAGGATTATCCCTATGAGCTTGTCAAGGATAAGAATGTAATCGTAATAGGCGGCGGAGATACAGGAAACGACTGTGTCGGTACCTGTATAAGATTGCAGGCAAAAAGCGTGACTCAATTAGAGATGATGCCAAAGCCTGCACAGACGAGACTTCCCTCAAATCCATGGCCGGAGTGGCCAAAGATACTTAAGGTGGATTACGGGCAGGAGGAAGCTATATGGAAATTCGGTTCTGACCCCAGAGTTTATCAAACTACTGTAAAGGAATTCGTAAAGGACAAAAAGGGCAGGCTTAAGGCTGTGGTTTTGGTGCAGCTTGAAGCAAAGAAGGACGAAAAGACAGGACGTATGAATATGCTTCCGGTTTTGGGGAGCGAGAAGCAGGTACCCTGCGAGGTTGTTTTGATTGCGGCAGGCTTCCTCGGAAGCGAAAAATATGTAACGGATGATTTTAAGGTTGAGATCGACGGAAGGACAAATGTAAAAACCGAAGCCGGAAGATATTTGACCTCCGTTGAGAATGTTTATACCGCAGGGGATATGCACAGGGGGCAGTCACTCGTCGTGTGGGCGCTTTCAGAGGGAAGGGCTGTGGCAGGAGAGGTTGACAAGGCGCTTATGGGATATTAAAATAAATTTTTGAGACGTTTATGAGCGCATCAAGGTATATAATGTTCACTAAACATGATTTTTTTTGGAGATATGCCAAATGAGCGAAAATAATATGGACAGCAAGAATACGAAGCGTACCATATTGCGTGCCGAAGGGATGATTAAGGACTTCGTTACAGGCGATATTGTACTCAGGGCATTAAAGGGTGTAAATCTCACCATAGATGAGGGGGAGTTTGTTGTAATTTTGGGTCCCTCCGGTTCGGGAAAGAGCACCATGCTCAATATAATCGGAGGAATCGACACAATTACCGAGGGTAAGCTTTTCTATGACATTGTGCCTGTTCACGAATTGGACAAGGCGGGGCTTACGGACTACAGACGTAAGTATATCGGCTTTGTCTTTCAGTTCTATAATCTGATGCCTAATTTGAGCGCCATTGAAAATATTTCACTGGCGGCGGAGCTTTCGGAAAATCCGTTGAATCCAAATGAATTGTTGGAGGCGGTAGGTCTTTTGGCGAGAGCGGATTATTATCCTGCAAAGATGTCGGGGGGACAGCAGCAGCGTGTCGCTATTGCGAGAGCCTTGTGCAAGAATCCCGACCTTTTGCTCTGTGACGAGCCGACGGGAGCGCTGGATATCAAGACAGGCGTGGAAATACTTAAGCTTCTTCTGGATTTTAACAGGCGTTACAAAAAAACTGTTATAATCGTCACTCATAATGCGGATATCGCACTTGTTGCAGACAAGGTAATATATTTCAGGGACGGAAATATAGAAAAAATTCAGATAAATGAAAAACCAATGAACCCTGATGAGGTTAATTGGTAATGAGGCAATATTTCAAAAATGTAATAAGAACAATATTGCAGAATAAGATTTCGTACCTCGGGGCTGTATTCATCATTGCCCTCGGTTCTCTCGTATACATTGCGATGTCGGATTTCTTGAAAAATCTGGACAGGGAAGGAATGAAATATCTTGATGACAGCAGACTTTCTGATGTGATGGCAAGTGTCGAGGGTATGCCATCATCAGATCTGAGCCGTCTTGAAAGCATTGAGGGAGTGGAAAATACCTTTGGAAGGCTTGAAGGAAATATAAGGCTTATCCCCGAAGACTCCGACAAGATAATTACACTCCATGTCCTTGCATATTCGCCGGATGACACAATGAACCTGATTACTCTGGAGCCTGTTTACGACGAAGTAAATTCGGATGAAATATTTTTAGGAAAAAATATTGCCGATGTATACGGAATTCAAAAGGGAGATACCGTAAATGTACTTGCAAACGGCAGAAATTATGAATTGAAGGTTTCGGGCATCGGGTATGCGTCGGAATACTTAAATCCAATGCCGGATGACGCATTGTACAGTCCGGATTACTCCATATATGATATTGCAATAATGAGCAGGGAGGGATTGGAAAAGCTTTTAAACAGGGAGAATATCGTTACCAATATAGGGATTGAGCTGTCCCGAGGATATTCCTATTCCGATGTATATTATGGTTTAGAGAGTATGCTTTCACAATACGGATATAACGGGAGCACACCGAGAAAGGAAAGTGATGCGTATTTATGCATATCGGATGAGGTTGAAGCATACGAGATGATAATTGCCGTTATTCCCACAATCTTTATGGCAGTAACGGTATTCATGCTCTACATAATCCTTAAAAAGATGGTTGATAAGGACAGACAGCTTATAGGTACGCTCAAGGCCTTCGGAACCACGGATATGGAGATAATGAAGGTATATATGCTTCAGGGAGTTTTGATCGGAATACTCGGAGCAATACTTCCCATTCTTCCCGCAGAGTATTTTGCGCAATATCTTTTTTTGGATGATATGAACTATTATAATGTTCCCAGCAGGCTGTTTACAATATATCCCGATACTATTTTCAAGATATTTGTGATTGATATTTTGACAGCTTTGATTGCAGTATTCTTAGGGGTATATGATGTGCTGAAGATAAATCCCGCAGAGAGTATGCGTTCAAATCCTCCGCAGGGAGGAAACGTAAAGCTTCCGCCGTGGCTTGAGGCACGCTTAAATACGAGGCAGAAGCTTGCCGCTACGGCGATACTCAGAAATAAGCTTAGAAGTGCAGTTATAGCCGTGGCGATAGCGCTGCCCTTTGCCATGACATGCGTGCTTCCGGCATATAATTTTGCTTCAAAAAAATCCGCCGAGAACCAGTTTGGAAAGGTGGAAAAATATGATTATAAGGTTAAGCTCGGAAGCAATATAACGCCTGATAGCGCAGAGCAGATAATCAGAAAAATCGAGGGAATAAGCAAGGGAGAGCTTATGGCTTCATATCAGGTAAAGCTTACAGGAACATATAAATACGAATATGTTTCCCTTATGGCAATAGATAAGGAATCCGAGCTTTACAGTATAATGGATCATTATTATAATTTTTTTGAACCGAGGGATGACGGGATCATAATAAGCCATCATCTTGCCGACAGACTTCATATAAAGGCAGGGGATACGGTGGAGATAGACTCCGCATATCTGTGCCGCACAGGTGAGCCTGTAAAGGTATATGTGACAGAGGTAATAGAGGATGATTCGGGAATGGGGGCATATATATCGATGGAGGGACTGCAAAATTTGTTTTCGGTTTCGCCAAGCGGGGATTCGCTTTTGATAAAGTGTGAGAGAGGCATGGATGATACTGTGCTTTCGGAGTTTTCAAAGCTTAAAAATATAAGCTATATTGTTGATGCAAATAATGCCTTGGACGGCTACAACGAGATGATGGGGACGACGGTTCTTATGCTTGACTTCATTGCGGTCTTTTCCGTAATTGCAGGTATTATAATGATTTACAGCATTATAAGCATCGGCGTGCGTGAGCGCAAGAACGAATTCGGAACCCTGATGGTACTGGGAATGAAGCGTTCGGAGATAAGTGAGATAATTATTTCCGAGCAGACGGTAAATTTCATTTCAGGTATAATTCTGGGGATACCGTTTGTCATAATGCTTAAAAAAATATTGCAGTTTGCCGTAGATACCGACACGGAGACAATACTAATACCGATTACGGCACCCCTGCGCATTTTTGCCTTCGCTATATGCTTTGGCGCCACAGCGGTGTCAATCATTTTGATATTGAAGGATCTTTTCAATATAGAGCTTACGGATGTATTAAAGGAGAGAGAGTAAAACCATGGAAAAATTTAAGAAATTTTTTGCAGAGAAAAAGGCAAAAAAAATCATTATCGGCATTATTCTTGCAGTATGCATTGCGGGAGGAATTTTCTATATTTTATATGACCCTCTGGAGGTAAGCTGTGTGGAGATAGTACCGGGAGATTATAAGGATTCCTTCACGGTAAACGGTGTTGTCAAAAAGGGAGATGAAATAAATTATATAAGTGAGGTTGAGGGAAATGTGCTCACAATAAATGTATCGAAGAATTCTTCCGTAAATGCGGGGGATGTGATCGCAGTAATAGACGATAAGGATCTGCAATATCAGAAGGAGATTGTAAACTCCGAGATTGCGGCGTTACAGGCATCCAAGGTTGAAGCTACACAGGATGTAAATATAAACAGAAACGATATAATCGCCAGCATAGAGGAAGCGGAGTATACGATAAGGGAGGTAGAGAGCCAGAGGAAGCTGAGCTCATATACGGAGGATATGACTACTTCTCCGGAAATATATATAAATACGCTGAGAGTGGCAAGGAATCAGGCAGACACCTCAAGGGATTATTATAAAGAGCTGGTAAGCAGTCTGGAAAAGCGGATAAAAGCAGCATCAACTGTGTCGGGAGGGGATTCGGATTCGGATTTGGTTGATTTAAAAGACAGACTTGCGGAAGCGAAAAAAGAGTACGATAATGCGGATGATGAGTATGACAATGCGAAGTATGCCTATGAGGATGCAGTGAACCGTATGAATTCCGGCTCGTTAAACAACGATTATTACGCTGCGATAAAGGATGATTTTAATATCCAGCTTGAAAAAATAAAGGCAAATAAGGAGGCGCTTGAAAAGAAATTAAACAATACAAACTCAAATGCGTCGGCGCTAAGAATCGATAATGAAATTGCAGCAAAGCTTTCGGAGCTTAATCAATTAGACAGAAAGATTGCGGCGTGCAATATTACGGCAAAATATGACGGGGTAATAAGTGATCTGCCCGTAGAAAATATAAACAGAGTGACAGCGGGAGATGTGATAGCCACTATGAGGGGAGAAGCGGTATTAAATGTGGAATGTAATGTCCTCACAAGCGAGGAGCCATATTTAACTCCCGGAGGAATAGTAAATATTGTTCATAAATTAAAGAGCGAAAAGAGAAATTACACCGGATATATTACAAAAATACACGATTATGCGGACAAGACCGTGTCAGCCTTGGGAAATGACGAATACAGGGTAAAGGTTATCGTAGCCGTGGATAAGGATGAAAAGCAGCAGCTTAAGGACGGATATGAGGTAAATGTGGAATTTATCACATTCTCGGGAGAGAACCTGATAAGCGTTCCAAACAGCGCACTTTTCAAAGAAAATGATGAGTACAGGGTATTCACGGTAAAGGGAGGAAAAGCAGTAATAACTCCCGTGGAGCTTCTTTACCGGGGCAATTCAAAATCCGCCATAGCCTCCGGACTGTCCGAGGGGGATGTGGTTATAGCGGATGCAAACAATAAGGAGCTTTCGGAAGGAAGGCTTGTGACAGCGCAGTAGCTTTTCGTTTCGTGAAGCTTTGACTATATAAAAGCCTTCTGTGGTATTGTGTAGGGAAATGAAGCTGTTCTTTAAATTTCGGTCTCAATGTGCTAGACTTATATTCAACAGAATTGGAGACAATGAGTATGGAGGCAAGGGAGACCAGAATATGAAAAAAATATTTCCTACCAAACTTATAACAGCGGCGCTTGTAATTTCAATTTTCTTTGTGCTTTCCGCATGCGCAGGTAATGCAAGGTCGCTGGGAAGTACAGAAGAAAGCAAAGAAAGGGATAAAGCTGCGGCGGAAGAGATTATCCCTACGGACTATGAAGATGACGATAACTGGCTATTGCATCCCAAGGAGAGGACAAAGCTTATAGATACCGTCTATCTGTATCCTACGGCATTTATGGATGCGTCGGAGGGAGCGCCCACGGTGTGCGATATAGATGAGCCTGCAATGCGGAAAGCCGCACAGGGATATTATGCTGCACAGGCTTCTGTCTATGAGGATTCTACCAATCTTTTCATTCCATATTACCGTCAGATAAATCTGGCGTCAGTATTCGGATTATCCACGGAAGAGAGGGATGCTTTGTCGGCGAGTATTCCGCAGACAGATATCTTTGCCGCCTTGGACCATTATTTTGAGGAGGACAATGAGGGCAGACCTTTCATTCTTGCGGGACATTCCCAAGGCTCGCAGATGCTTACAAATGTACTCTCCAAATATATGTCAGAACACCCGGAATACCTGGATAGGATGGTGGCGGCGTATGTGATAGGTTATTCTGTGACGGATGAATTTTTGGACGCAAATCCGCAGCTCAAATTTGCGGAAGGCGAGACGGACACGGGAGTAATAGTCTCATGGAATACCGAGGGCGCAGGCAACAAGAATCAGGACAGCCTTGTGATTCTTCCCGGAGCACAATGCATAAATCCTCTAAACTGGAAGAGAGATGAAACCTACGCAGGAGCAGAGCTAAATCTGGGAGGAAGGATACCGGATAATGAGAAGGGCGGCTTTAAGGATGTTAAAGAAGCTGCGGATGCCGTGATTGACTCTGAGAGAGGAGTTATAGTTACTACAACGACGGCAATACAGCCCATCGCAGGGCAGGGCTTTGGTACGGACAGCTTCCATAACGGGGATTATTCACTGTATTATTATAACCTTAAGGAGAATGTGGCAAAGCGGTGTGAGGCGTATTTGAAGGCGCAGTAGTTCACATTTCGTAAACAAAAAAATTTATTTCTTCACATTTCGTGAAGTTTTTGACCAGAAAAAAGCCTTCTGTGGTATTGTGTCAGGACAAATATATCACAGGAGGTTTTTGTATATGAACAAGACAGGCAAAACAAGAGAAACAATCTCAAATTCAAAGGTATCGGACAGCGGGGCAAAGCTGATATTCGGCAATGCCACCTTATGCGCCCAGCTCCTTAGGGATTATTCGGACATTGATATCCTAAAGGACGTGAGGGCGGAGGATATTGTGGACGTGACGGAACGCTTCATCCCAATGTTTACGGAGGAGAGAAATGCGGATGTTGTAAAGGAGGTGCATCTTCCCAAAGGGGATAATCTGTTTATGATAACTCTTATTGAACATAAATCGGAAACGGATTATAATGTAATTATGCAGCTCCTCCGCTATATGCTGTAT